>NZ_CP019344.1:0-600000 GCF_002117125.1 Nonlabens spongiae
TTGAAGAAGTGTGAAGCTGAATTTTAAGCCTAAATTATTATAAATTAAATATTTTAGATGTTTTTAAAATTTAAACAAAAATTTTTTAAGAGACGGGTTTTTAAAAATGCATCAGCTAAAAATTTCTATTTCATTGTCAGTACTGGCAGGACTGGTACTAACTTTATGGAAGCTTTTATAAATAAAGCTTCTCACGACGTATTTTGTGTTCATGAACCTCATCCTGATTTGTTCAACTTATCGATAGAAAAATATCGAGAAAAAAAATCTTCTAATTATATTTATGAGAAACTTCAAGAATCTCGTTACGAGGTCTTACACAGTTTTTTGAACAGTAGGAAATCGATTTATATCGAGAGCAATCCATTCGCAGCTTTCTTGGTTGATAATCTTAAAGAAACGTTTAAAAATGCTAAATTTATTTTTATCTATCGAGATATAGATACCTACTTGCTTTCAGCTTTAAATAAATCTCCGCTAGGAAACAATGTTAATAACTTTTATGCTAAAGATGATGGCCGCAAGAGACTTTCGCCTATTGATTTTGATAATAATGAACTTGCTAAGGTGTGGTCGGATTTATCTCGTGCACAAAAGATCACATGGTATTGGACTAAATGTAATACATATTTAAGGAATTATGCCAAAGATAATTCAGGTCATGTTTTAGAGTTAAAGTTTGAAGATTTATTTTCCCTCGAAAATAAAAAGAAACACACTTCTTTTTCTAAGCTTTTTTCATATCTCAATATTGAATTAGAATCTAAACATTTGAATGAGTTACTAAAGAATTCTTTTGATAAAAGGAATAGCACTGAAGAAAAGTTTTATAAATCGTTGACTGAATTAAGTCAGCACGAAACGGAATGGATACAGTCTCAATCCGCTAATCTGAGCAGAGAGCTTCATGACAAGGTCTCTCTAAATGACCTAGGATGAAAATTGGAATTATAGGAGGAGGATTAATCGGTTTAGCGCTTGGAAGATTAATTTCAGCTAAGGGTGTGAAAGTAATTGTTTTTGATAAGGATAATATTGCAAGCCATCAATCCGGAAACAATAGTGGTGTGCTGCATTGCGGCTTGCATTATAAACCTGGATCACTCAAGGCAAGATTAGCTGTACAGGGTATAAGAGAGATGACCAACTACTGTATAAAAAATTCTATTACCCACGAATCTTGTGGAAAAATTGTGGTTGCGAATTCTCAACAAGAGATTGATAGGCTCAAAACATTAGCCGGCAGGGGAAAATTAAATGGGTTAAAAGGGCTAAAGTATTTAAATCAAAAAGAACTCAAAGAGCGAGAGCCGCATGTATGCGCAGCTGCTGCATTACTAGTTCCCGAGGAAGGTATTGTTGACTTCAAACAAGTTGCCACTAGTTTGAAAAAAGATATTCAAAATCAAGATGGATTTGTCAAAGAAAACTGCAAGGTAGTCTCATCTAAAATTAATCCTCAGGGAAAAACAATGCTAACTACCGCTTGTGGTGAATATGAGTTTGATTTAATATTCAATTGTGCAGGCTTGTACTCTGATAAGATATTTGCCGATTTCTCTTCAACAAAACCAGACTTGAAGGTTGTACCTTTTAGAGGCGAATACTGGAGTTTAAAGCCTGAATTCTCACATCTCGTAAAACACTTGATCTACCCTACACCTAATCCTGCATTCCCTTTCTTGGGAGTTCACTTCACTAGAATGACTTCAGGGGTCAGAGAAGTAGGTCCCAACGCGGTTCTAGCGCTTAAGCGAGAGGGTTACACGAATAAAGATTTCAATTTAAGTGAAGCTCTAGAAAGTGTAACCTATCCTGGTTTTATTAAATTTTTGACAAAAAACTTCAGATTCAGTTTGGAGGAGTTCATTAGTTCGCTCACTATTGAGGGATTTGTGAAAAAATCTAAAAAACTCATTCCAGATATCGACGCTAGTATGCTGGATCAAAAAACTGCTGGAGTGAGGGCTCAGTCAATGTCACGTTCAGGAAAGTTACATATGGATTTTGAAGTTAAGAGGTTCAACAATCAGGTTCATGTGCTGAATGCCCCATCACCAGGAGCGACCGCTTCATTAGCAATTGCAAGGTATATTGTTGAAGAGTATACTACACTGTGAATATGCATGAACCGTCCATTGTAGAAGACTATATAGTAACCCGTTGTGCTAGTAGTTCCATGCATGCCTGATCCTATTTATTGGTCTGTTGTTTTCCCTATTGAACATCTGCAGCATGGCAACTGCGGCCAGTTTGCTTGAGACCCTTGTCAGGAAGCCCTTGAAGCTCTTTGCCAGGTTGATCTTGATGGAGAACTGGGAGCATAACTGTGAAAACCTTGTCTCTATAAACTTACGGTTCTTTCTCCTCTCGGGCGAGAATGCGCTTTTGACCAGCTGGTTTTTCCTGGGTGGGGTGAGAAGTTCTATACCGTAGCTTGTGAACAGATCTGCCTGGAGCTCCCTGGATATATAGCCTCGATCGCCGATGATCTGCCTCTCCTCGCTACCGTCGTACTGCCTTTCCTTCAGGAACTTTATGTCGTGTACGTTTGCTGGGGTCACTGCCATGTCATGGAAGATGCCCTGCGTACTCATGAGCAGGTGGAGCTTGTATCCAATGTAGTAGAGGCGGTCAACCGCCGAGTAGCCCTTTCTCGGAGCCGTGCCCAGATCTTCCATACAGATCTTCATGCGGTGCTCCCTGGCGTTGTGCACGATGGGACAGGGCATCGAGTCCACCAGAAGGGCAGATCTGCCATCATCCATACGGTCGCCCAAGAGTCCCGCGGACTCCTTGAAGCGTGGCTCGAGCGAGCGCCTGCGCCGGTTGAACCTGGTGCGGTCGACCAGCATGGGAAAGTCCTCGCGAAAGTGCTTCTTTATCTCGGCAAACAATAGGTTCTCGCTGGGGATCGAGGCCGCCTCTCCGGTAATGGCGAGTGCCATGACCTCCAGGTCATTCATTTTCGTGTTGACCGGTCGCTTGATGAAGTTTCCGTCCACCGTGACGGTTTGGTAGAGATCAATGAGGTAGGAAAGGTGTTTTTTGTACATTGCAGGTAGATCGTGCATGGTATCAGAATTACAGATTAGGAACCATTAATATACTGAATATCAACAAAATGCACGGTCTTTTTTTAATCTGTTTTTTAATTTTAACTAGCACAACGGGTTATATAGTATTATATCTTAATGACTGGTCAGCGATAACTTCAAAATCCAAAGCATTGCGTGTTGATAACGATACACATATATTTGCGAGCAACGTATTCTAAAGAGGGATAGTGTTTTTTTGCATTGACTTAGTGTTGGAATAAGTTGTATAATCTAGAAAAATTAAAATTGTAGTGAACATACTTAATCTAATAGGACGAAACAAAAAACTGTTTGAGAAGGATGTACAGGCCTACTCAGACAAGATCAAAAGTCTTGTTGAAAGTTCAAAATTCCTTGTTCTAGGTGGAGCAGGTTCGATAGGTCAGGCAGTTACTAAAGAGATATTTAAACGCAACCCTCTGAAGCTTCATGTGGTGGATATTTCTGAAAATAATCTTGTTGAATTGGTTAGGGACTTAAGGAGTTCCCATGGATATATTGATGGTGATTTCAGGACATTTGCTATAGATATAGGTTCTTTGGAGTATCATGTATACTTTGAGAATGAGGGTGATTTTGACTATGTTCTGAATTTATCGGCTTTGAAACATGTGCGCAGTGAGAAAGATCCTTATACTTTGATGCGCATGATTGAAACTAACATCTTCAATACTGAGAAAACAATTGATCAAGCGGTAAGCCTTGGTGCCCAAAAATATTTTTGCGTTTCCACTGACAAGGCCGCAAATCCCGTGAATCTAATGGGCGCATCTAAACGCATCATGGAAATGTTTTTGATGCAGAGGAGCCAGCAAATCCAGATTTCCACAGCTCGATTTGCAAATGTAGCATTCTCTGATGGTTCATTGCTGCACGGGTTTAATCAGCGTATCGCTAAAAAACAACCTATAGTAGCGCCACGAGACGTTAAAAGATATTTTGTAACTTCACAGGAGTCTGGAGAATTGTGTCTCATGTCTTGCCTATTTGGAGAAAATGGAGACATCTATTTTCCTAAACTCAGTGAAAACCTGCATTTGATCTCATTTGCTGAAATCGCAAAGAAATATTTAATAGTGATGGGTTATGCACCTTTTGAATGCAGTTCTGAAGATGAGGCGCGGGAACTCATTGGAACGCTTCCGGAACAAGGAAAGTGGCCGTGCCTATTTACGCTCAGCGACACCACGGGAGAGAAAGATTTTGAAGAATTTTATACTGATGCTGAGGTGCTGGACCTTAATACCTATTCAGATCTCGGAGTAATTAAGAATAATCTTGATGTTGAGAAAGAAAAGCTAGAAAAGTTCAAAAATAGAATTGAACATTTCAAAGAAAAGAAGTCATGGACAAAAAAAGACCTTATAGAACTATTTAACCAAATGTTGCCTGAACTTGATCATCAAGAGAAAGGGAAATTTTTAGACTCAAAAATGTAATGAATGAGGTAGTAAGATTTATAAGGGAGGTACACAAACAGAAAGATGGATTTATCCCCTTACATGCTCCTGTTTTTGAAGGTAATGAGAAACAGTACCTTCTGGATTGCATAGATTCTACTTTTGTCTCTTCGGTAGGAGAATATGTCACAAGATTTGAGGAGCAATTAGCACTCTATACATCGGTTAAAAAAGCAGTTTCTGTGGTGAATGGTACAGCTGCTTTGCAAGTAGGAATGAGAATAGTAGGCGTCGAAAAAAGTACCGAAGTTATAACGCAAGCATTAACTTTTATAGCGACAGCAAATGCCATATCTTATTTAGGAGCAGAGCCTATATTTCTAGACGTAGATGTAGATACCATGGGATTATCCCCTAAGGCTGTTGGAAGTTTTTTGGAAGAACATGCAGAATTAAGAGAAGAAGCTTGCTACAATAAAACAACGGGAAAAAGAATCAGCGCTTGTGTTCCTATGCATACTTTTGGTTTTCCGGTACACCTTGATGAATTGTTTAAGATATGTGCTAAATGGAATATACCCATTGTAGAAGATGCTGCTGAGTCATTAGGTAGTTTTTATAAGGGACAGCATACGGGTTCATATGGTAAGGTAGGTGCCTTTTCATTTAATGGGAATAAAATTGTGACCAGTGGTGGGGGCGGTGCTTTAGTGAGCAACGATGAAGCTTTAATGGTTCGTGCCAAACACCTAACTACCACAGCAAAAGTACCGCACTCGTGGGAATATGTGCACGATGAAGTAGGCTATAACTATAGAATGCCAAACCTTAATGCGGCACTAGCTTGCGCGCAATTAGAACGCTTAGATGCTTATCTGGCAAATAAGCGCAAACTGGCCCGAGAATACCAAGCATTTTTTGCCGAGCAGTCTATAAAATTTAGAACAGAAACGCCCAATACCAAAGCCAATTATTGGCTAATGTGTGTAGAACTAGAAGATAAAGCCGAACGTGATGCCTTTTTAAAAACAACCAATGATGCCGGCGTAATGACGCGCCCCATTTGGCAATTGATGCATCGCTTGCCCATGTTTGCAAACTGCATGACTGACGGTCTTAAAAACTCAGAGTTTTTTGAAGATAGAATTGTTAATGTACCAAGTAGTTTTAGAGTTTGATCGAGAAAAACCCCATATTGTTAGTTGGTGGTGGGGGGCATTGTGCCTCTGTTATTGATGTAATTGAATCACAAGGGGCATACCAGATTATTGGTATTGTTGACAAAGAGGAATTTAAAGGTCAACAGCTTTTAGGATATAATTACATAGGAGAAGATAAAGACTTACCTGATTTAATATCAAAGTTTAAAAATGTTGTTATCACCTTAGGTATGATCAAGAGCAACACCTTAAGGGTGAAATTATTTAATTTAACTAAAAGTTTAGGAGCAAATTTTCCTGTAATAAAATCCCCCAGCGCCCATGTTTCAAGGTATTCAAAAATTTCACCAGGAACTGTGGTGATGCATCATGCTATAGTTAACTCACATAGCAAAATTGGCGAGAATTGTATAATCAATACAAAAGCATTGATAGAACATGATTGTATAATTGGGAATCACTGTCATATGTCTACCGCCGCAACCGTAAATGGCTCTTGCACTATTGGGGATAACGTAATGATAGGAAGTAATTCTGTTTTGTTAAATGGTGTCAAGGTTATAAGTAACACGATAATAGGTGCCGGCGGTGTAGTGGTTAAAAATGTTGATGTGGCTGGAACATTAGTTGGTAACCCAGCTAAAACTCTATAAAAATGCAAGGTAATATATCAAAAATTTCCATTGACTCAAATGCTTCTTTACTGGAGGCAATTAAACAGATGGATGTCTTGGATGGCAAGTTGCTCATGGTTACTGACAATGAGAACGACTATGTTTCCATCATTAGTATAGGCGATATTCAGCGGTACCTTATCACGCATCAAAATATTGAGGCTAAAGTTACTGATGCATTACGTCAAAACGTACGTGTCGCTTCAATCGACGATTCACCCGAACAGATCAAGAATATCATGCTCGAATTTAGAACGGAGTTTATGCCTGTGCTGGATGAAAAAGGTGATTTAGACCGTGTTATTTTCTGGAAAGACATTTTTGAAGAAAAGCAAACCTTTAATAAGGAAAAAATCAATGTACCTGTAGTTATTATGGCGGGAGGCAAAGGGACACGTTTGAAGCCTATAACAAATATCATCCCTAAACCATTGGTACCTGTTGGTGAAAGACCAATAGTTCAAATAATTATGGATCAGTTTTCTGAAATGGGCACAGAAAATTTTTATATGTCTGTCAACTATAAAGCAGATATGATCCAACAATATTTTGATAAAATAGAGAAACCCTACGCTGTTAATTATTTTGAGGAGGACAAGCCTTTGGGAACTGCTGGAAGCTTATCTCTGATAAAAAATCAAATTACGGAAACCTTTTTTGTAAGTAATTGTGATATTTTAATTGATCAAGATTATGAAGAAGTGTACAAATGGCATAAGAAGAACAAAAACGAGATCACGTCAATAGCGGCTATCAAGAATTATCATATACCCTACGGAACTCTTGAAATAGGTAGAGATGGATTGCTGGAAAATATGAAGGAAAAGCCTGACCTGACTTTTTTTGTGAACGCTGGAGTTTATATAGTAGAGCCACATTTATTGCATGATATTCCCAATAATGAATTTTATCACATCACTTATCTTATGGAAAAAGTCAAGCAGCGTGGTGGTAGAGTGGGTGTGTTTCCTGTAAGTGAAGGAAGCTGGATGGATATTGGTAACTGGGTTGAATACAATAAAACTCAAGAAATGTTTAAAAAGCGCTTTTCATGAGAATTCTCTATGTAGGACACTGCAATGACCTATATATTGGGTATTTGAATAGAATAGTCAAGAGTAATATTCGTGAAGCCATAACAGGTGTTGTAGATTTAAACTATTCTGGACCTAAGGAGGAGCTGTACGCGAGAAAAAAGAATTATGATTACTCTTTTTCGCTCAAGCGAAAACATAAAAAGTCAATTTCATCTCCATCTATAAAGGGGTTACTACAATTGCCGAATCGATTTCTAGTCTCAAACATTTTAAGAGCTCGGTTCAAAGCCATTGTGAAAGAAATAGAGAAGCGTCAAAATCAGCAAGTGATTAGCGCTAGTTATTCTAATATAATTAGAGAATTCAGGCCAACTCACATTCATGTGCACTACCTAGATAAGAACCGTTTGAAATGGGTCGATTTTGCTCCAGAGGACTGTAAGATAATATTATCGTTTTGGGGCTCTGACTTGATGACCGTTCCTCGTGGTGTGGGAGAGTATAACGTGCAATATCATGCTTTGAGAAAGGCAAATGTTATAACAACTCAAACACTAGACTTAAGAACTATACTGCTGAGTAAATATGGTCAGGATCTACAGCCAAGAATTCAGACGCAAACGTTTGACCCATTATTAAACAATAGAGAGATTATATCTCAATTGTCAACTGGGGAAAGTCGCAAAAAGTTCAAGCTAAAATATAATATTGATCCAGAGAAACGCTGTATTCAAGTAGGCTACAGCGCTGCTGCTGGTCAAAATCACATAGCCATTCTTGAGCAAATCAATCAACTACCCGCGGTTCATAAAAATACTATAGCTATTTTAATTCCCTTAAGCTATAATAACACGAATGACTATGTATCACTATTGTTGAAAAGAATAGCTACTTATGACTTTCAGATCATTCCTGTTTTAGAATTTCTTCCAGTCGAAGATATGCTTCAAATTGTTTCTGGATGCGATATTTTTATCTCAATGCGTCAAAATGATGCTCTCAATGCCGCTATGTTGGAATCACTCTATGCTGAAAACCTAGTTATTACCGGAGCATGGTTGCCTTATGGTATTTATAGACGTAACTCGATAGGATTTACAGCAGTTGACCGATATGAGGATTTGAAAGGTGAATTGTTGAAAATATTATCTAATTTCGCGAAAGCGAAAAATGTTACAATAAAAAACAGGCAAAAGCTAGCAAAGCTGTTTGATTCAGAGCAAATTGCGAGCAACTGGTTAAATGTCTATACTTGAAAAAAATGAAAGAAATAACTGTTGCTATAATAGGCTGTGGCCGAATTGCCCAGCGCCACGCTCAACACATTAATAATACAGAAGGGCTAAATCTAGTAGCTGTTTGCGATATTGACGAAAATAAAGCAAAAGAACTAGGAGCGGAATATTCAGTACCTCACATAAAAAACGCCGGTGATTTATTCAAAATCGAGGATATTGATGTCGTAGCGATTTGCACGCCTAATGGACATCACGCTGAGCATTCAATAAGTGCTTTAAAGGCAGGTAAACATGTTCTTTGTGAGAAACCTATGGCTATTTCAGTCCACGATTGTGGCGAAATGATCAAAACAGCTGAAAAGTATAACAAGCGCCTATTTGTTATCAAACAAAATAGGTTTAACCCACCTGTTGCGGCAGTCAAGAAGGCTATTGAAGAAAATAAACTAGGTAAAATCAATAGCGTCCAGTTATCTTGTTTCTGGAACCGTAATGAAAATTACTATCATAATAGCTGGAAGGGTACTAAAGAATTAGATGGTGGAACCCTTTTTACCCAATTCAGCCATTTTGTTGATTTGCTCTACTACCTTGTGGGAGATGTAAAGGAAGCAAAGGCTTTTGGAGCTAATTTTATCCACGAAGGAATTATCGAATTTGAAGACACCGGTGTTGTAATACTCAAATTTTTCAATGATGCTATAGGTACGATTAACTATACCGTGAATAGCTACGGAGGCAACATGGAAGGGTCTTTAACCTTGTTTGGCGATAAGGGAACGGTTAAGATAGGAGGGCAATATTTGAATGAATTGGAATATCAGCGTTTTGAAGACTATAGTATTGAAGATTTACCGCAAGGCAATAAGCCTAATAATTATGGTGAGTACAAAGGCAGTATGTCTAACCACGATGCGATATATGAGAATTTAGTAGATGTACTCAGTCGCGGTGGATCAATCTCTACAAATATGTTTGAAGGCTTGAAAACCGTCGAGATCATCAGTAAAATTTACGCAAACTTTCGGGCATGAAAGAGTATCAATCTCAAGTACGAAAGGTTTCCTTTGGTACGGGTTGCACAATAGTCCATCCTGTTAATATTTACGAATGCGAAATTGGGGATAGTTGTTTTGTAGGTCCTTTTGTTGAAATTCAGAATAATGTTTTAATAGGAGATCGCACTAAGGTTCAATCCCACTCTTTCATTTGCGAGATGGTTCATATTGGTAATGACTGTTTTATAGGTCATGGGGTGATGTTTATCAATGATGTTTTTTCAAAAGGCAAGCCTGCGGGAGGAGATTCCACACAATGGAAGAAAACTAAGATTGGCAATAATGTCAGTATCGGTTCAAATGCTACAATTTTACCTGTTGAAATTGCAGATGAAACAGTAATTGGGGCGGGAGCGGTTGTCACTAAAGATATTTTGACTAAGGGAGTGTACGCTGGCAATCCTGCTAGAAAATTAAGAGATTTATGAAAGTACCTTTTGTTGATTTATACGCTCAATATGTAAACATCCAGCAAGAAATTGATGATGCCATTTCAAAAGTTATTGCAGATACTTCATTCATAGGTGGAGAAGATGTCAAGTTATTTGAAAAAGAGTTTGCTAGTTATATGGGAGCTCAGTTCTGCGTTGCTTGTGCCAATGGTACAGATTCCATTGAAATGGCTCTCAAAGCTATGGGGGTAGGACCTGGTGACGAGGTTATCGTTCCAGCTATATCTTGGATCTCCACTTCAGAGGCAGTAAGTACGGTAGGGGCACGTCCTATTTTTGTGGATGTAGAAAAAGACTATTTAACAATAGATGTTTCTAAAATAGAAGAAAAAATCACAACCAATACCAAGGCAATCATTCCGGTTCATTTGTATGGACACCCAGCAAACATGAGCGAAGTGATGCGTATTGCTAAAAATTACGATTTAAAAGTGTTAGAAGATTGTGCTCAGGCACATAATGCTGAATGGAATGGACAAAAAGTTGGAAATATAGGTAATGCGGGTAGTTTTAGTTTTTATCCCGGCAAAAATTTAGGGGCTTATGGTGATGCCGGTGGTATAATAACAAATGATGAAGCCTTAGCCAAAAAAGTCCGAATGATTGCCAATCATGGTCAACTTAAAAAACACGATCATCAAATAGAAGGTCGTAACAGCCGTATGGATGGTATGCAAGCTGCGATATTGCGCGCAAAATTACCTCATCTGAGCGCTTGGACTGACGGTAGAATTGCGGTTTCTGATAAATATGATCGAGCTATAACTAACACAAAGATCGTTAAGCCAAAAACTGATGAGGTTGCAAAGCATGTATTTCATCTTTATGTGATACGAACAGAAAAACGAGATGAACTGAAGAATCTTTTGGAAAGTAAAAATATAAGTGTAGCGATTCATTACCCAACCGCTTTACCTTTCATGCCGTGCTATTCTCATTTCAATTTTGAATTCAAGGATTTTCCGGTAGCAGCAGAAAATCAAAATGAAATACTTTCCATTCCAATGTATGCTGAAATGACAGATGAAATGATTCAGACCGTAGCTGAAGAATTGAATAATTTTTGATGAAGGTTTTACAAGCAATACATTCTTACAAGCCCTATTTACCTTATTTTGAAGATAAGTACAAGGTGAATCAGGAGGAGATTACTTTTGATGAATTAAAAAGCCTACTACTTAAGGATAGGTTTTATGCGTCTCATTTACTCGATCCAGTATTAAATGATACCGAGAGTGGTTTTTATACCATGTGGGACTATCCATTATTTCAAGAAAAATGGGCTGAAAGTAAAGGGTGGAAGGAAACTGATGCTAAAAAGATTCTATTTGCTCAGATAGAAGAGTTTCAACCTGATGTGTTTTATAACTTTTCACCAGCGAGGTTTGAGTCATCTGAAATTAATGCAGGAGTTCCAGATCAAGTTCTTAAAATATGCTGGTCTGCCGCACCAGGGATACTAAATGAGGTATTTAGTCTATACAAAACGAGATTAACAAATCTTCCATCTGATATTCAACCCTTGGCAGAAGCAGGTTTTCGTAGCGATCTATTTCAACCAGCCCATGACCCTATGATGGACCAAATTAAAAAACAAACAAAAAAGGAAATTGATGTTTTTTTCTATGGCCAGTACGCTCCAGCGCATTTTAAAGTTAGGAACAAAATCATAGATCGATTGATTGATTATAAACTTCAGTCCAAGTTTAAAATTGAATTAGCGTTATTGTACACAAGCAGATATAAAGACCGTTATCTCCTTTCACGCCCCTATCGACTGCGCAAATTATTCCATAGCAGGAAATTAATTCATCCCTCCAGTAAAGTTGTTGAGAATTCAGCTTCTCAAGTTTATGGTTTGGATTTATACAAAAAAATTGCTTCAAGTAGAATCGTATTTAATGCGGCGGTAGATTTTTCAGGAAATTATAAAGTGAATATGCGTAATTTTGAAAGTCTAGGTTTAGGTGCGCATCTGATATCAGATGATGGAATTTATCCAGAACACTTTGAAAAGGAAAAGCATTTCTCTGTTTACAAATCTTTTGATCATTTTGTAGAAATTGCAGAGTACATGTTGAAAAATGAATCGAAGTCTCGGGAGATAGCTGCAGCTGGTAATAATATGATCACAAAGAAATATTCTAAAGAAAAACAATGGCTACAGTTTCAGAAAATAGTGGAAAAAGTATCATAGAATCAAAACCACATATTATAGATCTTAAGAGTATTGGATCACCAGATTTAGGATATATTTCCGTTGCCCAATACCAAGATAACATGCCATTTGAGATAAAACGTGTCTACTGGACGTATTATACTCCTAATCAGGTTACTAGAGGGCATCATGCTCATAAAGAGTTGCACCAGTGTATTTTTGCTGTAAGCGGTAAAATTGAATTTGAATTGATAAACCAACAAGGCAAAAAAACGATCTTTATTCTCGACTCACCAGAAAAGGGATTGTACATACCTCCTCTGCATTGGCGTACGATAAACTTTTCGCATAGTGCAGTTTTATTATGCTTAGCTTCTGAGGTTTATCTTAAAGAAGATTACATTAGAGATTTCGACTCATTTATCAATAATTCTAAGTAATGATTCATCCATTAGCAGACGTTCAATCCAGCACTATCGGTGAGAATACGACTATTTGGCAATTTTGTGTTATTCTTAAGAATGCGCAAATAGGTAAAAATTGCAATATTAATTGTAACGTTTTTATTGAAAATGATGTGATTGTTGGCGACAATGTCACTATTAAACCTGGAGTGCAGCTGTGGGATGGAGTAAGAATTGCAGATAATGTTCATCTTGGGCCAAATGCAACTTTTACTAACGATAAATATCCAAGGTCAAAAGAATACGTTGATCGTTGGCCTCAAATTACGATTGGCAAATACGCATCTATTGGCGCTAATGCAACAATTTTGCCTGGAGTTTCTATTGGTAACTATGCAAAAGTAGGTGCGGGTGCTGTTGTTACTAAAGAAGTGTTACCTCATCAAGTAGTAGTAGGGAATCCGGCAAAAGTAATAGGTTATTCAAGCATTGAAAATAATAGAGTGAGCTTGGCACTGCTTGACGAGTATGGGCACAGGTATAAATATGAAAATAATATTCTTAGCAAGACCTCATGATTAAATTTTTAGATCTAAAAGCAATTAATGACCAGTATCGATCAGAAATTAACGAAGCGATTAAAACGGTATTAGATTCTGGCTGGTATATAAAAGGTTTTGCACTTGAAAAGTTTGAAGCTGAATTTGCATCATATTGTGATACTGAACATTGCGTGGGTGTTGCTAATGGCTTAGATGCATTGATTCTCATCTTTAGAGCACTCATAATTCAAGATAAATTGAAAGTAGGAGATGAGGTCATCGTACCTGCTAACACTTACATTGCTAGTGTAATGGCTTTAACTCAAAACGGATTGATTCCAGTTTTGATAGAGCCAAACGAAAACTCATTTAATCTTGATTTAGAGGGTTTGAAAAAAAACAGAACAAGAAAAACTAGAGCTGTTCTTACCGTTCATCTATATGGTCAATTAGCAGTGGACGTAAGCTCTTATTGTAAAGAAAATGATTTGTTATTGGTTGAAGATGCAGCTCAGGCTCATGGAGCTCAAAACGAAAATGGTCAAAGAGCTGGCAGCTACGGTATAGCCGCAGGATTTTCATTTTATCCTGGCAAGAACCTGGGAGCGATTGGTGATGCTGGCGCGGTGACAACTAATGATGAAGAATTAGCTCAGCTTATTAGTCAATTAGGGAATTATGGGAGTGAGAAAAAGTATCACAATTCAATATTGGGTTTAAATAGTCGCTTAGATGAATTACAAGCTGCTGTATTAAGTGTTAAGCTTAAAAATTTAGATCACGAAAATGCTCAAAGAAGAATTGCTGCAAAGTATTACTCAGATAATATAAAAAACCCAAAACTTCGCTTGCCAGACTGGGATCAAAATGTCAAAAACCACGTATTTCATTTATTTGTAATACGCTGTCGCGAAAGAGATCTCTTAAAAAATTACTTAGAGGATAATGGCATTCAAACTGTCATCCATTATCCTATACCACCTCATAAGCAAAATGCTTATAATGAATGGAATGATTTGTTGTCGTACCCTATCACAGAGAAGATACATAAGGAGGTGTTGAGTTTACCTATTAGTCCTATAATCACAAAAGAAGAGCAAGAAAAAATTGTAAACGTTTTAAACGAATTTTGAAATGGAAAAAATACCACTTGTCTCACTGTGTATATTCACTTATAATCAACAGGATTATATTGAAGAGGCTATAGATGGTGCCTTTAGTCAAGATTATGATAATTTAGAGATTATTATCTCTGATGACAATTCTAGCGATAAAACCTGGCAACTTATTCAAGAAAAGGTGGCACGCTATGATGGAAAGCATAAAATAAAGATTAACCGCAATACACCTAATTTAGGTATTGCAGCACATGTTAATAAATTGTATTATGACTTAAGTAAGGGAGACTATATTGCCATTGCGGCTGGTGACGATATATCTTTACCGCAACGAGTATCAAAATCTGTATCTTACATGGTTGACAACAAGGGTGTTGTCGCCTTAAGCACCAGATTGATATATATCGATAAGAACTCTCAAATAGCCGCCCATCACAAAAAACATATAGAACAAGACTCAATTTATGATCTAGAATACTTCCTTTCTCCTGATTATAATCACATTAATGGTCCCAGTCGTTTTATTGATAGAAAGCTAATTGATGCATTCACGCCATTAAATAAAAATTGCCCTACCGAGGATACTCCTATGCTTTTGCGTTGTTTTTTATCAGGTAAGGTAGCACTCTTAAGAGATGAACTTGTTAAGTATAGAATTCATGAGAGTAATGTAAGCTCTGAAAAAGGTTTGCAGAAAATGAATATCAATTTCATTTTTGTCCAGTATGATCAGGACATTGCTTTCGCGAAAGCGGAAAAAATGATTACCCCTCAAATCGCCTTGAGGCTAACTCAAAAGATTGAAGAAATCAAAAGAAAGCGATTGAAAAAGAAAGAGAAACAAAGTATCTTGCAGCGCTTAAAATCTCGGTTACCGTAATTAAAAACGTTCTTATTTCAATAGTCGTGATCGGATTGATGGATTTTAATCCCAGACATTTTGATTCTCTCAAAAAGTGAGTAGATTGAACCGGTCAGCTATAATCTATTTGATATTCCTCGATATTTAATAATGACTTAGCAAGCAGTCTCTCTAGATAATACTGAAGTTGATCAAAATGTAACTAAAAAAACAATATCCGTGAGTTCATGACTATTGTGAATCAAAACCCAGCATTATGAAGCTATCCTATTATAAGACGAATCTAAATTTTGGAGACGAACTCAATGTATGTTTATTTCAAGATATTCTGGGTATCGAGAATGTAGTTCATGAACCGAAAATTCAGTGGGCAGAAATGATAGGTATAGGAAGCCTGTTTGAGCGTTTGTTGATGAATAAGGAGCAAGTGAGACATCGTAATAAGAAATTGAGAAAAAAGTCCCTGTTGAAAAGATTTAAACATACTTACCATGAATTCAAGAAATCTCCTATTGAAGTTTTTGGAACGGGTTTTATTCATGAAAACCATGATCTGGTTGTATTGTCTAGAAAAATTGATGTGATTGCATTGAGAGGTAAATTTAGCAAGGAGAAATTAGAGCGTATTGCAGGCAGGACATATTCTAATCTAGCTTTGGGAGATCCAGGGCTTTTATGTAGAGAGCTTATCGATCACGCAAAGATTGAGAAGCGCTTCAAACTAGGAATTATACCTCACTATGCTGATAAAAATATTAAAGCTATCAAGGATTTGCAAATTATAAACAAACATTCTAAAATAATTGATATTCAGCAAGAACCATATGCTTTTCTTCAGGAAATTGCTCAATGCGACACTATAGTTTCCACTGCTATGCACGGATTGATCGCGGCTGATAGTCTCGATATTCCAAATTTGAGATTGATAGTTTCAAATAACTTGACCGGTGGGGATTTTAAATTTCATGATTATAACTCAGTATTTGAGCATTCAGATCACCATAAAATAGACCTACTACGAGAATCTTTAGCTAATGAATACCTAGAAGATCTTCCTGCGTACGTGAACAAGTTTTACAAATCTCGTAAGAATGAGGTGAACAGTATAAACAATCGTTTATATGATGCATTTAAAAACAAATCAAGATTTGCCTAGAGTATCCATCATTGTACCGTGTTATAAACAAGCCCAATATCTTGATGAATGTCTCAATTCTGTTCTGTATCAAACTATAGAAGAATGGGAATGTATTATAGTTAATGATGGTAGCCCTGATAATACTATTGAAGTTACAAATGAATGGGTAAGACGAGATCCTAGATTCAGGATCATTACCCTGCCTAATGGAGGGGTGTCTCGAGCTAGAAATGTAGGCGTTCAAAACGCAAAAGCGGAACTTATACTACCTCTGGATGGAGATGATAAAATTCACCACCAATATTTAGAAAAAGCTCTGTCAAAATTCAGTGAGGGTATAAGTTTGGTTTACTGTAAAGCAGAATTTTTTGGTGCTAGAGAAGGTGCTATGGGTGCCTCATTTACTAATTACAGTGATTTATTGCTAAAAAATCAAATTTTTGTATCTGCAGTATTTAGGAAGAAGGATTGTGAAAGTATAGGAGGTTTTGATGAAAAGTTGACCATGGGGTATGAAGACTGGGAATTTTTCATTAGACTTTTGGATAAGGTTCAAGGTAATGTCGTCCAGTTAGATTTTGTGGGTTTTTACTATCGCATAAAAACGGTTTCAAGAAATCAGAATATCATGGCTGATTCACAGCTCCGTGACCAGGCATACAATATGATTTTTAAGAAACACTTTTCCCTTTACTACAAGCATTTCGGGAGTCCTTTAAGAAATTTAAAACAATTGCATAAACTTCGCTCTAAGCATTCTAATCCCATAAATTACAATAATCTATCCTTCAAACTTGTTATAAAACACAAATTGTCCAGCTACAGTCATAAGCTTTTTTCGTATTTCAAGTTACCGTAAATGACTAAACTATGGAATACGTGTAAGGTTAATTATTAATAACTTGAACCTACAAAGAAAGGTAGATAACAAACACTAGGTAATGGTATGGATGTTTTGCTTTTTTAATTTTTAAGCTTTGATCGTTTTGGTAATAAATAGACAAAACAATGAGGTCTTGTCCCAAGAGATATTTGCGGAAATCTCTAAAATCAAATGGACTTTGAATTCAATTCCATTATATCATTCCAACACATAAATAAAAAGACTTTTCAAAGTTGATCACACCTACATAAATCGATCACCAAGAGGATTTATGAGCAGGAACTGAGCCTATAATGAGCTTAGTTTATAGATGAAGAGTATCGATGTTTCCTCTATCTGATCGCTAAGTTTGAGAACGGAATATTTATGATTGAAATAAACTTGTCTCTATTTTGATCTCTGGTAATGTGGGTTTCCCTTTAACCAAAGTTTTTTTAACAACACATTTATCCTTAATTTTGCTTTTTCAAACCAACTGTATTAGATTAGAGAAATTTGACAGGAATATCTAAACGCAATATCTTACAGTGAATCGTTTCGCCTAAAATGAAAATGTTTGCGAATCAATAGATTATCATGGATCCGACGATTTGGAAACAACATTGAAGGAAGTGTTGTTTGCTTTCGCGAAAGCGAGATCTTAATTCATATCTTACCCAAAGATTTATAAACTTTATGCTCAACTTCAGAATTCAAAATTATGAGAATCATTTATCATATTTGTGACTAAAAACTTCTGCAAAATCACATTGGTTTAATAGCGGTATCATATAAATAGTATGTCTTTTAAAACTTATGTAGTAATTGTGACTTACAATGCCATGCCATGGCTCGACAAATGCTTATCAAGCATAGACCGGACCTTGTATAAAACAGTTGTGGTGGACAATAATTCAAAAGACGAAACCACCGATGTTATCAAGTCCAAATACCCACATGTAAAATTATTTGAAGAAGAGGAAAATTTAGGTTTTGGTCAGGGAAATAACAAAGGCATAAGTTACGCGCTGAATAACGGAGCAGAACATGTTTTCTTGTTGAATCAAGATGCCTATTTAAAAGGTGACTGTTTAAGAAAACTAGTAAACCTGCAAGTTGAGAACCCTGAGTACGGTATTTTGAGTCCCATACATACAAATGCCGAATCCAATAAGCTGGATCGTAATTTTGCAAAGTACGTGGGTTACGATAATAACAATTTTTTCTATTCTGATTTTGTATTGGGAAGTGAGTTAAAATCTGTTTATGAAGTCCCATTTATCAATGCGGCCGGGTGGCTATTGAGTAAAAACTGTCTTATGAATGTAGGTGGATTTGACCCTATGTTTTTTCATTACGGTGAAGATGAAAATTACTGCCAACGCGTCTCATTTCATAAATTTAAAATAGGCGTGGTTCCTAATGTGTTTATGGTTCATGACAGAGAATATCGGGAGAAAGAAGTGTTCAAATTATTTTCTGAAAAGTACTTCTATAAGCAGGATATAAGAATGAAAGCTTTTTATGGTAATATAAATGAATATGAGGCTGATAGGATATTGAAATATAAGGAAACGGTAAAAAAACAGCTGATGATCGCCTTTTTAAAAGGTAAAATTACTCACGCGCGAGGATTTAAGAAACTGCTCAAAGTTATAGACAAGGTCCATATTGAGATTGAAAAAAGTCATCATATAGTAAAAACAAAATTTCCAGCCTACCTTGACCTCTCATAGGTCTATGCGATTTTCTCTATTAAGGGGTAATGTAAGTCTAAGACTCGATTAAAGTTAATCTAATTGAATAGATTGTAGCTCGATTGCGCATGATAAAAGCATTATTTTTGCTCCAAAAGTTTTCAATGAGCCCATTGGTTTCAATCATTATTCCTACATACAATAGAGCTCACATTATAGGGCCGACTTTAGATTCTGTTATAGCCCAGACTTATCAGAATTGGGAGTGTATTGTAGTAGATGATGGATCTAATGATAACACCCAAGAGGTTTTAAATGATTATGTGAATAAAGATTCTCGTTTTAGATTCTATATAAGACCTGATGATCATTTACCAGGTGGGAACGGTGCCCGTAATTATGGTTTCAAAATGAGTAAGGGGGAGTTAATACAATGGTTTGATAGTGATGATTTCATGCTTGATAGGAAGATTGAGTTGAAAGTTGAGGCTATTTTGAGCAAAGAATATGATTTTGCATTGTGCAAAAGTGGAGAATTAACTTCCTTTAATCCGTATACTGTCAATCAAAAATGGAAAATACAATCTGAAGGCAATATTTTGTTGGACCACTTAAAAACCAATATTGCCTTTACAACAGCAGGACCTTTATTCAGTAAAAAGTTTCTGAATGATAAAAATCTTTTTGATGAGAAAGTGAAAATAGGACAAGAGTGGGAGTTTTACTCGAGGCTTTTGACTTATAAACCTCGAATCATATATGTCGATAAAGTTCTTTATCATTTCAGAAATCTTCAGGGGGGTATTAGAGAATCAATAGACAATGAAAAATATCTCAATAGATGTAGAACAGATCAAAAATTGTTTAAGTTTATCAATCAGTCTGGTTATTTTAAGCGAAGAAGTAAATTACACTATGATTATCAACAATTTAAATTTTACTGGTGTCTGCGACGTTTTCACTATTTAAGACGAAATACAGATCATGCCTTGGCTGTTTCAAATCTTATCAAATATTTGAAATTGATTGACAATCATTATTTTACATTAAATATTAGTAGAAATTTATTTAATTTCAAACATTGGAATAATATTTTAAAAAAAGCTTTATAGGTTAGAATGGCAATGTTGAAAAAAATACCAGGTTATTATGTGGTTAAAAAATATGTTCGTAATCATACTCGATTTGATAAAGATTTAAACTTCTTATTATTTGCCGATCCTCGTGGAGGAAGTACTTGGTTTTCAGAATGTTTGGTTTCAATCTTGAATAAACCACTTATTTGGGAGCCATTGCATTTAAAAAGGGTTGAAGAACTTAAACCATTGAAATTTGGATGGCGTCAGTACGTTGGGGAAGATTGTTCAGAAATAGAGATAAAAAATTTCTTTTCAAAACTATTTGAAGGGAGGCTAAAATCTGATTGGTTGTATAATCATACTTCCTTGTGGAAACTCTATACCTCAAACTCAGCAATATTCAAATTTTGCCGTGGTAATCAACTTCTACCTTATTTGGTTGAAGTTTTTGATTTGAAATATAAGCCCATTTATTTTATCAGGCATCCTTTTGCGGTCGTAGCCTCACAGTTAAAACAAGGTGGGTGGTCAAACACTTCAACTGGCTTCAGTTCTAATGAGATTGATCATGACCCTTTAAAGAGAAGGCATCGTGAATTTTTGTTGAGCTTGACAACTAAAGAAGAAGTTTTGACAGCAAATTGGTGTATAGTCAATAAAGTACCCCTTGAACATAAACTTAATAATATTAAATGGATTACTATCACCTACGAAGAGTTTTTACAGGACCCGGAGAAAACCTTCAGAAGAATTCAGAAGGAATGGAATAAAAATTTAGATACGACAAAGGTTGACTTCAATAAAAATAGTGTTACTTCCATTGAGGAGGTAACTACTGAATCAAAGTTGCAATTAGCAAAATGGAAAAACCAATTGTCAGAACTTCAAATATGGCGTATGCTTAAGGTTTTAAGATATTTTGATATAGAAATCTATTCTGAAGACGCATTACCGCATCAACGTTTCAATTTATGATTAGCGTTATAATCCCCAGTTATAATAGAGCTGACCTCATAGGAGAAACGCTAGAGTCTTTAATTGCCCAAACCCATACTGATTGGGAATGTATAGTAGTAGACGATAATTCTAAAGATGATACCGTTAAAATTGTAGAAAGCTACGCCAGAAAAGATTCAAGGTTTCACTGCTTTAAGAAGCCTCTTTCTCTACCCAAAGGCCCGTCTGCATCGCGAAACTTTGGACTTACCAAAGCGCGAGGGGCTTTTATTAACTGGTTAGATTCAGACGATTTGATGCATCCAGAAAAGATGACCAGGGACTTAGAGGCAATAAATTCTGGAGACTATGACTTTACAGTTTGTCAATCCAAATTTTTTACGAAAACAGGTGATGAAACCGAAAAAGATTATTGGAACAATGAAGTTTGGAGCAGTGACCCAATTTGTGACTTTATCTTGAAGAATATTGGATGGTCCACCAATGCTCCATTATGGCGGCAGTCGTCTTTAGCCGAGGTGAACTTAGTATTTGATGAAGAACTAATCACAGCAGAAGACTTCTTCTATCATTTGCAAGCGTTGAAGTTTGAGCTCAAGCCAAAAGTTTGTGATCAAATTCTTATTTATCAAAGAGAGCATCCCAATCGCTTAAATGAATTTCAGAAAAAATCCCCCTTTAAGTTGAAAGTGTTTAGCGCGCTATTGCAGGATGATTTTAAGCCATTACTAAATGAACAAACTTTAAATCACATATCTAAGGTATTGATTAGACAATTTTCAAACCTTTTAAAACATAAAGATCTTACCCTCGCTAGGGTTTACAGGAAAAAATTGAATCGTTTATTACCCGAGTATAAATCCGAATTTGACAGATTGTATAGAGTTGGGAAGTTATATA
Organism: Nonlabens spongiae; assembly: GCF_002117125.1. NCBI lineage: Bacteria > Pseudomonadati > Bacteroidota > Flavobacteriia > Flavobacteriales > Flavobacteriaceae > Nonlabens > Nonlabens spongiae. The sequence goes on from NZ_CP019344.1 coordinate 21,835, forward strand.
AATTTACAGGAAGGTTTTACTCCCGTTTGAATCCTATAATCGATGTTAAATAGCATTTTTAGACTTTTACCTTGATGAGATCTTTTCAAACAATACTGGTTACAGGCATCGCTGGTTTCATAGGTTTTCATTTAGCAAAACGCCTTCTAGAAGATGGTCATCGAGTAATCGGAATAGATAACCTAAATACCTACTACGACGTAGACCTTAAATATGCACGTCTTCAGCAATTAGGTGTCTCAAAAAACAATTCTGAATTTTACAATCGCGAGGTAAAATCAGATACTTATGAAGCTTTGGTTTTTTACCAATTGAAACTAGAAGACCGGGCCAATTTGCCTAAGCTTTTTTTGAATCATAAGATTGATGTCGTATGTAATCTGGCGGCACAAGCAGGTGTGAGGTATAGTATTGAAAACCCTGATGTTTACGTTGATACCAACGTAACTGGTTTTCTCAATATTTTAGAGTGTATGAGACATCATCACGTCCAAAAGCTTGTTTACGCTAGCAGCTCAAGCGTTTATGGCAATACAGATCAAGTTCCTTTTAGTGTCGATCAAAATGTCGATCATCCTATAAGTTTATACGCAGCTACTAAAAAATCAAACGAGCTTTTTGCTCATACCTACTCACACCTATTTGGAATACAAACTATTGGTTTGAGATTTTTCACGGTGTACGGTCCTTGGGGCCGTCCTGATATGGCGGCTTATCTTTTCATTGATGCCATTACTAAGGATAAACCTATACAAGTTTTCAACAATGGAGAATTGTCCAGGGACTTTACTTATATTGATGATATTGTTGATGGAGTCGAGAAAGTAATAAAAACGGATCTCCCAGATGATCGTAAATACGGTATCTATAACATAGGAAATTCTACTCCCGTAAACCTTCTTAACTTTATTGAGGAGATCGAAAACAGTCTTGGAAAAACCGCTCAAAAAATTATGATGCCCATGCAACCGGGCGACGTGAACCAGACATGGGCTGACGTTTCCAATCTGGAAAATGATTTTGGCTATAAGCCAGCTACTACAATAAGTACTGGAATTAGTAGATTTGTCGCTTGGTACAAAGAGTATCATGATATAGACCAATAAGGTTTCAAAACCTATCTCGCGGTGAACTAATAGAACTGATAGTCTAGTTAAATGGATAATTTGAGAATCGTAATATTTGATGGCTCCTTTAAGACTACCGCTTTTATAAGAAGGCTCATGCAAGGGTTGACACGTGCTGGACATCAAGTTTACGTTCTTGGTTTCAATTTAGATAATCCAGCACCTATGAAAGGCGTTCATTACATTTCACTAGGCAATAATTCCAGTAATTTTCACTTTATCAGAACCAGCCTCAAGTGGGGTCTGAGATTTGGTGAAATAGTATATGCGCTCAAAAATCTATTTTTAGTCAAAAAGAGTAAACTTAGAAGATTGAATCTTCGTGCAGCTTTAAAAGCTATAGACCCTCATATAGTACACCTTCAATGGATTTCAACGATTCCATTGTTTGAGGATGAGTTAGTAGAGGGGAAATATAAATTTGTAATATCCCAGAGAGGCTACCAAACAAATGTAAGACCATTTGTGAGTGAATCAGACTTTGAATATCAAGCAAAATGGTTACCCTATTTCTCAGGTTTTCATAGCGTGTCAAAAACGATGTCCAGTCAAGGTGATAAGATTTTTAATACATCCTCAAAGGTAAATCAAGTGGCATATACTGGATTGGATTTGAGTCAAATTGAGTTCTCAAGTAACGTGGTAGAAAATTCTGTGCTGGATATCATTTCTATCGGTCGACCTCATTGGAAAAAAGGTTATGTTTTTGCTATTAGAGCCCTTCACAAAATTAAGATGAATGGAATTGAATTCAAGTACACCATAATTGGTGCGGAAAATGACCAAGAACTTCTATTCCTAATCAAGGATCTTGATCTAGAAAATGAAATTGAACTATTTCCAAAGCTGGATCAAAAGGAGGTTTTCAAAAAGATTCAAGATTCTGAATTATTTCTTTTGCCCAGTCTGGAGGAAGGCATTGCCAATGTTGCTGTAGAGGCAATGGCTCTAGGTACTCCAGTCATTTCTACAGATTGTGGAGGGATGAAAGAATTGATAGAATCTGGTAAGGAAGGATGGATTGTACCCGTGTATGATATCAACGCGATGGCTGAAACTGTTACCGCTTTCGCGAAAGCGTCACCTGAAAAAATTGCTCAGATCAAATTAGCTGCCAGGAGAAAGGTTGAACACCAGCACAATGAAGAAAAGATGGTTACAGATATGAATACACTTTACCAAAAAATTTATAATGGACTTGATTAGTGTAATTATACCTCTTTATAATGCTGAGGACTTCGTTGAAAAAGCCTACGACTTTATAAAAAACCAAAAAGAGCTAAAGGTTCCTGTGGAAATTATTTTTGTCGATAATAATTCTAAAGACAGCTCATTTGAAAAAGCCAAGCACCTAGCTCAGAAGGATGAGCAGGTAAAAGTATTTAGGGAAACCAGACAAGGAGCGCCTTCTGCACGCAACAAGGGCTTCAAGGAATCTAAAGGAAATTTTCTATATTTCTTTGATGCTGATGATCAACTATTTGATGATGCACTAGCTTCGCTATACAATGTCCTTACCTCTCAAGATGTACATGCTGTCTGCGGTAGATTTATTAAATCTCATAAGAATATTGAAGATTTATCTATCAAGGAGATGAAATATGATGGCGATGTGAAGGTTTTTCAGCCTCCATTTCTGGGACTTTTATGGTTTAAAGATCTGAGTACAACTATAGGGCCTCCAGGATTCATGTATACTAGACGTGTCTTTGAAGAATTAGGAATGTATAATGTAGAGATTCCAGCTAGTGAGGATACAGCGTTTGACATAGATCTAGGGATGAGGTATCCAGTTGCCACGATCAACAAGTTGATTTATCTATATTTTAAACATGAAAATGCAACCACTACAATTTTAAAAAAGAAAAAAAGTAGGGCATTTATGCAATGGCCTCGTATTATCCATTCTCATGTGCCGTTCCATAAAAAGCACCCAGATAATCATGCCTACACACAAATTCTTAAAGAAAAGATATTCAGCTCTATCCCTAGAATGATTCATGAGACTAACGGTTATCAAAAACGGAAAGAGCTTTTTAATAAAACCAAAACTGATATCTATCCACTCGAACTTCCTAGGACCTATGATCTAGCTTTGAAACTATTGGTTCTCACAAATAATCCCATTTTATTCAAGTTTATACTGTTTAAGATGAAATCACGATATATCGAGTCCTATGATGATCCTACTTTAAGATTGTCAGAATATTTCTGACAAACAAAATCCAATTTTCTACAGAAATGACTACTAGTTTCAAGAGTCCTATAATACCCAGTGAACAAAAATTTGCTCGAATTCATGGTGAATCGCATGAACCGGATCTGAAATCCATTTGTTTATATGCTGCCACGGGTTTTTTCTGGGGAGATGCTACTTACTACCGTGACTTGAAAGCTGTACAACCTGGTACTTTAAATAATATTGATGAAGACGGGTTCTTACTAGATTCTAAACCTTGGTTCAATTGGTACTACGAGCCGCATGGACAATCTTTTCAAGAATCTGTTAAGCAACATGAGTTGTTGCTCGAGCAAATAATAGATGAACAGGTAGGTGAACAAAACGTAATCCTTCCTCTTTCTGGAGGTCTCGATAGCAGAAGCCAGGCAGTGGCACTTCATAAACTGGGTAAAAAAGTATCGTCGTATTCCTATTCATTCGCTGGTGGTTTTAAGGAGCATGAAATCAGCGAGCAAATTGCTAAGAAATGCAATTTTGAATTTCAGGCTTTTGAAATACCACATGGCTACCTCTGGGACGATATTGAAAAACTGGCACAAATAAATGGTTGCTATTCAGAGTTTACGCACCCGCGCCAGATGGCAGTAGTTGAAGATTTGAGAAAGCTAGATGGAGTTTTTTCTTTGGGCCACTGGGGCGATGTGCTTTTTGATCGAGGTGGCGATGAAGGTATCGAGCAGAATGACCTTGTCAAATACATTCATAAGAAGGTGATAAAAAAAGGAGGGCTAGAATTAGCCACTCAATTATGGAAATCTTGGGGTGTCGAGGGAAACTTTCAAGAGTATCTCTCTGAGGTTACCTTGGATTTATTGAAAAGAATTGAAATTAAAAATACATCTGCTAAAGTTCGCGCCTTCAAATCAATGTACTGGGCGCCTAGATGGACAAGCATCAATATGAGTGTTTTTAAAGCGGCACATCCTATTACCTTACCCTACTATGACGATAGGATGTGCGAGTTGATTTGCAACATCCCAGAAGAACATCTCGCTGATCGCAAGATCCAAATCGAATACATTAAACAAAATAATCCTGCAGTGGCGCAGATCACTTGGCAGGACCACAAGCCATACAATTTATTCAATTATCACCGTGATAAGTCTCCCAACAATCTACCTTATCGCGTAAAGAATAAGATCAAGCGTATGGTCAATGATAAGATGGGAAGGAAATATATTCAACGTAACTGGGAGCTTCAGTTCTTAGGGGATGAAAATAAGCAGCACTTAGAGTCTTATCTTTTCAATGATACTTTTTCAAACTTCATCGATCCTGAGATCGTACAAAAGGTTTATGCCAGCTTTAAAAACGATGATCAAGTTTATTATTCCCATCCTGTGAGCATGTTGCTGACCTTGAGCTTATGGAACAATAAGCTGCGTGATTGATTTATAGCCTCCTGACATGAAGAAACTCAAGTTTTACCTAAAGCACTATTTGATGAATTCTCACCTCAAGAGATTTGAAAAAATTGTGCTCGCAAATCATCCAGAAGTGGTAGAAGATGTACAGATAACTTATGGATTGAGGGGGTGCGATGAACGCAAAACTAATTTCTCAGAGCGTTTCAAGCATCTTATGAAGTATTATCCCGAGTTTGTTTATGTGTTTCAATGGCGTACAGGGCTTCTCAAATCCAGTCGTTTAAAATCTCTGTTTAAGTATACTGATTACCAGTGCAAAATCTTCAAAAGTACCAAAATTGAAGGAGGAATGGCTTGTTATCATCCTTATGCAAGTGTTATTAATGCTAAAAACATCGGTAGGAATTTTGAATTCAGAAACAGTATTACGATAGGCAATAAATCAAATGACAACCGGCTCATTCCTACCATAGGCGATAATGTCAAGATTGGTGCTAATGCTTGCATCATAGGCGATATTAAAATTGGTAATAATGTGATCATTGGCGCGGGCTCAATTGTTGTTAGAGATGTGCCTAATAATGTGGTTGTGGCAGGGAATCCAGCTCGTGTGATTAAAGCTTTAGAATAATATTATCTAGGCTAGGAGAGTGATGAATCTCTCGCTTTCGCGAAAGCGAACTATTAAAACGCCTCATTATTAAGACCAAAAATCATAAAACCTAGAATAGCTATTGACCGACTATGTTTGCCATTATTCCTTCTCGCATTTAAATGGGGTAGGTGAAGCAAATCAGTTATTTTTGACCCTCAGATGTAATATTCATGTCGAGACCTCTTAAAATCCTTTTTACCATACCAAATTTTGAGACAGCTGGTAGTGGAAAAGTCGTTTATGACCTAGTGAAGGGGCTCAATAGAGAAAAATTTCATCCAGAGATTTTAGTGAAGCATTCTAGAGGTAAATTTTTCAAAGAAGTTGAGAAACTAGGTGTCCCCATACATGTTTTTGATTATGAAACGGATTACAAGCCTTTATGGAACTTCCCGTTTCGAGTCCTTAGAGTTTCTAGGTATCTTAAAAGTCTGGATGTCGATATTATACATTCCTGGCATTGGAGTTCAGACTTTTCAGAACCTCTGGCAGCGCGCATGGCGGGAATAAAGTTTATTTATACAAAAAAGGCGATGGGATGGGGCAATAAAGCCTGGGTATGGCGCTCTAAATTGAGTACAAAGGTCATTGCAATCAATAAAGACATGATGAGTGAGTTTTTTGCGAAGCTCCCTTCAGTTCACGCTACCTACTTACCGCTGGGCTTGGATACAGAAGTTTATCAACCGCAAGAGTATCACCGACCTACCGCGGTTAAACATGGGATTGTTTATGACGATTTCGTTGTGATCTCAGTTGTAAATATGGTACCGGTAAAAGGCATAGAGATTTTAATAGAAGCTTTTCTCCAAACCAATATTCCCAATAAAAAGCTATTGCTTGTAGGTAATGATCGATCTGAATACGTGGATCAACTCAAATTGAAATATTGCAAAAAGCATCCAGAAGTGATTTTTACAGGAAAACAGCAAGAGGTTAGAAATTATCTTTCCATTGCAGATGTTTTTGTGATCCCGACTAAAAATGAAGGTAAGCGTGAAGGCATGCCTATGGCTCCAGTTGAGGCTATGAGTAGTGCTTTGCCAGTAATTGGATCTAGAGTTTCAGGGGTGACTGATATCTTGGAAGGTTTTGAAGACTGGATCTTTGATGCTGGAAATACTCATTCATTATCTGACAAACTCACGGAGTTCTACAAACTTCCTAAAGAAAGCAAAGAGAATATAGGTGTTGAAATGCGTGCAAAAGTAATCGATCAATATTCTCTTCAAGAGTTTATTAGATCTAGAGAGCAAGTATATGAGTCAGTATAAAAAGCACGCAATCATTTTGGGGTCTGCTAGAAGTGGCACGAGCTGGTTGAGCGAGAATCTGGCAAAGCCTTTCCGGTATAGAATGTTGTTTGAGCCTGAGCATGATGATAATACTCCAAAAGGTCATCTTCTAACCGATAAGCTTTTTTTAAACAGAAAGGAGGTGTCAAAAAATGCGAGTCATTATTTGCACCAAGTTTTGAAAAATAGAGTTGATAGTGACTGGATTGCACAGAATTCAAATAGAAAGTATAAAATGCATCTATGGCCAGTAGTGCCTAAGAAGTTTATCGTAAAATTTGTGAGGTTCAACCTTTCAGGACTTTATGTGGCTCGAGATTTAGGAATTCCCACAGTTCATATCATCAGGAATCCCATTGAAGTAATTAAATCACAAAAACGTGTGGCTTTTCCTTGGCTTTTAGATTTTCAATACTTCTTAAATCAGCCTCAACTCATCGATATTCTCAGAAATGAATATAGTTATGATCTCAAAGCAATTGAAAGTAAGACAGATACAGAAAAACTTGTCGTACGCTGGTGCCTAGAAAATGTGATCCCTTTAGAATATTACCGCTATTCCGATGAAAATTTCTATGTAGTAAAGCATGAAGATTTACGTAAAAACATAAGTGTTTATAAGGAGCTGTGTACTAACCTCGGCCTTGAAGTAGTTGAAAACATTGAGAGCGAGTACAAAAAGCCATCAAGTAAAACCCATCCTAAATCACATATTCAAGGAAAGCGTGATAAGAACTTGCTGCTGGAACCATCAGAAATGGATACGATCACGTCAATCTTGAACCAATTTAAACAATCACTTTACCACGTCTAATGGTGCGAACTTTATAGTTTAAAATAATGACGATAACCCTAGTTTTACCTCAACCTCCTGCTTATTCAGAGACTTTCTTTAGGTCTAAAATCTCAGGGCTTCAAGAGTCAGGGTACAAGGTAATTTTAGTAACAGGTTCCTCAGAGCAAAAGTTTACCGAGTGCTTGCATTTACAGCACCCTAGAGTGAGTCAAAATGCATTTGTACAGATTCTGAAAATGGGTTACACGTTTATAGGGTTACTATCTCATTTAGCTCGCATTATCAAGTATATAAAGCTTGAGAAAAGCAACGGTACAAGCATGGGTCGCATTTTGGAAAAAATCTATCTAAATTCGACTTTATTAAAACTTGATACGGATTGGCTACATTATGGATTTGCTACGATGGCGATGGACAGAGAGCTAGTTGGAAAATCTATAGGTGCTAAGGTTGCGGTTAGTTTCAGAGGTTATGATATTGATGTATTTCCATTAAACAAGGATGATGTCTATGGAAAACTTTGGCATAATCTAGACAGAGTGCATAGTATTTCAAATTATTTGATTGAAAAGGCTTATGAATTAGGACTGCCTCAAGATATAACCAGTGAAGTCATAACACCAGCGGTAGATATAGACAACTTGCCAAAATGCACGGAAAGCAGTAGACAACGATCAAAAAAACTAAAAATTATCACTATAGCGCGTTTGCATTGGATCAAGGGGATCGACGACTTGATAGAGGTGGCACAACTTCTTAAACAAAAATCGATAGACTTTGAATGGATAATTGTGGGCGATGGAGACAAGAAGCATTTAGAACGATATAAATACAGGCTTTACGAGAAAGGACTTCAAGGCGAAGTGAAATTACTTGGAAAACGTAGTCATGCTGAGACGCTCAAAATTTTATGCGATTGTTCTATATACGTTCAAACTAGCTTGAGTGAAGGGTTTTGCAATGCCGTTCTTGAAGCACAAGCGATGGGTAAATTATGCATAGTTACTGATGGTGGTGCTTTGATAGAAAACGTAGAGAACGGTAAGAGTGGGTGGGTAGTGCCTAAACTTGATCCAGAATCAATGAGGGATAAGATTATTGAGGTGAGTTCTTTATCAAGCATTGAAACAAATGAAATCTCAAACTATGCTAGACTAAGAGTTAAGAGATTGTTTACCCTAGAAAATCAAAAAAGACAGTTCAATAGATTTTATAATTCGTAAGTCTCAGGTCGATCTAAGTCAATCAGTATCTTTTAAATTTCGATGACTTTTTATTGATATTTAGAAGAGCTTGGAACTAGCATCCAAAAGTTTATAGAAAATCACTCATTTGTTTATGGGTCAGCATAAAAAGTCTTTATTTTGAAAATCGCTTATACAGATAATTTTTGATGAAAATACTAGATTGTACTTTAAGAGATGGTGGGTATTACACAAATTGGGATTTTGATAATGGGTTGGTTGATCTTTATTTGCAATCTTTAGAACACCTGCCTGTGGAGTATCTAGAGGTAGGATATCGATCTAAGCCTCTCCCGGGTTACCTAGGGAAATATTTCTATTTACCTCTTCCAGTTCTTAAGGAACTTAAATCAAAAAGCAGCAAAAAATTGGTGGTCATCTTGAATGAGAAAGATGTTCGAGCTGCTGATGCTGAGGAGTTGTTGTTACCCGTCAAAAATTATGTGACCATGGTGCGTATGGCCATTGATCCCAAGAATTTCAAACGGGCTTTGGAACTGGCACAAAAAATCAAAGAGCTCGGTTTTGAAGTGGCATTTAATGTAATGTATATGTCCACATGGAAAGAGGAGAAAGAATTTCTAGACTTATTAGATAAGGTTGATGGCGTAGCAGATTATTTTTATATGGTAGATTCCTATGGTGGAGTCTATCCAGAGGATGTCAAGGAAACTATAGCTCTTGTTAGATCTAAAACTGGAGTAAGACTTGGATTCCATGGGCATAACAATCTAGAAATGGCACTCGCCAATACTCTGGTCGCAATTGAACAAGGAGTCGACATAGTTGATGCAACTATCACCGGGATGGGTAGAGGAGCTGGTAATCTTAAGACGGAACTGTTGTTGAGTTCATTACAGGCTAAAAATCAATTAAACTTTGATTATAATGAGTTGGCAAAGGTTGTAGATGCATTTAGTGATCTACATAAACAACATGACTGGGGGACAAGTTTACCTTATATGGTTTCAGGTGCAAACTCTTTACCTCAAAAACAGGTTATGGAATGGGTAGGGAAACGATATTATTCATTTAACTCCATCATTAGAGCATTAAATAATCAGACTCTGGGTAAAAGGGACAATATCTCACTGCCTAAAATAAAATTTGGTGAAAATCTTTCTAAAGTGCTTATCGTTGGGGGCGGCCCTAGCCCTGTAGATCATGTACATGCCATTGAGCAATTCTTGAACCAGAATCCTGAAATATTGGTTATTCATGCGAGTTCTAAAAACGCAATGAGCTTCGCAAACATTTCAAACGATCAAATTTTTTGTCTCGTAGGTGATGAAGGGCATCGTTTAGAGTTGGTATTTGGAGAAAAAGAAATTTCAGGAAATTGTGTATTACCACCCTATCCTAGAAAAATGGGTACTTATATACCCAAAGCCGTAGAAAACAATGCATTTGAGTTAGAGCGTGTAGAATTCACAGATTATTTTAAGGGTTCACACACGGCAATAGCCTTACAGATCAGTATAGATCTAAATGCATCTTCTGTTTATGTGACCGGTTATGACGCATACTCTGGGAGCATTAGTAAAAGAGAACATGAGTTGTTTCTAGAAAATCAATATCTCTTTAAGATTTATAAAAACTACAGAAATGTGGAGTTAGAAAGTTTGACTCCTACAGGTTATGATAGTTTGACGCAAACCTCAATTTATTCTTTGATCAAATAGATATGCAAGATTTTGTAATCGTGATACCAGCGAGATATGAATCTACAAGATTACCAGGAAAACCTTTACTAGACATTCATGGGAAATCTTTATTGCGGCGTACCTATGAACAGTGTATCAAAGCAGTAGACGATAGAATAGTGTATGTTGCTACCGATGATAAAAGAATAATAAAACATTGTGAGAAGTATGACATTCAAGCAGTGTTGACCTCCAGTAATTGTCTCACTGGAACCGATCGTGTAGCTGAATTTGCTATAAAAGTTCCAGCAAAAACTTATATCAACGTTCAGGGAGATGAGCCGCTGATGAACCCTAAAGATATATTGAACACCATAAAAGCGATCAAAGAACATCCTTATGATATTATAAACGGTTATGCCTCAATTGATAGTGAAGAAGACTATAGAAGCTCAAGTATCCCTAAAGTTGTCTCTAGGCCAGATGGGAGACTTTTATACATGTCTAGGTCACCTATTCCAGGAAATAAAAAACATGATTTTATAAAGTCTTGGCGTCAAATCTGTGTCTATGGTTTTCCTGCAGAGGCTCTTAAACAATTTGCTGCTCTAAAGCATAAAACGCCTCTAGAAAATGAAGAAGATATTGAAATTCTACGTTTTCTTGAGCTAGGATATGAAGTCAGAATGATTGAATTGTCTGCAAATTCTGTGGCTGTAGATACGCCAGCTGACCTTTTAAAGGTTCAGGATATTATCTCAAAGAAAGAATGTTATGATTAAGAATATTTTTTGGGACTTTGATGGTGTACTTATGAATTCCAATTCTGTGAGAGATCGTGGTTTTGAATTAGTTTTGAAAGACTTTCCTACAGCACAAGTGGAGCAGCTCATGCAGTTTCACCGTCAAAATGGAGGGTGGTCCAGATACGTGAAATTCCGTCATTTTTTTGAGGTAATCAGAAAGGAATCAATTAGTCCAGAGGAAATTGACGTGTGGGCAGGGAAATTTTCAAATGTTATGCTGGAAAATCTTATCGATGAAAAGTTGCTGATTGATGAAACAATCACTTTTGTGAAAAGTAATTTCAGGGATTACAACTTTCATATCGTTTCTGGCTCAGACGGGAATGAGTTGAGAACCATCTGCAAAGCGCTGAACATTGATCCATATTTCATTACCATTGAAGGTTCACCTACACCTAAATCCTCACTCGTAGCCGATATTATAGAAAACCGAGGTTATCTACCACAACAATCTATCCTTATAGGGGATTCAATAAATGATTATGACGCGGCTAAGGATAATGGTCTTCATTTTAAGGGATACAATAGTTCTAAGGTAGAAGTATTGACAGATTATGATTTCAGTTTTCATGATTCCTAGACAGCAACTTTATAAGCTGATTATGGTGAGATGGTACTGGCTCAAAATTCAGTACAAAAAACTCATGGAGTCAAATCAAGAAATCAATTTTAGAAGACTGGAAGATCTTAAACAAGCCATCGGCGGGAAAAAGAATATTGTTGTTATGTGCAGTGGTCCTACTGCAAATAGAATGCAGCCGTCTCAAGATGATTTTTATTTGGTGACCAATGATTCTTACAAGCTAGTTCAGAATCAAGATTTTCTATACTATGTACATGATGGCTTTTTTATAAGACGTTTTTTTGCAAATCAACCCTTTTGCGATAATCATGACAAGTCAATTTTTCTTTATCGATCCCTGAATAAGCCCCATTTGGGAAACTTTAAACATTTTTTGAAAAGAAAAAGACACTTGAGTAACCAAAATTTTGTAATCTCAGATTTTGAAGACAATGTTGCTCATGCAAATGATAATTATGATGACTTTCATAACTTTTTTGAGAAACATCAGATACACACAAAAATTCAAAACTCTGGAATATTCCTGTTGTTGCTGGGATTTTATATAGCTTATCATAATGATCTGAACTTGAAAATATACGGTTTGGACCTTGGTCTAGGAGGTAAGGTTCATTTTGAAAAGGGAGGATTTATAGGAGTTTCTATTACCCATGACAGGGTTAAGGTGAATACTAAGCTTCAACTGGATAGGATGTACCAGATATTGGGTAATAGAATTGAGAATCACTCTAATTTTAATTCAAACGTTGAATAGAATTTCTGACCTAGTTTGAGTCAGAATCCTTATTGTCAAAGTGATTTAGTGTTTCGCTTTCGCGAAAGCGGGCCAGAATTTCTACTAATCCCTATGACTTTTAATGACTGATCCAGAAACTTGAAAAATGTATTTAAATCAGTAAAAGCCCATCAAGGCTCTACGTTATTATTATTTTTGCGTCTTGTCAAATTTTGGTTGATACCTCGAGAATTAAGATCAAACCTATAGATGCTTTTTAGATTCCTGAAATATTTACAGCCTACCTCATATTTCATGCTCAAACGTGAGAACGGTAAAAGCATTTTCCCGCGCATTGAAGCTGTTGATAGAGCATCTGCTCTTAAAGTTCCAGAAGATTCTAGGTATACAAGCGCTCTGGCCCGTGAATATGATCGATCCTGGCGCTTGATCTTAAAGGGATATACTATAGAATCAGATAGTTATGAGCACATAGAGAAACTCCCAGTGGTAGACGAGTACCGTTTTCTGAGAAAAAATTTTAATTCAGCATGGATTTGGTATGTGCTATGTCTACGGATTTTTAGTTTTAAGAATCCGTTTCGTGAGATTTCCGCTTTCGCGAAAGCGAGATCCGTAAAAAGAGTGAATGAACACAAGGAACCTATTGAATACCCAGGCTATTCTGAATTTTTGGGTCCACTGATCAAACAAAGACCTCTAGTTTCCATCATTATCCCGACTCTCAATAGGTATCCTTACTTGAAGGATGTGCTGGAAGATCTTGAAAAACAAGATTATACTAATTTTGAGGTGATCGTTGTAGATCAATCTGAGCCATTTAAAAAAGAGTTTTACGACCAGTTTGATCTCGACATACTTTTAATTCACCAAGAGGAAAAAGCTCTGTGGTTAGCTCGTAATACGGCCATTATCAAAAGCAGGGGAGAATATATTTTAATGTTTGATGATGACTCTCGGGTTGATCCAGCCTGGATAAGCCAGCATCTCAAGACTCTTGATTTTTTTGATGCTGCTATATCGTCTGGAGTCTCTATTTCCACACAGGGAGCAAAGGTGCCAGATAGTTACGCCCACTTTTGTTTAAGCCAGCAACTTGATACTGGAAACGCCATGATCAAGAAATCTGTTTTTAAATCCATAGGTTTATATGACCGCCAGTTTGAGAAGCAACGCATGGGCGATGGTGAATTTGGACTGCGAGCCTATCTCGCTGATTTCAAGAATATTTCTAACCCATTTGCCAAAAGATTGCATCTCAAAGTAGGATCAGGAGGGCTGCGACAGATGGGCAGCTGGGATGGGTTTAGACCTAAAAAATGGTTAGACCCTAGACCTATACCTAGCGTAGTCTATCTATTTAGAAAATATCATGGAAATTCAGCATCACGGTGGGCTCTGTTGAAAACGGTCCCTGGTTCGATTATTCCATATAGATATAAAAGTAGCTCTAAGATGATGTTCATAGGTGGAATAATAAGTATAATTTTACTGCCAATAGTATTCTTACAAGTGATGAAATCATGGAAATTGGCTTCTAAAAAGCTTGCAGAGGGTGAATTAATTGAAAAATTATGATACTCGAAAACTCTAATGAATGTCAAAAGCACGTTCTAATTCTAACATCTGAATTTCCTCCCCTACCTGGAGGAATAGGGCAGCATGCCTTTGATTTAGCAAAGCATCTCTCAAATTTTTATGAAGTAAAGGTAATTGCTGATCAGAGATCAGTGGAAGGTAATGAGGAAGCTGAATTTGATAAACAACAAAAATTTCAAATCCAAAGAGTTCAAAGAAACCAATTGATTTTATGGACCTATTTAAAAAGAATTGTCAGCTCTAATAGATCATTCAGCAGATTTGATTTAGTTATTGCTACTGGGAAATTCTCACTTTGGCAGATTCACATTTTAAAACTATTGAAGGGTTCAAAACCTGTAATCTCTATAATTCATGGTTCAGAGGTTTTGTTGCCTTCAAAATATGCTAGAAAACTTACTGATACTGCGCTGAAAAAATCAGATATGGTTGTAGCAGTTTCAAACTACACGCTCGATTTAGTCAGTCACTTGAAACTGAAAGACTCTATTGTGATTCCTAATGGGATCTCTTCTGTGCAAGATTATCGTAAAAAAGAAATAGGCAAAGAAACACTACACCTTATTACAGTGGGAAATCTTACTCAACGTAAGGGCCAGCATAATGTAATCAAAGCTTTACCAGAAATTTTGAAGCAGTTTCCTCATACTCATTATCATTGTGTAGGATTACCCACGAACCTAGATCAGGACAAGGCTCTTGCTCAAAAACTAGGAGTGCTCAATCACGTCACATTTCATGGAAGACTTGACGAGGTTAAAAAGAATGAACGCTATGAGGCGAGTCATATTTTCTTAATGCTCAGTGAAAAAACCAGCACTGGAGACGTAGAAGGTTTTGGGATTGCAATATTAGAGGCAAATGCTTACAGTATACCTGCGATAGGAAGCAAAGGCTGCGGTATAGAAGATGCTATAGATCATGGGAAGTCTGGATTATTAGTAAATCCACATGATTCCGAAGATGTGGCAGGTGCCATTACTACCCTTATGCATGACTACGAGGAATATCAATTTAATGCCCATAGTCATGTTCAAAAATTTACTTGGAATTCAATAATCAAGTCCTATAATCAGATAATTGACAAGCTATGCGCATAGTTGTGATTTCTCATACGGAACATTATTTCAATCAAGATAGACAAATTTGCGGTTGGGGTTCTACGATAAGGGAATTAGATCATGTAGCACAGATTTGTGATGAGCTGATACATATTGCTCCCTTGCATAAAACTCCTGCTCCAGAAAGCAGCCTAACCTATACAGCCTCAAATGTACAATTTATTGCTCTCGAACCATCAGGAGGGAAGGGACTGAAAAAACTTAGCATTCTTAAAACCCTATTCACTAACTTAAAAAAAATTCAGCGTTATACTAAATCGGCTGATTATATCCAGTTTAGAGCACCCACCGGTATGGGCACATACGTTCTACCATATTTGAAATTTTTTCGATCTGGTAAGTACTGGGTGAAATATGCTGGGAATTGGATGGATGATCACATGCCTCTGGGCAATAGAATTCAGAAATTCTGGCTTAAAAAAATTGACAAAAAAGTAAAAGTTACCATTAACGGTAATTGGGAGTCAAATCCTAGGTTTTTATCTTTTGAAAACCCTTGTCTTACCAAAGAAGAGTATGAGCAGGGGCAAGAGGTGATTAGTAAAAAAATCAATTCGGATTTTGATAATCTAAGGTTGGTATTTGTCGGCAGTCTCAATAGACACAAGGGAGTTCATCTGATCTTAACAGCTTTTTGTAAAAAAAGTCAATATACATCTCTTTCTGAAATGATTTTTGCTGGAGATGGAGCAGAGAGAACTGAATTTGAAGAAATGGCTACCCATTCTCCATTCCCAATTAAATTTTTGGGGCACTGTTCAAAAGATGAAGTTGCTAATCTGTTATCTCAAAGCCATGTACTCATTTTACCCTCAAAAAGTGAAGGGTTTCCCAAGGTAGTAGGAGAAGCCATGAACTTTGGTTGTATTCCTGTAGTTACTGATATCTCCTGTATGAAGGATTACATCAAGAATAATTATAATGGGTTTTTGCTTAAGGAAGCATCAGCAGATTCAATAATCAAAACCTTAAATGAACTGGAGCAATTAGACTTTGATTCATACAAAGAGGCTCTGTTACACAATAGTAAACTAGCACATCGTTTTACTTATGATTACTATAACTTTGCGCTTCAAGATAAAATATTTGAGGATGTCTATGAATAGCTTGTTAAAGAAATATTAATAAGGCTTTGTAAGGTATCGTTCGGAATATTTGAATAAAACAGATCTATCCCTTGATGTTTAAATTAGAACATCTTCCTTATCCTTTACTTTTAGCAATTCACTTTGCTATCGGTATTTCTTGCGTGTTTGCCCCAGTACTCGCTAAGGTATTGGTCTATTTAGTGATATTTTATTTGTTGATTAGAATTTTCAATAATTCTGATCGCAGCAATGAGGTTCTTCTAGCTTGCCTGTATTTTGTTTGCCTTGAAGTTTTTTTTAGAATGACGAAATCAACGCCAGTACACGAGATTGGAAAGTACTTTGTATTAGTATGCTGTATAATAGGTGTTTACGTTAAAGGTTTTTCCTTACGATCATCTTGGTATGTAATTTACATCCTTTTGTTTATTCCCAGTATACTGGTAGCTGCTGAACGTATAGATATTGATGAAAGTCTGCGTAAAGCGATAGCTTTCAATCTCGCTGGTCCCGTAGTTCTGGGAGTCGCGGCTGTCTACTGCTATAATCGGAAGATCAGCAAGCAACAACTTTTAAATTTTTTCGGATTAGGAGTAGCTGGAATTTTTGCAATGACAGGTTATGTGATTTTTAAAGCGCCTGACTTAAGTGAAATAACGTTTTCATCAGCATCAAATGCTTTAGCCTCTGGGGGTTTTGGTCCTAATCAGGTTTCCACCGCTTTTGGTATTGGTATTTTTCTTTCATTCGTTAGATTCATCATGATCAAGAACTTGTGGACTAATATTTTAGACTTGTTCCTATTCTTATTGTTTACCTATCGAGGCTATTTGACTTTTTCTAGAGGAGGTGTGCTTACAGCGTTTTTAATGATAGGAGCGTTTATCGGCACTATCATTTTTCTCCAGAGTAGAAATTTCAGAGCCTCTTTCATTCCTAAATTTATATTAATAGGAGCTGGTATTTTAATTGCGTTTTTCTACAGTAGTGTAGTGACTGGCGGTATGATTGAGAACCGATATACAAACAAGGATACTATAGGTAGAGAGAAGGAAGATGTTTCTGCTGGAAGAGGGGAGCTTGCCAACCTTGAAACACAGGCGTTTCTAGAGCACCCGATTTTAGGCTTGGGAGCAGGTATGTCCAAATTTTATAAATTGAAAAAAGCGGGTATCGAAGGAGCTTCTCATAATGAGGTAACTAGACTGCTAGCAGAACATGGAGCTGTGGGTGTTTTTTCATTAGGACTCTTAATCCTAGTGCCTTTATTCAATCGTTTGGGCGATCGCTCGAACATGTTATTCTACAGTTTTCTTATATTTTGGTTTGCTACTATAAATCACTCTGCTATGCGCAATGCTGCACCCTCTTTTCTCTACGCCTTGGCGCTTTTGAAAATAAAGGAGCCAGAAATCGTCAAAACAGATGAGGAAGAAGAGGTAAATGAATCGCCTAATTTGAGAAATCAAAAAGTTCTGAATCCGTCTCGCATCAGTTAATATGGCCCTCAAAATTCTCTATATAGGAAATAAACTTAACGTGCATGGTGGTAACATCAGCTACATTGAGACACTGGGACCACTATTGGAAAGTTCAGGCCACCAAGTTTCGTACGCCAGCGATAAAAAGAATAAAGGTCAGAGATTTTTGGATATGCTGGTTACGCTTTCGCGAAAGCGAGATCAAACAGACCTTGTACTCATCGATACCTACAGCACGTTGAATTACTGGTATGCGATTGCGGTCGCTCGATTGTGCGTGCGATTTGATATTCCTTACATCCCAATCTTGCATGGCGGAAACTTGCCGGCAAGAGCAAAAAAATCGAGAAAGACCTTCAGTTTTTTGATCAACAATGCTCATAGCGCTATTTGTCCTAGCCCATATTTGAAGAAAAACCTGTCTGATTTAGGTTACAAGAACTTGAGGGTGATTAAGAATACCATCGAGCTGACAGATTATGATTTTAAACTAAGAGATGCCGTTAAACCAAAACTCCTCTGGGTACGGTCTTTCTCTAGAATCTACAATCCATTAATGGCTGTTGAGGTTTTTAAAAATATCCAGTCACGATTTTCTGATGCCCAGCTTTGCATGATTGGACCAGACAAAGATGGGTCACTTCAGCAAACTAAAGATCTTGCAAAGAACTACGGTCTTGAAATAGAGTTCACTGGACGTTTGTCTAAAGAAGAATGGCGAGCTCGCAGTGAAGAGTTTGATATTTTTATAAATACTACGCATTTTGATAACGTACCCATAAGCGTTTTGGAAGTCATGGCGCTAGGTTTACCAGTGGTTTCTACAGACGTAGGCGGATTGACCTATATGCTCGAAGATGGAAAGACTGCATTATTAGTAAACGATGGTGATGTTAAGGCAATGACTGAAAAAATTATTGATCTTATCGAGCAACCAGAACTGTCTAAAGCCTTATCCATCAACGCTCGCAAAGAGGTTGAAAAATATAGCTGGGATGCCGTCAAATTGGAATGGGAAAAATTACTCAGTGAGATTGAGAATCGCACTTAATCTATTCATAGCTCAAATATCTTCCCTCGATTCAATATCGAGTTGGGGTCAAATGTTTTCTTAAGCAGTTTCATCAATTCTATTTCTTCAGTTGTGTTGCTTATGTTGAGGTAGTCCCGCTTATCCACACCTATGCCATGCTCAGCGCTTACTGATCCATTTAAATCGGTCAAGCCTTCATAAACTATTTGATCAATCTCCACTTTAAGTTCCATGCTATCGTTTTGCTTTCCAATCATAAGATGAATATTCCCATCAGCAACATGACCGAAGGCATAAACTTCATCCACCTGATCTAACTTTTCAAGACGTTTATAGCAAGTTGCGATATAATCATCAATCGCGGGAATAGGCAAAGAGATGTCAAAATGCTGATCGTATTTCATGTGATCCGTGAGGTTGCTCACATCTTCCCGTATTCTGAAAAAATGCTCCACTTCTGAGAGGCTAGATGCAACTACCGCATCATCTACAATTTCCTCGATAAGCATGTTTTCAAGAAGTTTTTCCAGCTCCCGCCGATCGGTTTGATCATCATTGCCTTGTGATTCTAAGAGTACGTAAAATTTATGATCCAGTTCAAGAGGTGGCCTTACATGAGCTCCCGCAGCGGTAAGTTGTTTAAACGTATTGTTCCACATCAGTTCAAAGCCACTCAGCTTTCCCGACAAGTGGGCGTCAGCTTTCTTGAGTAGTTTCATGACGTTGACGTAATCGCTCAGTCCGGCGATGGCGGCTTGTCTTGATGTAGGTTTTTCCACAAGTTTTAAAACGGCTTTGGTAATAACACCCAATGTTCCCTCGCTTCCTATCATCAGTTGTTTGAGGTCATAACCGCTGTTATCTTTAATGATCGTTTTGAGTGAAGAGATTATCGTTCCATCGGCTAGAACGTATTCTAATCCCAATACCAGTTGGCGTGTCATTCCGTATTTAAGCACACGCAGTCCGCCGGCGTTTGTGCTGATTATTCCGCCTATTTGAGCGCTACCTTTTGCCCCAAAGTTGAGTGGGAACTGGAGACTGAGATCCTCAGCAGCATTATGTAGATTCTCCAGTATGACTCCGGCTTCAACCGTTGCTGTGCGCGTATTTTCATTGATCTCGATAATGCGATTCATACGCTCTAAACTGAGAATCACATCTTGGTTTTCACTCCTTGTACTGCCCACAAGATTTGTGAGCCCACCGTGAGTAACCACATTCAGTTTGTTATCGTTGCATATTTTGAGAATGGCACTGACTTCCTGTGTTGAAGTAGGTAAAAGTAAACAGCTGGCTTTTAAAGGCTCATCCATACGCCAGATGTGACTGTATCGATCTTTGAGCTGGTTGCCGTGAAGAATGTATTTGGAGTCTAAGGCCGATTCAAAAAGCTGGTGTGTCTCCATATCAGTCGGTTTTTGTCCATAATTGACCTCGGTGGGGTCGTAAGTCGTCCCGCACTTCGATCATGTTTGCTTCCTCGACCGCTACAAACGCAAGGTGGTGATTCTCACTAACCGCCTCCACGCCAGATGCGATAAAATCAAAATCCTTTCGCTCAACGTATTCCTTTAAATGGATCAAGTGGTGCTCTGCTGTTTTCTTACCATCAGGTCCCTTAAAATCCCATATCAATTTTAGCTTCCTCATTCTGATCGATCTGTGTGGTTTTCGGCAAAGGTCTTAAAATCTTTCATGAAGCTTATGGTCTGTTTTTGAAAAAGATCGGGTTTTGAACGCGCAATCAGGCGCATGAAACCTGTAAATTTAAAAATACTACGACTGTTCCAGATAGTGACTTTTTTTGTTGAGGTGCTTGTAGTGATCTCGCTTTCGCGAAAGCGGTTATACTGAAAATTCCTAACACCTTTTGACCTATAGACAGCTTCCCAGGCGTGAGGCAGATCTGTTTTGAGAATTTCCTCTTCCATAGTGATGCTGGTGCCTGCGAGCTTAATTTTCATCTCTCTTTTGCTACCCACTTGACCTATTAGTGGCGTAATGTTCTTGAAACTCACTAAGCCTTTTTGCCACTCTTTGAAATACTCTTGTTTCTGGAATAACTCCATGACTTTGTCAATGGGAAGCTCGACGATAATTTCTTGATTGCTTTCTATCATCGGTTAGGTTTCATATTTATCTATATATTAAAATAAGTCGTAAGAGTATGCGTTTTGAAACAGGTGCTCAATTCTCTATTTTTGCACGCCTTAAAATATGATGTATGAAGAGCTTAAATGCTGTTACAGGAGTATTAATTTTTCTTGCGAGCTTTTTTACAACAGCTCAGGATTTGGAAGACAGAACACTGTTAACCATCGACGGTAAGGATTATGATGCCGGGACCTTTATGAAGGTATACCTCAAAAACCTAGACATCGTTCAGGATGAGTCTCAAAAAGACGTGGATAACTACCTGGACTTGTACGTCAAATACCGTCTCAAACTTCAGCAGGCTTATGATATGAACCTGCAAGACGATGAGGAATACCAAAAAGAACTCAAAAATTACCGCAGTAGCCTATCACAAAGCTATTTGACAGATACAGAAGTTACTGATCAACTTGTACGTGAAGTTTACGATCGCTCGCTGGAAGAAGTCAATGCAAGTCATATTCTGGTACAGGTAGGTAGAGGAGCTGAACCTGCAGATACTCTTGAAGCCTACAAGAAGATTCTTGATATCAAAAAAGAACTGGACGCCGGTGCAGATTTTGCAAAGGTCGCTCGCGAGAAGAGTGAAGGGCCTAGTGCTGGAAATGCAGGTGAGTTAGGTTGGTTCGGACCGTTCAGGATGGTGTACCAGTTTGAGGACGCCGCTTACGAAACGGAAGTAGGTGAGTATACGGATCCTTTTAGAACTGATTTTGGTTATCATATCCTTAAAGTCAACGATCGTCGCAAGTCGAGAGGTGAAGTGACCGTGGCTCACATCATGACCTTTGATCGACCAGCAGACAGTACCAAAACTGCAGAGACACGTATCAGGGACATCTACAAGCAACTTGAAGACGGTAAATCATTTGAAGAAATGGCCCGAGAGTTTTCAGATGATTTGAGAACGGCAAAAGACGGAGGGAAGCTGCAGCGATTCGGTTCGGGTGGTTTGAACTCTCCTATTTTTGTAGATGCAGCCTTGGAAATGGACGAAATAGGTAGCTATACGGAGCCTATAAAATCAAAATACGGCTGGCACATCATAAAGCTTTTAGAAAAACACCCCCCAAAGTCCTTTGAGCAACAAGAAAAACAACTGCGCCAGCAAATCACTAAGTCACCTAGAGCGCGTAAAATTACCCAGTCCTTTATCAAAAAACTTCAAGATCGATACAATGCAAAAGTTGATGTGAAGGTAGATGGGGAAATGCTGCAAACGGTAGGAGACAGTATCATGCAACGTTCTTGGAAATACAAGCCTTTGCCTGAGCATGCTCAGAAGCAGTTGTTCTCAATACAAAACAAATCTTACACTGTTAAAGATTTTTATCAATTTGTAGAAGAGCGTCAGAAAAAAGACTTTCAGCAATACGATAATAAAAGAGAGAAGGTAGAAAGTTTGCTGGATGCTTTTGTGGAAACCTCTTTTATCAACTATTATGACGAGAACCTAGAGCGTGACAACAAAGATTTTGCTTTTATCTATAGCGAATTCAAAGAAGGGATTTTGTTGTTCAACCTGATGGAGAAAAAAATATGGGGCAAGGCAAAAGAGGACACCGTAGCTTTGAAAAAATATTATGAGTCTAACAAGGAGAGGTATCAATGGAAAAGAAGAATAGATATCATTCTGACTCAGAATACTTCCAAGGAAACCGCTGAGCAAGTACAAGAACTCTTGAGGAAAGGCGTTGAGATAGATAGCATAAAGGCTCAAATAAATCTTGATGGCAGAACTAAAACAATAATATCTTCTGGGACCGTAGAAGAAGACTACAGCAGACTGCCAGAAGATTTTGAAATTAAAACGGGAGTGTCAAAAATCTATCACGAGAAGGAGGATAGTTTTTATAAAGTCATTATGGTAAATGAAATCATGGAGCCTAGCATAAAAACTTTTGACGAGGCAATAGGAGCAGTGATCAATGATTACCAACAAGTGCTAGAGAAAGAGTGGGAGTCTTCTTTAAAAGAAGGTCACGACATTAAAATCAATAAACGCACGCTTAAAAAAGTAAAAAAGGAACTTGCTGCAAAAACTGACTAAATACCTATTCTTACTTGCTGTCATTTGCAGTATGCACTCCTGTCACCTCTTTGAAAACAAAGAGGAAGTGCCTGGGGCTCTAGAGTTAGATGGGTATTACCTTCTCAAGTCAGATATCCTTCAACTACTTCCAGAAAACTACACTAAAGAAGACAGCTTGCGTATAGTCGATAGCTATGTCAAAAACTGGATGTTGAATACAGCGTTATACGAAAACGCGCTCAACAATATTCCAGAAGAGAGGCAGGAACAGATTGACGAACTCGTAGATCGATATAAGATAGAGTTATATACACAAGAGTATTTGAAGGAGTTGACGATTCAGAATCTGGATACCAGTATTTCAAAAGCTTCTATAAAGCAGTATTATTCTGATAAAAGTGAGGAGTTCCGATTGAACGAGGATCTGATGCAACTGATATATGTGAAAGTGGATCCAGTTTATGGAGATTTATCAGATCTCAAAAAAATGCTTTCAAAGCGGGACAGTATCTCCCGTGTACAATTAGACAGCTTAAAACTGGCTTTCAAGGACTATATCTTAAACGATAGCCTGTGGTTAAAAAAGAGCACGGTTTTTGAAAAGATAGATCCTATCAATGCATCAAATGAACAAGACTACATCGTCAGAAAGAAGTTTTCTCAATTTAAGGACAGTACGGGAATTTATATGATGTATGTTAGTGACGTTTTGGAACGAGGAGCAATCGCTCCTTTGTCTTTTATAGAGCCTTCCATACGTCAGATAATATTGAACCGAAAGAAGTTGGAGTTCAAAAAAGAATTGGAAAAAGATTTATTACAAGACGCCAAAGTGCGCGTAAAAAACAGATTATATGAATAAGATATTCATGATGGCTGCAATGCTTTTTGCTTGCGGTTTTGCCTCAGCTCAGAATACGGATACTGAAGCCGAGGATCAAAAAGTAAAAAATGAGGTGATCGCCTCTCTCATCAAAAAGGACACGATCAAACCTCAAATTCAAAACACACGTTTTATGATTGATGGCGTAGCAAGTGTAGTGGGTGATTATGTGGTGCTTGATTCTGATATTACTAAGCAGGTCGAAACCATGAAACGAGGAGGTAATGATGTGCAGCTCTCAAAATGTGAGCTTATAGAGAGCATCATTCAAGAAAAAATGTATGCGCACCATGCCATTCAGGATAGTATCACCATAAGTGACGCTGAAGTAGAGGGTAGAACCGAGCAACTATTATCACAATGGAAAGCAGAACTGGGAACTGACGAAGCGATTGCTAGGCTGTACCGTAGAGAGAGCATTCAGCAAGTACGTGATGAATTGAATCAAATCAACCGAGATTTACTTCTTTCACAGCGCATGCAACAAAGACTGACTGAAGAAATTGAAATTACGCCAGAGGAAGTACGTCAGTTTTTCAGTGAGATACCAGAAAATGAGCGCCCCTTGTTCAATACTGAGGTGGAGATGTCTCAAATTATCGTAGTACCAGAGCCTACAGAGCAGGCTATTAATGATGTCATTGAGCGATTGAGAGGGTATAGAAAAGATGTCTTGGAGAATGGATCCAACTTTGCAGCGCTGGCTACATTACATTCCGATGATATTGCCACAGAACGTCAAGGTGGGATTTTAACCATGAGGCGTAATGACCCTTTTGTAAAGGAGTTTAAGGATCTAGCTTTCAGTTTACAGGAAGGTGAAATCAGCGAGCCTTTTGAGACTCAATTTGGCTGGCATATTTTAATGGTAGATAAAGTACGTGGGCAGGTAAGAGATGTACGTCACATTTTGCTGAAACCTTTTATTTCAACAGCACAAACTAATAAAGCTCGCAAAAAACTTGATGAGATGCGTGACAAGATCATCATGGGTGAGATTGAATTTGCAGAAGCTGCAAAACAAATCTCTGATGAAGAAGAAACAGCCCAAAACGGAGGGAAGTTCATCAATCCTAGAACTGGAGACGTTCGCCTTGAAGTGGATAAATTACCTTCCGAGCTTGCTTCCCAACTTCAATTTCTTGAAAAAGGCGATGTAAGCGGAATCTTTCAAGAACGCGATCCTCGAGACTCTGATAAAACCATCTTCAAAATTATTTACGTAGAAGATAAGATAAAAGACCACATTGCTGACTACCAGCTGGATTATTTGAAGATCAAGAACCTTGCTTTGAACGCTAAAAAGATTGAAGCCATCCAGAAATGGCGTAATGAAAAGCTCAAAGATACTTATATCAAAATCGGTCCGGACTTCAAGGATTGTGACTTTACCAGTAACTGGACGAAATAATTATCTCTTATGTCAGACGTAAACGCTATCGACCGGCTGGTTCAAAAAAACAAACAACTCAAGCAAGAAATTGCCAAAGTCATTATAGGACAAGAAGAGGTCATCGATCAGATTCTGATCTCGATTTTCTCTGGAGGGCACTCGTTGCTGGTAGGAGTACCGGGATTAGCCAAAACCTTGATGGTGAATACCATTTCACAGGCTTTGGGACTTGACTTCAAAAGAATCCAGTTTACTCCAGATTTGATGCCTAGTGATATTTTGGGGAGTGAGATTCTAGACGAGAACCGTACTTTCAAATTTCTCAAAGGTCCCATTTTCTCAAACATTATCCTTGCCGATGAGATCAACAGAACGCCGCCCAAAACCCAAGCGGCGCTCTTAGAAGCGATGCAGGAGAAGAGCGTTACCGTTGCGGGACATAATTATAAGCTTGCCGCACCATATTTCGTTCTGGCAACGCAAAACCCTATCGAGCAAGAAGGAACCTATCCCTT
The DNA here is from genome assembly GCF_002117125.1 of Nonlabens spongiae. Classification (NCBI taxonomy): domain Bacteria; kingdom Pseudomonadati; phylum Bacteroidota; class Flavobacteriia; order Flavobacteriales; family Flavobacteriaceae; genus Nonlabens; species Nonlabens spongiae. The sequence goes on from NZ_CP019344.1 coordinate 47,631, forward strand.
GCCCGAAGCGCAACTGGACCGTTTCATGTTTGCGATTAAATTAGAATACCCCAGCTATAAGGAAGAAGTTGAGGTGGTAAAAAGTACGACTTCTGACCACAAACCTTCTGTGAATGCACTTTTTAACGCCCAAGAGATCGTAGATATTCAGCAGTTGATCAGACGCATTCCCGTGGCTGATAACGTGATTGAATATGCTGTAGGTCTTGTAGGCAAGACACGTCCCAATGCTGCAAACGCTCCTGAATTGATAAAAGAATATATCGATTGGGGAGCCGGACCTCGAGCTTCACAGAATCTTGTGCTTGCTGCAAAGGCACATGCTGCCGTAAATGGAAAGTACAGTCCAGATATTGAGAATATCAAAGCGGTTGCAACCGGTATCTTGCGTCATAGAATCATCTTGAACTATAAAGGTCAGGCCGAAGGTTTTACGGAGGAAAAGATCATTCAGGAAATTCTGTAGCTGCCTAAGACCTATCATTAATCAAGCTTGTAACTGTGGGGTGATGATTAAAATGATCTCGCTTTCGCGAAAGCGTACCCTAAATCAGTCTATTTAGAATTATTTCAAATTGCGAACAAACGAAATAATTAGCGTTATTTCTAATGATTTGTTAGAATTATTCTATTGAAAATAGTAAACTGATTAGAATACTGCAGCTCTTTCACTATATCGTTGTAGATTTTCAAAAATGAGGCTGTTTTTGTAAATTTGTTATCCTTAAAAAATAAGAAATATGGCATTTGATATTGATATGATTAAAAAGGTGTATGCAGAGATGCCTGCCCGCATAGCAAAAGCACGCGAGCTTACTGGCAAACCGCTTACACTTTCTGAAAAGATTTTGTATTCCCACCTTTGGGAAGGGAAAACGAGTAAAGCTTTTACACGAGGTAAGGACTACGTAGACTTTGCTCCAGATCGTATCGCATGTCAGGATGCAACGGCACAAATGGCGCTTTTGCAATTTATGCAAGCGGGTAAAGATAAAGTTGCCGTGCCTACCACGGTACACTGTGACCACTTGATCCAAGCAAAAGAAGGTGCTGATAAAGACTTACAGCACGCCATGAATACCAGTAATGAGGTATTCAACTTTTTGGAGTCGGTTTCAAATAAATACGGAATCGGTTTCTGGAAGCCGGGAGCTGGAATTATTCATCAAGTGGTTCTTGAAAACTATGCGTTTCCAGGTGGTATGATGATCGGTACAGATTCTCATACGGTAAACGCTGGTGGTCTAGGTATGGTTGCGATAGGTGTAGGTGGTGCTGACGCGGTAGACGTTATGGCGGGTATGGCTTGGGAGCTTAAATTCCCAAAATTGATCGGTGTAAAACTTACGGGTAAACTGTCTGGTTGGACTGCGCCAAAAGATGTTATACTTAAAGTGGCAGAGATCTTAACCGTAAAAGGTGGTACTGGAGCGATTGTAGAATACTTCGGTCCTGGGGCTGAAAACCTTTCCTGTACGGGTAAAGGAACCATTTGTAACATGGGAGCTGAGATAGGAGCTACGACTTCTACATTTGGTTATGATGAAAGCATGGAACGTTATCTTAGAGCAACTGACCGTGAAGATATTGCAGATGCTGCAAACGAGATCAAAGAACACCTTACGGGTGATGCTGAAGTTTATGAAAATCCTGAGCAATATTTTGATCAAGTAATCGAGATCGATCTTGACAAATTAATGCCTCACCTAAATGGTCCATTTACTCCTGATCTAGCGACAGAAGTTGGAACTATGAGGCCTAAAGCCGAAAAGAATGACTGGCCATTAAAAGTAGAGTGGGGGCTTATAGGTTCTTGTACTAACTCCTCTTATGAAGACCTTTCCAGAGCTAGTAGTATTGCTCAACAAGCGATTGACAAAGGTTTGAAGACCAAAGCAGAATTTGGTATCAATCCAGGTTCAGAAAAAGTGCGCTACACAACTGAGCGCGACGGTATCTTGGGAATATTTGAGAAGCTGGATGCTAAAATCTTTACTAACGCCTGTGGACCTTGTATCGGTCAGTGGGCGCGTTATGAAGATCCTAAAAATGCACCTAAAAATAGTATTGTTCATTCCTTCAACAGAAACTTTGCAAAACGTGCCGATGGTAACCCTAACACGCACGCCTTTGTAGCCTCTCCAGAAATGACAGCTGCAATCGCCATAGCAGGTCGTCTAGACTTTAACCCGATCACAGATAAGTTGATCAACGAGGACGGAGAAGAAGTAATGCTCGATGAACCAACAGGATGGGAATTGCCACCTAAAGGTTTTGAAGTAAAAGACGACGGTTATTTAGCGCCTAAGGAAGATGGAAGTGATGTAGAAGTTATTGTAGATCCAGATTCTGAACGTTTGGAATTATTAGAGCCATTTGTACCAATAGGTCGTGATATCAAGGGAGCTAAATTGTTGATCAAAGCTTTCGGAAAATGTACGACTGACCACATTTCCATGGCAGGACCTTGGTTAAGATATAGAGGTCACTTGGACAACATCTCAAACAACTGTTTGATAGGAGCGGTAAATGCGTACAATAAGAAAACCAATTGGGTTAAAAACCAAATGGATGGGGAGTACGATGCGGTTCCTAAAACGCAAAGAGCTTACAAGGCAGCTGGGGTTCCTACCGTGGTAGTGGGAGATCACAATTACGGTGAAGGTTCTTCTCGTGAGCACGCGGCCATGGAACCTAGATTTTTAGGTGTGGTTGCGGTGATCGTGAAATCCTTTGCACGTATCCACGAGACCAACTTGAAAAAGCAGGGAATGCTAGGTCTTACGTTTGCTAATGAAGAAGATTACGACTTGATCCAAGAAGATGATACCTTCAACTTCTTAGATCTGGATCAGTTTGCACCAGATAAACCATTAACTATTGAGATCGTTCACAAAGATGGTAGCAAGGACACCATTAAAGTGAATCATACGTATAACGATGCACAAATTGCCTGGTACGATAAGGGTAGTGCTTTGAACAAGATCAAAGAAGAGAACGCTGCTTAGCATAGCTAAATGATAATTTAGAGAAAGCCGTTTTACATAAGTAAAGCGGCTTTTTTTTGTTTCTTCGGTAAGGGCGGACTTGAGTCCGTCCTTTTTTTAGTAATTGAGAGTTAACAATCCTAATTTTGAACTTATATTTAAATTGTTTCAAAAATCAACTAGTCCCATTCACCTTATGATATCCAAACTTACAAATCCCTTTCAATCAGTATTGATTGTTTTACTGCTCGCGTCTTGTGGTCTCTCTTCATGTTCCATGATTGGCAAAATGGTTACTGGTGTCGGCAATCTAAAAGCCGAAACCTCAATGCAAGACAGAAAAAAATACTATAAACCCTTCCTCGCTGAAAAAAAGAATTTAGTTCAAATCAGACACTATAATCAAAATGATTCTTTGATAAACGGATGGCGGAGACTTTCTGGTCAAAATATTCCTATTCTACTTATTCATAATGTTAAAACGGATAAGTATTACTCCTTAAGTTGTTATGAAGATATTGAAGGAGACGTTGAGGCAATAAACAATAAAAATTTTTCAGAACTTGTGGAAGCTGATTCAACGAGGATAAAACTAGTGGCTGATTACATGCAAGAAACTATTGCGTTCAAAGAACTCAGTGCTGATTATCAACCAGACAACTCTAATGAATTGGAAGCTTTTTATGTAGGAGGAATCTGGACTGGGAAAAAGTTGCGTAAAAGAGTTCAGCCTATTACTGAGATTGAAAATTTAAGATCGATTTATTTAATTGAATTAAGCAAGCTAGAAGCTTCAAAGTAACCTTTGTAAAGCTAGAAATATAATTGCTCCAACCAAATAATATAGTTCGCCGTACCAATTTGTGGTTTGGCAACTTACGGCATGAGTTAGGTAGTATCCGAAAACAAAAGAATATTATTTTTAGATTCATATTTGAATACCATATTTTCCACTACAATTTAGATTTACCATTAAATCCATCAAACCCATGAACAGCCTAATAGTACAACGCACTCGTTATCTTACTCTAATTCTAATTCTTCTTTTGAGTTACCCAGCGCGAGCACAAAAGAATAACAAAGATAAATGGCAAGAAAACTATTCTTGGAGATGGGAAAATACAGACTCGGGTACAAAAGCTCTTGTTGACAATAACAATCTTTTACCCATTACGGTTGTTATCGATTACAAGCTCAAAAACTTAAAACCAAATAAGCCTAATGGTAGCTATGTCGTGGTACCGGCACTGGCTAAGAATTTCGAAGTTATTAGCATGGATAGAATTGATCCAAAAAAAGGCTCGAAATTTCTTAAAAACGATACGCTGACTTATTTAGGCGATTTAACGGACTCGGAATATGATGAGGATTTCGTGTATCTACTGCCTTTTAAAAAGGGAAGGTCATTCAAGGTACATCAAGGAGTAAATGGTGATTTTTCTCATCAAGACAAATATGCATGGGACTTCACTATGCCTGTTGGTACTGAAATTTATGCGGTAAGAGATGGTCTGGTCGTAGATTTAGAGAGGCGAAATAGTAAGAATTGTAAAACTCAATCATGCTCAAAGTATAATAACTACATTAAAATTTTGCATAGCGATGGAACCATTGCAGAATACTTACATCTTAAGAAAAATGGTGTAAAGGTTAAAATTGGTCAAAACGTGAAATCTGGCCAGCTAATAGGGTATAGCGGTAACACCGGTTGGAGTACAGGGCCTCATTTGCATTTAAATATGTATTTATTAGATAAAAATAACCAGAAGATAACTTTACCAATGAAGTTCAAAATGGGAGATGGTAGCATTGTGGATGAGCTCAAGGGTGGAATATCTTATTCAAATTGACGGTAGTCACGGCAATTTTTGCAAAAAATAGAATATAATCGCTCCCATAAAATAACACAGCACATCGTACCAATCTGCGGTATAGCGACTCATGGTTTGCGGCAGGTAGTATTCAAAAATCAAAGAATACATCAGGAATATGCTCAGAATGCTGAACCAGCCTAATCTTATTGAACGGTCATTTTTTACTATCCAAACCGCATTTAGCGAAAGGGTCAAAACCATCGGCACGATCATAAGATCGTTCAAATGGTATAGAATGAAAGTATTATAAGTAAGATCAAAATACTTTGCCAGTAAGACAAAGCCATACATAAAAATACAGGCTAGTGAAAAGAGGTGTAGCGTCTTACATGAAAAATTTGATAATTTCATGTTGCTAAAACTGCTACCAACCATGCGATAGCCATACCTATCACCATTACAACTGTCCATATACTGTGTGCGACTATATATGTACCGCGTACAAATAAGTATTTGCTGTGTTTCCAGCGTTCGGTGAATGAAGGTTGTTCTTTTTTATCGGTTTTTGCGGTATTTTGTTTTTCTCCCGCGTCTGGAGACTTTGATGGCACAGGTGATGACTCAGCATTTTTCATGTGTAAAATATAGCAGGATAAATTTGCTTTCGCGAAAGCGGGATCTGTATTTGACTCATATTTAACGATTGAAATCTACTTTGGAATGCAAAATCAAATTTCTGGTTAAGATTAGAACTATGTGGTTCATATTTCCTCAGTTGGGCTTTACCTTTGATATTGATGTCAGAGCAAATCACAACCGTTTCCGTTTTTAAGAGTGACACCCGCTGGGGTAACGTGAAAGGATTTTTTGCGGTGGCTGAGGGTTATGTCAGGTTAAGGAATATTCCGGGTCAGAATTTTTTTAAGGTCATGGGTGTGGGTAAAAGCAATTTTGACCCAAAGCCAGACTGGAGCACCTACATGCACGTGCAGGTCTGGAACAGGGAAAAGGATGCTTTAGCGTTTTTTGAAAGCAATGGCTTTCACAGGAAAATGAGATCGCAAGCCGCTCAATTCAAACTTATTTTTTTGAGGAACAGCAAGGCTCGCGGTCTGTGGGCGGGTAAAAATCCGTTTGAGAAAAGTGAGGAGCTCGATGCTGAAAATGATTGGATATTTGTGATTACCCGTGCACGCATCAAGCTGAAGTTTTTGAAAAAGTTCTGGGATTACGTACCCACTTCTCAAAAAGGACTTTATGAAGATCCCGACCTTGTTTTTACCGCTGGAGTGGGAGAGTGGCCGGTGACCCACATGGCTACGATGAGTTTGTGGAAAAGCGAAGAAGGTATCAAAAGATTTGCCTACAAAGGTCGCGAGCACCGCCAGGCGATCCAGCAAACACAGGCCTTGCAATGGTATAGCGAGGAATTGTTCAGTAGATTCCAGCCATATAAAATGCAAGGGAATTGGTCAGCCCTGGTTACGCCCGAAGATTTTAGGTAAATGAGCAAAAAACGGCTTCAAAAAAGCCATGGAGGTCATGGGGAACATGATCCGGAGATCCTGTAAAAACGTAGTTTCCTCGTCCAAAAACCTGAAGAAATATTTCATCTTGTTGCTGCTGTAGAGCTTGTAGAAAACCTCGTCGCCGTTTCCATTGTTTTTATCCAAAACATCCAGCAAAGTCGCATCGTACAATTGACTTTTCTTGCTGAATAGCCCGTGATCAAGTTTGCGATCATCTCTAATATTCTCGACCAGCTGTCTTGCTTTTTTCTCGCTCATTTTAAAACTGTACCCGGTAGAAGGTTTTACCCAGCCGCCAGCGGTTCCTATCCTAAAATGATCGGGATGATTGTGTTGCTTAAAATCATAAGTGGTCATGGGAACAATGCCCTGCTCAACATCGGTAATTTGGTATTCTTCAATTTTCAAATGCTCTTTGATGTACTTTTTGAGAAAATGATCGTAGGTTGATTCTGTTACAACTTTGTGTGAGAAGTAGGTGAACTCAACGAGAGCTGAACGTTTTGAATAAGGTAAGATATAAGTAAAACTGCACGTTCCCTCGTCCATAAGTGTATAATCCATCATCGTGCACACGTCTGGATCAAAGTGATCGCCAGTTGTCTTAATCACGATTCCTTTGAAATGTTGAAAGATTTTGATCGATTTTTTGTCTTCGTAAAAATCTTTTGGAACACGGCTATCGAGTATGAGATCAGCCGTGAGAGTCTCACCGTTTTCAAGCGAAATCTGTTTGTTAGAGGTCTGTTTTGAAACCGTTTCTACGGACCCGTTGATGAATGTGATGTGAGGTGATTGTTCTAATCTCGCTTTCGCGAAAGCGGTAAATTTCTTACTATCCAGAGTTTTATACACATACGGCTCTAGATCCAGCTTCAACTCGTGGCCTTTCTTGAGCACGATAGTTTTACTCCAGGTTTGTTCCACAAGATGATCCCATTTGCCAGCACCTTTTTCCCAGAAACTCCAAGCTTTTTCGGGCCTTTCATCGCTCCAAGGATCGATTACAGCGATCTTCTTCTCCACGTTCTGATTGATCAGCTCGTGAACGATGTGGCTCCCAGCACAGCCCAGCCCTATGATCGCTATGTCGTAATGATGAACCATAAAGCTGCTGCAAAAACAAGTTGAACACTATAAATATTAAGGGCGCTTGTGAAATCTCCCTTGAGCTTGTATCTCCCTGCGACGATGTGTAAAACAAACGCAATGATCCACCAGCAAACGTAGTTAAACCAGCCAGCACCGCCCTCAAAATGCCAGAAACCGGCAAAATCGCAAACCTGCTCCAAAAAGAAATCCAGTAGCACCATGAGACTTGCTCCCAGAGCTGCTTTGAGATAGACGTTTGAGGCGACTTTTTGACTGATTATATGCGTAACCGTGGTGAGAACCGCCCAGTTGGCTCCTATTAGAATTGGGATTTTATCGATTTTAGGTCCAAAGTTCTTTCCGTAATAATACTCACCAAAAAGAAATCCTGTATGCACCCCTATCCACTCCACGACAAATCCCGTGGTAAAAAATAAAGCGAAGAGTAGTAAAGATTTCCTCGATAGCACTGGTATCAAACCGATGCATAGAACCGTTATATAAATGAGCGTAAACGGAGACTTTGGCAAGAAGAAATCTGCCTGACCCAGCGCAATTCCTATAAGCGCAGAAATATGCACCACCCAGAGAAAAATAAGAGCCGCTTTTTTGATCATGATTTCTCAATTAGATCACTCGTAATTTTAGCACTCAATAAACACAAAGGAATACCGCCGCCAGGATGCACGGAGCCTCCCACGTGATATAGGTTTTTGATCTTGTTAAAGTTGGGGTGTCTTAGAAAAGCAGCCATTTTATTGTTGCTCGCAGCTCCGTAGAGGGCACCGCGATAGCTGCTCGTATTTGCCTCAATCATCGGTGGGGTGAGTACGTATTCTGTTTCAATAAGATCTGAGATATCGACGTTCAGGCAACTCTTGATCTTATCGAGAATTCTGTTCCGGCTTTTTGTGACGAGATCGTCCCAGTCCTGACCGTAATTGCCGGGTGCGTTGATCATAACAAACCAGTTCTCGCAACCTTGCGGCGCATCGCTTTGAGTTTCTTTGCTCGTAATATTGATATAGACCGTGGGGTCTTCATAAAGATCTCGTTTATCAAAAATGTACTCAAATTCTGCCGGGTAGTTCTCGCTGAATAAAATGTTGTGCAGATCCAGTTCTGGAAACGTCTTCTTCACGCCCCAGTAAAAAATCAGCGCGCTGCTCGATCTGGGCTGCTCGAGTGTCTTTTTGGGTTCAGGTACATCTTTCAACAGCTTTTTATAGGTCGGGAAAATGTCCATATTGGATACGACTATTTCAGCATCAAAGGTGTCTTGATCAGTCGTTACTCCGGTGACTTTACTTTTGTGGTGGTTTATTTTTGTTACGCTTTCGCGAAAGCGGAATTCCACACCCACTTCTTGAGCCAATTTGAACAGCGACTGAGAAATATTGTGCATGCCGCCCGCTGGATAGTACGTGCCCAATCCAAGCTCGAGATGCGGAATCATGCTCATGATGCCAGGCGTAGCGTAGGGATCAGACCCGTTATACGTCGCATAGCGATTGAAGAGCTGAGTTAGTTTTGGGTTGGAAAAAACAGAATTCTCTTGATTTAAAGTGTTGTTGATTCCCAAAAACGGCATTTGAATGAGTGCCTTTACAGTATCCTTGGATAGATAGGTGCTGATTTTATGCAGTGATTTTTCTAGGAATAAGCCTTTAGTAAGTTCATACTTTAACTTACTGCTATTTAGATACTTTTTTAAGGTAGATGGATTTTCTAAAAAGGTTTTAGAAGCCCCTTCGATAAATTGGTTTTGATCTGTACTCGCAGCAAATTGAGTTCCGTCCTCCCAAAAGTATTTGAACGATATTTTCTTTTTCTTGTGACTGAATGGGATTTGTGTTTCAGTAAAAAGTTGATGGAGTTCATCAACGAGATGGGGAAGCGTGAATAACGAGGGGCCTAGGTCAAACCGGTAACCATCTAGTTCTAGGGCATGCAGTTTACCGCCGCTATAGTCGTTTTTCTCAAAAACCGTGACATGAAACCCCTGTTTTTTGAGCCGCAGCGCAATAGCCAAACCACCTATGCCGGCACCTATGACTGCAGCTTTTTTCATAAGGCTTACTTGAAATACTTGAAGGGTACGACCAGCATCCCAAAATTCTCACCTTCTTCCTTACCCAAGTGTTTATGGTGAACCTTGTGGGCGCGTCTCACACCTTTGGCATATTTGTTATTTGCTTTGCGCAACCACTTGAAACGCTGATGTATGAAAATATCGTGCACAACAAAATAGGCGATGCCATAAGCTAGAATTCCCAAGCTTATGGGTAAGCACCACCACAAATCAAACACGCCATGTAAAATTTTGAATCCTATACTGATTGCCGCAAAAAACACAAAAAACAAATCGTTTTTCTCAAACCAGCTGTCGTGTTTTTTATGATGGTGATCTTCATGGATTTTCCATAAAAAACCATGCATGACATATTTGTGAATAAGCCATGCATTGAATTCCATGATACAAAATGTGATTAAAAAAATCAGTATCCAAAAGAGGGTACTCATATCATATCAAATTAAGCCGATAAGTTACATAACCTTTTGCGAGTAGACCAATTTTCTCGTAGTTGGGCACGCGTATTCTGCGCTTTCTGATTTCTCGGCTGGGTGTTTTTTCCAAGCGAGTCAACAATTTTCTGTAATACGTGTAAGCTGTGTAGACACCTAGTTTTGCTTCAATAGGCAATCTCTTGATGCCTCTGAGACCCGCATTAAAATCGTCCTTAATCTCAGCAATTAATCTGGCTTTATCTTCTTCGTTTAGATCGTGCAGATTTGTATTTGGGAAATAACTGCGTTCCAGCATCTCAAGATCTGCTTTTAAATCTCTCAGAAAATTTACTTTTTGAAAAGCACTTCCCAGTCTCATGGCATCGTCTTTCAAGTCATCATATTTCTGCTGGTCTCCCTTGACAAAAACTTTCAAAGACATCAATCCAACTACATCTGCACTCCCATAAATGTAATTGCGATATTCCTCATCAGTCAAATAAACAGATTTATCCAAATCCAAACGCATGCTATGAATGAAAGCGCCATACATATCTGGAGTAATATCGTATTTATGGACAGTCTCTTGGAATGAATTGAGAATAGGGTTAAGGCTTATCTTATTTTCAACAGCTTTATGCAGTTCGTTTTCAAAATTGTCCAGCAGCTCACGTTTGTTGTAGTCATGAAATGTGTCAACAATCTCATCAGCAAAGCGCACGAAGCCGTAAATGTTGTGAATGTCTTGCTGAATAGAAGGCCCTAGCATTTTACTCGCCAAAGAAAACGAGGTACTGTATTTATTAGTTACCGTTCGGCTACACTGCCTTGATACGTCGTCAAATAAACTTTTCATGATGGGGAATGTTTCTCTATTAATTCTGCTACTAGTTTACCTGAAATGAGCGACGGCGGCACTCCTGGACCCGGAACAGTAAGTTGTCCCGTAAAGTAAAGGTTATTTACTTTGCGACTTCTTAAATTTGGTCTAAGAAATGCGGTCTGTGTCAGAGTGTTTGCCATTCCGTAGGCGTTTCCTTTATAACTATTATATTCTTTGATAAAGTCGTTTACACAAAAAGATTCTTTCACGATAATGTGATCTCTTACATTTTGACCTGTTCTTTCTTCAAAACGGCTCATTACAATATCAAAATATTGGTTCCTTAATTCTGGCGTGTCTTCTAAACCTGGAGCTAGTGGTATGAGGAAAAATCCATTTTCACAGCCTTCAGGCGCCGTGCTAGGATCAGTTACTGATGTGAAGTTGGCGTAGAACAAAGGATCGTCTGGCCATTTAGGGTGCTCGTAGATTTCATCAGCATGTTTTTCAAAGTCGGTGTCAAAAAACAGATTGTGGTGATCTATGTTCTTCAATTTTTTATCAAAACCTACATAGAATATCAAAGAGCTGGGAGCGAAGGTTTTCTTTTTCCAGTAATTCTCAGAGTATTGTCTGTGTTTCTCTTCAAGCAAAGTTTCTGAATGGTGATAGTCAGCACCTGATAAAACTACATCATAAAGGAACTTTTGATCATCGATTATCAGTCCTTCTGCATTATTGTTTTTATCTACGAGAATTTTTGAAACAGGACTATTGGTTTTAATGACTACGCCCAGTTCTTGAGCTAACTTTTTCATTCCCAATATGACTTCATACATACCACCTTTGGGATGCCAAGTTCCTAATCCAAAATCTGCGTAATTCATAAAGTTGTAGAAACTAGGTGTGTTAGATGGAGTTGCACCTAAAAAGAGAACTGGAAACTCTAGGATGGAAACTAATTTTGGGTTACTGAATTTTTTCCTTACGTCTTTTGAGACATTACCGACAAAGGCTCCTAATTTTTTAACCGTTTGAAGAGTGACCAATTCTAATGGCGATTCACCTGGGCGATAAACCAAATTCTTGATGGCAATGTCATAGTTCTCAGATGCTACGTCCATGAATTCCTGAAGAGGCTTAGAGCTTCCTGCTTCAACTTTCTCAAAAGTTTCTTTGATGGCTGGAAGATTATCAGCAATAGTTATTTTCTCGTCTTCAAAAACCACGCTGTATGCTGGATTTAATTTGTCCAGTTGATAATAATCAGACGGCTTTTTACCGAAGTCAGCAAAGAAACGTTCAAATATATCGGGCATCCAGTACCACGAAGGCCCTATATCAAAGGTAAAGCCGTCTTTGACCAGCCTTCTGGCTCTTCCACCTACGGTGCTATTTTTTTCATAGATAGTGACTTCATGACCAGCTTTGGCTAAATAAGCTGCTGCTGACAATGAAGAAAATCCTGATCCTATAACTGCAATTTTATGGCTCATGCGCTCACGAGTTGAGGAAGTTGCTTGATTACATCATGAATGTTTGTGAACACCCGTTGATTCGTGTGAAGATCATCTTCTTTGATTTTTTTGGATAAGTAACCAAATACCCATAATTCAGCATCATTATTTTTTTGAATCTTCTTGTGGAATTTTCTTAGAAAGCTCGGGATTTTAGACTCCATGGGATTAACCGTCATATAGGTAAGATAAACTGGGTCTACTTCCTTGTTTTTAAAGTGCTTTAAAGCGTCAATCAACATACTCTCACCTAAGTAAATAGTACGCTTATTGTGACTTAATAATTGATAATTCAAAAACAACAGCCCTAGATCATGCATTTCATTGTCCGGGAGAAAAAGGATGTAGGCTCTATCATTCTGATCATAACTTTGATATTGTAGTTTTTCTAACTCTACTAGCATCTTTTGTTTGATCAGGTGACTGATGAAATGTTCATGAGCAATATTTATCGTTTTGGATTGCCATAGAAGACCTAATTCTTCTAGAAACGGTATAAAGAGTTGATAGAATACGCCATTAAAACCTTCCCTATCATAAACTGATTTGTAAATCTTTTGAAAAAGAACTTGATCAAAATTGATCATCGCCAGTTTCAGTTTTTGAATGTAGTGGTCATTAATGTTTTCTGATTCAGCGATTGTTCGTACTTGTTCTTCTATTTCCTCAGCATTTAATTTGGCTATGCTAGATATACGCATGCCGTTATTTTTCAAAAAGCTTACATTCAAAATTTTGCGAAGCGAGTGCAGGTTGTAGGTACGTATGTTTGTATCGGTACGATCTGGTGTTAAAAGGTTATATCTTTTCTCCCAAATACGAATAGTGTGGGACTTGACTCCACTTAAATTTTCAAGATCCTTGATACTAAACCGACTCTTAACCACGACATTTGTTTATTAAATCCAATGTAAAGTTAAACAAACAAAGATTTAAACAAACACATCCTACGATTGTTTTAACGTTTTGCGATTTGAAGTTTTTTATTTAGAACCCGATTCTGGTCGTTATAGAGTGAAGGTGCAGGAAGCATTAAATCCTAAATGTTCATCATTAAGAACGTATCCTAATTGATTAGTTACTACAGTTGTGTTGTTAATTTTAAATGGATCTGTATTAGCGTGATGATGTCCGTAGATCCAATATGGCACTTGAGAATCTTTAATTAACAAGTTATTCTCACTGGCAAACGCTTGATTTAAAATGCTGCCCTTATATTTTTCAGGATAATTCTGTAGGGTAGGAACATGGTGAGTAATTACAATGGAAGAATCATCTAGCCGATTCTTTTCAAGGAATTTGAGGTCTAATTCATGCATTATGTTATAGTCATCAATATCTAGCTTGCGATTCTTCCAGTGGATCTTGCTAAAATCCTGCAAATATCTCTTTATTGGAAATTGGTGAGCTTTATCAATATAGCTCCACAGCGTGCATCCAAGAATATTTAAACCGCCAACTTTAATTACTGAACGATGACATAAGTGTATATTATTTCTAATCTTCTCTAAAATTGGATTTAAATAAACAGATAGATCAGAACTGTAAAATTCATGATTTCCAGGTATCCAAATAACAGATTTCCAGTTTGATGAAAGATAATCCAAGAAATCTGAGAATCTCTTCATACAGTTTAGTGGCATGAGATCACCAGCAATAAGTAGAGTGTCTGCAATAGGTCTTAAAGGATTGTTCTTAAGATAAGCGCGATTTGCTGGTTGTTCGTAATGTATATCGGACAAATACTGGAATACCATTTCAAAATTTGGTAAAAGGTAAAATTAAAAACTTATAGTTATAGTTAATGATATGGCAACGAGTTTATACTACATTGAATCTATAATAGAAGTGGAATTTTGAAAAACAGAATCTATTGAATAAAAAAATCCTTTTCACAGTTTATGTAAAAAGGATTTTGAAGCTGAATGGTACCCGGGATGGGACTTGAACCCACACGTCTTACGACACACGGCCCTCAACCGTGCCTGTCTACCAATTTCAGCACCCGGGTAGAAAAAAAGCCCTCTTAATGGAGAGCTTTTTCTTAAAGTGATCTGGCTGGGGCTCGAACCCAGGACCCTCTCCTTAAAAGGGAGATGCTCTACCAACTGAGCTACCAGATCAGCATTGTTTTAATGCGGGTGCAAATATAAAACCTATATTTCTTATTGAGCCAATTTTTTGACCACTATTTTTGAAGAAAATAAACTTTATTTCTGAGGTGTTGAATATGAGTAATTTAGTAGTGTTAGTGGGCTATATGGGAAGTGGTAAATCCTCTGTCGGTAGAAAATTGGCTGTGAAAATGGACTTACCATTTATAGATCTGGATGACTTGATCGAGCAAGTCGAGGGAAAATCCATATCAGAAATCTTTGAAAAACAAGGGGTTCTTCACTTTCGAAAACTAGAACGAGAAGTTTTAGAAAATACTTTACGCGAAAATCTAAACGCTGTTATCGCTGTAGGAGGTGGTACTCCATGTTACTATAATAATATGGATATGATTAACGAGCATGGGTTATCTATTTATTTGAGAGCAAACGTGCCTCAACTATCAAGAAGGCTTTTCCCAGAACGTATGCAGAGACCAATTATAGAGAGTCAGCAAAGTTTAGAATCGTTGCAAGAATTTATCGGTAAACATCTTTTTGAACGCAGTCCATTTTATGAGCGTGCGCACGAGACCCTGGATGTTGGTTTGATTGATTTAGATGAAGTGGTGCAACACTGCGAGCACATCATCAATCAGCGCAAAACGGCAGAGTAAGGCTCTGTCCTTAAGTTTACCTCAATGTGTTCTTGCATGGTTGTGCTTAACGAGATACCTTTAAAATCAGCTTTTACAGGATATTTTTTATGATTACGGTTTACTAGCACAGCTGTTTTAAAAGCTCTCAAAGGTATTTGTAAGAAATGCTGTACTGCGTAGATTAAGGTAGTTCCACTGTTCAAAACATCGTCGCAAAGAACTAGATTCCCGTCCCGAGCATCTTCTAGACTAAAGTCGGTTTTTGCGGCACTCAATGGATTGTTTTTGTCAAGTTCTATTTTTACCAGTCTTACATCGAGATCTGATATAGATTTCAAAAAGGTGCT
The DNA here is from genome assembly GCF_002117125.1 of Nonlabens spongiae. Taxonomy (NCBI): domain Bacteria; kingdom Pseudomonadati; phylum Bacteroidota; class Flavobacteriia; order Flavobacteriales; family Flavobacteriaceae; genus Nonlabens; species Nonlabens spongiae. The sequence continues at coordinate 63,000 of NZ_CP019344.1, forward strand.
TAAAATTTCAGCAAACTTGTATCCCTGACCACTTATCCCTGCGAGAAATAATTGATCTTGGTCAGAAAACACTTCTGCGATTTGATAGGCAATACGTCTGCTTTTATTTTCAATGTCTTGGTGGGTGAGTATGTTTGAAGCCATTCTGTAGGTTATTTCTTTAGAAAATGAATGAGTAATTCCCTGCCTCGTCGATCTGGCTCAGAGATTTCACAGTTTTCCATTGATTTTATTTCAAAAAACGGACTGAAAAGTCGTCTGTATTCTTCTGCGTTTCCTCCATAAGGTGGTTCTGTGCGGTCGCTTTCAAACTGGAAAAGTACACCTTTAATTGCACCGTCTGATTTGAGGAGGTCGTGGCATTTTTTAGGATAGCTTTCGCGAAAGCGAGATTCCAAAGCACAAAAAAAGGTCTGCTCTAATATAAAGTCATAAGATCCCTCGTGATCAAAAAAATCTTCTAAGTGAAGAGTAATCTCGTCTGATTCTATTTGTTGCTGGAGGCTCTCAAGTGCCGGTTCAGCAAAATCCAAAATATGGACATTAGTAAATCCTTGCTGTAGTAGATAGCTGGCATCTCTGGAATTGCCAGCTCCTGGTATTAAAATAGAGCAGTTCTTATCTTCAATTTGACTTATTACGTGTTTCAAAGGTGCTGAGGCATGGGATAGCTGCCAGGGAGTATCGTCCTGCTGATAGCGTTGTGTCCAGTAATGCTTATCTAAGATCATGCTTATTCTTCCTCTTGTGATAAAAGATCATCCAGTTCACGACGGTCTTTTTTTGTGGGACGGCCTTCTCCTTTTCTACGGTAGTAATCTTGATTGAGCGCGATCATTTTTTTGACTTCGAGACGTTCTTTAGGCGTGCGGTCCAACATATAGAGGTTCACAAGTTTTGCTCCTACACGATTAGGAGGAAGGTCTAGTACTTCGATTTTATAATCAATTTGATCTTTACGCACCTCTACGATATCTGTCGCGTACACCTCCCGAGAGGGTTTCACCACATCACTATTTACTTTCACCCTGCCTTTTTTTACAGCTGTGGTGGCTTTGCTTCTTGATTTAAAATATCTGATGGACCACAAATATTTATCTACGCGCATAAGATTCTCCGTTCTGAGTCGTTTTCCACAAAAATAGCCGAAAATACTATCTTTGCCCACTCAAAAATTGCGATGAAATATTTACTGTATACAATATTAGCTGGTTTACTCTTAAGTTCTTGTGAGAGTGATGATGATTCAAACACGATACCTGTTAGAGATAGGCAGGAAGTCTTTGATGAAAATATCATTGACCTTGAAACCTATCTAAGCACACACTTCTATAATTATGAGGATTTTGATCCAGCAAACCCCAGTGATTTTGAGATCGTCATCGATACCCTGGCAGGAGCAAACGCTGATAAGATTGCACTGATAGATCGTCCAGAATTAGAGCGATTGAGTATAACTAGAGACGAGGTAGATTATGAGTACTTTGTCTTGAAAGTGAGAGAAGGTGAAGGGGCATTGAGACCCACTTATGCTGATAGCACCCTGATTTCTTATCGTGGTTTCAATTTACAGAATGAAGTGTTTGATGAGGCTCAAAATCCCCTTTGGTTGGATTTACCTAACACGATAGCAGGTTTCTCCCTCGGACTAACTGAGTTTAAGGAATCAACTGATCGTGTGCAGAATCCAGATGGGACTTTCACTTTTGAAAATTCAGGTATGGGTGTCATCTTTATGCCTTCTGGCCTAGCTTACTTTAATAATCCACCTAACAATACTATAGGTCAATATAATCCTATCGCATTCTCTATCAAATTGAGAACAGTAGAAATTACTGATCACGATGGTGATGGTATCCTATCGATCTATGAGGACCTGAACAATGATAGAAATTTAAGGTCTGGCGATGCTGACGATACAGATGGAGACGGTATTTCAAATTTCCTAGATGCAGATGATGATGGAGATGGTATTTCTACGAGAGAAGAAATTTCTGATGAAGATGGAAATCTTCTTATTTTGAATGGAGATCCTTCAACTGCACCAGATTCAGATAATGATGGGATTCCTGATTATTTGGATAATCGTACTGAAGCTTCTTCATAATCTTAATAATTTGCTAACTTTCGACCGCTAAAGTAAGAGTCTCGACTCATTAGTTTTGCGCAAATTTTTACGGTTGAGGTTTTTACAATTTATTTTATTCAGTTTATGTGGCTTTTTAGCCTCAGGTCAATCTGCCAATTCTGTTTATCTGTGCTTAGGTAACGATGATATTGTGCTTGCAGATCTAGATAATTGCTCTTCATCTTTAATCACGACTTTACCAGAGTCTTTATTTGATATTTCTCAGGGAGATACTGATGATACGCTTTATGGTATCAAAGATGAAAGATTGTACAGGATCAATGTGTCTAATGGTTCGTTTGTACTTCTAGGTAATCTTACAGTTCTAGGTTTTAATGGCAACTTTAGGGTTACATCGCTGGTTAAGGAAAGAGATGGTTTTCTTCTAGGTGCCAATCAAAGCTCAAATGGCGAGTTATTTCGGATTGATGTAAATGCCATGACGGCTACAAATCTAGGAGCTACTGGTTTTGAAAGCGCTGGTGATCTAACTTTCTTAAATGGTGTATTGTACTTAAGTGCTGATAATAATGAACTAGTTCAAGTAAATATTAATACACCTTCCCAGTCAAGTTTAGTAGGCTCCATGAGTCTCAATGGAGGGCAAAACATATTTGGAGTAGTAAGTATTATAACAGCTAATCCATGCGCTTCCAATCCTACTGTTGATCTTATCGCAACCGGTGGGAGATCCACGGGAGTTGTCAACCCTTCTAATGGTAATACAACAACCACTTGTATTAATTTGGTGAACTCCAGTATTTTCGGTGCTGCCGAAGTCACCTCAGACGTTATTTGCACCATCGATATAGAGATCTTAGGAGATGGTTTGCAAAACCCTGAATTTTGTGGAACGGCAAATCCCAATTTGACTACAACAGTTGATCCTAACTCACCTATCGGTACCTACACTTATGAATGGAGAGAACAGGGAAGCTTAACAGTACTTTCAACTAATGAAGATTATTCTCCTACGGTTACCACTACGACCACTTTTGAATGCACGGTAACTGACACAGGAAGAGCAGCACCAGATAACATTGCGGTAGACACGATTACAGTGACAATTAATGACGAGCCGGTTTATAATAGTCTGGGCAATGTGATTGTACACTCATTCTACGATCTTCCATCCATCGATGGGACAAACATTCCTGCAAACGCGAGGTATTATACTCAGCCTAACGGTAACGGTACTCCTATAAACATTGGCGATCAAGTTCGCGAATCTGATTTTTCATCAAATCCTGGAACTCTTTATGTTTTTGGAACTGATGCCAATAGTTGTGAACTCACTGGTCAGTTAACAATTGAATTCGTTACGACTCAAGTGACTGTTGAACCAGTACCTACTAACTCAAGCTTGAATATTTGTGAAGGTGACAGCATTACTCTAAGAGCTGATACGGTGCCTGGACCAGCCTATGGTACCTACACTTACAACTGGGATGATGGATTGGGAAGTGTGCTTCCAGATACTCGAGAGATTACAGTTACCCCTTCTCAAGACACAACCTATTCCGTTACTGTAAATGATTCAGGTGTAATTAACGGCACAGCAATGGGATTTGATCAGATTCAAGTAACAGTAAACTTACGACCCAGCCTAGGAGTGATAACCAACACTACAAGAACTAATTCTTACGAGTTTCCAGTTATAAATGGTAACAATCTTACAGGTAATCAAGCTTTTTACACGGGACCTAACGGTACTGGCCAGTCTTACCAACCGGGAGATATCATTGACTTGAATGATTTCTCAAGCTTTCCAATTACCATTTACATCTACGACAACAATAACGGTTGCGATGATCAGACTCAGTTTGAATTGACCATAGAGCCTATCAACCTAACTCTACAACTAGATCCCGATTCTACAACCATTTGTCAAGGAGGTACAGTTACAATTACTGCCATTCCTGATCCTGTAAATCCCGTGGATCAATATACCTATGAATGGACTGTAAATGGAAGTCCTGATCCACAAACTGGAGATGTAGCAACTTTTACTCTTCAGCAATCCACAAGTACAATCACCTGTACTGTTACTGACTTGGGAATAGCCGGTGCACCACAATCATTTACCCGAAATATTCAGATTGATGTGCTGCCTAGCATCCAAATTTCTAATCCTGGCGATCAATCTGTAAATAATAGCTTCACGTTTCCAGCAATTACAGGGCCTAATGTTACTGCAAACGCTCTTTACTCCACGCAGTCAGGCGGTGCAGGCCAGCCCTTTCAATCTGGGGACGTAGTGACCAGAGCAGATTTTGCAACGCTACCGATTCAGATTTTTATCTATGATACAAACGGTACCTGCGATGATGAAGAATCATTTATTTTAGATATTATAGAGCCCCAACCTACATTGACAGTCACTTCTAGCGCGACTGAAATTTGTGAGGGAGAAGAAATCACTCTCTCTGCCACGGCTGATCCAGCTACTCCAACGGGTGATTATTCTTATGAATGGACTGTTGTGGGCGATACAACTGTCATTGGGACAGAACGCAATCTCACTATTATTCCAGAAGCTTCTACTTCTTATCAATGTACTATTACCGATTCTGGTCTAACTGCTCCTAATGATCAGGCGAGTGATTCCATTTCTATTAATGTAAATGCCAGTCCCAGTCTGGACGTAGTTGAGAATATTGTAATTCAGGATCAGTTCGTTTTCCCGGATATCCGTGGAACAAATCTTTCAGGCAATGCAGCCTACTTCACAAATACGGGCGGGCAGGGAACAAGCTATGTACCGGGAGATGTGCTTGCCTTTAATGAAGACGCTACCTATCCTCTCACCATTTTCATTTATGATGAATCTGCTGGGTGCTTTGATGAGGAAAGTTTTCAGCTAACGATACTTGAGCCGCAGCCAGAATTGTTCTACATCCCGCAATTTGTCACGCCTAATGAAGATAATTATCACGACACTTGGAATGTTGAGATTCTGAACTCTGAGGTAAGTATTGAATTTATCTACATCTACGATCGTTATGGTAAGCTTGTTACGCAAATTGTGCCAGGAGGTATAGGCTGGGATGGAACATTGAATAACAACCCGCTGCCATCGAGTAGCTATTGGTATCAATTTGTTTATACCTTCCGTGGTACTGAAATAGAGGAGAAGGGCTATTTTGCACTCAAGCGATGAATTGTCATTTAAATTATTGATAATTAGTCGGTTAATTATTTTAGTTATTACGCTTTCGCGAAAGCGAGAAAATATCATCACACCTGCTTAACACTTGCTAACGTTCTTACTAACAAACAACTGCAAGTTTGGTCTGATCCTTGTAAAACACCAGCGTAATCATGGCGTTTTAGATGGGACTTCTTATCTTGCGCCACCTAAATTAAAATGTAGATGAAAAAAGTAGTATTTCTATTGTTTCTAGTTGCCAGCACTGCGGTAATGGCTCAAACCGGTTATGTACGATCACAAGGTCTTATGCTTGCCATGCCAGAAACGGCAACAGCAAATAAAACCCTGAATGAGCTAGGTACAAAACTTGAAGCAGAAGTCGCTAAAGCAGAACAAAATGCTGCCACTAAAATGCGTAGTCTTCAATATAAGGCTCAAGATCCTGAACTGGGTGATGCTGTAAGGCAAGATCTTGCTTCTCAGGCGGCAACTCTTGAGCAAGAGCTTAATAAAGTGAAGCAAAACGCTCAGATGGAACTGCAAAAAAAGGAAGCAGAACTTATGGAGCCTATTACTACTAGATTAACTCAAGCCATTGAAAAAATTGCAAAAGCAAGAGGTTATAAAATGGTAGTAGACATAAGTTCTGTGAGTTATGCTGATAAAGAACTCGATATCACTCTTGATGTAAGTAAAGAACTGGGTATTGCTCCTAAAGAGCAGTAAAAAATTTTGATTGTAATAAATAAAAACCGCAACTCATTGAGCTGCGGTTTTTTTTTACATTCAATAATAGTCAGGAATCAAGAAGGGTTCTCAACTTTGGCCTTAGATGAACGATCTTTAATAAATAGGTAGTAACTGTTAACCATTAGAATAGCTACGTTTGTTATTATAATAGGTATACTACCTAAGAAAATGCCATAAGCAACAAAAAGTGAGCACCCAAAACAGTTTACGGTTCTCAACATCTTGATATTCTTCATGAAGAATGAAAGCAACACCATCGCACTAGCAAAATACCCTAGCAATTCCACTTGAAATACGCTCATAGCCTAAACAGATTTGATTTCTTTAAAGGAGTGCGAAATTACCGATAAGTAAGCGATTTACCTATTGAGCCATACTATTTAGAAAAGAATATTGATCTAGGGTGAAATATCAGTTGTTTTAAATTTACCGCACACCGCACATTTTCAACTACGGTATCGTAAATCCTTCTGGAATTACAGCATTTTTCTTGATCACGACCACACCAGATTTAATCACGTAGTCCTGTTCTTCTCTGTCTGCAAGGTGTTCTCCACCGTTGATGCGTACATCATTGCCTATTCGGCAATTCTTGTCTATGATTGTGTTTTTAATAAAACAACGCTCTCCTATCCCCATGTTGGGAGTGGATTGATTTTGTTCTATTTCTTCAAGAGTTTCATAATAATCGCTACCCATCATATAGGTATTTATAACGGTAGATTCTTTTCCTATTTTGGCACGGATTCCTACGACAGATTGCTCGATTTTAGCAGCTTCTATGATACAACCATCAGCAAAAACGCTTTTGTTAATCATCGTTCCCAAAATTTTAGAGGTGGGCAGGAAACGAGGTCGGGTATAGATTTGTTTGAGGTTGTCGTATAGGTTGAATTCAGGCAAAGCATCAGTGAGTGCAATGTTAGCCTCAAAGAAAGAGTCAATGTTTCCTATGTCTGTCCAGTAACCTTCGTATTGGTAACTGAGAGTCTTATGCTTCTCGATATTCTGTGGGATGATTTCTTTCCCAAAATCCACGGTAGATTCATCTTCCATGAGCTCTACTAACAGATCACGATTGAAAATATAGATTCCCATCGAGGCGAGATAGTGACGACCTTTCTCTTGCATTTCCTCACTTACTTCTGATTCCCAACCTGGTAATTTGTCTGAACTGGGCTTCTCTGTAAAAGATGTGATGAGATTGTTTTCATCAGATTTTAAAATACCAAACGAGGTAGCATCTTTTGCATTAACAGGTATGGTCGCCACAGAGATTTCGGCACCACTTTTCTCATGGGCTTTGATCATCTTATTAAAATCCATCTGGTACAATTGATCACCTGAAAGTATCAAGACATATTCAAAATCTTGTCGCATAAAGTGATGCATACTTTGTCGCACCGCATCTGCCGTTCCTTGAAACCAGTTAGAATTTCCTGGAGTTTGCTCAGCAGCGAGTACATCCACAAAGGCGCTACTCATAAAACTGAAGTGATAGGTGTTTTTGATATGCCTATTCAAAGAAGCAGAATTGAATTGAGTCAAAACAAACATTCTTTTAATATCAGAATTGATACAGTTGGAAATAGGAATGTCCACAAGCCTGTATTTTCCAGCAATGGGAACAGCAGGTTTTGATCTACTCTCTGTAAGAGGAAATAATCTTGAGCCTTGACCGCCGCCTAGGATAATGGAAATAACTTTGTTGTTGATCATGGTTTATTTTTTAGTTGCTTCGTAAAGTTCTTTGGTTTGTTTTGCGATGGCTCGCCAGTCAAAATATTCTTCCACTCGTTTTCTTCCAGCTTGTCCCATACGTTTTCTGAGCTCTGGATTGTTGATCAATTGATTTATTTTTTCGGCGAGATCTTCAGAGAATTTTTCTGGGCTTTTAGGCTCAAAAGGAGCCTTTTTCTGCTGGTCAATTTCTATAAGATGACCCGTCACGCCTTCAATAACCACTTCTTTAATGCCTCCCACGGCACTGGCCACTACTGGGCATTCACAAGCCATTGCCTCCACATTTATGATTCCGAAGGGTTCATAGATAGAAGGGCAACAAAATACCGCAGCGTGAGAGTAAAGCTCTATAATACTGCGTTTATCCAGCATCTCAGCAATCCAGATGATGTTCTCTCTGTGCTTTCTAGCATCCTGAACCGCTCGTTCCATTTCCTTGCCTATTTCTGGGGTGTCTGGTGCGCCGGCGCAGAGTACGACTTGAGTATCTGGATCGATATGCCTGATCGCATTTACCAGATGAATAATCCCCTTTTGTTTAGTAATTCTACCTACAAATAATACAAAAGGTTTATATGGATCGATTCCATGCTTTATTAAAGCCGCAGTACTGGTTTTCTTCTGGTATTCCTGTAGATCAATCCCGTTATAGATTACTTTGATCTTGTTTTCTGCAATATCAAAATGCTCTAAGACATCTTGTTTTGTGCCTTCTGAGACTGCAATAATGGCATCTGCCATTTCTATGGCCGTTTTTTCAACCCAAGATGAAGCGTCGTAACCACCGCCCAACTGATCGCGTTTCCAAGGACGCAAGGGCTCTACAGAATGCGTGGTTACCACCAGTGCAGTTCCATAACAAAGTTTAGCAATAATTCCTGCAAAATGAGAATACCAGGTGTGACAATGTACAACATCAGCATCCATGGGTATCGCATTCATCTGCACACCTGTTTGAAGGGTTTGTAACAAGCCTTTAATTTTAGGATCAGCCTTATCAAAAAAAGAGTCTTTAAAATCGTACCCATGGACAGATAGCTGTTCACTGCTTATATCTTGATCACCAAAACATCTCACCTCCACTTCCATAAGTTCTGCTAAGAATTTAGCCAGATATTCTACGTGTACTCCGGCTCCGCCATAAACATGAGGTGGGAATTCTTTGGTAAGGAAAGTAACTTTCATAAGTTTTAAAAGGTGAGTTAATAATCAGTTGCTTAAAATTAAGCAAGTAATTCCAGATTAAGGCTTTATTGAACCTAAGTATCCTATAAATTGACGATTTCTTAGCATGAGTAAGTTACAGATTGTAATTTTGAGTTCTAGAATGACCTATCTATATATTAAGTCTCTGCACCTTATTTTTGTGATCACTTGGTTCGCAGGCTTATTCTATATCCCTAGATTATTGGTATATCAAATAGAAGCACACAACAAGCCTGAACCTGATAAATCCATTCTACTCAACCAACTCAAATTGATGACTAAGAGACTCTGGACCATCATTACCTGGCCCAGCGCAATACTTGCTACTTTATTTGCCATTTGGTTGCTTATACTTCAGCCTGCATGGTTGCAGCAATCTTGGATGCATGTGAAGCTAGCCTTTGTAGTGCTATTGATAATCTACCACTTAAAGACTGGTTTTATAATTAGCGAATTAGATCGTAATGTGGTTAAATGGACCTCAAACGGTATGCGGCTTTATAATGAGGGAGCAACGCTCATCTTATTTTCCGTAGTTTTCCTAGTCATTCTGAAAAGCGCTTTATCTTGGATTACAGGAGTTATAGGCCTAATTGTATTTGCGCTAATCTTGATGATTCTATTTAAAATCTACAAACGTTATCGCTCGAGACAAAGTGAGTGATTATTACGCTTTCGCGAAAGCGTAACTATTTACAATCACCTTACTTCACATAACCGTAGTAATTATCAATGATCTGTGTACGATGGTTTCTCACAAACTCGATGAAGGTTTTTGGGGCAATGGGCAAATTTTTAGATTTCATCCAGATGATATTCCAATAGGTCTCCACCGGGAGACCCTTGGCAGGTATGATTTTAAGGTCACCGCTTTTTAAGGAATCTTGAATGCCTATAAGTGGCATAATAGATACACCCAGACCAGCAATCACTGCCTGTTTAACTGCCTCATTTGAGGTAAGCTCTATGGTTTTTTTTACTTTTAGTTGACGCTGGGCGATGTAGTTTTCCATCGCAAGTCGTGTAGCGCTTCCCTGTTCACGGTAGATCAGTCGGTATTGCTCAAGGTTCTTTTTGCTGATGCTCTTTTCCAGATCTGGCATCTCCTTACCGCCCACGAGATAAAGTTGATTTTTCATAAGCGAGATGGAATGAGCCTTTATTTTTCTAGGGATGGTAGAAACCATAGCGATGTCGATCTCATTGTTCTCGAGACTTTTAAGAACTGAGGATTTATTGGTGACATCTACAGATAGATCCACGCTAGGGTATTTTTCTAGAAAATCGGTAATGAAAAAGGGCACGATGTACTTTGCTGTAGAAACGGCACCTATTTTTAGCTTACCTGCGACCGCGCCCTGATAAGTTTTTGACTTGTAATTGATCGCTTCTATCTCATCTAAAATGCGTTGAGCAGTATCAGCAATTTCATGGCCAAATTCTGTTATGGAGATGCGCCTACCTACAGTTTCAAAAAGAGGAATTTCAAATTGATCCTGCAATTTTTTAAGCTGAACTGATACTGCCGGCTGGGATAAAAACAGTTCTTCTGATGCTTTGGTAACACTACCTGTATCTCGCACCTTGAGTAAAACGCTCAGTTGATGAAGAGTGTAATTCATAAATGATGATTATAGAATTGATAATAAATATAAATTACAAATTATGAAAGATAGCCGCATCTTTGCGCAAAATTTAATGGGAATCTATATCCTGCATTCCTAATTTGAGATAGCAAATGGACTTACATCTACTCGTAGACAACCTATCAAACCCTGCTTTACTATTCTTTTTCTTGGGGCTTATTGCTGTTCAGCTTAAAAGTGACCTGCGCATTCCAGAAAATTCTTCTAAGTTTATATCGCTTTACCTCTTGTTATCTATAGGTTTTAAGGGAGGGCAGGAATTGTCACACAGTACTATAGATGGTGAGATTATCTGGTCCTTGTTCTTTGGGATTTTCCTTGCGCTTATTGTCCCCATTTATACCTATTATATACTCCGTATAAAATTCAGCATAGAAAACTCAGGTGCCATAGCATCTGCTTATGGTTCAGTAAGTGCTGTAACTTTTGTGACTACTATTTCCTTTTTAGAAATGGAAGGGATCCCTTTTGGCGGTCACATGGTTGCTGTTATGGCTCTTATGGAAGCGCCCTCAATCATCATAGGGGTCTTGCTCATGGCGATCTATAAACGTAAAGCCGGAGGTGATGAAAATTTCTCTCTGGGAAGTATAGCTTATCATTCTATTACTAACGGGAGCGTACTCTTGATTCTAGGAAGTTTGGTAATAGGTTATGTAGCGAGCGATGCACAGGCAGAAGGTATCAAACCTTTTACCACCGACCTTTTCAAAGGTTTCTTAGCAGTTTTCCTACTCGATATGGGGATTACAAGCGGTAGAAAACTAGGCTCCTTCCTCAAAAAGGGTTGGTTTGCACTCAGTTTTGCCATTTTTATACCTGTATTGAATGGAGTATTAGTTGCAATCGCAACAACGTTTTTTATAGAAGAGCCAGGCAATAGATTGCTTTTTTCTATTCTAGGGGCGAGTGCGTCTTATATTGCAGTACCTGCAGCCATGAAACTGGCAGCTCCTAAAGCAAACCCCAGTCTTTACATACCCATGGCGCTGGCTATAACCTTTCCATTTAATATCACCTTTGGTATGCCGCTGTACCTCTATGTCATCAATTTGATGCCATAAAAAAACCGCCTCAAAAATCTTGAGACGGCTTCTTTCCATTAAACTAAAACAATCTTACTTTGTTGCAACCAGATCAACGGTTAGCTGTATATCGTCATCGATAGCTTTGTCCTTTACCACATCTGTAAAGTTGCTGCTACCGTACTTGATGCCCCAGTCCGTACGATCGATCTCAAAAGGCTCGCTCTTAAGCATCATTTTATTCCCCTCATAAGAAACCATCACTGGGAAAGCAACATTTTTAGTTACATCCTTAAGAGTAAGGTTACCCATAAGCATGGTTTTTCCTTCTTTGCTTTCCACACCAGTAACTACAAATTTCGCAGTTGGATATTTTGGCGTATTGAAGAAATCTGTTTCTTTTCCTTCCACGGTACCTTCTAGGTGTGCTTTTAAGTTAGTTGCAGATTCCCCTTCTAAGTCAGTTACTTCAATACTTGTCATATCAACAGTAAACTCTCCGCTTTCCAGCTCCTCGCCGTTAACTTTTACCATACCGTCCTTTAGCATGATGTTACCAGTATGTTCTCCAGCTACTTTAGATCCTACCCATGCAATTTTTGAGTTTTGGGTATCTACGTTATAAGTTACCGCTTCCATAGTTGCCTCAGCAACTTCTGCTTCTTCTTTAGCTTCTACTTCATTTTCAGCATCCTTACATGCTGCAGTAAACGCGATCATTGCTGCAAGACCGGTTACTTTTAAAAAATTTTTGTTCATGATTAAGTGATTTAATGAAGGCAAATTTAAATGTACATACAAATACCACGGTTAAAATTCTACTAAAAAAGTGTTGTGACATTTTGACACAACTCTAATGCTGGCAGTACTTTTGAAATATCGCGCGAGAACAATGGTGTAAGCTAGAGGTTAAGCTTTGAGTATGTTCAGACTTTTGAAAGGTTCTCGCTTTCGCGAAAGCGTAACCATCTAACATACCGCTACCATATAAGCAAGGCACCAGTTATGAAATCATGGTTTAACAGATCAAGTCGTAAAATGGCAAAAAAAGATAAGAACACAGAAGAAAAAGCAGCACAGAAGAGTGCTGAAAGCCTTGAAAATCAAAATACTGATGCTGCCGTAGCAGAAGAGCAGGCAGATACAGAGCAAGCGGAAAAATCTGAGAAACCTGAGCAAAGCGAGACAGAGATGCTCGAGCAACAGGTTAAAGCAGAGAAGGAAAAATTCCTAAGACTATTTGCTGAATTTGAAAATTATAAGCGACGCACTGCAAAAGAGCGTGTGGAATTTTTCAAGACAGCAGGAGAGGGAGTTCTTAAGGATATGCTTCCCGTTTTGGATGATTTTGATCGTGCAATGGTAGAAATTAGCAAAAGTGAAGATGAGCAACTTGCTACTGGTGTAGGTTTTATCGCAAATAAACTGCGTGCGACACTTAAGAGTAAAGGGCTGGAAGAAGTAGAGGTAGCTGCAGGGGAAACCTTTGATGCAGATGTGCATGAAGCAGTGACTCAGATTCCAGCGCCTAGTGATGACCTCAAAGGTAAGATCGTAGATGTTGTGGAAAAAGGATATAAACTGGGAGACAAGATCATTAGGTATCCCAAAGTAGTTATAGGACAATAATATGGCAGATTTTTATGAAATATTAGGCATTTCAAAAGGTGCCTCGGCAGCCGAAATCAAGAAAGCTTACCGTAAAAAGGCCATAGAGTTTCACCCAGATAAAAATCCTGGTGACAAGACTGCAGAAGATAACTTCAAGAAAGCAGCTGAGGCTTATGAGACCTTAAGCGATCCACAGAAAAAGGCGCGTTATGATCAACTGGGACATCAAGCCTACACCTCTGGTGGAGGAGGCGGCTTCGGTGGAGGCCGCGGTTTTGACATGGAGGACATCTTCAGTCAGTTCGGCGATATCTTCGGCGGCGGCGGTGGCGGCTTTTCAGGTTTTGGCGGTTTTGGCGGCGGCGGTGGCCGTAGGCGAGTCAAAGGAAAAGATTTGCGCATACGCGTTTCACTAACTCTGGAAGAAGCTGCAAAAGGAGTTGAGAAAAAGGTCAAAGTAAAACGCAAAAAACAAGCGCCTGGTGTAACTTACAAAACCTGTTCTACCTGTAATGGATCAGGTCAGGTAACCCGCATTCAAAATACGATTCTAGGACGCATGCAAACCAGCGCCCCTTGTGGTACGTGTGGTGGTTCAGGTCAGATCATGGATAAGAAACCAGCCGGAGCTGATGCTCAAGGAATGGTGGTTACAGAAGATCGAGTAAGCATACAGATCCCAGCTGGTGTCGAGAGTGAAATGCGTCTCAAGGTTGCCGGAAAAGGGAACGACGCTCCTGGGAACGGCGTGAGCGGAGACCTGCTAGTGGATATTGAGGTAAAACCTCATGAAAACCTGCAGCGGGAAGGGAATAATCTCCACTATGATTTGTATTTGAGTTTGCCTGAAGCAGTTCTGGGAACTTCAAAAGAAATACAGACGGTTACCGGTAAAGTGCGCATTCCTATTGAAGCTGGTATTCAAAGTGGTAAGATTTTGAGATTACGCGGTAAAGGTATGCCCAGCTTAAATGGTTATGGAACCGGCGATCTATTGGTTCATGTAAATGTTTGGACACCAAGAACTTTAACGAAAGAACAAAAGGATTTTTTCCAATCGATGATGACGGATTCTAACTTTGATCCAGCTCCAGAGAAAAGTGATAAATCATTTTTTGAAAAAGTAAAGGACATGTTTTCTTAATATAAACTTAATAGTTTCAAAAATTAGTATATATTTGACATGCATTCAGTTTAATAGCTGATTGTAATTTTTCTTTTTCATAGCAATTTTTCCCACCTCTTCTAACCAAGAGGTGGGTTTTTTTATGACTTTATTTTAGAGTTAAATATTGAACCTTTCAATCTTTATGACGGTCCTACCTTTTTCGCCCGAAACCAAGCTTTCAAATATTTTTCCCTTCGTCTGAAAGGAAACGCTTTGCTCTAGAAAAATCGTAGATAAATAAAACACCTTATTAATAGAAGCCTCTCCCTTCCCAAAAGGGAGACCGGTCGACGACGAACGGCGAAGCGGTGAGCGGCCAGAGGATTTTGCGGTTGAATTCCAGTCATAATCGTTGTCAAACCCTTCTCGCCCGAAAGCAAGCTTTCAAACATTTTTCCCTTTAGCTCAAGGGAGGATCCGTTTTTATATAAGAATATGTGGTTTGAAATGAAAGCTTTTGAAATGAGTAAAGAACCTCTCCCTTTTTAAACGGGAGACTCGTCGATGATGGCAGTTCTTAATTTGTGGAAGTAACTCCCTCTCCTTTGGAGAGGGCTGGGGTGAGGTCTAGAGCGAGCGGTCAGAGGGTTTTGCGGTTGTCCATTAAATACTTGTGTTCATATCAGCATCTTGAAAGCATATTTCTTATACCCTTCCACGGCATATTAATTGTTATTTTTGAAGTGCTAGCAAAAGCTTCTATGCGCAGATTTTCATTTTTCTTCTTTTTGTTTTTGACTTGGTGCATTCAGGCTCAAGAATTACGCATTGCCGAAAATTATATGGATCAAGGTGAGTACACCAAGGCCTTGAAGATTTACGAAAAGATTTATGAAGCAAATAAGCGCAGTACTAACAGCTTATTCAATCTAGTTAAGGTGCATCAGCAGCTCGAGGCCTATGAAACGGTCGACTCGCTTCTTTCTGAAGGAGTTTCTTTGATGCCTAATAATAATCAGTTGCTGATCGAGCAAGGTTATAACAAAGCTTTGCAGGGAAAAGACAGTCTGGCAGATCAATATTATGAAAAAGCCCTAGCAACGATTGATTCCATTCCACAGCTTGCTTACCAGTTGGCTTCTCGTTTTGAACAAAGAAGTTTACTGGATCAGGCCGTTCGCGCTTATGAGAAAGGACTGGAACAACGCCCTAATGTAAATTTCTTGATGCAACTAGCTCGTCTCTACGGTGAGCAGGCCGAAATCGAGAAAATGTTCCAAACTTACCTGGATATTATTCTTGAAAACGAGCAATACAGGTATAGAGCTCAAGCAGTTTTTTCTCAGTATATAGATGAAAATCCAGACAATGAAGCAAATCAAATGCTACGCAAGCTGCTGTTAGTCCAAATGCGCAATAATCCAGACGTGATCTATAACAAGCTGCTCTCATGGTTATTTGTCCAGCAAAAGGATTTTCAAAAAGCTTTCATCCAAGAAAAAGCAGCCTACCGTCGCAATCCTGAAAACGTGGGTACTTTCATGCCTCTGGTGATGGATGCGGTTGAAGAGGGTGACACTCAGGCAGCAACTGACATCTTGGATTTTATGATTGCAGAGGCTCAGTCTGATTACGTGAAATACAATGCAAGTACCCAGCGCGTAAAAATCATGGCAGATCAAGCGATCGCAGATGATTATCCTGCTATCAAAGCGGAGTATGAACGACTGCTCAATGAATATACACGCGGCAATACTACTTATTCTCTACAGTTGAATTATGCCGATTTCTTAGCCTTCAAAAGTGATGAGGTGGATGCAGCGGTGGATATGTTGACCGAACTGGAGAAAGAAAACCTCAATCCCATTCAGAAAGCTCAGGTTAAGATGAAGCTGGCTGATATTTTGGTTTTGAAAGAACAGTTCAACCGCGCCTTGATTCTTTATACGCAGGTACAAAACGATGTTCCCAACAATGAATTGGCACAAGAATCACAATTCAAAGTAGCGCGTACCAGTTATTTTCAGGGTGATTTCCCTTGGAGTTTGACCCAGTTGAAAGTCCTGAGGAGCGCAGCCAGTAAACTGATTGCAAACGATGCTATGGAATTGAGCCTCACGATTTCAGATCATTCTGTTGAGGATACGACTTTTGTTGCTTTGCACGCTTTCGCGAAAGCGGACCTACTACAATATCAAAACAAACGCAAAGAATCTATAGAGAGGTACAAGCTCTTGCTGGAGAACCATAAAGGTGACCCGATCGAAGACGAGGCCTTGCTCAACCTGGCGCGATTGTTTGAGTTAGAGGGCGATTTTAAGAGCGCCGAGAGCAGCTACCTGTCCATCGTTCAAAATTATGGAGATGGAATACTGGCAGACGATGCTCGATATTATTTAGCCAGATTATACGAAGAACGACTGGAGATGCCAGACAAAGCTCAACCTTTATATGAAGCCATCATCTTTAATCACGCCGATTCCATCCACTTGGTAGACGCTCGACGTAGATTCAGGAGATTGAGGGGAGATGAGATATAGGTTTCAAAAACAAAAACAAAAACAAAATCAAAATCAAAGTAATAACCAAAACTATAGATCAAAGCTTCATAACTCAATTTCGAAACGCCTAAAGCCCTAAGCTAACAACTGACAACTAACAACCATTTAACCGTTAACAATTAACTATTAACCCAAATCCATGTCTTCCATAATATATAACGTCACTTGCAACATGAGCCCTTCGGTAGAAAAAGAATGGCTGGAATGGATGAATGAGCACATCCCAAAAGTGCTAAGTACCGGCTTGTTTCTTGAGGCGCGTTTGACTCGTGTGCTTATAAAAGAAAATGATGGCGCAAGTACGTTTTCCATTCAGTATAAGGCGATCGATAGAAAATCACTAGATAAGTACATTAATGAGCATTCTGATACGTTGCGCCGTGAGGGTTTTGAGAAGTTTGGAGACTCAGTTTTGTCTTTTAGAACGGAACTTGAAGTAATTGATGAATATCGAGTGAATATCAATTGAACAGCAATTCGAATTTATAGAATAGGAATATATGAATCAGAAAATTTCACGTGTGCTCCAGTCGCTTTTAATATTTCCATTTCTCATTTCCTGCGATGAATTTATTGAAGGAACAGTAATTTACAATAAAGGCAATTTTGATACGGTAGAAATGCAATTTTACACTCGAATCAATCGCTCTGATCTAGAGAGCAGGGTCTATCGATTAGAAGAAACGGCTCTTTTAGACGAGTTTCAAGATAAATTTGAAAAAAATGAAAGTCGTCTAGGTTCTGGACAAGTAAGTGCCAATTTTGTGATAGATTCTGATTCGGTCGTGATTATATTTAATAATGAGCGTCGCTTCTCTTTTCCAAATGGATCCGAACCCTTAAACTCTGCAGAGAATACCTTGTTTTTTCAAAACGAATATTATGAAATAAGTGGTTCAACAATTTACACAAAAACATTTACACAACAAGATTATGAAGATGCTGAGGAAATCTAGAATTTTAAAATTTGTGCTATGTTTTTCAACGCTTTTCTTGATCGCTGGACAATGCGATGACGACGATGGCGGAATTCCACAAGCAGATGATGATGGAGGCGCTGTGATGGAAAATAAATTTAGCATAGGTGCTGACACTTACGATCTTGACGAAGGTTTTAAAGGTGTGGCGACAAATTTTGCTCCTGGAGGTTTCTCGACCTTTTTCACATTTACTGCAGATGGTCTTACCGTAGAAAATGCAGACTATAGTGGCAGAGGTAATTTTGTGGCGCTAGAATTTTATACTTCTACGAGTGTGCTTGGAGATGGTACTTATCCTATTGATAACAGTGAAAACCCCAATACGGTTGAGGTTACGTATGCTTTAGATTTTGATGCAGCTAATCCTTTTTTTCCACCTCAAAACGTATTTAATGGAACGGTCGACTTTGAGCGAGTGGATGATGAAAACTTCATCATCAATGTTACAGGAGTGGATAATGATAGCGGTCAAACCTTTCGGGCATCTTATTCTGGATTGGTCACTACTGTCCAATAAGAATAATAGAACCTGCTAAATGATTTAATCAGGTTAGGTCGAACTGATGGTTTTTTTGATTCATGATTTTGTTAAAAACCTACTCATAAATCTTGATAATCACGGCTTGTTTTCAAGACTTTGCGGTGGCATTCTTTTATTTTTGTGTGCTTAATTTTTAAGCTCTCACAATATGTCTTCCATTCGCGCAAAATCTGCCCTTATTTCTGTTTTTCATAAAGACGGTCTAGAGCCTATCGTTCGTAAAATGAGCGATTTAGGAATCACCATTTATTCCACCGGTGGAACTGAAAAGTTCATCAAAGATCTTGGTATAGACGTGGTTCCGGTAGAAGATGTGACTTCTTATCCATCGATTTTGGGCGGTCGAGTAAAAACCTTGCACCCTAAAGTTTTTGGAGGAATATTAAACAGACGCGATAATGAGGGCGACGTGAGTCAATTAGCGGAATTTGATATTCCACAATTGGACATTGTGATCGTGGATCTGTATCCATTTGAGAAAACCGTTGCAAGCGGTGCGAGTGAGCAGGATAACATTGAAAAAATTGACATAGGTGGGATTTCCTTGATCCGTGCCGGTGCAAAAAATTATAAAGACACTCTTTGCGTAGGGACTATGGACGATTATGCAGAGTTGCTTGAGGTGCTTGAAAAAGGCGAGGGAGAAACTACCTTAGCGCAACGTAAACGATTTGCCACCAGGTGTTTTGATGTCTCGTCAAACTATGACAGCGCGATCTATCAGTACTTTACTGGGGATGCTCAGGATCAATCCTTGAAAGTGAGTGAGCAAATTGTGATGTCGTTGCGTTATGGTGAGAATCCGCATCAGCGTGGTTGGTTTTACGGAGATTTTGAAGCGATGTTCATAAAGCATCACGGTAAGGAGTTGTCATACAATAACTTACTCGATGTAGACGCAGCTGTAAATCTCATGAGCGAGTTTGAAAATGACGCGCCTACTTTTGCCATATTTAAACATAACAATGCTTGTGGTGTTGCACAAAGAGACACTATTCATCAAGCTTACGTAGATGCACTAGCGGGTGATCCGGTTTCTGCTTTTGGCGGGATTTTAATCGCAAATACAGCAGTAGACCTGCAAACCGCTGAGGAAATACACAAACTTTTCTGTGAGGTGGTAATCGCACCATCATTTGATGCCGATGCGTTAGAACTGCTCAAAGGAAAGAAAAACAGAATTCTATTAACCTTGAAGGAGGGTGCGCTTTCGCGAAAGCGAGACAACAACCACAAAGAGGTACGAGCTTCATTAAATGGATTTTTGGTGCAAGATGCCAACATTAAAACGGATCAAAAAGAAGACCTCAAAACCGCAACGGAACTTGCGCCTACTGATGAGCAAGTGGAGGATTTACTATTTGCCTCAAAGATTTGCAAACACACAAAATCAAACACTATCGTACTGGCTAAAGGCAAGCAATTGTGTGCGAGTGGTACGGGACAGACTTCACGAGTTGACGCATTGAATCAGGCGATTCACAAAGCAGGAAGTTTCAACTTTGACCTGAATGGTGCCGTGATGGCAAGTGATGCTTTCTTTCCATTTCCAGATTGTGTGGAGATTGCAGATAATGCAGGTATTACAGCTGTTATTCAGCCGGGTGGAAGCATCAAAGACCAGCTTTCCATTGATTATTGTAATGAGCATAAAATTGCCATGGTTTTTACAGGAACGCGACACTTTAAACATTAGAAAAGTAGTAGCTTTGCTGAACCCCTAATTCTAACAGTTTCCGATTATTACCCATGGGATTTTTTGATTTTCTTACTGAAGATATTGCCATCGATCTTGGAACGGCAAATACACTCATTGTTCACAACGGTAAAGTTGTGGTGGACAGTCCGTCCATTGTGGCAAGGGATAGAAGGTCTGGAAAGATCATCGCCGTAGGTAAGGAAGCTGCGATGATGCAGGGAAAAACGCATGAAAACATCAAAACGATCAGACCACTCAAGGATGGTGTAATCGCAGATTTTGATGCCAGTGAAAAAATGATCTCCATGTTTATCAAGGAGATTCCAGCGCTTAAAAAGAAACTTTTTGCACCATCATTAAGAATGGTGATCTGTATCCCATCTGGGATTACTGAGGTTGAAATGCGTGCGGTAAAGGATAGTGCAGAGCGTGTTAATGGTAAAGAAGTCTATTTGATCCATGAGCCTATGGCTGCCGCTATAGGTATAGGTGTGGATATCATGCAGCCTAAAGGAAACATGATCGTCGATATAGGTGGTGGTACGACTGAGATTGCGGTTATTGCTTTGGGAGGAATCGTCTGTGACCGGTCGGTAAAGATTGCGGGAGATGTTTTTACAAATGACATCGTTTACTACATGCGTACCCAGCACAATCTATATGTGGGAGAACGCACAGCAGAAAAAATAAAAATTCAGATAGGTGCGGCAACTGAAGATCTAGAAACGCCTCCAGAGGAGATGAACGTTCAGGGGCGTGACCTTCTCACTGGGAAACCTAAAGAAGTAAAGATCAGCTATCGTGAGATTGCAAAGGCTCTCGATAAATCTATTTTGAGAGTAGAAGATGCCGTAATGGAAACTTTATCACAAACTCCTCCAGAACTTGCCGCTGATATCTATAATACGGGAATCTATCTCGCCGGTGGTGGCTCAATGCTTAGAGGGCTTGATAAAAGGTTGTCCATGAAAACAGATCTACCTGTTTACATTGCAGAAGATCCTTTAAGAGCAGTTGTGCGAGGAACAGGTCTTACCTTGAAGAATCTGGATAAATTTAAAAGTGTTTTGGCTAATAAATACTAGCCGTAATCGATTACAGAGTGGGAGTTTATGCAACAGATTGTCAACTTTCTGATCAAGCACAGAAATTTGTTGCTGTTTCTAGTTTTGTTTGGGATTTCTCTTTTTTTTACCATTCAGTCACACGATTACCATCGTAACGCCTTTATCAGTTCTTCTAACTCGATCTCTGGCGGCATTCTCAGCACTCGAGATGATATAACGAGTTATTTTGATCTGAAATCTGAAAATCAACGTTTACAAGAAGAAAATGCTCTGTTGAGGATGCGACTTTCCAAAGCTGCTGATACTCTCCTAGGCCAGCCAGTGGACACCCTCATCAGCGATGCGCCATATACGATAATTCCCGCTCGAGTGGTTAAGAATAGCTTCTCCAAACGTGATAATTACCTCACGCTAGATGTAGGAACAGATCAAAAAATAGAGGAAGATCAAGGGGTATATAACAGCAACGGTGTGGTAGGCGTAATTGACGAGACTGGCAACCGATTTTCTAGGGTAGTTTCTATTTTGAACACACAGTTGTCCATAAGTGCATCTATTAAAAATACTTCGACCATCGGTTCCTTGAAATGGGACGGAGAAGATCCTTATTATGTTAATCTAGAAGACGTCCCTAGACTTGCTCAGGTTAAAAATGGTGACTCTGTTGTTACTGGAAATTTGTCTACTATTTTCCCTCCAGGGATTTTGATAGGCACTATAGAGAGCGCTGAGCTCTTGGGTAATTCAGGGCGTTATAATATAAGAGTACGCTTGAGTAACGACATGACTGATTTAGGTCATGCTTATGTAGTGAGAAAAAGGGATCGGGATGCGATCCAAGTAATTGATACACTCGGTTTGAATGAATAAGTCCTGGTATCATACAATAGCTCGGTTTTTTATACTGCTGCTGGTGCAAATTTTTGTATTAGATCAGATTCATTTTTTTGGATTCATCAGTCCTATGGTCTATTTCTTATTTGTACTATTAGTTCCCATTCGTATAAAGCTAGCTCCATATTTACTATTGGCTTTCTTCTATGGCTGGATCTTAGACACATTTAATGATACTGGTGGGGCGCATGCAGCTGCCTGTTTGACACTGGCATTTTCACGGGATTTGCTACTGGGTCTAGTCTATGGAGAAAGCTATAAGTTACAGAACCTCAAGATTACTCGAAGCCCTTTAAATCGAATCATCTTACTACTGATCCTGTCTATTTTAATTCATCATTTAGTATATTATTTTCTGGTGATTTTTAACATTTTTCAGATAATAACCACTTTAAAAATGGTGTTTCTGGTAGGGGTTGCTTCGTTTATAATATCCCTAGGTATATTAATGCTCATAAAACCTAAAAAGAGGTCGTGAAGAAACTTCTATTTCTTTTAGTAATCATCGTGACGGGAATAGTATTCTTGTCTAGGTTGTTCTATTTGCAAATAGTGGACGAAGACTTGAAAAGAAAGGCCGAAGCCAACTCGGTAAAAACTGTCTTCGATTACCCAGAACGTGGCTTTATCTATGATCGCAACGGTAAGCTTATGGTGGCCAACCAGGTCGCTTATGATGTAATGGTTATTCCGCGAGAGATCAGAAGTCTGGATACCTTGGAACTGTGCCGATTGTTAAAGATCGAGAAGTCTCGTTTGAATCAAGAACTTGAAAAGGCAAAGAACTGGAGTTACAGAAAAGGGAGTGTGATCATTCCACAGCTTACTCAAGAAGAATACGCTCCATTACAGGAAAAACTCAGAAAATTCCCAGGGTTTTATATTCAGCGTAGATCATTGCGCAGCTATCAGGTAAATCACAGTGCAAGTGTACTGGGTTACATACGTGAAGCCAGTAGGATCAAGGTAGAATCTGACCCATACTACAGTCTCGGTGATTTAGAGGGAAAGAGCGGTATTGAAAAGCAATATGAAGAGGTACTACGTGGACGCAAGGGTGTTAAAAAGTATCTGAAAGATCACTTCGGGCGCATCATAGAGCCGTACAAGAATGGATCAAACGACACTATTCCTGAAAACGGTTCTGACCTGACAGTTACCCTTGATGCTGAACTCCAGAAGTATGGAGAGATGCTCATGACTAACAAGCGCGGTGGGATCGTTGCCATAGAACCTAAAACAGGTGAAATATTAAGTCTTGTTACAGCGCCCAACTATGACCCTAAGATTTTGATGGGACGCGATCGCAGCAAGAATATTAATGCGATCATCAGGGATACCATTAGAAAACCTACAGTCAATCGAGTCTTACAAGGTCAGTATGCGCCCGGATCACCCTTTAAAGTAATCAACGCTTTGGTGGGCTTGCAAGAAGGTGTAGTGACACCGCAAGAGCGTTTCAGATGCAGTCATGGATATAATTATGGGGGGGCGAGAAAACTAGGCTGTCACGCTCATGCTTCACCTTTAGCTATGAATAAAGGTATAGCAGAAAGCTGTAACGCTTACTTCGCTCAAGTCTATAGACGCATTATTGAAAAAGGAGCCACACCTGAAGAAGGAATGGATACCTGGCACGATCACGTAACCAGTTTTGGATTGGGCAATTATTTGGGTTACGACCTTCCCGTAGGTCAGCCAGGCTTGATTCCAGATGGAGATTATTACGATCGCAGCTACAAATACCAGTGGTATGCACCAGCAACCATTTCAAATGCGATCGGACAAGGAGAAGTTTATCTGACTCCCATCCAAATGGCAAACATGACGGCAGCTATTGCCAATCGTGGTTATTATTATACACCCCATATTATCAAAGAAATAGGAGATAGTCCTATCAATGATCCTACCTATACAGAAAAGAGGCATACCACCATCGATCCTAAATATTTTGAACCTGTTGTTGAGGGCATGAATGAGGTGTATAAAAGTGGTACTGCAAAACGGGTACAGGTACCAGATATAGAGATATGTGGTAAAACGGGTACGGTAGAGAACTTTGTCAAAATCGACGGTAAAAGAACTCAGCTAACGGATCACTCCGTATTTGTCGCATTTGCTCCAAAGGATGATCCTAAAATTGCCTTGACCGTCTTTATAGAAAATGGGTATTGGGGATCGCGTTATGCGGCAAAAATTGCCAGTCTCATGATTGAGAAATACCTCAAAAATGAGATAACCCGTACAGATTTAGAAGATTATGTTCTGAACTACAGCTTAGAACATGAATATGTTAAACCTTACAGTGGCAAGGAGTTTACCATTAATCCTGCCGTTGATCAAGGGAAGATAACTCCACAAGATACCTTGAGTGTACCACCATCAGAAATAAGACGTCGTTATGGCTACGGGCGATAAAGCTTATTATGACTTTGTTTCAATTTTCCTTTATCTAGCGCTTGTTATAGTTGGCTGGGTAGCCATATACAGCGCGACGCCTACTTTAGAATATTCCAGTCTTATGGATTTGTCAGAACTGTATGGCAAGCAGTTGATATTCATTCTAGCTTCCCTATTCATCGCTGTCATACTTTTAGCGGTAGAACCTAAATTCTATGAAAGGTTTGCCGGTGTGATATATCTAGTCTCGATACTCAGCTTATTGGGACTATTCATTTTTGGCAAAGAGGTAAACGGAGCAAAAAGTTGGTATGCCATCGGGTCATTTACGTTACAGCCCAGTGAGTTTGCAAAAATGGCTACCTCACTAGCAGTAGCCAAATACTTGAGCCAGCTAGAAGTTAACCTCAAAAACCTTAGGGACTTACTCATTGTGGGAGGTATCATCTTGCTACCAGCCATCATCATAGTACCGCAACCAGACCCTGGGAGTGCCTTAGTTTATGGTGCGTTTTTTTTCGCCCTTTATCGTGAGGGACTGTCGCTTTGGTACCTGAGTTTAATCGTTGTTGCACTTGGAATCTTTCTCATGGCTTTATTACTGCCCATCGCTGTGGTGTGTGTTGTAATTCTTGCAGCAGTAGTCTTGATGTTTACGCTTTCGCGAAAGCGTAGACACAAAAAGCGCCTTCCTAAGCCTAGGCCTGTCCTGTATGTAATTGTCGCCATGATTACTATGGGGTTTGCTCTTTCTATTAATCCCATATTTGAGAATGTGCTGGAAGAACGGCATAGAAACCGCATTAATATAGTACTTGGAAAAGTAGAGGACGATGCGGGAATAGGTTATAACATTGCTCAAAGCAAAGTCGCTATAGGGAATGGTGGCTGGACTGGTAAAGGGTGGCTTCAAGGGACGCAAACTCAAGGCGGATTTGTGCCTGAGCAAGAAACCGATTTTATTTTCAGCGCGATAGGTGAGGAGTGGGGATTTATGGGAACAAGTATAGTTTTACTCTTGTTTCTCGGTTTGATCGTAAGAGTGCTCGTCATGGCAGAACGGCAGCGCAACCAGTTTGCCCGTATTTATGGTTACTGTGTTGCCGGGATCTTTTTCTTGCATGTATTTGTTAATATAGGAATGGTAATCGGGTTGCTGCCTACCGTGGGAATACCATTACCTTTTATGAGTTATGGAGGTAGTGGTTTGCTGGGCTTTACCGCATTATTGTTCATATTCATAAAGCTTGATGCGCACAGAATGAGTTATGAACATTAACAAGCTTAGCATATCACTTAACTACACAAGCTTTTGAATCCTTAGATTTGCCGTCTGCTCTTTTAAGAGCTTTTTTTAACCTAGAATGAAATTACCTAAAATGAAACTGAACCTTAGACGACCTATATGCTTCTTTGACCTTGAAACTACTGGAACTAATATTTCAAAAGATCGCATTGTAGAAATTTCCATTCACAAGGTACATCCTGATGGATCTGAAAAGACGTATACGTTTAAAGTAAATCCTACAGTTCCCATACCTGCTGAAACAACGGCAGTACACGGGATTACTGATGAGATGGTTAATGATGAACCCACGTTTAAGGAACTGGCCCATCGTATCAATGAAATAATTAAAGATTCAGATCTTGCTGGTTTCAATTCAAACCGCTTTGACATTCCTCTATTGGCAGAAGAGATGCTTCGTGCTGGGGTGGATTTTGAGATGGGCAATCGCCATGCTATTGATGTGCAAAATATCTTTCATAAAATGGAGCAGCGCACGCTAGTAGCGGCCTACAAATTTTATTGTGATAAAGAGCTTACTGATGCGCATAGTGCCGAGGCCGATACAGTTGCCACTTATGAAGTTTTGAAAGGACAGCTAGAGCGTTATCCCGAGCTCGAGAACGACATGAAAACACTCGCTGAATTTTCCGCTAGAAGAAAACCTGTAGATTTTGCTGGAATGCTGGCTTTTAATGATAAAGGCGAGGAATGTTTCAACTTCGGTAAGCATAAAGGAAAGCGTGTTGTAGATGTCCTTGAGAGTGAACCAGGCTACTACAACTGGATTCAAAATGCTGATTTCCCACTATACACAAAAAAAGTACTGACTGGAATTAAGCTGAGATCATTTAACCAATGATGTTGAGTCAATCTTAAATCAGTGGTTTTTTTAAATAATTAATTTACAGTAGTTTATATCTTGACGCTGGTTGAATTGTATGATTTTGTAGAGTGATAATTTATCTTAAATTTGATAAATTCCTTTACCATGCGATCTCAACTACATCGTTTGATCATCTGTTTATTGATTTTTTCTCAAGGCTTCTCTCAAGAATTACCTCCGTTTGAGAATTTTGATTCTACGGTTTATTCTGCTGGAAATCAGAATTGGGCTATTTCCCAAGATGAAAACGGCAACCTTTATTTTGCCAATGAGCAAGGGCTGTTGAGGTTTAATGGAGCGCAATGGGAACTCTATCCTATGCCTAACGGTAGTATAGCCCGATCTGTATACTGTCATGATGGTCGCATCTACACCGGTTGTTATATGGATATAGGCTATTGGGAGAACAACAATAGCGGTAGTCTAGTATATACTTCATTAAAGCCCAAAATTGAAAGTCTCTTACAAGAAGATGAGCAATTCTGGAAAATCCTATCCATTGATGAATTCATACTTTTTCAGTCTCTGTCTGGAATCTATTCATTTAATCTTGAGACTGAAAACATTGAATTAATTACCAGAGAGAGTAACATTTGGAAGCTTTTTAAGGTCGAGGATAATTTCTATTATCAGGTCCTAGGTGAAGGGCTTTTTCAAATCTCAAACAAAAAAGGAGCTCTTGTCTCTGATTCAGAATTGTTGAAGAGTAAAAGCGTAGTTCACATCTTCAATAAGTCAGATAAAATCTACCTCCTCTTCAAAGACGGTCAGCTAGGTATTTTGAATAATCAGGAAATCTTAGACTCTGTTCAAATCATTCCTAACAAAGAATTCCAAGTTTATAGCGCTACCTATATAGAGACTCTCGATATGATTGCCTTAGGAACTATACAAAACGGGCTTATACTTAAAGATCTGGAAGGAGACCACAATATTCAAATTAACAAGAAAAATGGTCTCGATAACAATACGTTACTATCAGTATTTTATGCAAAGGATGGCAATTTGTGGCTAGGTCTAGATAACGGTATTAGCTATATAG
Source organism: Nonlabens spongiae (assembly GCF_002117125.1). NCBI lineage: Bacteria > Pseudomonadati > Bacteroidota > Flavobacteriia > Flavobacteriales > Flavobacteriaceae > Nonlabens > Nonlabens spongiae. The sequence goes on from NZ_CP019344.1 coordinate 90,723, forward strand.
ATTTAGATTCAAGCGTAACTCAATTTGTAGATCAAGAGGGTGTACTAGGTACGGTATACGCATCCATAGTTTACGATGATCAATTATACTTGGGTACGAATCAAGGACTATTTGTACGGACGCAGGGAGATGATGCTTACTTCAGTCTAGTACCTGATATTTCAGGTCAAGTCTGGTCATTATCTGTGATAGGCAATACTTTATATTGTCACCATGACGCTGGAATGTTTGCAATTAGTAAAGGTAAGGTTGCAAATGTTTTCAATCAAACTGGGGTTTGGGAATCTTGGGTTGATCATGATTCTAAAACAGTTTATATAGGCTGTTATGATGGTGTATATAGGTCAACAGATCTCTCCATGACTGCATTTGAAAAGCTTGAGGGATTTAACATTAGTGCTAAGGATTTTGTTGTAATGGATAACCAAATCTTTGTAAGTCACGAGTATAAGGGCCTGTACCAGATGGATTTCGATCAGCATTTAAATACAGTAGACAACATTAGCTTAATTGATGATGTAAGGATTGATAAAACCTCAGATCTTAAACGTTTTGGAGATGTTTTATTTCTTACCAATAGAGATGGTATCTTTAGATATGATGCTAAGAGCAAGCAATTTTCAAAAGATGAGAAACTGAGTCAGGAATTTTTGAGTGGAGGCTTTGAAAGCGGCAAGATGAATGTGACCAGCGACGATGCGCTCTGGTTTTTCTCGCAAAAAGAGCTTTTAAAAGTAACTAGAGGAAATATTGATGATAATTTAAATGTGTCATCATTTAATATAGACAGTCGAGCAAGGGATGACATGTCTGGTTATGAAAACGTAAGTTTACTAGAGCAGGATAAATATCTTATAGGAACCACATTTGGTTACATCACGCTTGATACAAAGTATCAAAATACCACAGAGCCATCAATCAAAATTAATCAAGTCAAAAAATTTTATAATAACGGTGTCGAGAATCTTGATGTATCTCAAGCAGGGATTTTACCTCACGATCAAAACAATATCTATATAGAATACAGTTCTGATAGTTACAATCCTTTGAGACCAGTACTTTATCAATATAGGCTCAATCAAGAAACGTGGAGTAAGTGGGATAGCAAGCCCCAGGTAACATTTAATAAATTGAATCATGGAGATTATGAGTTTGAGGTGAGGTCTATGGTGGACTCACAAATTTCATCTGAGCCAGCTATTTACACTTTTGAAATTCTACGACCATTTTATCTATCCTACACGGCCCAGATCATCTATGTATTATTGTTGATTGCGACAGGGTATGCTATCCACCTTACTTATAAGTGGTATTACAGAAGGCAAAAAGATCGTGAGGCAAAACGTCATCAAAAAGAGCTGGAAGTTTTAAGCCTCCAAAACGAAAATGAACTTATTCAAATGCGTAACGAGAAATTACGGTCAGAAAATGAGTTTAGAAGCAAGGAGCTTGCTGTGGCTACAATGGGGACGATACGTAAAAATGAATTGCTCAACGAGGTTCAATCCATTGCTCAAAAGTTACCTGACTCTCCACCTGCAAGAGAATTGCGTAAAATGGTTAAGAAAAATCTCACCAGTAAAAAAGATTGGATCTCATTTGAAGAGGCTTTTAATAATGCTGATAAAGATTTCTTCAAGAAAATCAAAGCAAAACATCCCTCACTTACTCCTGGAGACTTAAGGCTTTGTGTATACCTGAGATTGAACCTGAGTTCTAAAGAAATAGCTCCCTTGCTTCATATTTCTCCACGTAGTGTCGAGATCAAAAGATACAGATTGCGCAAAAAAATGGAACTTGATAAAGAAACTAACCTCAGCGACTACATAATTAGTATGTAAAGGTTCAAACTTTAAATTATTCTACTCATCAACACCTCAACAAACCATGATTTAGGAGTTGTTTTCTTTGAGATTTTGCCATTCTGATCTATTTTTAAAAGATGTTAAATATTTGAAAATTAGAGAGTTTGATTACTGTTTGTTAACAAACAGCATCATATTAATTTCAATGTTGCAAATATGATAGGTATAAATTATCAAATTGACACTTTAGTATTCGTAACATTGAAAGTGTAGAGTAATGTTATTGGATAATCCGCTTTCGCGAAAGCGTAAACCCTATTTACTACATCGTAATAGTTCAAAATTCTATCTTATGAAGAAATTCTTTACCCTGATTATTTTCTTGATTACGGCACTAGTGGTCGGACAGGCAAATCGTGTTGTAATTAACGAGGACAGTGATGGTTTTCGATTAAAAGTCGACGGTGTTGATTTTATGATCAATGGTATGAATTGGGATTACGTGCCCATTGGTACAAACTACAGCTACAGTCTGTGGGAACAACCTGATGATTTGATAAAAGCAGCCCTGGATTCAGAAATGGGGCTGCTTAAAAATATGGGTGTAAATACCATACGTGTATACGCAGGGATGCAGCCTAAGTGGATTACCTATATATATGAGAATTATGGTATCTATACGATGCTCAATGATAGTTTTGGTAGATATGGACTCACTATAAACGGTGTTTGGTATGCAAATACGGAATACAGTGATCCTAGAGTAGAGAAGTATTTGATGAAAGTTGCAGAAGATATGGTGAACGACTACAAGGATACACCAGGTCTTCTCATGTACATGTTAGGTAACGAAAATAATTACGGACTATCCTGGGGAGGTGCAGAAACTGAGGATATTCCTATAGATAGTGAAAGCTCTACCATTAGGAGGAGAGCCCGAGCGATGTACAAGCTCATGAATAATGCTGTGCTGAAGATGAAGTCCTTAGACGCTAATCACCCTATAGCTATTTGTAATGGAGATCTTCTTTATCTGGATCTGGTCAAGGAAGAAGCTCCAGATATCGACATCTATGCTACTAACATGTACCGCGGTGTATCATTTGGCGATGCTTTTTCTAGAGTAAAAGAAGAATTGGGGAAACCGATTATGTTCTCAGAATTTGGTGCTGATGCTTTTAATGCAATTGAACTTCAAGAAGATCAATACTCACAAGCTTACTACATGTTTGGAAACTGGAAAGAGATTTATATGAATTCGGCAGGTCTTGGCTTATCGGGTAATTCAATAGGAGGTTTTACTTTTCAGTTCAGTGATGGCTGGTGGAAGCGTGGTCAGACTGAGGATTTGTTTATACATAATACAGAAGCATCTTGGTCAAGTGGGGGTTATTCCCGAGATCTCGCTCCAGGTGAAAATAATATGAATGAAGAGTGGTTTGGGATCTGTGCTAAAGGTCCTACCAATGCACGTGGACTTTACACCTTGTATCCTAGAGCTGCGTACTACGCTCTAAAAAATGTACATAACATCAATCCATATGGCGATAATGCCAGCGCTGTAACAGTACTAGAAGATCTCAATGATATCCAGATTATGGATGCTGTTTTGAGAGCACGCGGTGACAAAGCTCTAGCCACCGGTGGAAGTGCGAGTGGAACAGGCATTAAATTAAGTACGCTCCGTGCAGAATTTGATCTGATTCAAACTGGTGGTTCTTTAATCACTACGCCTGATGATCCAGTACCTAACAACGATACTTTTCCGGATGAATTGGGTTTTGATCACATGCAGTCCTATTATGTAGGTGTAGAAGGTAAGCCGGCTAGTAATGTAAGACTTGAAGTAACTGCTAACATTATCGGTAGGGTTGCTGAAAATCCTATCAATGAAATTTTCTATGAGAACAGAGGTCGACAGGTTAGAGCTCTGGATGAGAACAATGGTGTTCAAGTATTTGATGACATTAACCGTTTGAATATTTACCAAGGAGAATTTGACTGGAATGCAAAGGACTTTGACATAAGGGGGTTCTACAGGACAGGTCATTATCATTGGGGATATGAAGGAGATTTTTTCAATCTATATCCTGAGGCAAACTATGGTCCTAATCTAGATATCTACGGAGGTGAAACATTCGGTTTTGAATTTGATGGGAAAAAGTCTCTTGATGGTCTCAAAATTGCCGTAGGTCCTCAACTGTGGTGGGGTGCAAATCCGACCATGTTATTTAAATACAGTCGAGATTTCTCTGGCTGGAATGTTACAGGTATTTATCACAGGGATTTTGAACAGGATATTGAAATTAACGATGATGGATCCCGTTTTATCGATCCAGAAAGAGCACGTAGTGGTATCATACCACCATGGCCTATAGAAAGAGCAACGCTGGCGGTGGAGCGCAGTCTCGGTGAGCTCACATTTATGGTAGGAGGAATATGGGGAGGAAGTCCTCTTAATGGAATCGGGTACCAGGATATTCTAGAAACTGAAGCAGGCGATGTAGTTGTCGTGGACCGCATAAAGTCTTCTGATAACTGGGGAGCTAAGGGAAAGATCATGTATCAAGGCGGTCGTTTCAACTCTTATGTTCAGGGTTCTTACATGGGGCTCGTTGCAAATGGTGGCGCAGATCAGACACAAACTTTTACTGGATGGAGGTTAAAAGATTCTGGAAGTGGAAATATGACTAACCTACTTGCTGGTTTTACTTATAGCGTAGGACAGTTTCAAGTCGCACCTAATTTTATGTATCAAAAGCCACTTGTAGATCCCATACCTAATAATGTCAATGCTCCTGGAAGACTACGCAATTTTATAGACGATCCCTTTGCAGTGAGGGAAGGTAGTAGAGAAACAACAGCTGGAGAATTACTAATCACTTTTGACCCAACTCCAGGTACATGGATGTACGATTGGGATAATGATCGCAAGGAAGACGCAAAGTTTGCCGCAAGTTTGGGTTTTGTATACAGATACCTGCCTACTACTATGGATGGACATATAGGTTTTCAAGCAAATCGAACTTTCTTGAAATTTGCTCAATCGGTTCCTGCTCAAGACTTGTATGAAGCTAATCTGAGAATGGTTTCCAAACTCACACCCGAGTGGGGAATTATAGGTAATTTTTATTATGGTAACGGTCAGGCAAATGGTGATAGCGAGCGCGTCATCAATCGATTTGGTGCTGATCTACGTATGATCTATAAAAAAATCAAAGTAAGCTCTCATGTAAAAATCAATGATTGGGGACCATACGATTATCATCGTGACTTCAACCTAACATTCCCTACTCAGTTGATGCTTGATGTTTCTACTACCTTAGGAAAACCAGATTGGTATATCTTACCTGATACTCAAATAGGAATTAGAGGTCTTTGGAGATCTTTAAATGAATTCTCACCTAGGTATGCACCTAATGAAACTACTGATTTTTCAAACACTCCCATCGTGAGTCCCATAGGCTTTCCTAATGGCTCTGAGTGGGAAATAAGAACGTACATCCACTTCAATATTGGAAATTAAAAAAGCTTGATGATGAAAAACTATAATATAAAATACAGCTGGTTTGCTGTGATAGCCATTCTATTTGCAGTTGCTGCATGTGAAAGAGATATTTCTGACGATGCTGTCGAGGCCTTGTTCCCAAATACTGCTGAAGTATATTCTGATGGTCCAGTAGGGTTGACAGATGAATTTTTTGAATCTTTTGGGCCTGCTGATGGGGCAAACCCGTTTGGATTTAATACCAGTACTACAGATGTGTATGAGGGAAGCGAGGCCTTAAAAATATCTGTACCCGCGCCTGATGATCCAGACGGTGGTTTCATCGGTGGTATATTCAGAGATAGAGGTGCCGGTCGCAATCTTACAGGTTATGATGTGCTCACCTTCTGGGCAAAAGGTTCAACCACAGCTACAGTAGGTGAAGTAGGCTTTGGCGATGATTTTGAAGGTTCTCAGTATAGAGTAGTGAGAACAGGTTTACGCTTGAGTACTAACTGGAGAAAGTACATTATCCCTATCCCAGATCCAGAGTTACTGGTTCAAGAGCGAGGGTTGTTTGTATTTGCAGCAGGTTCTGAAAGCACTGGAGGTTTTGGATACGATCTTTCTATTGATGAAATTAAATTTGAGAATCTTGGCACCATTGCCCAGCCTAGACCATCCATTTTTAATGGTGTTGATGAAAGTCGCCAGGGCTTTATAGGCTCAAGATTTCAGATTACTGGTTTGCAACAAACTTGGAACACCGCAACAAATGGAGATGTAACAGTTAGCCCAGCACCTGCATATTTTACCTTTACCAGCAGTAATCCTGGCGTGGTAACGGTAGATGAAAATGGATTTGCAGAAATAATTGCGTCCAGTCCTATCGATGGAAATGGCGATCCTATTCCCACGATTATAACCGCTAGTCTCAACGGTGTAGAGGCTTCAGGATCACTTTCTATTATTTCCCAAGGTGATTTCAATGCCGCTCCCATTCCAGATAGAGCGCCAGAGAACGTGATCTCGATTTTTAGCGATGCTTATAACAATGTTCCCGTAGATTACTTCAACGGATTTTTTGAACCTTTCCAAACCACTCAGGGAGGAACTCCACCTCTCAATATTAATGGAGATCAGGTAATCAACTATACAGATTTCAATTTTGTAGGCGTGGGAACATTTCTTAACGTGCCATCTGTAGATATTACCGGGATGACTCATTTTCACGTAGATCTAAATGTTCAAGAATCAGTTGATCCGGGTGATTTCATAAGAGTGGAATTGATCAATGATGTAGGTGATAATGAAACTTCTGGTACGTTTACGATAAGTTCTTCTGATCTGGTTTCAAACGGTTGGGGTAGCTACGATATACCGCTAAGTAACTTTAATGGACTGGGAGAAAGAGACCAGCTAGGATTAATCATTTTTGTCTCTGACGCTACGGTCAGTAACGTTCTAGTAGATAATATCTATTACTATCAAGAAGTTGTGGACCCTACACCTATTGTAGATGACTCGGCAAATACTCAAGTGATGCTGCCTATAGGCTTTGAGTCGACTACACTTAATTACAATATTACCACATTTGAGGGTGCTCAGAGCAACATTATAACTAATCCAGATCAGTCGGGAATCAATACATCTTCAAGAGTAATTGAAACTTTGAAACCTGCTGGATCACAGTTTTTTGCGGGAACTTTTATAGATCTTGATGCGCCTGTAGATTTTTCAAATTCTCAGATTATGCGCATGAAAGTATGGTCGCCCAAAGCAAATATCCCCATACGCCTAGCACTGGAGACAGCGGGTGGAGGTAATCAAATCGCAGTTGATGCAAACGTCACAGTTGCAAACGAGTGGACTGAACTAGAATTTGATTTTTCAGCAGTAAGGAATCCAGGTTTGAATTATCAGCGTGTCGTGTTCATCAATGAATTTATCGTGAATCTTCCTGGTGATGGCAGCACGTACTATGCAGATGACATACGAGTTCTTGATTGACCTTTCAAGAGCAGTTTAGTGTACGCTTTCGCGAAAGCGTACTTATCAAAAAGTAAAGAGCATGATATGTGCTTCCTAAAGTATTTCAGGCAATCATAAAATTCTAAAAATGAAAAACTATAAAATTTTAATTCTCGGAGCAGTTCTCACTTTTGTGGGAGTTTCTTGTCATAGTGATGAAGATCAACAGGTTACAACGCTTAACGATCTTGTATTTGCTGATGAGTTTGATGTGAATGGAGCTCCAGATCCCTCAAAATGGACTTATGATATAGGTACTGGAATGGGCGGCTGGGGAAATAACGAGCTTCAGTATTATACAGATCGCCCTGAAAATGTTGTTGTTGAAGATGGCATTTTAAAAATCACCGCGAGAGAAGAAAGTTTTCAAGGTTCTAGATTCACTTCGGCTCGTATTTTAACTAAAGGATTGTTTCAGAAACAATATGGTAGATATGAAGCCAGAATCAAATTGCCCTGGGGTCGTGGGATCTGGCCAGCGTTCTGGTTGCTAGGTGAAGATTCAGATGGGGCTATTTGGCCACAAATCGGAGAAATAGACATTATGGAATATCGCGGTCAGGAGCCTACCATTGTTCATGGAACTGCCCACATGCCCGGTAACTTTGCTGGTAATCCCATCACAAACACATATGAACTGCAGAATGAGCGCTTTGATACCGGTTTTCACATCTTTGGAATTGAATGGAGCCCTAACCGAATCAATTTTTACGTAGACGATGTGTTGTACCAATCTATCACTCCAGCTGATATGGATGAGGGTTCTGAATGGGTATTTAACGATGGTCGTGAGATGTTTATCATCTTAAACGTCGCCGTAGGAGGAAGTTTCGTAGGACCTCCAGGACCAGACACGGTTTATCCACAAACTATGGAAGTAGATTATGTGAGAGTCTACGAGTAAGGGAAGTCCACAGGACTTAATACCTGTTATACCTCTATATAATTTATGTCTAAGAAGCTCATACTCATTGCATTTGTGGTATCCCTCGGTGGGTTCCTATTTGGTTTTGATGCAGGGATTATCTCAGGGGTGATGAATTATGCAAATCCTGAGTTCAATCTCACAGAAACCCAATCGGGTTGGGTGGTGAGTTCACCTTCGTTTGCTGCCATGTTTGCCATGTTGTTTGCGGGTCGATTGAGCGATGCCATTGGGAGGAAGAGGGTTTTAATAGGCGTTGCGGCATTTTATGCTGTTTCTGCAATTTTCAGTGCACTGGCAGAGAGTTATCACATGCTATATATCGCGAGAATGATAGGTGGGGTCGCTTTTGGCGCAGCTCTCGTGCTGGCTCCCGTCTATATAGCTGAAGTTTCTACCACAAAGGATCGAGGTAAGTTAGTAGCTATTCAGCAACTAAATATAGTGCTCGGTTTTTTTGCAGCCTTTTTGAGTAATTACTTTTTTAACGAGGCGCTTAATTCATTGACCTCATTTTTAACTGATGGCAACGTTTGGAGATATATGTTAGGAATAGAAACAATTCCAGCCATTATTTATCTCGCTGCTCTTTTTTTAGTACCACGTAGTCCCAGGTGGTTATTTCTCAAGGAACGTGAAAATGAGGCAGCAACCGTTATGAAATTCATCCATGGTGAAGTAATTGGCTTGCAAGAAATGAACTCTATAAGTCAGCAAAGCGATAATTCCGCTCAAGGCGAAAACGAGGTATCCTATAAAGTCCTCTTTAAAAAATCACTTCGATTCATCATAATTGTAGGCTTGATAGTAGCGATTCTTCAGCAAATTACCGGTATAAACGCGGTCTATTTTTACGCTACTTCAATCTTTGAGCAAACTGGCATAGGTACCGATGCTTCTTTTACGAGCAGTGTACTCTTAAGTTGTGTAACGGTTTTGTTTACCATACTAGCGATGCTGCTTATTGATAAAATGGGCAGGAGGCCGTTACTGCTTTTTGGTACCGCTGGAATTGCAATCAGTTTGCTTTTATGTGCCTATGGCTTCAATAGTGCTAAATATCAATTAACCACTCAATCAATAGATCAACTAAAATTTGCAGAAAAGGAGCTTTTACGACCTATCCAGAATCAAGTTTTCCTATCTGACGTAGAATTCAAGAATGAGCTGAAACAAAGATTAGATAACCAGGTCTACCTTGCTAATGACGGCGACCTACTACAGGCAGCTATTACAATGAATGCTACCCTGGTCTTTGTAGGAATTTTAGGATTTATTGCCTGTTTTGCCTTCAGTTTGGGCCCAGTGATGTGGGTATTACTTTCTGAGTTGTATCCACTCAAAGTACGCGGGATCATTATAGGAACTATAGCCTTTGTGAATTCTTTAATCAGTTCATTAGTTCAACTTGTATTTCCATGGGAACTGGCAAACCTCGGGAATGCACTGACCTTCTTCATTTTTGGAGCCATCGCTTTAGTGGGCCTCTTCATCATGATCAAGATATTACCAGAAACTAAAGGAAGATCGCTGGAAGAGTTGGAACTGGAGCTGGTGGGGGAGAAGGTTTGAGAGGCGAGAAGTTAGAAATGAGAGATGAAATGCTATACGATAGGAAAAATAGGAAAGATTAGGTATGAAGTACTAAGTACAAAGTATAAAGTACGATGACTCTGAAGACGAGTAATACTCTGAATAGAGAACATAGGTTGCGCGCTGTTTGTCACCCTGAGCCTGTCGAAGGGCTGTCGAGATGCCTAAAGTGCTATTTATAAGGTAGAACGTATTAAACTAACGATATCAAACAAGGAATAAAGAATAAGGAATACCGAATAACGAATAGCAAAAAGCCAATAGCAAACCGCAAAGCGCCAAGAGCCAACTGCTAACTGCAAAGTGCTAAGCGCCAAAAAAGAAAAATGAATAAAGATATATATATAGGAAATACACCACTAGCCCGAAAAGACACAAACGTCCAGGGAGCCCTAGTGGAGTTTGAAAACGAGAAATATTATAAGATTTCAAACAGCGACGCGATGCGACCTTTTTTTATGAGCATCGTGAGTGAATCAGACCACTGGATGTTTATTTCCAGCAATGGAGGGCTCACTGCTGGCCGTAGAAATGCTGAATCTTCCCTATTTCCATATTACACAGATGATAAAATCACAGAGTCAGTTGATGTTACGGGAAGTAAAACTATAATGCAAGTTTCCCGTGAAGGTAAAACTTACCTATGGGAGCCTTTCAGCCTACGCATGGAGGGTGTGTATAAAACGCAGCGCAACCTTTATAAAAATCAGCTGGGAAATAAGATCGTTTTTGAAGAAGTAAATCATGATTTAAAACTTGTTTTCCAATATGCCTGGAACACGAGCGAGCAATATGGATTTATAAGAAAATCTAAGATAATAAATACTGGCGATGAGAATGTAGAGATTGCTGTTTTGGACGGTATCCAGAATATCGTTCCCTATGGTGTAGGTTCAGAATTGCAAAATCGCAGTTCTAATTTAGTAGACGCCTACAAAAAATGTGAGCTTGAAAAGGAGAGTGGAATTGGGATTTTTGCCTTGAGCGCAATTATTGTAGACCGTGCAGAGCCTAGTGAATCATTACAGACTACAACGGTGTGGAGTGACCGGTCAGGAACCAAAAAATTGTTGTCCTCTCAACAGTTAGACACGTTCCGTGCCGGCGGCGCTGTAGAAGAGGAAGTAGATGTGAGGGCTGAGAAAGGTGCTTATTTTTTAAATCTTGATTTAAAGCTGAAGCCCCAACAAAGCGACTCGTGGATAATCGTGGCTGAAGTCAATCAATCTATGGTCGATGTCGCTCAGATCAAAAACTGGATAGCGCATGAAGATGACTTGAGTCAGTCGGTTCAAGCTAGTATTGATGAGGGGTCAGAGGAGTTACTGAAACTCAACTGCGCCTCAGACGGGAGGCAGCTCACCGCAGATAAGATGAGGAATACCAGACATTTCTCAAATACCCTCTTTAATATTATGAGAGGTGGAATTTTTGATGATAACTATACCATTGAGAAAAAAGACTTTTCAGACTACCTTAAAAGCGCGAGTAAACCAGTTTATAAAGCTAAGTCTGGAGTACTAGAGAACCTACCAGAAACTTTTACGGTGGAGCGTCTTCAGGAATTGGCAAACGAGGACAGCGATGCAGATTTCAACCGCCTCGCCATGGAATATTTACCGCTTAAGTTCAGTCGTAGACATGGTGACCCTAGTAGACCTTGGAATAAATTCAGTATCAACTTGACCAGCGATAGGGATGGATCAAAAATCTTGGATTACGAAGGAAACTGGCGTGATATTTTCCAGAATTGGGAAGCGCTGGCTTATTCCTATCCTGAATTCATCGATGGGATGATCTTCAAGTTTTTGAACGCCACAACTTTTGATGGATATAATCCTTATAGAGTGACAAAAGGTGGATTTGACTGGGAGACTGTTGAGCCAGACGATCCATGGTCCTACATAGGTTACTGGGGCGACCACCAGATCATATATCTACTCAAGTTTTTAGAGATCATTGAAAAGCACGATCCTAGCAAACTTGCTAGTTATTTTGATCAGGACCTCTTTGTCTATGCAAATGTTCCCTATCGTATTAAATCATATAAAGAGATCGTTGAGGATCCCAAGGACACGATCCTCTTTAATGAAGAACTAGATGATAAGATACGCCGTGAGCGGGAACAAATGGGAGCTGATGGTGCCCTGCTCAAAACCACTCAGGAAGAGCTATATCACGTGAATTTTACAGAAAAGATTCTAGCGACATTACTTGCCAAAATCTCTAACTTCATACCTGACGCTGGAATCTGGATGAATACCCAGCGCCCTGAGTGGAATGACGCAAATAACGCACTTGTGGGGAACGGTGTCTCTATGGTGACCCTATATTATCTACGTCGATTTATTGCATTCTATTCAAATATTCTTGAAAAAGCAGATGTTTCAGATTTTGTGGTGTCTGAGGAGATGGTGGAACTGTTCAGTTCCATTATGTCAACACTTGCGTCTTTTGAGGGTACGCTTTCGCGAAAGCGAGACAATAAAGAGCGCAAGCAAATAATAGACCAGTTAGGTCAGGCAGCCAGTGACTATCGCAACAAGATTTATGACCGTGGTTTTACAGGTAAGAAAGAAGGTCTTACCAAGAGCGAAATCTCGAAAATGCTAGAGGTCGTTCAGTCTCATCTAGAGCAAACGATAAAGACTAATGAGCGTGAGGACGGGATGTACCATGCCTACAATTTGATCACCTTCAAAAATGATGGTGTAGAGGTGAGCTATTTACCAGAGATGCTAGAAGGTCAGGTAGCAGTGCTGTCCAGCGGGTTCATTAATGCAAAACAATCTCTAAGGGTACTGGATGGAATGAAGGCGAGTGCACTCTTCCGCCCGGATCAGTACAGCTATACCCTTTATCCAGATAGAGAATTACCACGATTTACGGACAAGAACAACCTCGATAGGGAGAAAGTTCAGAACTCTTTATTGCTACAACAGCTAGAAGCAGCAGGAAATACCCAGATCGTCGAGAAGGATCTTCAAGGTAATTATCACTACAACGGTACCTTTAATAATGCAGACAGTCTCGAGCAGGCGTTAAACGACCTGCCAGAGAAATATGGTGAACTAGTTGAGCGGCAAAAGGAACAACTTCTTGCAGATTTTGAGGAGCACTTCAACCATAAGGCATTTACCGGTAGGTCTGGAACTTTCTACGGTTATGAAGGATTAGGCTCTATTTACTGGCATATGGTCAGTAAATTGCTTCTTGCAGTTCAAGAAACTTGTTGGTCAGCAATTAATGATGCAGAAAGCGATGAAACAATAGGCAGGTTGCTGGAACATTATTACGAGATTAATGAAGGAATAGGCGTCCATAAATCACCAGAACTCTATGGTGCATTCCCAACTGATCCTTATTCCCATACACCGGGTGGTAGAGGTGCACAACAACCTGGAATGACGGGACAGGTTAAAGAAGATATTTTATGTCGTTTCGGTGAGCTAGGGGTGATCGTAGAAGATGCAAAAATCAAATTCAATACCCGTCTGCTCAGACATGATGAATTTCTCAAATCACAAAACAGTTTTGAATTCTATGATCTTCAAGATCAGAAACAAGAGATAACGATAGATCAGGGCTGTCTCGCATTTACTTACTGCCAGGTTCCTATCATCTACGAGCTGACTGATAATAAAGGTAGTGGAATAGTGATTTTTAAAGATGGAAGCCAGGAAAAACTCTCCAGTGATCTGGAAGTAACTAGAGAAACGAGCAGGAGTATTTTTAAAAGAGAAAATAAAATAGACCGGATCCTGGTAAAAGTAAATAGATAATGACACTGCTCCCTCAAATTAAGATCCGAGGATTCTGGCAGGTAGGAATTTTTACATTTCTGTTAGCCTCGTGTGAAGATAAAAAAGAGACTCAAGTAGACATGAAACCCACAGACGCCGAAATCATTGAGAACCGGGTAGATTCATTACTAGCCATCATGACCCTCGATGAGAAGATCGGGCAAATGACTCAGGTGAGGCATTTCTGGGATTTAGAGTCAGATAGTCTGGTAACATCAAAATTCATCGGTTCCATTATTCACACTCAAGGGGGAGATCCTGGTAAAACGGTTAAGGACTGGCAAAATCGCTTTATAGAACTGCAGAAGAGGGCGTTACAGACCAGACTGGGAATTCCCCTTTTGCTGGGTGTCGATGCAGTGCATGGACAGAACACGTTTGATGGTGCTACCATTTTTCCTCACAATATCGGAATGGGAGCTACAAGAAATCCTGATTTAGTAAAAAAAGCTGCAGAAGTTACCGCTATAGAAAGTCAGGCGACAGGTTTTAATTGGGTGTTTTCACCCTGCGTGGCAATTCCCTTTAATGAGAAATGGGGAAGAACTTATGAAGCTTTTTCTGAAAGTACGGAGCTCACGAGTGAGTTGACCAAAGCATCTATCCAGGGACATCAGGGAGAAAGCTTGAAAGATCGCCATACCGTTATGGCAACCGCAAAGCATTTTATGGGAGATGGTGCCACGGTTAACGGAGCAGAAGGCGGTGAAACCATTCTGACAGATCAAGAAATTTCTAACCTATTGATGCCACCCTATCAGGCAGCAGTTGATGAAGGCGTGGGAGCGGTAATGGCTTCATTCAATACGCTTAACGGTAAATCCATGCATACCAACAAAGCCATGATTACCGATACGCTCAAGGGTAAGATGGGTTTTGATGGGATTGTTTTGACGGATTGGAAGGGATATTCCCGTTTCGGCGGGAACGATGTGGTTAACGCAGGTGTGGATATGTTTATGGCGGTAGATGGAGACATGCCTAAGTTTCACGAGGGAATAAAAAGAGGTATTAGAAAAGATTCCGTAAGTATGGACCGCATAAACGATGCAGTACGCAGAATTTTGAGGCAGAAATTCAGACTGGGACTTTTTGAGAACCCTTTTCCCGATACCTCATTAGTGAAAAAAGTAGGTTCAAAATCGCATCGGAACATTGCTCGTCAAGCAGTGCGAGAGTCGCTAGTACTCCTCAAAAACAAAGGTGTTCTTCCTTTAAATAAGGATCTAGAGAAAATCGTCGTCGTAGGTGAACATGCTGATAATAGCGGTTTGCAAAGTGGAGGCTGGAGTGTAAACTGGCAAGGTACTTTGGAAAGCTACAACGGCTCCACGACTATCTTGGACGGTATAAAAAGAATCGCGACCGGTCAGGTGGTTTATGATCAGATAGGTACACAAACGCATCCTGATGCTGAGGTGGCGATTATTGCAGTAGGAGAGACGCCCTACGCAGAATTTATGGGAGATGTGGGTAATGGAAGAGGTGTGTATAGGATGACGCTTTCGCGAAAGCATAAAGATTACATAGCCCATTACAAAAAACAGGGAATTCCCGTGGTCATCTTGCTTGTTTCAGGGAGGCCTATGGTGGTAACTCCAGAAATCAATAAGTCAGATGCATTTATTGCGGCTTGGTTGCCAGGTTCTGAAGGTGATGGAGTCGCAGAGGTGTTGTTTGGTGAGTATGATTTTTCAGGAAAATTACCTCATTCCTGGCCCAAGTATGTTAAAGATTTCGACGGTGAATTTGGTCCTAATTTATGGGATGAAAGTATTGAGCCATTATTTCAGTTTGGGTACGGTTTGAACTATAAAGAAAAGCCATGAAAAACCTGAAAGCTCTGGTGGTATTTGCTTTAATCGTGGGTTTAACTTCTTGCGTTCAAAAAGAGGACAAGGGGGCTGATCAAAATGAAGAGATTGAATTGATGACTAAGGATACAAAAAACTCAAGTGCTTCAGATATTTTGGGGAATAAGGAATATCACGCGATTTCCTATGGAGGTTATCGACAAACGAGCAGGACTAAGCAACCTAAAATAAAACAGCTCAAGGAAGATTTATTAATCATGCATGCGATGGGAATACGCATTCTGCGCACCTATAACGTACAATTAGCTCATGCCTCAAATGTTTTAGAAGCCATCAAGCAACTCAAAGAAGAGGATCCGAATTTTGAGATGTATGTGATGCTGGGAGCTTGGATCGATTGCTTGAATGCCTGGACAGAACTCACTCCAGATCACAATCAAGAAAGTCCAAATAATGCAGATGAGATCAAGAGAGCAGTAGCGCTGACAAATAAATATCCCGACATCGTCAAAGTGATCGCAGTGGGTAATGAAGCTATGGTTAAATGGGCAGCGAGCTACTATGTCCAGCCTGATGTGATTCTGAAATGGGTGAATCATTTACAGAGCCTGAAGAAAGAAGGCACTTTGCCAGCAGATTTATGGATCACCAGTTCTGATAATTTTGCCTCTTGGGGTGGAGGTGACCGAGTGTACCATGTAAAAGCTTTGAACGATTTGATCAAAGCCGTAGATTTTTTATCGGTGCATACCTATCCCATGCACGATACCCACTATAATCCCGTGTTCTGGAAAGTCATGCCTTCAGAGACCTCATTGACCAAAAAAGAACAAGTTAAAGCAGCCTTGCTTCGCGCAAAAGGTTATGCGATAAGCCAGACTGATAGTGTCAGAGCATACATGAAAAGCCTGGGGATCTATAAACCCATTCACATAGGAGAAACGGGATGGGCGAGTTATTCAAAAGGTTTTTATGGACCTAACGGTTCCAGAGCAAATGACGAGTATAAACAAGCCTTGTACTATGACCACATGCGCGACTGGACTGATGCTCAAAACATGTCTTGCTTCTTTTTTGAAGCTTTTGACGAGCCGTGGAAAGATGCTGGCAATCCAGATGGTAGCGAAAATTACTTTGGACTGTTTACCGTAGATGGAAAAGCAAAATATGCGCTTTGGGATCAAGTGGAGGATGGAGTTTTTGAAGGCTTGGGCCGCAATGGAAAACCCATCACTAAAACCTTCAACGGAAATAGCGATAAAATGATGCAGACCGTAAAAATCCCTGCGGTCAAACAATAAACTTTTGAAATATGGCAACATTAGTCAAATCAAGGAAAGGAAAAGTGCCTTTGGGTCAGAAAGCCGCTTTTGGTGCTGGTCATTTAGTTAATAACCTCATACCTGGAATTTTAGGGGTTTTTGTGGTAATTCTCAAATCTGCAGATGGGTTCGGAATGGATACGGTGCTTGCGGGTTTAATAGTTGGTATACCTCGTTTATTTGATGCATTAACAGATCCAGTAATGGGATATATCTCTGATAATACAAGCTCTAGATTTGGCCGACGTCGCCCTTATATTTTGACTGGAGCTATTTTGTCGGGTATCATCTTTACCATTCTCTGGCAAGTCCACGGTGATGCTGATCATATGTTCAATTTTTGGTATTTGCTGATTTTCTCAATTCTGTTAGTTTTTGGAAATACGATATTTTCTACTCCATTAATAGCTCTCGGTTATGAGATGACTTCGGACTATAAAGAGCGCACTCGCTTAATGAGTTTTGCAAATACTATAGGGCAGGTAGCTTGGATGTTAGTACCATTTCTATATGTACTGATTCCTGATACGAACTTTTTTGAAAACCAACCGGAAGGAGTTCGCACTATCGCAATTATATCTGGTTTGGTAATTATTTTATTAGGTGTCATGCCAGCAATTTTTTGTAGAGGTATAGACGCGAGTAAAATGGAAGGTAGGGAAGATGTTTCTTTCAAAGGAGTTCTCAACAGTTTTGGTAAAATTTTCAGCGGTATTAAGGTAGTTCTAAAGAATAAACCATTTGTAAAACTGTGTATTGCTACTTTCCTAGTGTTTAACGGCTTTCAAATTGTAGCTGAGTTCGGAGTCTTTATTATCAATTTCTACATGTTTGATGGAGATTGGGGTGCTTCAAAATGGTGGGTTGCATTATTTCCCGCAGTGACCGCAGCGTATACCGCATTTATTGCTATACCAATTATTAACTGGATGGCAAATAAGTACGGTAAAAGAAAAGCATTCATTATCGCTACTTTCATTTCAGTCATAGGTTATGTGTTGAAATGGTGGGGATTTGATCCTGAGAATTACTACATGATATTCCTTCCCATTCCCCTTATGGCATTTGGGATGGGATGTCTATTCACTCTTATGATGTCCATGACCGCTGATGTGTGTGATCTAGACGAACTCAACAACGGTATGCCTAGAAAAGAAGGGACATTTGGAGCAATTTATTGGTGGATGATTAAAGTAGGACAAGGTATTGCCCTGGTCTTTTCAGGTGTTATCCTGAAGGTTTTAGGTTATGATCCAGAAAGCACCACTCAAACTGCAGAATCCTTGACTGGAATGAGAATCACAGATATTGCATTACCGGTTATAACTGCACTTCTAGCAATATGGGTAATGAAAACTTATAGTCTAGATGAAAAGCGTGCACAAGAAATTAAAGAAGAACTTGTCAGAAGGCGAGGAGAACTCTAAATAATAAATTTATGTCATACAGATCAGGACACTTTTATACCAGTGATGATACAAAAGGTTTTGAAGAGAAAGGAATCAACCTTACCAAATACAAGTCAGACGATCTGAGCAAATTGTGGCGCAAAACCTTAGAAAACGGTATGCACGGCATCTGTTTTAGTATGTATGAAGACGGTCAGGAACCGGGAGATAACATTACAGAAGCTCAAGTAGAAAGGCGCATCAATATCCTGAAACCTTACTCAAAATGGATCAGGTCCTTCTCGTGTATAGAAGGTAATGAGTATGTCCCAAGAGTTGCCAAACGACATGGTTTGAAAAATTTGGTCGGAGCGTGGCTCAGCGATGACCTTGAAAAAAATGAGGAAGAAATTGAGGCACTTATAGGTCTTGCCAAAGAAGGTTGCGTAGATATCGCCGCAGTAGGAAACGAGGTTTTGTATCGCAAGGAGCTAACTCTAGAACAGCTGCTCGATTACATGAAACGCGTAAAATATGCGGTAGGTCCAGAAATTCCTGTTGGCTATGTGGATGCTTATTATGAATTTACTGATCACCCAGAGTTGGTTGATGCCAGCGACGTAATTTTGAGTAATTGCTACCCGTACTGGGAAGGTTGTCCCATTGAGCATTCTCTCAATCACATGAAGGCTATGCATGGTCAGGCGAGTCATGCCGCGGCAGGTAAACCCGTGATCATTACCGAATGTGGCTGGCCCAGCGAGGGTGGTGGATTAAAAGGAGCTAAAGCTTCAAAGGAAAACGCCATGAAATACTTTATCGATGCCCAAAAATGGTCTCGTGAGGAAAACATCCCTATGTTCTATTTTTCAAGTTTTGATGAGAGTTGGAAAACGGGCGCAGAAGGCGACGTGGGCGCCTACTGGGGACTTTGGGATAAGCATGAAAAGTTGAAATTTTAGTTTGTGAGTTATGAGTTGTGAGTTGTTAGCTGTTGGCTTCAGGCGTCTGTCTATCAGTTTCTAGCTTGTTATTATTCGGGATTCAATATTCTTTGACTTATGCTCAAATTCTTTTTTAGTTTGTAGTTGGACATCGGGTGGCCTTCGACTCCGTGGTCATTGAGCGGAGTCGAAATGCTCAGGAACCGCCTCAGCCCCTGTTTTATAAAAAGGGATACGATCGTTGCCGTTTTCAAAGGCAACTTACCTTTCTAATTCTTAACTCATAACTCATAACTCATAACTCCATAACTTATCCCACATTCTGAATTCAACTTCCTGAATTCAAACTTCTCTTAACACCACGTTCAGAACTCGCTCTTCCCTGTGTTGTAATTTAGCTATCCAAACAAGAATAGTGGAGCAAGTCATACTGGTAAACGAGAACGACGAGAAGGTCGGTCTCATGGAGAAAATTGAGGCGCATGAAAAAGCATTATTGCATCGTGCGTTTTCGGTTTTTGTGATAAATGATAACAACGAGATCATGTTGCAGCAACGAGCGCATGATAAATACCACAGTCCAGGTTTGTGGACTAATACCTGTTGCAGCCACCAGCGTGACGGAGAGTCTAACATCGCTGCCGGCCGTCGTCGATTGCAGGAAGAGATGGGATTCACAACCGACTTGAAAGAACTTTTCAATTTCATCTACATAGCACCTTTTGACAATGGCTTGACGGAACATGAGCTGGATCACGTCATGGTGGGAAGTTTCAACGGTGAGCCACAATTGAATCCAGATGAGGCTGCAGACTATAAATGGATGACTGCAGATGATATCAAGAAAGATATTGCCCAGAATCCTGACATTTATACAGAATGGTTTAAAATCATTTTTGATAAATACTACAATCACATCTCATGAGACTCACTGCCTACAGAAAAGCCCACTTTAATGCCGCTCACCGCTTGTACCGCAAGAACTGGAGCGATGAGAAAAATGAAGAGGTTTTTGGTAAGTGTAGTAACCCACATTTTCATGGGCATAATTATGACCTTGAGGTAGGAGTGACCGGTGAAGTAGATCCTGAGACCGGTTATCTGATTGATCTCAAAATCCTCAAGGACATTATCAGAGATGAGGTAGAAGACTACATGGATCATAAAAACCTGAACGAGGAAGTTCCTGAATTTGCGACCATGATACCCACCGCAGAGCATATTGCCTATGTGATTTACAACCGCATCAAAGCCAAGCTTGAAGATCGGTTTGAGCTTGAGATCAAACTTTATGAGACGCCACGCAATTTTGTGGTGTATAAGGGTGGTTGATATGACGCTTTCGCGAAAGCGTACTAACCACAACCCACTCGATACTTACAAACACAACGTTTCTATCTAGCCTACAAAGCGTATTTTTGCAGAAATTTACAGTTATGGCTAGTATTAGAGATTTAAAACAAGATATCAACTACGTGTTAGGAGATATCATAGAGGCTGCGATGATTCATCAAGCGGCACATCCCAAAGAAGATCACCAAAAATCTGAAAAAATTATAGACGACGCGATTGACACTTTTGATGAATTGATCGCAAAGGTTAACGATCGCAAAGTTGAAAACCGTAGTGCTCACTTGAAGTCAGTGCGTGTAGAGCTGGAGCAGAAAGGTAGAGAACTGATTGAAAGAATCAACAGTCTATAAATTTTCCTTAGAACTTTTTATTAATTCAGACAGCTGTTTTCCATAACGGCTCGTCTGAATTTTTTTTGGCATCTTTTGATAGGCACTGTCCAGCAAGATAGGATTGGCGTCAAATGCTTCAGAAACTAAAAGGTAGGGCGCTACCTCTTTGTCTTTAAAACGCTGCGCAAAGTTGATCGCGTAGAGCACTCTCTTTCTAAGATATTTATTGTAATCCTCGTCAAGTTTATCGAGTTCTGCTGGGTCTACTGGACTCTCTTGATTATCAAGTGCTATACTGCGCTTCACAAGCTCTGTGTAAAGTTCGTCGAGACGCTTTTTATTCACGTTGAATTCCATTAAAATATTGTGATTTTCTGATCCCTCTAGAGTGTAATCTTTTTCAAAGTCCTCTAGCGTGGATGAGAAGGTAAGTACAGTGTCTTCAGCAAAGAATGCAATACGGTCATCATATTTGGCACCATCTTTAACATCAAGATGTAGATACATTAATTCTGGTTCTTCCAGAGCTCCAGAAAGCTTGAATTCTGACGAGCCGTCCAGTGCTACTGAATCGAGTGTAATCAAGCTCGTATCAGCTACTTTTTGCAATAAGACATTGCCTACTTTAAGGCCTTCTATATTTCCTTTTATGGTTACCGTTCCCACTTCTGCAGACTCATCTCCACAAGAGATTACGATTAAGGCTGCGAGTATATAAATAAGATTTCTCATAATGCATTTAAGGGGTGCAAATATGCTGTAAAACAGTTGAAGATTCTATAACGGATTCGGAGATTTTTCCACCGTAGAATGAAGTCTAACAAGATTAAGTTTTATCCAGCTGCAACAGCTTGCATCATGATAGTACAAGCAATCGCACCTACAGTTCCAACGACGTAACCAAAAACCGCGAGTAAAACCCCTACCGTAGTCAGTGACGGGTGGAATTCTGCCGCTACAACGGGAGCACTGGTTGCACCTCCTACATTGGCCTGGCTTCCCACGGCAAGGAAAAAGTAGGGAGCTTTGATCATCTTTGCTATGAGAATCAACAAGCCAGCATGAATTGCCATCCAGACCAAACCTAATACGATCAACATGGGTTTTTCAGTGACTTGTCTTAAATCCATCCCCATTCCTATGGCCGCGACTAAAATATAAATGAATATGCTACCAATGCGACTGGCACCTGCACCCTCATAATTCTTAATTGGAGTATAAGACAATATGATTCCAATAACCGTAGAGATAAAAATCAGCCAAAAAAATGAATTGACTAGAAAACTTAGATATCTATTATTATTAATAACTGACATTTCGGAAAATTTTTGAGCTAAAAAATCTCCGCAGAAGTGACCAAAGGCGACAGTTCCGAAAGCTACTCCTAGCATAACCATGATATCTGTTAATGTAGCCTCTCTTTTAACGCTTGTCGAAAAATTTGAAACTTTTGCTTTTAGACTCTCGATTGCAGTGTTGTCAGCGCCTAGCCAGCGGTCTATTTTAGCAGATTTACCTATTCCTAAAAGTAATATTGCCATCCAAACATTGGCTACTACAACATCTACAAGCAACATCGCTCCATATTCCGACCTGTTGAATTTGTACACTTCAAGCATGGCAGCTTGATTAGCACCACCGCCTATCCAGCTGCCCGCCAAGGTAGAAAGGCCGCGCCAAACAGCATCGTATCCTTCACCACCTACGGTTTCAGGTGAGAAAGTTCCAATAATCAAAATCGCTAACGGACCACCGATTACAATGCCTACGGTTCCCGTTAGGAACATGATTAAAGCTTTTGGGCCAAGGTTAAACACAGCTTTCAAGTCAATGGATAAGGTCATCAAAACGAGTGCAGCCGGTAACAAATACCTTGAAGCCATGAAGTATAGACTGGATTTATTCTCAACAATATTACCAGCATCATTAAATTCGTTCCACTCTTCACCACTTACGACACCCAGCGAACTCAAAATACTGGGTAGGAGATAGCACATTAATAAAGCCGGGACATATTTATAAAATTTTGACCAAAAACCATCTTTGATAGAAGAAGTGTAAAACACCAGCGCGAGACATACTGCAAGCATTCCAAATACAATGGTATCTTGAGTAATTAGAGGTGGTTCTATAAATTTTTCGGTTTCTTGAATAAGCGATAGGAGTGCAACCATTTTCAGATATTAGAGAACTTCGGCCGCAAAATACGATAAAGATTCAGCAAAGGAATTTTTAGCACGAGAAGGGAAAGAATATGCTTTTTCGAGAAGATGCGTTTTACATATCGATAAACTGAATCACAGTCTCAATAAAAGAGTCACTCAATTCATAATCCGGATCCACATAACTTTTAGATGCCAAAATCTCATCATCACCTACACGTTTCATGATATGATTCATGCCATTAATCACTTTAACTTCAGCAGAATCTGAGGAATCAGCCAGTAGCTGAGCATTTACAACATCAATCTGACGATCTTTTGAACCGTGAATGATCAGAATGGGAAATGAGAGTTCAGCGATAACCTTTTTAGGATCGTATTTCATCCATGATTTGATAAAGGGTTGCACGCTGGGATGCAAAATACTTTGTAGCGCTGGCTGTATATCTTCAACATTTCCCTCTTGCGCTCGCATTTTATCAAAAGTCTTTTTAGCTACTTTATCCAGACCTGGTTGCTGCTGGGCGATTTGTCCAACTATAATTTGGTCTATGGGGTCTGCCGCACCCGCTACACTTATGAATTTATCCACGTTTTCTATTGCAGCCAGCATTCCCACAAGCGATCCTTGCCCGTGGCCAAGAACCACGATTTTAGAAAAACGACGGTCGTTAGAAAATGCGGCAATCACCTTTCTGGCATCGGCGACAAAGTCCTCAAGGGTCGTATTGTTATCGACTCTCCTGTTTTTTACTTGGGTGAACGTGCGCTTGTCGTATCGGTAAGTGGCGATTTGATTAGTAAGAAGTGAGTCAGCGAGTTGTTTGTAGGCAAAATGCTTGGAGCGCATATCATTACCATTGCGATCTACGACACCTTGATCAGGAATGAAGATGACTAAGGGAACGGCGCGGTCAGTATCGGGAACCATGAGGATTCCTTTAACCTGACTGGTAATGTTTACCTCTTGATTTTTGGTGTTAGGTTTCTGTAAAGTTTCTCTTCCAAATAAATCCTGAGCAAAAGATAAATGAATGGAAAAAAATAGGATGATAAAGTATAATGCCCTCATCTGCTTAAAGTGGTTTTGCTGCAAGATAGCAACGCTTGTGCCAATTCTTTATTATTCTAGGCATGTACAGCATTAGGCATTAGACATTAGGCATTAGGGTTAAGATTGCCTTTGGGTACTGTTTGTTAATTTTCTTAGCTCTTAGCTCTTAGCTCTTAGCTCTTGGCTCTTGGCTCTTGGCTCTTGGCTCTTGGCTCTTGGCTCTTGGCTCTTGGCTCTTGGCTCTTGGCTCTTGGCTCTTGGCTCTTGGCTCTTGGCTCTTAGCTCTTAGCTCTTAGCTCTTAGCTCTTAGCTCTTAGCTCTTAGCTCTTGGCTCTTGACTCCAAAACTCACGACTCACAAACTCACCTACTCAACAACTAAAAAACCTACCTCTTACTAATCTTGTTGTGTGTAATATGGCGCTGCCTGCTGCATTTAAATCGGTCTAATTCTGGGTCTCGTTTTGCTCTATGTTTGGTATTTCTACCTTGTACGCGCTCACGCCACATTCTGAAACTGCTCGCCTTCATCTGGTCGCGCATGATTTTGATTACTTCGGCTTCTGACACGCCAAATTGAAATTCAATAGCACCAAAAGGCGTACGGTCTTCCCAAGCCATTTCTATGATACGATCGATCGACCGCTGGTCCAGATCTTCTAAAAGTTCTTTTGCTTTTGCCATGCCTTAAAAGTCGGAATATTACTGCAAGCTTACCGTTAGTTAAATGTAAAAATTAAGCCTCCCTCGATCCCTCCAGTGGAGGGAAGAATAGACGCAGCCACTCAGGTGTATCACATCACCACCTTCCTAAACGTCAGATTAATCCTCGGCTCGATCTTCCGGGCGGTTTTTGCGATTTGATGTTTGTAGGTATGCTGGGTCTGACCCGCCATGATCAGTAAACTGCCGTGATGCAGCTGGAATTTGAACCGCCATTCCTTATTGTGGTTATGTCGTAAATGAAAAAATCGCTCCTGGCCTAAGCTGACCGAGGCAATCACAGGATTTTCTCCCAGTTCCTTTTCATTGTCTGCGTGCCAGCCATTACTGTCTTTGCCGTCACGGTACAAATTCACTAGGCAGATATTAAAGGTCATTTTTGCGACTTTTTCTACATCTATTTTAATACTTTTCATCGTCTCAGACCAGGGCAGAGCTGCGAAGTCTATGCCGCTGTAGCCGTAACTGATACCCTCATCTCCATATAATTGAGTAAGTCTTGGTTCATCGTATTCCTTCCCAAATATCTTAATCTTATTCTGTCGCCAGGGGACTTCTTCAAGCAGGGTGTTTTTGAGGTGTTCCGCTTTCGCGAAAGCGTAAAAATCTTCATGATATTCTACCCGTGCATCTGGAATTTTGGGAAAAAGGTTAGGGAAGAACATATTATGCGTGCATACTAAAAGTGAGGTGGAACTCGCAAAAAACCTAGTGCTGAAAGTTATATTGCGGGAATGTACCAAAATTAAATTATGTACCGTTCAAAAATTGCAGGAGTAGGAAAATATGTGCCAGAAAATGTCGTGACTAATGACGATCTGAGCAAGGTGATGGATACAAATGACGCGTGGATCCAAGAGCGCACGGGTATCAAGGAGCGCAGGCACATTGATAAAAGTACGGACGACACTACAGCGACTATGGGCGTTAAAGCTGCCGAAATGGCGCTGGAACGTGCCAAAATCTCAAAAGATGACATAGACCTGATCGTTTTTGCAACGCTCTCTCCAGATTACTATTTTCCTGGCTGTGGCGTTCAGGTACAGGATTTAATGGGAATTCACACCTGTCCAGCGCTGGATGTACGCAACCAGTGTAGCGGTTTTATCTACGGTCTAAGCGTTGCTGACCAGTTTATTAAAACCGGTATGTATAAAAATGTATTGGTTATAGGTTCTGAGAATCATAGTGGTGGTCTGGATTTTTCCACAAGAGGTCGTGGCGTGACGGTAATCTTTGGTGATGGAGCGGGAGCAGCAGTACTCACCAGATCAGATAAAGACGAGCAGGGAATTCTCTCTACGCATTTGCACAGTGAGGGAAAACATGCGCTGGAACTTTCACTTAAGGGACCATCAACTAACCACTGGGTTCCTGAAATCATTGAGGAGAATCCGCAAGAGGATATTCCTTATTATCCTTATATGAACGGTCAATTTGTTTTTAAGAATGCGGTAGTGCGTTTTTCTGAAGTGATCATGGAAGGTTTGAAAACCAATAATCTTCAAGTCAGCGACATCGATATGTTGATCCCACATCAAGCCAATTTGCGTATTTCCCAATTCATTCAGAAAAAATTCCAACTCTCTGACGATAAGGTGTATAACAATATTCAACGCTACGGAAACACCACGGCAGCCAGCATACCTATTGCGCTTTGTGAAGCATGGGAAGATGGTAAGATCAAAGAAGGCGACACGGTGGTTCTTGCGGCTTTTGGTAGTGGATTTACTTGGGGTAGCGCGGTCTTGAAGTGGTAATATGATTAATAATTCAATATTGGATATTTTATATTTTGAACCTAAAATTTACCAATGATGCATTTTCTTTAATAGATTAGATTATTAGAAGAAGGATAAATATTTAATGGTTTATAAAACATTTCAAAAATGATTAGGTAAATAACTCATTTTTAGTTAGTTTACGAACTCTAAATTGTCATTATGAAATACCTATCCATCTTTTTGCTCATCTTTATCACAATTTCATGCTCCGAGCATAAACCAAGTATTGAGGAAAATCAAAATGAAAAAACAACTTTAGGGGATGCGATAACATCATCCAAGCAAGTAGACTTGAAACATAGAATTCAATTCATCAATCAAGTTCAAACTAATATTTCTAATCCTGACGCTCTTATTTCGATACTCAAGGAATTGAAGTCAAATTATCAATCGTCTGATTTTTACAATAATCATTTTGAAATGGGTGTTGCTGAAATTTTTAGGTCAAATGTTTATTTGGACTTCGATCAGGAGCAACTAAGCTTTCTACTTTCTGAATTTGACGAGGTAGATTCTGCTTTGCTAAATCTTAAGAATATTCAAACGATAGTAAAAATTTTAAAAGTAAAATATCCTGAGAACTATGACGATAGTAAATCCTTAGCTTTAAGAATCGTTAAAAAGAACAAACTCATGATCGAAAGTATGGAATGGGACAATTCGGATATTAAAGCTCAGAAGATCAAAGAAGTCAATCAAATTGAATTAAATCTCAATTATTATCGAGCCCAGATTTACCAGAATATTTGATGTTCAAGCAATTCTTAATATTTTGAAATTGAATCCCCATTTCTCCTTCTTATTTTTATTGTTCGTCGGTCTTTCAAACGCTCAAAACGACAAGGCTGCTTTTGAACATTTTAAAGACAGTTTGAATCAAAATTTCCACGGCGTGCAACTGTCGCCTTTGAGTCCAGCACAAAAGACCATTTTCAATCAGCTGAATTTTTATGAATTCAATCCTGATTTTGTAGTGGAAGCGAGATTTGAGCGAAATTTAAAAGATGATACTGTAGCCTTAAAAACAACCACTGCACGTATTCCAGTTTATGAGGTTTACGGTTACCTGCATTTTGAGCTGAATGGTAAAAAGCAAAAGCTAGCCGTTTTAAAAAGTTCAAATACCGCTCCTGATGATGAATATGCAGACTACCTAAGCGTGATGTTTACTGATGAGACTTCGGGTAAGGGTAGCTATTCTGTAGGGAGGTACATGGGGCTTCATGCGCCGCTTCCCGAAAAACTGGTTCTCAACTTCAACCATACCTATAATCCGTACTGTGCTTACAGCAACAGGTATTCCTGTCCCATACCACCCGCAGAAAATCATATCAATGTAGCGGTAGAGGCAGGAGTAAAACCCGGGTTTGAGTAATTGAAGATTTTATGTCTTTACTGACTTCTTACCACATTATTAACTACTCTTTGGCTTGTATGAAATTACTTTAGTCTCAAAATTCCAAGCATGGCATTACTGGGACCACTCGTCAAGACCGCACTCAATATTCACGACCGATTCACCACTACCACAGATCACGTTCAAGCGCAAGAAAAGGTGTTGAAACATCTGTTGGAACGCGCAAAGGATACCAGTTTTGGTCTGTATTACGGTTTTGATTCCGTTTTGAAAAGTGATGATATAGAGTCCGCTTTCGCGAAAGCGGTACCTTTTCACGATTATCACAAGATGAACGAGGAATGGTGGGAGCAAATGAAAACGGGAAAACCAGACATTACCTGGCCCGGACTGCCAAACTTTCTCGCTCGTTCCAGCGGTACGACCGGCAAAAAGTCCAAGACCATTCCCGTTACTGACGAGATGATCGACGCGATCAAGTCGGCTGGGACCAGACAAGTTAGTGCCTTGACACATTTTGATCTGCCTGATGAGGTTTTTGAGAGTGAGGTTTTAGCTTTGGGAAGTTCTACAGATCTGGATGAAAAAGATGGATTCACGATAGGGGAGATCAGTGGGATTTCTGCCAGTAACATTCCAGAATTTCTAGACTCGTTTTACCGACCGGGTAAGGAGATATCCTCCATTGAAGACTGGGATGAGCGCGTACAGCGCATTGCAGAAGAAGCTAAGAACTGGGATATAGGCATGCTCAGTGGGATCCCATCTTGGCTCGAGTTGATGCTGAAAAAGGTGATCGAATACAACGATCTGGAATCCATTCACGATATCTGGCCTAATCTGATGGTTTATACATCGGGAGGCGTGGCCTTTGAGCCGTACCGATCCAGTTTTGAAAAATTGTTCTCAAAAAAAGTACACGTGGTAGACACTTATCTCGCCAGTGAAGGTTTTCTCGCAGCGCAGCAACGACCAGAGACTGACGCTATGCAATTGCTTACAGATGGTGGTATTTATTTTGAGTTTGTCCCCTTTGAACCAAACTTCGTAAATCAAGATGGAAGCATTGCAGATGGTGCACCTGTATTGACCCTTAACGATGTTGAAGAAGAAAAAGACTACGCTCTGATTATCTCTACGGTAGCGGGTGCCTGGCGTTATCTAATAGGAGACACCATAAAGTTTACCGATAAAGAACGTGCGGAAATCAAGATTACCGGCCGCACAAAATTCTTTCTCAACGTAGTTGGGAGCCAGCTTTCCGTTTTAAAGATGGAGACGGCCATTACAGAGCTACAGCAAAAATTTGACACGACGATTAAGGAATTTACGGTCTGTGCCAAGAAGATCGACGGTGATTTCCATCACGTCTGGTATCTAGGTACAGATACAAACACTAGTGAAGAAGAACTTGCTGATGCACTTGATCAATCTCTGAAAGATGCCAATAAAAATTATTCAGTCGCAAGATCAAAGGCTCTGAAAGGTGTCCAGGTCCACAAAATAGATCCGTCTCGCTTTTCAGACTGGAACGATCACCAAAAGAAAAAAGGAGGTCAGGTAAAAATGGAAAAAGTGATGGACGAGGAGAAATTTAAAGAATGGGAAGATTTTCTTGCTAGCTAGATTAGAAAAGATTTCTCTAGAACCACTATTGACATTTCCGTAAGAAGATCGGTTCTTAATAGCGGCTGGAATTGCTTATTTTTGCGCACTTTATGGCGCGCATCCTTTCTATAGATTACGGCAAGAAAAGAACCGGCATAGCCGTGACTGACGAGCTGCAAATGATTGCATCCGGTCTCACCACGGTGTCCACTCGCGATCTTCAGAAGTTTTTGGAAGATTACCTGCAAAAGGAAAATGTCGAGACCATCGTTATAGGAGAACCTAAACAGATGGATTATACCGCAAGTGAGTTGGGAAGTGTGATTGACGCTTTCGCGAAAGCGTTACAACTCAAATACCCCAACCTTGTGATTGAGAGAGTCGATGAACGTTTTACCTCTAAAATGGCGTTCCAAACCATGATCGATAGCGGGTTGAAGAAAAAGCAACGCCGCAACAAGGCACTGGTTGATGAGATTGCCGCAACCATAATTTTACAGAGTTATCTAGACCGAAAAAGAATTTGAATAAACCCCCAATGATTCTACCTATAGTCGCATACGGTGATCCCGTTTTGAGAAAAAAAGCCACTGAAATCCCTCAAGATTACCCCAATCTGGATGAGTTGATTGAAAATATGTGGGAAACCATGGAAGATGCCTCTGGTGTAGGTCTTGCCGCGCCACAAATAGGTCTTCCCATAAGGTTGTTTCTTGTTGATACAACACCATTCTCACAAGATGATGAGCTCTCTGAAAAGGAGCAAAAAGAATTGGACGGATTTAAAAAGGTTTTCATAAACGCTATCATCTTAGAAGAAGAAGGCGATGAGTGGGCATTTAACGAGGGCTGTTTAAGTATTCCTAATGTGAGGGAAGACGTTTTTAGAAATGAAAAGATCACCATTAAATATTACGATGCCGATTTTAATGAGTACACCGAAACCTATGACGGATTACAAGCTCGCGTAATTCAACACGAGTACGATCATATCGAGGGCATTTTATTTACAGATCACCTCACCAGTTTAAAAAAACGCTTGATCAAAAGCCGCTTGAACAATATCTCCAAGGGCAAGGTTAAAGTAGATTACCGCATGAAATTCCCAGAATTAAAAGGTCGCAGATAGATTCTTTAACTTATCGGTCTTACCTTATATTTGGCCACGCTTAAAAAGAAAAATATGAGTTTGGGAAACATTCTTTCCATCACCGGCAAACCCGGTCTTTACGTTCTAAAAACCAAAGCCAAAAGCGGTTTTGTTGTTAAATCTTTACTTGACGATCGCACTTCTATCGTAGGTATGAATCACAATGTGAGTGTCTTGAAGGATATTTCCATCTATACCATGACGGGTGAGGTGCCTTTGAAACAGGTTTTTCAAAATATCGCCAAAAAAGAAGACAACGGTGCTTCCATAAATCATAAATCGAGTAAAGAAGAGCTTCAGAATTACTTTGAGGAAGTCCTCCCTGAATACGATCGCGACCGCGTTTATGCCAGTGACATTAAGAAAATCGTTCAGTGGTATAACATTATTCATAAAAATGATATGCTGGATAGCATTAGCGAAGAAGAATAGTCTTGTTTAGAGTAGATATCAAAGGGCTGGTGAAAACCAGCCCTTTTTTGTTGCAATATTTTGAATTATCTAAGTTATAAAAGGAATAGTTAATGGATAATGATACAGCCTCCCTTCAGAAGCTCTAACCGCTCCAATTACCGAAAAAATAACGCTGCAAATCACCACAGCGAGTATAATAAAATATCCTACAAGGAAACACGCCGTTATAATACCTATGAGGCAATATATAAAGCTGGAAATCATGAAGTTGATTACCATTTTACCATGAGCATCTATTTTAGAACTCATGTCTCTCTGAGTCAACCACATTACCAAGGGGAGAACAATTCCACCAAAGGGGATTATATATCCAGCAAACACTGAAAGGTGAAGAAACATACAGAATTGATCTTCACCGGTTCCCCAGGGTCTGTATTCACCTTGATTAAACGGATTATTGTTTGAGTAGTTTTGTTGTTCCATAAATTGATCGATTTACTTTTTATAAAGTGGAATGCGGTACAAGATTCCGTAAGAGTAACCCGAACCCACATTTCCATTGTCATAAGTCCTACCAAAACCGGGAACGTAGAGGTTGTCGAAGCCGTCTGGAATGGTTTCCGTAATCATTCTGCGCAACTGTATGTTTGCCACGAGATAGAGGTTATTTAATACCTCTACTTTAATCCCGGCATGTAATTCAAACCATACCGCACTCAACCCGGTAGTTTCTTGGTTGGTAAAGACATCTCTTGATGGCAGGTAAGTATTATCTGTGTTGTAGCTGTATCGTTTCAGAGTCTGGCTCATGTTTGCATAACCTAGTCTTGCTCCCGCATAGATCATGTTATCCATTTCCAGCCAATTATCGTAAAAATTATAATCGATACCCGCTTTTAGAAAACTACCATTGGTTTCAAAATCAACGCGCTCGTAACTTTCATCAAAAGTTTCATTACCTAGTTCTGCTGCAAAATAGATGTCATCAGTAAAGCGATAATCACCCATGATTTGAAATCCGGTATAACGATCATCCAGCACGGTGCGGGCTAGGCTTGCTGCATCTATACCCACGCGCAAACCGTATTTTTTCTGAGTGCGTAAGCTGTCTACGGGTTGCTCTACTTCTTGTTGCGCACTACAGAGACTCATTCCCGATAAGATTAAAAGACTAGTGAAAAATCTCAACATGCACTTCATTTCTATTGTTAACGGTACTGTCTATAACCTCTGTTTCAATAATCCAAGGTTGATTAGGAATTTCTTGTTGACGACTTGCTTGTAGGTCATTATAATTCACTTTGAAACCGCAGGCTCTGCTTACAAATTCATCTTGTCTCGTGTAGGAAAAATTGAGCCGGTCTATATTGAAGCCGTCTTCCTCATTATCGGTTTCGAAATCGTAAATGGTCTGGTCATCAAAATTTCGTAGTGGAATGTAAACAGTATCGGCCATTTCAAGTGAAGTGCTGCCCTCAAAATCCAGTGGTGCATATTCCGAAGCTCCTAAAACCCTCACTCTTAAATTTTCAACCGGTTTTACCGTATCAGGGTTCAAAAAATCTTTGAACACAACAACCATTCTGGATGAGGTTTCTTGATCTGGTGTACAAAGATCATCGCGCTCGCAACCGCTGGAAGCGAGGAGAAAAACAAAAAGAGTAAAAAACAGTAATTTATTCATCGGAACGGGTGAAGGCAACTTGGACACAAATCTAATTTTTAAGTTGCAGTAAAACCACATTTTCTACGTGATGTGTTTGCGGGAACATATCTACTGGTTGCACTTTTTGTATCTCGTATTTTTCTGCCAAAATCTCTAGATCACGGGCTTGTGTCGCACTGTTACAACTCACATAAACTATGCGTGGTGTCTCTAGTCGCAAGATTTCTGCAACGACATCTTTGTGCATACCATCGCGAGGAGGATCTGTGATGATTATATCAGGAGCGCCATGTTGATTGATAAAATCAGCGGTGAAAACATTTTTCATGTCTCCATCCACAAACGCGCAATTGTCTATTTTGTTATGTTTTGCGTTGCTGATCGCATCTTCTATGGCTACTGGAATGGCTTCTATTCCTACGACTTTCTTAGCTTTTTTAGCTACAAACTGAGCGATGGTTCCTGTTCCTGTATATAAATCGTAAACGAGCTCTTCTCCTGTCAACCCTGCAAAATCTCTCGTGATTTTATAAAGCTCATAGGCTTGTAAACTGTTGGTTTGATAAAAACTTTTTGCGCTGATTTTGAATTGGAGTCCTTCCATTTCTTCAAAAATGTGATCCCTGCCGTGATAGAGTACGACATCTTGATCGTAAATGGTGTCGTTTGCTTTCTCGTTAATGATGTACTGCAAAGAGGTAATTTCAGGAAACTCATTCTTTAGATGTTCCAGCAGTTTTTCTCGATCCTCTGGGCGGTCTTCAAAAAATTGAATCACCACCATGTTTTCGCCTGTCGAACTCATGCGCAACATCAAGGTACGTAGCATGCCCTCTTTGGTTCTAGGGTTAAAGTAGGGTAGGTTTTCCGCTTTCGCGAAAGCGTGAACTCCCAGCCTAATACGCTCTCCAATTTCAGGGTGAAGGTGACACTCATCCAGATGAAGGATCTTGTCCCACATTCCCGGAATATGAAAACCCAGCGCGTTTTTGTTCTCAATTTCACGATCGCTTTGAATCTCTTCCAGCGTGAGCCATCTGTTAGCCGAAAAGCTGAACTCCATCTTATTGCGATAATGGTACGTGTTTTCAGAACCAGCGATAGGAGTGATTTCTGGAAGGTCTAGATGGCCTATACGTCTCAGATTTTCAGAGACTTCCTTCTGTTTGAAATGCAGTTGATGTTCATAAGCCATGTGCTGCCACTTGCAGCCACCGCAAACGCCAAAGTGTTTACATACAGGCTCTGTTCTGCGCTCTGACTTCTTAATGTAATTGGTAACCTTGCCCTCGTAAAAAGATTTCTTCTTTTTGAAAGTCTGTATATCCACCACATCACCGGGTACCGCATCAGTCAGAAAGATGACTTCGCCGTTCTCGGTTTTTGCGACACTCTTTCCTCTAGAACCAGCATCTACTACTGGGACGTTTAGAAATGTTTTTTGGGCTCTTCTCCTACGTTTTGACATGCTGCAAAATTAAGCAAACCATACTCGCTGTCGCGACTTTTGAAATGGGATCAATTCTACTGTAGATGCAATTGAATTTATAATCATTTTGTAGTCCGTAAATGAACCTTTTGCAAAACAAAATCCCAAGCCTGCAAGCCTGGGATTTCTAAATCGTATCATAACACTAACCATTAATTATGAAAATACGATTGTGGTAAGGTTTTTCTTTTTCATAAAAACTTAGATCAATCAAATAAATCATGAGAACTTACCTCTCTCTATTAAAAAGACGATACCTTTATCAAATTGTTACAGTAAAAATGCTAAATGTCTAAGAAAACCCTCGTTTTAGGAGCGTCGTTAAAAGAAGTAAGATATTCTAATATGGCAATCAGGCGGTTGCGACAGAATAATGTTGAAACCGTAGCGGTAGGATTGCGAGAAGGCAGCGTTCTGGATGTTGAAATCGATACAGAAAATGTTCCTTATAAAAACATTCATACCGTAACGCTCTATCTCAATCCCACGAGACAAGAACCGTTTTACGATTACATACTTTCCTTGAATCCTTCACGAGTTATTTTTAATCCGGGAACGGAGAATCCTGAGTTTTACAAAATATTGGGTGATGCAGGAATCGAGGTTGATGTTGCGTGTACGTTGATTTTATTGAGCTCAAATCAATATTAATCAATCAAGTAGCACGGTAAGCTCATTCAGTTTAAGTTCAGGTTGATTTAAAGTTAGATTGAGATAGGTTTTTCCGTCTTGTTTTTTGATGCTCACCAGTACATCATCTTTAACGTGGTACAAATCCTGACCGCGATAGTTACCTATTCTCCCGTATAACAAATTAATCTTAAAAGTGCTTTTTTGAGCCGTGATTTGGTTTTCTATCACCGTTAGAGGCAAGAAATATTCCTCACGGTAGGGAGAATCAGCGATGGATGGGTCTTGGTTTTGGTCAAAAAGTATTTTCAGCTGGCGAGCACCTTCTTGCTGTTGAAGTTCTACATAACTTTTACTGAATTGATCCCTCTTTAATATGTATCGCTCATTTTCTAACACCTCTGTTTTACAGATTCCAGAGCTAGGACAATTCATGACCTGGGGCTGTTTGATGTTCAAACTAGAACAAGAATAAGTAAAGGTCACGAGAAGCCAGAATATAAGTAAAAAACGCATTAATTTCAATTTGTTCAAATAAATGTAGTGCTTTATCGAGAGTTTCGCTTTCGCGAAAGCGAAATTCTTAAAATTGCTACCGAAAATAGGAGATTACCGTATTTTAGGCGGCAAATTCCTCTAAATGTTTAAAAAGTTAATTTTTGGAACCTTGCTTTTAGCGTCAATTACGATAAACGCACAAATAAAACAGTTATGGTTCCCGTCCCAGATTCAAATTGATCAGCAAGATCTTAGGATAACTAAATCAGAGCCAGTAAAATTCCAGCAATTTATCCTGGACTTGTCTGGAATGGCGCAGCAACTGGAGTTTGCTAATGGCTTAGATCAAGATTCAAATCCCGTGGAACTTAAACTACCTACCGTTGCTGGGGAAAAGATATTTCTAATTAAAGAATCTAGCGTGATGGAAGATGCATTGCAAAATAGATTCTCTTCTATTAGAAGTTATAAAGGTACTAGTAAAGACGGTAGAGGTGATGTCGTTAGAATCAATATAAGTCCCTTCTCTTTTCACGCTGTAATTCAATCCATTGAAAATGGTCTACAATATATTGACCCTATAGACAAGGCTGGAAGTTTTTACAGATTATATAGCGTGGAAAGTTTGACTTCCCGAGGAGATAATGCAGTATGTCACTGGGAGGACGATGGATTGTCTCAAAGGTCGACACAACCGCAGACTACCGTATTAAATGCAAATGACAGTCAATTAAGGACCTATCGAACGGCGATTAGTGCCACAGTTGAATATTCCAGATTTCAATTCTTACAAGCAGGCTTGACTGTCGCCTCACCAGATGCTGATCGTCTAGCGGCGGTCTTGGCAGCTATTAATGTTACGCTCGCTCGGGTGAATAGTATCTATGAGAGGGATCTCGCAATTGAATTAATACTAGTAGCAAACAACGATCAGATTATATTTCTAGACACCGACAATTTGAATAACAACAGCGCGGGAATTGTTATCGATCAAAATCAAACTCTGATCGATAACGTAATAGGCTCTGCTAATTATGATGTAGGTCACATTTTTACTACAGGTGGTGGAGGTCTAGCTAGTTTAGGTAGCGTTTGTAATAGCCAGCGTAAAGCGCAAGGTGTTACTGGCAGGCCAGACCCTGTGGGAGATCCTTTTGATATTGATTTTGTAGCGCATGAATTTGGTCATCAATTTGGAGCAAGACACACTTTCAATGGTAATACTGGTAGTTGTCAAGGAGGGAACAGGAGTGGCTCAACAGCTTATGAACCTGGAAGTGGATCTACGATCATGGCCTATGCGGGAATTTGTGCACCTCAAAATGTACGACCCAATTCTGATGCTTACTTTCATCAGGCAAGTTTGAGGGAGATCTGGAGCTTTGTAAATCAAGGTGGCTTCTGTTCAACAGAATTGACAATTTCAAACGACCCTCCCACAGCTGAAGCTGGAGCGAATTTTACAATACCTGTAGGAACACCTTATCGTCTAACAGGTAGTTCTACAGACCCACAGGGAACGGCTTTGCATACCTACACCTGGGAGCAATATGATTTAGGACCTTCTGGATTACCTGATGGGAATAGTACAACTGGACCTTTGGTCAGATCTTTTGAAGGAACACTTTCCCCTACACGTTATATACCCAGACTTGAAGATGTAGTAGCAAGTGGTGGAAATTCTACAGAGTGGGAAAAATTACCTGAGGTCACTCGTGCCATTAATTACAGACTTACGGTAAGAGACAATGACGCTAGGGGAGGGCAAACCGCAGTTGATACAAAGCAACTGATCAGTGTAACGGCGGCGGGACCTTTTTTAGTAACCTCTCAAAACGCATCGGGAACTATTTGGCTGCCAGGTGCTCAAGAAACCATTACTTGGGATGTGGCAAATACTGATTCAGCTCCTATCAATTCTTCATTAGTAAATATTCTATTATCTACAGATGGTGGAGCTAATTTTGATACCGTTCTAGCTGCCAATACTCCTAATGATGGCTCAGAATCTATAACGGTACCCAGTAACATCGTTGCGCCGTTTTGTAGAATAATGGTTGAAAGTGTAGATAATATTTTCTTTAACGTTAATCAAACCGATTTCAGTATCAATGCTGAGGTGATCACTACCTGTAATACTTATGATTCTGGGGCGGTAAATATTGCCATACCTGATCGTGTCAATGGCCAAAACATTCAAGGAGTTGCTAATGTTATAACAGTAGGCCCATCAGTAATATCTACAGATGTAAACGTTTCAGTAGATATTAATCATACCTATATAGGTGATTTGATTGTAGAAGTGACTAATCCTGATGGGGTAACATCGAGATTGTTCAATCTTCAGTGTAATGACACAGATGATCTTATGGTCACGTTTGACGATCAAGGATCTCCATTTGATTGTAATAACAGTACGACAGGAACTTACGTACCCGCACAACCTATAGATCCTCTAGTGGGAAGTGATGCTCAAGGTAACTGGACTATGGTAATGGGTGATGCAGCGCCAGGTGATTTAGGAACTTGGAATACATGGTCTGTTGAGATTTGTTCTACTGAAGTGAGAGCGTTGAGTTCAGAATCTTTTGCTCAAATAGACTCATTTAAAGTTTATCCTAATCCATCTTTAGGATCTTTTACCATTACATCTTCTCTGTTTTCAAGAAGTTCTTCTCAATTAAATCTATATGATTTGAGTGGTCGACAGGTTTATGCTCAAAACATGACCGCGCAGACTTCTCAAGATGTGAATCTTCCTAGTCACATTTCCTCAGGACTCTATGTACTGGAATTGACTGATGGTGACACAAAGGAAAGCTTGAAAATCGTTATAGAATAAAACATAACTTCTAAAGCAATAAAAAAGGAGAGCTCACCAGCTCTCCTTTTTTATTGAAGCAAGAATTGTAATTAACTTTCTTGCGATGTTTCAGACCCTTTTTTGATATCGATCTTGAGTTCATTGCTGTTTTCATCCAGATCCATATGAATTGAGTCACCCTCGTGTAATTGACTATTTACAATTTCCCCTGCAAGAGCGTCTTCTATATACTTTTGGATAGCTCTTTTGAGTGGCCTCGCACCATATTGCTGGTCAAAACCTTTATCAGCGATATAATCTTTAGCTTTATCGGTAAGTGTGAGGTTATATCCTAAGTCTTTGATTCGAGCAAAAAGTTTCTCAAGCTCAATATCGATGATTTTGTGTATGTCCTCACGCTCAAGTGCGTTGAAAACAATCACATCATCGATACGATTCAAGAATTCAGGAGCAAAGGTTTTCTTCAAAGCAGACTCGATTACGCCTCGAGCATTTTCTCCTGCAGCACTTTTTCTTGCAGCAGTACCAAAACCTACACCAGAACCAAAGTCCTTTAATTTTCTCGCACCCACATTTGATGTCATAATAATTACCGTATTCCTGAAATCAATTTTGCGACCTAGGCTATCGGTTAAATAACCATCATCTAAAACCTGTAAAAGCATGTTGAATACATCTGGATGCGCTTTCTCAATTTCATCTAATAGTATTACTGAATAAGGTTTTCTGCGTACCTTTTCTGTAAGTTGACCACCTTCTTCATATCCTACGTATCCAGGAGGTGCTCCTATTAATCTTGAGATTGCAAATTTCTCCATGTATTCACTCATGTCAATTCTTATGAGCGAATTCTCAGAATCAAACAGTTCGCTAGCGAGAATCTTAGCGAGTTGAGTCTTACCCACACCAGTTTGACCTAAAAAGATGAAGGAACCGATGGGCTTGTTGGGATCTTTCAATCCAGCGCGGTTACGTTGTATAGCTTTAACAACTTGCTTCACGGCAGGTTCTTGACCTATTACTTTATCACCTATAATGTCACCGAGGTTGCTCAATTTCTTGAGTTCTTTAGTGGCAATACGGCTCACTGGAATTCCAGACATCATGCTCACGACTTCAGCAACGTTTTCTTCTGTTACCGTGTCCTTGTGAAGTTTAGACGCCTCTTCCCATTCCGCTTGAGCTTCGGCAAGTTGCTGTTCCAGCTTCTTCTCGTCGTCTCTCAGTTTTGCGGCCTGCTCATATTTCTGTTTTTTAACCACATTGTTTTTCTCGATCTTGACTTCTTCCAGTCTTTTCTCGATTTCAACAATCTGATCGGGCACTTCTATGTTGGTGATGTGGATGCGAGATCCGGCTTCATCGAGTGCATCAATCGCCTTATCTGGTAAGAAACGATCGGTTAAATATCGATTAGTCAATTTTACACAAGCCTCAATCGCCTCTTGTGTATATTCCACATTGTGGTGATCTTCATACTTAGCCTTAACATTATTAAGAATCGCAATTGTTTCCTCAACTGATGTAGGCTCCACTATCACTTTTTGGAATCTACGTTCCAGAGCACCATCCTTCTCAATACTGTTTCTATACTCATCTAGGGTTGTGGCGCCTATGCATTGAATTTCACCACGAGCAAGCGCAGGTTTAAACATATTTGATGCATCTAAGGAGCCTGCAGCCCCACCAGCTCCCACGATCGTGTGGATCTCATCTATAAAAAGAATAATGTCATCATTCTTTTCAAGCTCGTTCATAACAGCTTTCATGCGCTCTTCAAACTGACCGCGGTATTTAGTACCAGCAACTAGGCTAGCGAGATCAAGTGTAATGACCCGCTTGTCAAATAGCATGCGAGAAACCTTGCGCTGAACGATACGCAATGCGAGACCCTCAGCAATAGCACTTTTACCCACACCTGGCTCTCCTATTAGCAGTGGATTGTTCTTTTTACGACGGCTCAAAATCTGCGATACTCTTTGTATCTCCTCATTTCTTCCCACTACTGGATCGAGTTTGTCATCCTCAGCCATGCGTGTGAGGTCTCTACCAAAATTATCCAAGACCGGAGTTTTTGATTTTTTATTGGTTTTTTTATCTCCAGATCCGCCGAAGAGATTTTCCTTGCCTCCGTCTTTTCCAGCATCTCCTTCCTCTTCACTAAAGGATTGCGCTAGCGGTTGATCCTCACCATAATTA
The DNA here is from genome assembly GCF_002117125.1 of Nonlabens spongiae. Lineage (NCBI taxonomy): Bacteria > Pseudomonadati > Bacteroidota > Flavobacteriia > Flavobacteriales > Flavobacteriaceae > Nonlabens > Nonlabens spongiae. The sequence continues at coordinate 131,077 of NZ_CP019344.1, forward strand.
TCATCGCTGGAAATCATGGCCTTGAATTGCTCTTTAGAATTGTCATAATCTACATTTAGCTTATTGAGAAGCTTGGTAGTAGGATCATTTTCATTTCTAAGAATACATAATAAGAGGTGAGCCGTGTTGATTGAAGTGCTCTGAAAAAGCTTAGCTTCTAAAAAAGTAGTTTTTAATGCGCGCTCTGCCTGTCGCGTAAGGTGCAGGTTTTTCTTCTCGTTGATGAGATTTTGAGGGTTAGGGTTAGCCGGACTCAAAATCTCTACTTTGCGTCTCAAATTATCCAGATCAACTGATAATTGATTCAAAATATCGATAGCCTTACCGTCTCCATCTCTCAGTACTCCCAGCATTAAATGTTCAGTTCCTATGAAGTCGTGACCCAGCCTCAGCGCTTCTTCCTTGCTGTAGGCGATCACATCCTTTACTCTTGGTGAAAAATTATCATCCATGTTTCTTTCTTTCTAATAACGTAATAAAGGTAAACATTCAAAAAGCATTCCGTATATAAAATGATGATAATAGTGTTCTCGCTTTCGCGAAAGCGTGCTCAAAAAAGTCCTTGTAGTCACACATACCGCCCGAGATTGAATTTATCCACAGTACATGTTGAAAAATGTTAATAAAAACAATGTGATAAACAGCATAAAGCTGCGTAAATACTGGCGATTTCAGTAAATTGCTTTCTGTTAAAATTTTATATCAATAAATCTGATTTTAGATGGCAGATGGAGAGAAGTTAATCCCGATCAATATCGAGGATGAAATGAAGTCAGCGTACATCGATTACTCGATGTCAGTCATAGTGTCACGTGCGCTGCCAGATGTGAGGGATGGTTTAAAGCCGGTTCACAGACGCGTACTGTACGGTATGTATGAGCTAGGTGTCCTTTCAAATAGAAGTTATAAGAAAAGTGCAAGAATCGTGGGTGAGGTTTTAGGTAAGTACCACCCGCACGGTGATACCTCAGTTTATGATACCATGGTGCGCATGGCCCAAGAGTGGTCATTGCGATACATGATGGTTGATGGCCAGGGTAACTTCGGTAGTGTCGACGGAGACCCGCCTGCAGCAATGCGTTACACAGAGGCGCGCATGCGCAAGATCTCTGAAGAAATGCTGGCTGACATAGACAAGGAAACGGTAGATACTCAGCTCAACTTTGACGATACGCTATCTGAACCTACTGTTTTACCTACTAAAATTCCTAATTTATTAGTCAACGGAGCCAGTGGTATCGCTGTGGGTATGGCGACTAATATGCCGCCGCACAACCTGAGCGAGGTAGTGGATGGTACTATAGCTTATATCGACAACCACGATATCGAGATTGACGAATTGATTCAACACATCAAAGCACCTGATTTTCCGACAGGTGGTATTATTTACGGTTACGATGGCGTGAAGGATGCCATGCATACCGGCCGTGGTCGTGTTAAGATACGCGGTCGAGTCAGAATCGAAGAGGTGAAGGGAAGAGAGTGTCTAATTGTAGATGAGCTGCCTTATCAGGTCAACAAAGCTGACATGATCAAGAAAACAGCTGATTTGATCAATGATAAGAAACTGGAAGGAATTGCGTCAATCAGGGATGAATCTGACCGTAAGGGGATGCGTATCGTTTACGTTTTAAAGCGTGATGCCATTCCTAACATCATTATCAATAAGCTGTATAAGCACACGGCGCTGCAATCCAGTTTTAGCGTCAACAATATTGCGCTGGTAAAAGGAAGGCCGCAATTGCTGAACATCAAGGAAATGATTCACCATTTTGTGGAACATAGACACGATGTAGTAACTCGTAGGACGACCTATGAATTGCGCAAGGCAGAAGAGCGTGCCCACATTTTAGAAGGCTTGATCATCGCAAGTGATAATATTGATGAAGTTATCGCCTTGATTAGATCCAGTAAGAATGGAGAAGAAGCCCGTGAGAAGTTGATCGAACGATTTGATTTGTCTGAAATTCAAGCCCGAGCAATCGTGGAAATGCGATTGAGACAGCTCACCGGTCTTGAGCAAGATAAACTGAGAACGGAGTATGAAGAACTTCTCAAAACGATAGAAGATTTAAAAGACATTCTTGCCAGAAAGGAGCGTAGGATGGCGATTATCAAGGAGGAACTTCAAGAGATGAAGGATAAATATGGGGATGAGCGTCGTTCTCATATTGAATATGCCGGCGGTGACTTGAGTATTGAAGACATGATTCCAGATGAGCAGGTAGTTATCACTATTTCTCATGCAGGGTATATCAAGCGTACCAGTCTTTCTGAATATAAAACTCAAAATAGAGGAGGAGTAGGTCAGAAGGCCAGTACTACCCGAGATGAAGACTTCTTAGAAGATTTGTTTGTGGGTACGAACCACCAGTACATGCTATTCTTTACGGAGAAAGGAAAATGTTTCTGGATGCGAGTTTATGAGATTCCAGAAGGTAGTCGTACTTCAAAAGGTCGTGCAATTCAGAACTTGATCAACATTGAGCAAGATGACAACGTTAAGGCGGTTATTTGTACTCAAGATATTAAAGATGAAGAATACATCAACAGCCATTATGTCATTATGTGTACTAAGAAGGGTGTTGTGAAGAAGACCTCGCTTGAGCAATATTCACGCCCTAGGACAAATGGTATTAATGCGATTACCGTGCGCGATGGTGATATGCTTCTTGAAGCAAAATTGACTACTGGTGATAGCCATGTAATGTTAGGTGCAAAGAGTGGTAAAGCCATTCGTTTTGACGAGTCTAAGACTCGACCTATGGGTCGTAATGCCAGCGGTGTGCGAGGAATCAAACTAGCAGATGAGAATGATGAGGTGATCGGTATGGTGTCTGTAAATGATATGGACTCTAATATTCTAGTGGTCAGTGAGAAAGGTTACGGTAAACGCTCGAGCTTAGAAGATTATCGTGAGACCAACCGTGGAGGAAAAGGAGTTAAAACGATTTCTGTCACTGAAAAAACCGGTGGTCTGGTAGCTCTGAAGAATGTTACTGATAAAGATGGTCTTATGATCATTAACAAATCAGGTGTTGCCATAAGAATCAATGTTGCAGATTTAAGAGTTATGGGACGTGCCACTCAGGGAGTTCGCTTAATAAATCTCAAAGGCAATGATTCTATTGCCGCTGTTGCAAAAGTCGTAAATGATGCAGACGCAGATGAAATCGATGAAAACGGAGACATCATCGTAGATGACCAAAACAAAGATGGCGCGGTTCCTGCAGATGATAGTGAAGAATAATTAAAAATGATAAACATGAAATATACTTTTTCAGCACTGTTTATAGCCATGACACTTATGGTAAGTGCTCAAAAACGTGAGTTGAGAAAAATTGAGAAGGCGGTTCAGTATGGTCAGATGACTGAAGCTCTTGAAATTTTCAATAGCATAGAAGAAAGTGAAGTTGAGGATAAATATAGTGGTCAGTATAAGTTTTATAAAGCTGCTGTGGTATCTGGGGTTGTAGGAGATAAAAAGCCTACTTACGAAGATATCCAGATGGCTGAAAATCTTATTGCTGAATCAAAGGCTGCCGGCTATGAGGACAAACAGTTAATGGCAATGGTAGAAAACGCGATCAATTCTCAAAAAATTCAGATTGTCAATTCAAAATTACAATCTGGGAAAACTGAAGAAGCGATCGTAATCGTTGAGGATATCTATGAAGCAGACAACAGTAATAAAGATATGTTGTTTACTTCAGCCCAGCTCTCTTACCAAGTTTCTGATTTTGATGCTGCCAGAAAGAAATTTCAAGAGTTATTTGATGCTGGTTACACTGGTGAGACCGTAACCTTTTATGCTAAAAACAAATCAACAGGTCAAGAAGAGGTTTTTCCGTCTAAAAAATTGGCAGAAGTAGCTATTAGCACAGCGAAATCCCACACTGATTTACGTGAAGATAAAGCGCCTTCTAAACTTGGTACAATCGTAAACAATTTGGTTTGGTTATATAAAAATGATGACCAGATGCAAAAAGCGAAATTTGTATTTGAAAAAGCGCAACAAAGATTTCCTGAAGACGCCTCATTGAAAATTGTCACTCCAGATATTTACAATACCCTAGGCATGACAGAGGAATATAAAAAAGCCATTGCAAATAGAGGTAATGATATTACTGATCCTCAAGTTTATAATAATCTAGCAAGTGCCGCCTTTAAATCAAAGGATTATGACAATGCTATTCAATATTATACTTCTAGTCTTGAATTGAAAGAGGATAGCTATGCAGCTCATGTTAATTTGAGTAATGCTTATTTAGAAAAAGGTAACTTAGAAGAAACTACTGCAAAAGAACAGCAAGTATTGTATAAGGAAGCTTTGTCTCATTTAGAAAGAGCTCATGAGCTTAAACCAGATGATAAGAATATTCTCCCTACTATGGTAAGTTTATACGGTGTTTTTGAAATGACTGAAAAAGCTGAGGCGATCAAAGCTAAGATGTAGATGAGCATAGGATAATCAAAAACAAAAAAGCTTCTAGATTAGTTCTAGAAGCTTTTTTTGTTTCCAGTTGATGTTAATGGGAGCAACGGTCTAGAGCGATTTAATAACTCTTAGTTTATGCGAGTGATAATTGAGCTGCTCGTTATATATGCCCGTTTGATCAATTCGATCCACTCGCACCTTGCCATGAGCATGAATGATATAGTTATTGGCCATAATGATTCCCACATGAGTAATAATGCCTTCAGCGTTGTCAAAAAATGCTAGATCACCTTCTTCCGCTTCTTCAACAAAACTGAGAGAATCTCCCGCTTCCGCCTGCTGACTGGCATCACGCTTGATTTCCTTCCCATTCATGCGATAGATGAGTTGCGTGAAACCACTACAATCGATACCAAACGGTGTCCTGCCTCCCCATAAGTATGGTGCATTTAACAAGCATAGAGCGTCTTTGACTATTCCCGCTTTCGCGAAAGCAGACTGGTTTCTAGACTTATGTATAAATGTATCACCTAAAAACACAGCAGACGAGATTCTGGAACCGTAGCTGATATGTGAAAGACTCTCATTGCTATGAGCCACTGGAGTCAGGATATCTTCACTATAAGATATGGACGAATTATTAAGGTTTTGAAAATCTTTTTCATCAATCTCAAGAACCATTTTTTTGTCTACCCAGCCCTCATATAAATCATGATGCAACCTTATGAGAAACCAGTTCTTTCTGGTGTCAATAATCTTAAACGTTTCACCATAGAGTAATTGAGACACCATTTCTGAGGCATCACTACATTCACTCCTCATGGGAGTTATGGAAGTAGGTGAGACTCCGTATCTCATATATTTAAGCTGGTCTTTCTAATACCATTGCACTAGCACCGCCACCTCCATTGCAAATGGCTGCAGCACCTAATTTCCCACCTTCTTGAGTCATGACACTCAACAAGGTACAAAGAATACGAGCACCACTACAACCTAGTGGATGTCCCAAACTTACAGCACCGCCATAAATGTTAATATTATCGTCTTTTAGTCCGAGAAGTTTTGTGTTGGCAAGACCAACGACCGAAAACGCTTCATTAAATTCAAAATAATCCACATCTTCAATCGCTACTCCAGCATTTTTCAATGCTACAGGAAGAGCTTTAGCTGGAGCTATCGTAAAGTCGACTGGCTTAGTAGCTGCATCTCCATATCCTTTAATGTAAGCAATAATGTCGAGTCCCAATTCTTTAGCTTTTTCTTCTGACATTAAGACTAAAGCTGCCGCTCCGTCATTAATAGTTGAAGCGTTTGCAGCGGTCACCGTACCATCTTTTGTAAACGCAGGTCTCAAAGCTGGAATCTTATCCATTTTTACATTTGAGAATTCCTCGTCTTTACTCATAACGATAGGTTCACCACGTCTTTGCGGGATTGAAACAGGAACTACTTCCTTATCAAATTTACCCGCGTCCCACGCAGCTGTAGATCTCTGATAGGATTGGATCGCAAATGCATCTTGATCTTCTCTGGAAAAATTGTGGTCTATGGCACACTGGTCTGCACATACTCCCATGGCTTGTTGATTATAAGCATCAACCAGTCCATCGCGCTGCATACCGTCCACCATAGTGTCAGGGCCAAATTTCTTACCGTTTCTTAAATGTAAATAGTGAGGGATCGAGCTCATGTTTTCCATACCACCGGCTACAACAACCTGTTGCTGACCTAGTGCTATGCTCTGTGCCGCCATCATTACTGACTTCATACCACTGGCACAAACTTTATTGATGGTTGTACAAGGCGTGTCCTCACTCATTCCAGCGCCTAGTGCGGCTTGTCGTGCTGGAGCCTGACCAGTATTAGCCTGTACCACATGACCCATAAAAACTTCTTGAACTTCCTTTGGGTCAAGGTCAATTTTTTTAAGAGCCCCTTCCGTCGCGATGGAGCCGAGCTTAACTGCAGATATATTTGAAAGTGACCCCATGAAACTTCCTATGGGTGTACGGGCGTATGATACTATGGCTACTTTTTTCATATAATTGTTTATCCAGCAAAAATAACGTTTTCGCCGTTGTTTTAAAATCAGTAAATACATAAGCTGTCCTGTATTTTATGGAAGATTTTAAGGATTGATTCGTTTATTTGTAGAATGCTTTCGTTTTTAAAGGATAATCAGATTACAACCCAGTGGATAGCGCGCATATCTCTCTTGATATTCTGCACAGCTTTTGTAATCTACTTTTTCCCAAAAAGCAATCGGTTTACCTATGAGTTTGAGCAGGGACAACCTTGGGAATATGAAACCCTATACGCTCCATTTTCTTTTCCTATTAAAAAAAGCGATGAAGAGATAAAGAAAGCTCAAAAGGAAATCAAGCAATCCACTCCTAGGTATTTTAAAAAGGATAAAGAGCTTTCTAAATTAGTGAAAAACGAGTGGAGCTCTAGGATCGAGCAATTAATCATAGATAGTATTATACCAAATAATTCGGGTGTAGGTAGAAATGGTATCTCACTTTTAGAATCCATTTACAAAAATGGTTTTCTAGAAAATCCCTTGGCCCTTGAGGATTCTCATCCTGTGTATATTGACGATGGCAACGAGGTGGTGACAGCAACTTATGGAGGTCTAATCTTACCAGCAGAACTCAATAAAAAACTCAATAGGGCTTTTAATACTCAGCCAGATTCGATCCAGCCTATTTTAAAAAGACAGCTTCTGGGAATCATTAGAGGTGATATTATCTATAATGAAGAACTTACTGAGCTCAACATTGAAGATGAGTTAGAAAACATAATTCCCACAAAAGGCTTGGTATCTCGTAATGCTAGGATTATCGCTCAAGGCGAAATAGTAGAGGGCGACAAGCTGCAAAAACTCAAGACCTTAAACGACCTTTACCAAGCTCAAACCTGGACAGAATCACAATACGGTTGGAAGCTGCTCGGTTACTTTATTTTGGTTGCTATGGCGATGATCATGTTGTTGCTGTTCATTCATAAATACCGGTACCAGATCTATCTCGACTTCAGGAAACTCGCTTTCGTATACTTCAACGTACTATTTTTTATACTACTCACTTCCATGGTGGTAAAGTTTCAGGACGATTATTTATACATCGTTCCGGTTTGTATGCTGCCCTTGATTATCAAAGCATTTTTTGATTCCAGATTGGGGCTTTTTACGCATGTGATCACCATCTTCGTTCTCAGCTTTATCGTCCCCAATAGCGCTCAGTATCTCTTCCTTCAAATGATGGCTGGTATCGTTACCATCCTCTCAGGATCTGAAATCTACAAACGAGCTAACCTCTTCATTACAGTAGGTCAGATCTTATTAGTCTATCTTGTTTCTTACACAGCATTCTATGCCATCAATCAAGGAGGAATCTTAGGTTGGGATTGGACTCAAGTTGCTTATTTCGGTTTGTCAAGTTTGGCACTATTGTTTGTATGGCCACTGATCTATGTTTATGAGCGCATTTTTGGTCTCGTGAGTGATGTATCCTTGTTAGAATTGAGTGATACCAACAGTAAATTGCTTAAAAAACTAGCAGACAAAGCGCCAGGAACTTTTCACCACTCGCTCAATGTTGCTAATATCGCAGAAACAGTTGCCAATGAAGTCGGAGCAAATGCTATGCTGGTGCGGGTAGGAGCACTTTACCACGACATCGGTAAAATGAAAAACCCTACCTATTTTGTGGAGAATCAGACCAGTGGAGTGAATCCTCATGATGATATGGATCCTGAAGAAAGTGCTCAAATCATCGTAAATCACGTGATTGATGGCATTGAAATCGCTCGCAAGAACAATCTGCCAGACCGTATTATCGATTTTATCAGAACCCACCACGGCGACAGCACGGTGTACTATTTCTATAAACAGGCAAAAGAGCAAGATCCTGAGGTTCCTAAAAAGCTTTTTCAGTACAAAGGCCCGCGACCGTTCAGTCTGGAAACGGCTATTTTGATGATTTCTGATAGTGTGGAGGCAGCTTCAAAAAGCCTTCCCAAACCTACGGCAATTCTCATCAACAATCTTGTTGACAACATTGTAAGCAAGCAGGTGAGCAACGATCAATTTCTGAATGCTGATATTACCTTCAAGCAAATCGAGACCATCAAGGCAGTAGTAAAGAAAAAACTGGCTAGCATCTACCACCTACGCATCGAGTATCCTGAGTAATTATTCTAATACTTTTTTGACAAAGATGCTTTGTAATGTACCGCTTTCGCGAAAGCGAGATAATAAACAACACCACCCAAAACGATCCGTTCTGAAAACTGCACAACCTCGATATTTAGGCATGAACCTTGAACATATATGAAGATATAAGTTGCAACTCTTTATATTTGATTTATGCTTAGATTTTTAGTGATTTTTCTCCTTTGCGGATTCATGGGCTCAGCGCAATATATTCTGGTTCCCATGGATCATGAATCTCAAACAGACCACCTCAAAGCTTATGGGGTTTCTTACTGGGTGTTGAGCAAGGGAACTAAAGTGAAATGGCTACTCAATTATCGTGGTGGCTCATTTCTCCTGCCTAATGTGGAGGAGATAAAGAAGGAACTGATCATAAGGGGAGTGAGTTATGAGGAGTTGAGTGATGCAGAAGTCTCTGGTATTCTTGAGCTTATCTCCAGCCCATCGCAAAACATGCAAGAGGTATTGCTGGAAAAAGCGCCTAAAATTGCCGTTTACACGCCCACGGGTAAATCGCCTTGGGACGACGCGGTTACGATGGTTTTAACCTATGCTGAAATTCCGTATACAAAAGTCTATGATACCGAAGTTCTGAACGATGAGTTGTTGCTCTACGATTGGTTACACCTGCATCATGAGGATTTTACAGGTCAGTATGGTAAGTTTTACCGCAATTTCCGTTCTGCGCCCTGGTACATTCAAGAAAAAAAGGAGGCTGAAGAACTTGCCGCTAGTCTAGGTTACGATAAAGTGAGCGAGGCTAAACGAGCCGTGGCACTCAAAATAAGAGACTATGTGGTGGGTGGCGGTTTTATGTTTGCCATGTGCAGCGCGACAGATAGTTTTGATATTGCGCTCGCCGCAGAGGGCGTGGATATTCAAGAAGCCATGTTTGATGGAGATCCCAGTGAGGCTGGTTATCAAAACAAAATTGACTATAGTAAAACCTTTGCATTTACTGACTTTTTGTTGGAACGATCTCCTATGGTTTATGAGTTCAGTTCCATCGATATGACTGCAAAAAGAAAAATTAAGAAAGAACTGGATTATTTCTCTTTGATGGATTTCAGTGCAAAATGGGATCCTATTCCCACCATGTTAAATCAGAACCATACCTCACTTGTCAAGGGTTTCATGGGACAAACAACCAGTTTTAACCGTCCCGAAGTCAAGAAAAATGTACTGGTTCTGGGAGAGAATAAAACTAATGGAGAAGCAAAATACATCCACGGTATAAGAGGAAAAGGTTTTTTCACCTTCTACGGCGGCCATGATCCAGAAGACTACCAGCATAGAGTAGGTGATCCACCTACGGAGTTGAGTCTGCATCCTAATTCACCTGGCTACCGACTGATCTTGAACAATATTTTGTTCCCAGCTGCCAAAAAGAAAAAGCAGAAAACTTGAAAGTGCTGATGGTAGCAAAGCAGTTTCTGCTGTTCTTAATGTTGACCGTAACAGTCCTTTCTGGTTGTGCTCAATCCGTGATTGATTCTACCACGACTCCATTTAAAACCAAAAAATCTTTTTTCAGAAAGGCGGCGCTTCCTCTCGGGATGATTGCTGGTGGTAGTTTATTGAGCAGCAGTGACCTGGAACTCGATTTACAAAAATTTGTCAGGCGACAGACTGGCGATGACTTTTTATGGAGAGCCGACGATTATACACGCTTCATTCCACTTGCAGAAATAGGCATCGCAAATGTTGCAGGAATCGAAGCAAAAAATCACTGGTTTGACCAGTCTAAAAACCTGTTCATTGCTGGATATGCCACTGATTGGGTCACATTTAAAATCAAAGAATGGATTTTTAAACGGCGTCCCACCGGCAGGCAGCCTAATTCATTTCCTTCTGGTCACACCTCTTTTGCTTTTATGGGTGCCAGCGTGCTCAGGCATGAGTATCAAGATACTGCACCATTGTTGGGATATTCCGGATATTTTTTTGCCGCTACTACTGGCGGATTCAGAATGGCAAATAATGAGCATTTCATCAGTGATGTGATCGTGGGCGCAGGTATCGCAATGCTGATTACTGAAATCGTATATCATTTTGATCCCATTATTCCTTGGAATCCGTTTAAGAAAACTAGAGGCGTCACTTTTTTTCCTACAATCGATGAGGATCGTTATGGAGTGGCTTTCAGTATGCAGTTTTGACAAGGTTTGTTATCCACTTGGGCTGAAAATTTTATAATAGAATCAGCTGCTCTCATAATTTGTGTGAAAATTCTGCATAAATCTGTTAAGCTCTTGTGTGATTTTAAAATAATTAAGGGAGTTGGTGTTATTTTTAAAAGAAAAACATGAAACGTTTATTTAAAGTACTTACCGTAGCACAACTTGCCTTGACCGCTTATAACTATTATATGGAGCACAAGCGCAATCAAGAGGTCAAAAAACTCAATAGAAAACTTGAGAAGTCTGGTTTGTAATTTGATTTTCATTTAGTAAAAATGACCCTCACTCCTGAACAAATCAAAGAGATGCTTACTGAGCCTGAATATGCTGCTCAGGTTGCCGATCTGGTCTATATCAATGATCACCACCTCAATATTTATCGCAAGCCCCATGGTAGGGGCTTTACTTATTTGATCAATAATAAGGATAGGCTTACAGATAAGGACCAGATCAAGCGCATCAAGTCTCTTGTGATACCACCTGCGTGGCAAGAAGTGCGCATTAGTGAACTTCCTAACGGTCATTTGCAAGTTGTAGGACGTGATGACAAGCAGCGCAAGGTATATCTGTATCACAACTTATGGATGATGCTGCGCAATCAGACTAAGTTTTTTAAGATGTCCGCTTTCGCGAAAGCGTTACCTAAACTAAGATCTCGAGTAGAACAGGATCTGGAACAAGAAGAAATGAACCTGAGCAAATGCCTGGCATTAGTAATTAAAATCATGGATGAAACCCACATAAGAGTGGGCAGTTCCTATTATGCTGAAACCAATAAAACCTACGGTTTGAGCACCCTGAGAACGCGACATGTTAGAGAAGATCACGGACACCTCAAATTTGAGTTTAAAGGCAAAAAGGGAGTCATGCAATCCCAAGAAATAGATGATCCTGAATTGATGCAACTCATCAAGGAGAGTGAAGAGATACCCGGCTGGGAACTATTTCAATATTACGACGCACGAGGTGGTCACCACTCAATTGATAGTTCTATGGTCAATGAATACATTAGAGAAAATGCTGGAGAGATGTTCAGCGCAAAGGATTTTAGAACCTGGGGCGCTTCTACTGAATTCTTCACTCACGTATCTGGTTTAGATATTACGAAAGAACTTAAACAGCGTGAGAAAAATATCATCAGCGGAATGGACGCAGCGGCAGAGGCACTGGGAAACACGCGATCTGTCTGTAAGAAATATTATGTTCATCCCCAACTTCCCGAGCTTTACCTGAAAGACGGTTATAAAGAGTTTCATGAGAACAGATCCAAATTCAGGAACTCAGATTTTTTCACTCGCGAGGAAAAATGGGTGCAGCACATTATCAATGCCTTTGAGATCAAGTTTGAGGAAGCACTGGATTAGGAGATAAAAAAAATTGTGATCGTTTTTTATTAATTGGATTTTTTAAACCTTAGCCAAGAGTCAAGAGTCAAGCTTCAAGCACTCAAAAATCACCACTTATACAGAATGATGTCCCGTTCATCTTGAGTGACTAGATACCTAAAATTAGATTTGGCTAAATCTAGACTCTTACTACCATAAACTGGTAGCCCAGCGATTAAATCGCCGTCCATGTCAAAGATGTAGATTTTGTTCTCTCCTTGTTCTAAAACAGCGACATAAGATTCTTTTTCAAAAGTAAAGATTTTCCCGTTTTCATAAGTTCCATAAGGGAGATCGACTTCCTTACCGTTGATGGATAATTCATTGTTCTTTTGTCTGAATTCTAGTCCAGCTTTAATAGCAAAGGCAGGTTTTTTTAGTACGTCTTTACTTTTTGAAATTGATCCATTACCTAGATCCACTTGAACGGTTTGTTCACCCGTGGAAGGAATTAAGGCTTTCCCGTCCTCAAAAAATAGACCTTGTGAAATGTTGATTTTCGTTTTGACAGGCGTCCTTATTTTTCCAACTCTGCTTAGAATTCTTAAGGTATTATCAGCAGTTCCAAAAACGATATAATCCTTGGTGCGTACTCTGTGATGTTGTGGTTGAGTAATGACATCTGACGTAGGCTGGTATTTGAAACCGGTAACTATTTTTCCGTCCCGATTGAGCATAACCAACTTGCTGCCACTCGTCGCTAGAAATCGGTAATTGCGATTGTTGTCATAATCAAAAACACTGAGAGGTTGGGTAATACCTCCTGAAATTTTGTACGGAAATGCATTTACATCCCGACCATTGCGATCTAGAAAGTAAACCGATTGATCCGTAGCAAAAACAAGTTGTTGCCTTTTGTTTTTGTAGGCATCTACAGCCTCGATATTTCCCAGAATAGGCGCGTCCAGCTGTTTGCTCCACAGCTTTTTGCCTTTGTTGTTGATAAGATGCAAATTGAGGTCTTCATCCTGATAAGCCACATCGTGTTGCTGAGTAAGGTGGTTTGGAAAAAGAAACGGACCAGAAATTATTTCTTTGTCAGTGCGATAACTCATCAATTGCCCGGTAGAAGCTTGTGCCGCGTTTTGATCCACTTGCGGTAGCTTGAAATGATAGTGGGCATATTCATCTTCATGAACGTACTGACTTACCAAAAACGGATACCTATCCTGATCCAGCTTTTTTAGCAGTTTCTTGTCCTGATCACTTTTAAGCGTCGGTAGATTTTGTAGTTTTTTAATATTAGTCAATCGCAGCAGTGTACTCTCATCACTCAGATCTTTTTTTAGGTTGATCCACCAGTTTTGGGATCCTACTACAGTACCATTTTGAATATTACTGACAATTTCCTCGAGCGACTTAATAGATTTAGCAAACACCATAAATTTTGAGGTTTGCAAGGTGTACTCATATTTATTGCTTTTTAAAAGCGGTTTGAATTTCTGGGTATTTAAAGGCGCATTCAATTTGAAGATTTGCTGGTTGCGGTAGGTGTATTTTTCAGAACTCAAAGAATCTAGGTCTACAAACAAAGTTTCGTAAGGCTTCAATGTGAAAGCAAGAGTGGTTTCGGCGCCCAACTCAATTTCGGTCATTTCTTGAGTATTTTCAAACAGCTGATTGACAAAACCACTCAGTCGTATTTCGTTAGAATGGTATTGCTCTAGATTATTTATAAGTTCATCAGCTTTTGAAAAAGTGATCGATTTTACTTCCCGAGCTGAGAGCGGAATAATCTCAGGAACCTCGTTCTTTACTGGAACTATTTTATTGAAAAGGGATTGATAAATCTTGACCGTATCGGGATAGGTGACAAGACCGTCCAATTCTAAACCACTGGAACCATAGCTAGGCTCCACTTGATACCAATAGGCATCCGTAAGGCGGTCATCTATATTGTTGCCTGCTAGATATTGCTTGAGCCATTCATCATTTGCCCCTTTAAAATACAGCGAAAATTCCCCACCACCCGTACGGCTGTAGATTTCTGAAAAACTCTGGTCAAAGACGTAATCGCTTATGGACCTTCTGATCAAGCTCTCCAGAACCAATCTGGAGGAACTGGCGAGAAGCACTTTATCTATTTGTGTAAAGTAATGATCCTTGTCTGCGCCTTGATAGATTTTCTGGTCGTTGTAGGTCAAGCTGTCAACTGCAATTGACCTTTGCTGTTGAAATACAGAATTTTCAGAGACAAGAGTAATCACGGTTTCATTCCTGCCTTCCATGCTTAGAGCGATGAAAGATTCCTCCTCAATAGGATAGTTTTTCAAAAACTGCATCGCACTTTCTATCTCCTGAACTCGCTCTAATTCCCTAACGGATTGATAAAGTTCGCTGCCTTGTAACCAATTTATGCTGGTTGAAACATCATCAGTATCGATGATGATTTTAGAATCTTCAGGAATGTAGTGGATCAGATCGCTGTCATAGCTGGAGGGTTGGTCCTCACACGCCATAATCAAACATATCAAAATCAATAGAATAGGGGCAATTCTCATAAAGAAACTTCTTATCCCAAAAATAAAAAATATAAATCCCAAGGAGCGTATTTAACTTTTATCTAAACGACAAACGCTACAGACTTATAGATAGTCCGTTTTTAGAGTTTCAAGGTCAGTTGCTGGGGCAATAATTTAAAACTTTTACGGTGGTACTTTGTAGCGCCGTGTTCTCTAATGGCTTCACGATGCGCGCGGGTGGGATAACCCTGATTGCGCTCCCAGCCGTATTCTGGGTATTCCCGTGCAATTTGCGCCATAAAATCATCACGATAAGTTTTTGCCAAAACTGATGCAGCAGCGATATGCAAATATTTCCCATCGCCCTTGATCACCGTGGTGTGGGGGATTTCTGCAAAATTTGTGAACCTGTTACCGTCTACTGCGATGTGTTCAGGTGTCATTTGAAGTCCTGAAATGGCAAGATGCATGGCTTTGATGCTGGCGTTTAAAATATTGATTTCGTCAATTTCTTCCATCATAACGTGAGCCACGTGATAGGCCATGGCTTCCTTTTCTATGAGTGGTCTGAGAAGGTCTCTACGCTTTCGCGAAAGCGTCTTACTATCATTCAACAGTTCACAGGCAAAATCATCTGGAAGGATAACGGCCGCTGCGGTAACAGGACCCGCAAGACAACCGCGGCCGGCTTCATCAGTACCGCATTCCAGTAATTCTTTATGGATTTTTGAAAGCAACATTGCGCCAAAAATACCGTTTGCTCACCAAAGTATCTAATACCGTGCAATACTCTAGAAGTTGTGCGTATTGCGTTACTTTTGACCTCTGAATATGAATTGCAATAAATTACTTCTTTTCTTTTGCTTTTTGATCCCTGTGGTGCTTTGCGCTCAGACCAGGCCAGACAAACTGACCAAAGTTCCCAATTCTCGTGGAACGATTGAACCGCTGGACAATAAAAGTGTGAATGTGGAAGGCGAGAAACCTCCCATTACGGACTATTTGATCATCTCCCAAGATCGAGATACCACTTTTGTGGACACTACGCTGAACATGAAAAAGGAGTATAAGTTCAATTATCTACGTCAAGATAATTTTGAACTGATTCCGTTTGCTAACATCGGCCGTCCGTATAACAAGCTCAGTAGGACTTATGATCTGGACAGGCTGGAACCGCGACTGGGCGCCAGAGCAAGGCATGATAATTATTATGAGGTGGAAGATGTGTATGATTACTATGTTCCCACACCGCTTACTGAATTATATTTCAAAACTGCGGTAAATCAAGGCCAGCAGCTCGATGCGCTTTTCACGACCAATTTGTCGCCTCAATACAATTTTTCAATCTCTTATAAAGGAATGCGTAGCGCGGGAGATTATGTGAATACGCTCACCAGTACGGGTAATTTTAAATTTACCTCGAGCTACTTTACTAAAGATAAACGCTACAGATTACGCCTACACACTACCTTTCAAGATCAATTTAACGAAGAGAATGGTGGCCTGACACCCGAGGCTCTGGAAGGTTTTTTAAATAATGATGAAGATTTTGACGATCGTGCAAGGCTTGATCCCAACCTAACCAATGCAGAATCGCTTCTCGACGGCAAGCGTTTTTATATCGATCATGATTATGAAGTCTTGCGTAATAAAGACAGCGCTTCTTATTATAGTGCAAGAGTTTATAATAAAGCTTATTACGAGGATAAGTTTTACCGTTTTTCACAAACTTCACCTAATGAGAGTTTGCTTGGTGAAGTTTACAGAAGCGGAGCTATCATCAACACTACGGATCTTGAAGAAGGAGAAATAGAGCTGGGTGCGACCTTTGACCACTATTTATTGGGTTATTTCCAGGCGGGATTGTCCAGAAAAAAATTCAACTATGGCTACTCACGCAGACTCAATCTGGAGGATCAAATCATTCCTAATAGAATCTTAGGGGAGATTTATCAGTTTCAAGGAGCGTTTGAGAAACAAATAGGCAAATTTGATTTCAAATCTGCTGCTGGGGTGAATTTTGCGGGCGACGTAGAAGGTCAATTTGTGAGAGCGAGCGCCGGTTATGAGATTTTTGATTCTCAGCTAGAGGCTGGGATTGCGGTAAACAACAGCAGTCCGGATTTCAACTACCTCCTTTTTCAGAGTAATTATGTGAACTACAACTGGTTCAATGATTTTGATAACGTCAGAACTCAAGAACTGTACTTCAAAGCCGAGTCTGAAAAATACCTGGATATGGAGTTAAGTCTGAACACCATTCAGGATCAAGTCTTTTTTGAAGAACGACTGCGGTTGAATGCTGCGATGGATACTTTAGGGTACGATGTACGCCCTGCTCAGGCAGGTTCTGGGATTACACATCTTAAAGTCAAGTTACACAAAGAGCATAAGTTGCCATGGAATTTTGGGATGGATCACACAGTGATGTATCAAAACGTCTCCCAAAGCGATAATGCGATCAATGTTCCCGAGTTTGTGACGCGCAACACTTTGTATTACAAAAACCGCTTCTTTAAGCGTGCCCTGCAGTTGCAAACCGGTATCACGTTTAAGTATTTTTCCAGCTATTTTATGGACGGTTACGATCCCGTGCTGGGGGAATTCTACAGTCAGCAGCGTGAAGAGCTGGGCGCGTTTCCATTAGTGGATTTTTTTGTCAATGCCCGCATAAGACAGACTCGTATATTCTTCAAGGTGGAACACGCAAATGCACCTTTTGGAGAGCAAAACTATTTCAGCGCTCCCAGACATCCCTATCGCGATTTGACGATACGGTTTGGTCTGGTTTGGAATTTCTTCCTATAATACAGCGCATATTTCATTCTTAAAAGCAACAATTTGAAAGCTACCATTATTACCATAGGCGATGAGATCTTGATAGGCCAGATCGTAGATACAAATTCGGCCTGGATGGGGCAGCAGCTCAATAACGTGGGGGTTTCTGTTTATGAGATTATCACGATTAATGACGATAGGGTGCATATTCTTTCCGCTTTCGCGAAAGCGGAACAACAATCAGACCTCGTCCTAATAACCGGCGGTCTGGGTCCCACAAAAGATGACGTTACCAAAAGCACGATCTGTGAGTATTTTGATGATGAATTAGTGCTGAACCAAACGGTACTGGAGCACATAGAGAATATTTTTTCAAAGTATGTGAAAGACGCTATTTTACCCGCAAATAGAGACCAGGCCCTAGTTCCCAGCAAAGCGAGAATCCTACATAATGACTATGGGACGGCGCCAGGGCTTTGGATGGAAAAGAACGATACGATTTTTGTATCCATGCCCGGCGTGCCTTTTGAGATGAAGGGAATCATGACCTCTGGAGTTTTGCCTGAGATCATCAAAAAAGGAAATCTACCGTTCATACACCACCGCACCATGATTACAGCAGGAGTGGGGGAAAGCACGATCGCAAAACGTATTGAAGCATGGGAAAATGCCCTGCCTGAAACGATCAAACTTGCCTACCTGCCTAGCTCAGGAATGGTCAGGTTGCGCCTTTCCAGTATCGGGATGGATCGTGTTGAGGTAGAAACTTCAGTTGCGGCTCAGGTAAAAGCGCTTTACGATTTGATAGGCGATATCATCGTAGGGGAGAGCAATGGTGAATCGCTAGTTCATACGGTTTTTAATCTACTCAAGGAAAAAAGGAAAACCATCGCCACTGCCGAAAGTTGTACGGGAGGCAAAATTGCAAATCTGATAACAGAAATCCCTGGGGCATCTACCGTTTTTAAAGGTAGTACGATCACTTATGCCACGCAGTCCAAAATTGATATTTTAGGAATTGAAGGGAAGTTGATCGATGAAAATAGTGTGGTCAGTGCTGAGGTAGCGACTGCCATGGCTGCTCAAGCTCGCGTAAAATTCAAAAGCGATATCGCTATAGCCACTACTGGGAATGCCGGTCCCAGCAAGGGAGACAGCGATGCTGAGGTAGGAACCGTCTACATAGGAATCGCCGATGAGAATGGTGCGGAAGCCTGTAAATTTCTAATGGGAAACAACCGAGAACGCGTAGTGCAGAAAACGGTAAACAAGTCGCTGGAGCTGTTGCAAAAAATATTAATCAAAAAGTGATGAATTCTTGCTTGTGAGTTCCATTTTATATTTGTTATTTTGCAATCCGATTTTAAACACCGAGAATCATGTCACGAGTTTGTGAACTTACTGGTAAAAAAGCGATGGTAGGGAACAACGTTTCCCACGCAATGAATAAGACGAAGCGTAAATTTGACGTGAACTTGTTCAAGAAAAAATTCTACCTGCCAGAAGAAGATAAGTACGTTACTTTGAAAGTATCTGCAAGAGCTATCAAAAACGTCAATAAAAAGGGAATCACCCAAATGATGAAGGAAGCTCGTGCAAACGGGTACACCACAAAGTAATCTGTTTAAAGAATTAGAAGATGGCAAAGAGTAAAGGAAATAGAATCCAGGTTATCCTACAATGTACTGAGCACAAAGAATCTGGACAGCCAGGTATGTCTCGTTACATCACTACAAAGAATAAAAAGAATACGCCAGATCGTCTTGAATTGAAAAAATTCAACCCGATCCTTAAGCGTATGACTGTTCATAAAGAAATCAAATAATTAAGTCATGGCAAAGAAATCAATCGCAACCCTACAATCAGGCTCGAAAAGATTAACTAAAGCGATCAAGATGGTCAAGTCACCTAAGACAGGTGCCTACACTTTTGTAAGTGCCATCATGGCTCCAGAACTTGTTAATGACTTCTTGAACAAGAAATAATTGGTTAATTAAGTTAGTTAAGTTAAAATGTGAAAAGCCATTCTGTGTCAGCAGAATGGCTTTTTTATTTTGACAATGCTTCAATACGGTCACATGCCATTTTGATTTCACTAAACGGATCAACCCATCACCACTCACAAACTCACAGGTGGATGCAATCCACTACTCACAACTCACTAACTCATCAACTCATAGGTGGATGCGATCCGCCGCTACTCATGAACTCAATAACCTCTCTTTAAATATGCTTGGTAATAATTATCGGTGCTTAGGTATTCCTGCCTCATTTCTTTGAAGAATTCAATAGCGCGATCCCGTTTTTCATGATCTGGATGTAAAACGTCATTTCGCTGGAAGTCTAGTAAATGCAACGCGATATACCAGGTATCACTTGTTCTGGTATAGCCCGTGCGATCAAATAGGGGCGATACGCCTTCATTTTCAAGGGCTTTATCTACTATCATACCGCCTAGATTCCAGGTAGAAGATGATTTATCAGTTTCATACCATGATAGATAATACAAATGATCATCTATGATGACGGGCACCATGTCATCAACATATTCATCGTTGCATTCATACTTAATATTGATGTAGTTGTAGAACTCGTCTACATCCTTTGGATCTCTAAAAATGTAGGTATAGACATCAGGCAAATCCTTTTTGAACTTCTTTCCCTTTGTGACTTTATCGTTTTTAAGTTTTGGTGCTACTTGAACGGGAACACATGATTGGAATAAAAATAGAGCTGTGATAAAGTAAAAGAACTTCATACTTAGGTTTTGTGAAATTTATCAACTATTGTTCCATTTAGAGGATAATACTACCGATTATTGTAGTGGAATAACAATCATCGCTGATGTGCCCGACTGGTGACTAGGCTCAAAATTGATACTCCCCTTAATCATGTCTATACGGCTTTTCATATTGAGCACACCATGCCCTTCCTCAGAAGAGCCTTTCATTCCCACACCATTATCATCTACCATAAGGATAAGGTTATCTTTTTGCTTGTAGAGTAGAACACTCATTTCTGTAGCACCTGAATGTTTAATTATATTATTGATCAATTCCTGCAAAACACGATAGAGACAAATCTCAATACGCTCTTCAAAGCGCTTGTCTTGAACACCATTATGCTCAAAATTATATGATATTTCCGAGTATTTGAAAGAGTTGTTCAGCAAATCTTCAAAGGCATTTACGAGACCGTTCTCCATTAAACTACGAGGCATCATTTGATGAGAGATGTCTCTAATATCATCGGCGCTTTTTGAGCAAGACTCATATATTTTATCGAGTTCTTCCTTCTTTTCAAGATCTTCCTCTCGATTTTTTATGTGATGAAGCGCCAGTTTAAGCGCTGACATTTCTTGACCTATTCCATCGTGCAGATCTTTACTGATGCGTTTTCGCTCATCTTCTGAAGCTTTTACAACTGCTTCAAATCCTCTTTCTTTTTCATGCAGCACTGCAGCTTGAAGCTTTTGTCGCTGCTTTGATCTGTAATAGTAATAAAAGAATATACCGCCCAAAATCAGAAAAGTAAGGCCGCCTGTCAAAGAAAGCTGTGTAAGTCTTTGTGAAGCAATCGTAGCGTTTTGAGTCTGAATTTCAAGATTCTGTTCAGTAATTTTGCGTTCTTTTTCAGCAGTCTCAAACTTGACTTCTAAGTTGGAGATCGTTTCCAGCTTTTGAGCATTTATAATGGAATCCCGATGTATAGTTTTTAGTTTGAAATAGTCGAGAGCCTTTTGATGATTTCCTTTAAGTTGCTCTAGCTCGTGTAAATAGCCATAAGTATCCACAATGTTTCTTCTACTGCCTAGCTTTTTGAAAATAAGTAATGCCTCTTTTAAGTATTTTTCCGCTGGCTCAAATTTTTTCTGGTTGTATAGCGCTTCACCTATATTTATCATCGCGATTCCCTCACTTACCTGATCGCCAAAATCCCTTGCCAGATCCAATCCAGTCGTATAGTATCCTATTGCAGCGTCTAGATCATTTTTGAAAAACATCACGGCGCCCATATTAGTATAGAGCGCTGCAATGCCTTCCAAGTGCTGGGTGTCTTGAACAATGCTCTCCGCTTTTTTGAAATGAAACATCGCATCATCAAAAGCTCCTTGAAAATAAAGTGTCGTTCCTTTCTCTAAAAACAGCCCGAAAGCCACATCGTTTTTCAGCTTGTGCTCTTCCGCTGTTTCTAATGCTTTATCAATATATTCTGTGGCTTTTTTTATATCACCTAGTCGCCAGTAGGTCTGGCATAAAGCCATCTCTGCAGTTGCTGCGGTTTTCCAGTCTCTCGCATTTCTGGAACGGTTCCTTGCCTTTTGAAAATATCCCAACGCTCTATCGTAAATACCTTGATATTTATAGACAACTCCTAGTCGCTGATACGCTTTTCCGCGCAAGAAATCGTTGTCTAGTGCTTCAGCGATCTCGAGGGCTTTTTCCTGTTCTTGTATCGATTTTTCATAATCAGATTTATTGAACGCATACAAGCCGCTTACAGAATGATATTTTGACAACCATACGGAATCACTTGGTTGAATGCTTTTCTCCAAAGCAGAAATGAAATAAGACATGCTGTCCAGCTTAGAATACTGGGTACGCACGATGTTCTCATACAGATACTCCAAACGATCCTCATATTCCTGCTGTCCATGAGCTATAGAGCTAAAAAATAGATTGAATAAGAGAATTATGATTCTGGAAAATTTCATGGTTGAATACTTTAAGCCAATTGCAAATTAAACAATCAGCTCAAGTTAGGTTATAGGGCATTTACCTGAAATATAGTTAGTTCTATTGGGAATTTTTACGCTGTCCCTCGGTCGCCATACTGCCTTCGTAGCCACTTCGGCGTAGTTGGCTAGGCTTGCCGAAGGCGCAGCGCGAAAGCGAAATATCTAGAATAAATCTCTTAACTTATTTTCTAGATCCATCACATCCTCTTTCCCGACTTGTAGATGCCAGGTTTTGATGCCTTATTTATTCGCGGCATCAGTGTTTTCTACGGTATCATCTATGAAAAGAGTGTCTTCGGCCTTGATATTATTCTTATTCAGGACAAACTCATAGATGTCAGTATTAGGCTTGCGTAACCCTATTTCATGAGATAAGTAGAAGCCATCAAAAGCATTTTTGAAAGTCTCAAAATCTGCTCCCATATTTTCTTTTATATTCTCAATATGGAGATCATTGGTATTGCTTAGCAGAAAAATTTTATGAGTACGCTTTCGCGAAAGCGTCACCAAAAAATCAAGTCTGTTTGTTGGAAAATCCAGCAACATGCCATTCCAAATTTCTTTCAATTGCTGCGAGTTAAGTTGAGGGATAGCCTCGTGCAGCGAGTTCAAAAACTCCTTTGTGCTGTTGGAACCTACCTCATATAACTTATTGAGCCGATCCAAAGCTCTACGTCCACTTTCATGAACTGAATAAGAGTCGAGTTGCCTCGAGACATAGGTTTTGTCCAGGTTCACAAATACATCACCAAAATCAAATATGATGTTTTTTATAGGCATATCATCTTATTTATAGTATACTTAAGATGTTAGACAGCTTTTTTCAACTTTGACTTTTTCCCTACCAATCTATTCAAGCTTTTCTGGATAATCCTCTTTTTAAGATTTATAGGGTAATTCCGGTCGCCACAGAAGACAGCGGTCATGTAGCGAGCAAATTTTGCACCATAGTGTTTGATCAGGAAACTCCGAAGTTTGGGTTTTCCGTAGAACCAGGCTGCTAGAGTACGGCCGGTAGCGAGCTGTGGTAATAGCTTCTCGTCGAGAATGTCTTGATACCTTTTTGCAGCACTATATGGATCTCCTTGACTTGAAATGATCGCTTGAGCTGCATACCGGCCAGAAAAAATAGAATTTGATATACCTTCTGCGGTAATGGGATCTGCAAAGCCGGCAGCGTCACCAGTGAGAAACACACCATTTTTCACAAAACCTTCTTCTCGTGGCGTTATAGGAATATTGAAACCAAATTTTTTTATCTCTACGATATTTTTGATGTTCATGTCATCAATATATTTCATGCATGCCGATTTGAGATCCAGCTTTCCGCCACCGTTTCCAAAACCACCTACGCCTACAGAGAGATGGCCATTTTTGGGAAATACCCAACCGTAACCGTGAGGTACGGCACCCATGTCAAATCGCACGTTGCGGCAATGCTTTTCATACTCTTCTGGACTCACGTAGATCTCATATTCCAGCGCAGGTATGAGTGTGCGGGAATCTGTGGTCCAGCCAGCCATTTTTGCGGTAGGGCTGTACGCGCCATCTGCGGCTACGACCATTTTTGTTGAATAAGCATTTTTATCTGTGGTTAGTAAAATTTGATCTGACTTATGCTGTAAGGCAGTCAGCTTTTCTCCCTGTTTTAAAACAGATCCTTTTTCAATAGCCTTTTCAGCAAGTAGATAGTCAAATTTATCTCGCATTACCATGCTGATCACGGGACGATCGTCAGAAGCAACTAGATGCGTGCCATCATCAAAATAAATGTCTACTTCTTTGAATTGAAGGTCTACCACTTCTGCCGCATCAAAAGGAAGATCTCTTAGGCCTCTATATACAAAACCGCCACCACAGACCTTGTAGCGTGGCAATTCTCGCTTCTCGATAACAAGAACTTTTAATCCAGCCGCAGCGAGATCATAAGCTGCCATACTTCCCGCAGGTCCGGTTCCTATTACCGCAACGTCATATAATGTGGCTTCATTCATGATTAATGGTCGACATTTAAATGGAGCGTAAAAATCGTAAATATTTAAGAGTTTTTAACATTGACAGTCTCTTTACTTCAATCGATAATTTCTTGACCGGTGGTAATTGAGTAATTGAAGACAAGATGTTGATCCAGAGATCTTAATCGGGAAAACAATGACTTTACTATTGTAAGTGTTATGAATTTGTGGGTGTGGCTCAATGAGCTGACAAATGTGCATTTATTGATAGCTTCAGATGATTTTAAGCACCTTATTGTCAATTACTAATAGATGATTTTTTTTACATATGAAATCTCACCATTTAGTTAGCTCAAAAAATGTAATTATGAGTTTAATCCTATTGTGGTGTGGAAGTAGTCTTGAATTATGACTTGAATAATTGGCAACGAATTAATTTTCTTTTAAGGCTCTTTAACAACGTTCTCAATAGATTTGTCGAAAAATAAATAACTATGAAAAAGCTATTTTTATCAGCTATGGCACTTGTTGCCGCAACAACAATGAGCGTGGCTCAAGAAATCGACTTTGGTGTACAGGCTGGGGTAAACTTTGCAAAACTTCAAGGTGATAGTGTAGAAGATGCAGATGGCCGTACTGGTATCAATGTCGGTTTAACAGGTGAATACATGTTCAACGATTCATTTGCTCTATTTACTGGAGTAATCTATAGTCAGCAGGGATTACAGTCTGAAGATGCCGGAATCGAACAAAAATTAAAATTAGACTATTTAAATGTACCGGTGTTGGCTAAATTTTACATAGCTGATTCAGGTTTCAGTATTGATGCAGGACCTCAAATAGGTTTTATCGTAAATGATGAATACACCGTAGAAGGTGGGCCACTGGCCGGTGAAACCGATCTGGATGCTGCAACTATCGACCTTAGTGCTGGTGGAGGCGTAAGCTATAAATTTTTGGAAGGAACCACTCTTGAAGGTTTATCTATTGGAGCACGTTACATGATAGGATTGAGCAATATCTATGATGATGATGAAGCTTTTGGTGATGACTTGACTAACAGTGTGTTATCAGTAAATCTAGGTTACAGATTCTAATCTTAAATTAATTTGATAATGAAAAGCAGCTCAATCGAGCTGTTTTTTTTGTCCCTAATTCAAGCTCTGGGGTGGTGTTTTTCCATAACTTGAGCAAGGTGGGAGCGATCTACGTGCATGTAGATTTCTGTGGTAGTTATGCTCTCGTGACCCAACATGATTTGGATACTGCGCAGATCAGCTCCGTTTTCCAGCAAATGGGTTGCAAAACTATGCCTAAACGTGTGCGGGCTAATACTTTTTTTAAGACCAGCCTTGATCGCGAGTTGTTTGATAATGTGGAAAATCATCGCTCGGGTAAGACCTTTACCACGTCGATTGAGAAATAGCGTGTCCGTAAACTTAGGATCGACATTCACATGAGTGCGTATCTCATTTTTATAGAGGTTGATGACTTTGATCGTGTAGGGGCTTATAGGTACAAAGCGCTGTTTGTTCCCTTTTCCCGTTACTTTTACAAAACCCTCATCAAAAAACAAGTCACTTATCTTAAGTGATGTAAGCTCACTCACGCGCAAGCCGCAACTGTACAGCGTTTCTAAGATGGCGCGGTTGCGTTCTCCTTCTGCTGTTGAGCGGTCTATGTGGGTGATGAGGTTGTCTATTTCTTCTAGCGAGAGTGTATCGGGTAATTTGCGAGGTGTTTTGGGCGATTCCAGCAAATCCATTGGATTAGTCTCACGGTAGTTTTCAAGAACCAGATATTTAAAAAATGCTTTTAAACTACTGATAAGACGCGCTTGAGATCGTGGATTGATCTCCTTTGCCATATGATAGATGAACTCTCGTAGATGTTGCGTCTCTAGTCGATCTGCGGGCAGTTCAACATCATTTTCTTCTAGCCATAGTATGAGCTTACGCAAATCCCGCGCATAGGCTTTGATGGAATTTTCTGCAAGACCACGCTCTAGAGTGTTGTAGTTATTGAAAGATTTAACGGCGTGTTCCCATTTCATGCATACAATGATTGAATAGACTTTAATAAACGATTATTTATTCCGCTTTCGCGAAAGCGAGAACGCAACCCATCCCGTTGTAAACTTAATCAGTTAGAATTAATCAACCTGTTCCTACTTAAAAAAATCAACGCAATTTTGATGCTTTCTCTACCATGCCGTTAACAAGCCCTAACTTAAAGTTAACGCCTGCCACGGCTCTATCAAGTTATCTTGCATGAAAAATAGTACATGAAAAAGATATTTACAACCGTAGCGCTAGTCCTTACTTGTTTTATCAGTCAGGCACAGGTGGATCAAGATGAAAATTCTGCCGTGGTGGGCGATCAAGATTTTGCCATAGGTGGGATGGCTGCCTTACCCATAGGAGACCCTGCTGATTTTGCAGATTATGGTCTTGGAGTCGAGTTGATGTACCTGAAATCTTTATTCAATGGGAATCTTAATCTAGGAGGTACTGTGGGTTACTCACACTATGTTACTGATAAAGATGTTAATCTCGATGATGCCCAGTTTTTACCTATAGCGCTAACAGGATTATACCCTATAGGTGATTTAGGTTTCGGTGCCGGTCTTGATGTGGGATATGCCATAGGTATCAATGATGGGAATAATGGAGGATTCTTATATGAGCCTAAAGCCTATCTTGAAACTTCTAGATTTATTTTTTCTCTAGGCTATAGAGGGATCGTATTAGAAAATGATACTTTTGATACTATTAAGCTAGGATTTGCAGTGAAACTGAACTGATCTATCAAAAACTAATTTTAAAAAGTCCCTTGATGGGACTTTTTTATTGCTCTATATCTAAGCGAAACAGCTATTTTGATTAATTTGGTCTGAAAACATTGTTATGCGATTGCTCATTGTTAATGGTCCTAATTTGAATCTATTAGGCACTAGAGAAACTGATATTTATGGTAGTAAAACCTTTGAGGACTATTTTGTAGAGCTCCAGTTTAAATTTTCAGAAGTTGAGTTAGCACAATTCCAAAGCAATACAGAAGGTGAGATCATCGATCAACTCCATCAAGCGCATGATGGCAAGTTTGATGGTGTGATTCTTAATGCTGGTGGTTATACACATACTTCAGTTGCCATTGCAGACGCTGTAGCTGGTATAGATCTGCCAGTGGTAGAAGTTCATATTTCAAATGTTATGGATCGAGAAGAATTCAGGCATACTTCTTACATCTCTAAATATTGCGTGGGAACGATCTCGGGTTTCGGTTTAGAAAGTTACTTGCTGGGCATACAAAGCTTTCTCAACGATAGCAAAGACAAAGATTAGATCGTAAGTTTTCTTACAATCATGTTGGTTTTTCTACGTCTAGAATAGTAGAAAGTCTAACCAACATGAAAAAAGCAAGTATATTAATCATGACGACCGTATTATTACTATTTAATTACAGTTTCAGCCAAGAAACTTCTCAAGATTCAACGCAAGTTGCTAAACCATTTGAACCTCGATGGAGTTTTGGTGCTCAGTTGCAGTAAGTACTTGCGTTTGACTACTATGATTACGAGGTAGAACGTTACCACGGTAGTACTGGATATAATTAGAATTAAGGTTTTCTAGCAAATTACAATTGGCATGAACGGCACGCATTACATACCGAGCTCAATTTTCTGATTGGTCAAAGAAATGCGGCTCTGGGAGCAAACCTATAATACGAGTATTCACCTTCTGATCGCTGAAGCATTTATGGAGGTTTAGGAATGGAGTATACTTTTTCCTTTAACTATGAAAGTCCTAATTTGGGGACAGAACGCAGGTTTGTTCCTGCCGCAATGCTTTGTATAAGGTACAAAGCCAGCAAATGGATTACATCGGTTCTAAGATACCAGCGCGATTTGATGGATCGATTCAGTCCACCGACAGATCTTACCTATCCTCAATTGAGGAAAGTCAATCAGGTTGCTTTAGGTATTTCGGTAAGATCCTAAAAAATGGGATTGTTAATATTAAGGCTAGCAACCGCTAGCCTTAATTCAACTTTTAAGATCTTTTATTCCCTATTCCATACAGAAACTGCCATTGTCAGCTAACAGCTAACAGCTAACAACTTATAAGTGAATCACTTCATCATAAGCATCTGCTACGGCTTCCATTACTGCCTCACTCATCGTAGGGTGTGGGTGAACTGCCTTTAAGATCTCATGACCTGTGGTCTCCAGCTTACGAGCTACAACTGCCTCAGCAATCATATCAGTTACACCAGCACCTATCATGTGACAGCCGAGCCACTCACCGTACTTAGCGTCAAAAATCACTTTTACAAAACCGTCAGGCTTTCCGGCAGCTTTTGCCTTACCTGATGCGCTGAACGGGAATTTACCCACTTTGATCTCGTAACCTTCTTCTTTAGCTTGAGCTTCAGTAAGTCCTACGCTCGCGATTTCAGGAGTAGAGTAGGTACAACCTGGGATGTTCCCGTAATCGAGTGGCTCCACGTGCATGTCAGCTATTTTCTCCACACAGAGAATACCTTCTGCACTGGCTACATGAGCAAGAGCTGGTCCAGCGGTAATATCACCTATGGCATAATATCCCGGCATATTCGTCTGGTACCACTTGTTGACAAGTACCTTACCACGATCTGTAGAAATCCCTACTTCTTCCAGACCTATATTTTTGATATTGGTTTCAATTCCTACGGCGCTCAATACGATGTCTGCCTCAAGAACCTCTTCGCCTTTTTTAGTCTTAACGTGAGCTTTGACGCCGTCACCACTGGTATCTACCTTAGTCACTTCGCTACTGGTCATCACCTTAATTCCAGACTTTTTGAAGCTGCGCTCCATTTGCTTGGAAACATCGGCATCCTCAACGGGTACGATACGATCTAGATATTCTACGATCGTTACCTCAGTTCCCATAGCGTTGTAGAAATAAGCAAATTCAACACCTATCGCTCCTGAGCCTACTACGATCATTTTTTTCGGCTGGCTTTCCAGCGTCATTGCCTCGCGATAACCTATCACTTTTTTACCATCTTGTGGTAGTGAAGGTAACTGTCTGGATTTTGCTCCAGTTGCGATGATGATGTGGTCTGCCTCAACGGTAGAAGTGCTACCATCTTCAGCTTTTACTTCTATTTTCTTTCCTTTTTTAAGCGTACCGTAACCCATGATTACCTCGATCTTGTTCTTTTTCATCAAGAACTGTACACCTTTGCTCATGCCATTTGCCACGTCTCTAGAACGTTTTACGACCGCATCAAAATCCTTATCTACATTGTCAGCTTTAAGCCCGTAATCTGCTGCATGGTTTAGGTAATTGAAAACGTCTGCACTTTTGATAAGTGCCTTAGTAGGAATACATCCCCAGTTGAGACATACACCACCTAGCGATTCTTTTTCTACGATCGCCACCTTCATTCCCAGCTGTGAAGCTCTTATCGCGGTTACATATCCACCAGGTCCACTACCTAAAACTATTACATCATATTTACTCATATCAGTCAGATTTTAAGAGCCACAAAAATATAGAATAAACGGCTATTCCTTGTATTTTTGGGCAACCTTATTCCCATGTACAAATCACTCGTTAGACCGCTACTTTTTCGTTACGATCCAGAGCAGGTACACCACTTTTCATTCAAATCTTTGAAATTGTTGAATAAGCTGCCTGGAGTAGGTACGCTTTCGCGAAAGCGTTATCACATCAAGCACCCCAGTCTAGAAAAAGAATTGTTTGGAATCAAGTTTCCCAATCCTGTGGGTCTCGCTGCAGGTTTTGATAAAAATGCCGTTGCCTTCAAGGAATTTTCAAATCTGGGTTTTGGATTTATTGAGATAGGAACCTTGACGCCCAAACCGCAGGACGGAAATCCTAAAAAGCGCTTGTTCCGTTTGAGGGAAGATGAGGCAATCGTGAATCGCATGGGATTCAATAATGGGGGAGTGGATGCTGCGGTCGAGCGGTTGAAGCAAAACAAGCCGATGGGACATCCTGATCATGTGATTATAGGTGGGAATATTGGGAAGAATAAAGTGACCCCTAACGACCAGGCGGTAGATGATTATGTGATCTGTTTCAACAAACTTTTTAATTACGTAGATTATTTTACGGTGAATGTGAGCTCGCCCAATACGCCAGGTTTGCGGGAACTCCAAGACCGTAAACCGCTCACGCATATTTTACAGACCTTGCAGGATCTCAATGATCAAAAAACTTGTCGTAAACCTATCCTTCTCAAAATAGCTCCAGATCTGACTGATGATCAATTGCTAGACATCATAGGAATTGTTGCCGATACAAAAATTGATGGCGTTATCGCTACTAACACGACTATCGAGCGCAAGAATCTCAAAAGCGACATACAACTTCAACAAGAAGCGGGTGGTCTGAGTGGTAAGCCACTTACAAACCGAGCTACTGAAGTGATTAAATTTCTCCACGAGAGAAGTAACGGAGCTTTCCCAATTGTGGGAGTAGGCGGGATCATGAGCCCTAAAGATGCTCGGGAGAAGCTAGAAGCTGGTGCAAGTCTTGTCCAATTGTACACGGGTTTTGTTTATGAAGGCCCGGCACTTGTAAAAAATATCAATAAGTCGATCGCTGCTCAAGCACGCAGCTAGATTTTTCTAGCTAAATTGTTCTAATATTTTAATCTTATGAAAGCTACCGTATTCTTATTGTTGTTCATCATGGCCAATCTTGGATTTGCTCAAAATGAAATGCTTAAAGTTGTATCAGGCAAAATAGATCGTATTGAGAACTTCAAATCTGAATATGTAACTGCTCGTAATGTAGATATCTGGTTACCCGAAGGATATACAGACGATAAAAAATATGCTGTACTCTACATGCACGACGGTCAGATGTTATTTGATGCAGAGACAACCTGGAACAAACAGGCTTGGAATGTGGATGACATCGCTAGCAATCTCATGAATGCTGGAAAAGTGCGGGACTTTATTGTAGTGGGAGTATGGAATGGAGGAGCCACCAGGCATCCCGATTATTTCCCGCAGAAACCATATAAATCGCTTAGCGATGCACAATTAGAGCAATTGTACAAGCAATTCAAGGCAGATGATTTGAAAATTGCCAAAAACTTCAAGCCTAACTCTGATAACTACCTTAAATTCTTAGTTGAGGAGCTTAAACCCTATATCGATAGCAAGTACAGTGTGTATACCGATCAAGAACACACCTTTGTTGCCGGAAGCAGCATGGGCGGCCTGATATCGATGTATGCGATTTGTGAATATCCAGATGTTTTTGGAGGTGCTGCATGTTTATCTACGCACTGGCCGGGCGCCCATTCTATTAAGGATAATCCCATCCCTCAAGCATTTTATGATTACATGGACGAGAATCTTCCAAACCCAGAATCTCATAAGATTTACTTTGACTATGGAGATCAAACACTTGACGCATTATACCCTGAACTGCAACAACAGGTTGACAAGGTGATGCAAAAGAACGGATACGATTCAAACAACTGGATTACAAAATTTTTCCCAGGGGAGAACCATAGTGAGATTGCGTGGGAGAAACGCTTTCACATACCGCTGGAGTTTTTATTGGGGAATTGATCATCGATCTCAAAATTAGTGATGTGTTAAATTTTAATGGATTTTCAAAACCTCCTTACATTTTCACTTTTCACATTAGGACTTGCACTATCCCCTGGACCTGATAATATCTTTGTCCTCACCCAGTCCATGGCGCGAGGTGCTAGAACGGGCATCGCCATTTCTAGTGGCTTGATTACTGGCTGCATTTTCCATACAACTCTTGTGGCACTGGGATTTGCGGTAGTGATTAGAGATAATGAGTGGCTACTCTGGACCATCAAACTGCTGGGGGCTGGTTACTTGCTCTTTCTCGCCTATCAAGTTTATCGCTCAGATGCATCGATCGATTTACAGGCAGAAACAGAGGCTGATAAAAGCTTGTGGGAGTTCTATCGTATAGGTGTGGTAATGAATGTGCTCAACCCTAAGGTGACCCTTTTTTTTCTCGCGGTTCTTACAGGATTTGTTCAGCCAAATCAAAAACCAGCTGAGTGGATACAGATATTTGTTCTGGGTGGGATTTTCATGGCGGTGTCACTTTTCGTTTTTTATGCGATATCATTCTTGGCTGGTAAAGTCTCTAGGTTTATCAAAACGGCAAGAGGGTTCTCGAGTGTTATGAAATGGTTGCAGATTTTAGTCTTTCTCGCCATTGTAGCCATGCTTTTGTTTTTCTAGTCGGTAGAGGTATATCAACAGTATATTGTTAATAAAAGTCCCTCTACTTTTTCATATTTTTATATGCTAGTGTATCTTTGCAGCAAATTGAAGAATCATGCTTTTTGAATTTGATCAGTATTTAGGGTTTTTGGCATTTTTAGCTATATTGACCATTGGTTTTTGGTTAATGTTGTTCTTAACCCTTTTTGCGATTCCTTACTGGATTACTGGTTCAGCTCTTGAGAAGAGAAAGATGAAAAAGGAAGCTAAGAAAAAGCAACTTGAAGAATCGAGATAAATAGTATCCTAAATAAAAACAGCCCGATCTATCCGATCGGGTTTTTTTTGTACCTCAATTATCGTGTAAACCCATAGTGAATGCAGCGTCTAATGCGTATATTCACATTTAAATAGAATTATATGGATTATTCCTCTGCTTCTGCATTTGAAGAAATGAACCGCATTATTGACAATGCTTTGCGTGAAGATTTAGGAGATGGTGACCATAGCAGTCTGTCGTGTATACCTGAAACGGCACATGGTAAAGCCAGATTGCTCGTGAAGGACGAGGGTGTTCTTGCTGGTGTCGCTTTCGCGAAAGCGGTATTTCATAAAGTAGATCCAGAGTTAAAACTGGACGTAATCATAGACGATGGAGAGGAAGTAAGTTATGGCGATGAAGCATTTTACGTGAGCGGCTCGTCTCGTAGCATCTTAAAAGCAGAACGACTCGTTTTGAATTCTATGCAGCGCATGAGTGCGATTGCCACCAAGACCAGAAAATTTGTACACGCACTTGAAGGTACAAAAACTAAGATTTTAGACACGCGTAAAACCACACCTGGAATCAGGTTGTTAGAAAAGTGGGCGGTAGATATAGGTGGAGGAGTGAATCATCGATTTGGTCTATACGACATGATCATGCTCAAGGATAATCATATTGATTTTGCGGGTGGGGTAGAACAAGCTATCAAAAAAACCAAAAAGTACCTGAGTGAGACGGGTAGGGACTTAAAAATCATCGTTGAGGCAAGAGATCTAGCCGAAATCAAGAAGATTCTCAAACACGATAACATCTATCGCATCTTGATCGACAATTTCAACTATGAGGATACGCGCAAGGCGGTAAAATTAATTGGAGACCAGTGCCTCACCGAGAGTAGTGGTGGTATCACGCTCGATACTGCTAAGCACTATGCAGACTGTGGTGTAGATTTCATTTCAAGTGGATCTCTTACACATAGCGTGTACAATCTGGACTTGAGCTTAAAGGCGGTGCATGGCTAGATTGCGAGAAGTCCTGAAGCGTATTCCCGTTATATCATGGTTTGTAGCAGTCTCCACATCATGGAAGCTGCCAGGCTTTGAAGGGATGACCGCTTGGGATCTCTGGGAGACTTATTCAATGGGCATTGTAAAGGGCGCTTTTTCTTCAAGGGCCAGTGCCATATCCTACAGCTTTTTTATGGCTCTGTTTCCATTTATTCTTTTTGTTCTGAATCTGATTCCTTTTATTGATATAGAAAATTTTCAGGCTGAGGTCTTACTGTTTGTCAATGATCTGTTACCTACTCAAGCTGCAGGAGCCTTTGACAACATCTTTAATGAAATTGCGATGCAGGAGAATACAGGTTTGCTCACGATTTCCTTTGTTTCCTCGATTGTTCTGATGACTAATGGTGTCAATGCTATTTTTGACGGTTTTGAAGGCAGCTATCATTCTGAGATCAACAGAGGTTTTATTAGGCAGTATGCGGTCTCATTAGTTGTTTCTTTGCTGCTAGTCTTGTTTTTGCTGGTAGGTGTGATTTTAACCGTGGGTGTTGCCTACTGGATTGCTGAAATGCGAGCACAAAACTTTATGACTGAAAACAGTATGGTCTTTTGGCTCTCAACTGTGCGGTATATCATTCTCGGTATCATGGTATATGTATTTATCTGCACATTGTACTATACGGGAACCAGAGATGGTCGCAACACAAGGTTTTTTTCTATAGGTGCGGTAATGTCTCTCATCCTAATTGTAGCTTTTTCATACCTATATGGTCTTTATATTGACAACTTTAGCTCTTATAATGAGATCTATGGTTCCATAGGCGCTATACTTATACTCATGGTTTATATATGGTTGAATTCCAATATTTTACTGTTGGGTTTTGAATTAAATGCTTCTTTGCGCTCATTAAAGGCACGGAATTTGGTTTTAGAATAGTATATTTAAAAAGTAAATCTGATATAATGAAAAAAATACTTTTAGTAGCAGTCGCTTTTCTAGGAACATGGGGAGCACAGGCTCAAATGAAAATCAATGGAGTAACGTTGGAAAAAAACCTTACGGTAGATGGTGAGGAACTGATTCTAAACGGCGCTGGAATGAGAGAAAAACTTTGGTTTGATCTTTATGTAGGTGCTTTATACCTTAAAAGTAAAACGGAAGATGGAGAAAAAGTACTTAAAGCCGATGAACATATGGCTATTGTGCTTGTCATCACAGATGATAAAGTGACTCAAAAAAAGCTTGAAGATGCTGTAGAAGACGGTTTTGAAGACAGCTGCACCGACAAAGAAAGAGCTGCGATCAAATCAGAAATCAATCAGCTACTTGCTTTACTTAAAGATCCGATCAAGGAAGGACATCATTTTGAATTTGCTTACGTCCCTAATAAAGGAACGATGATAAGTAAAAATGGTAAAAACCTAGGCACTATAAAAGGTTTAGCTTTTAAAAAGGCGTTCTTTGGTATCTGGTTAGGGGAAGATCCTGCAGATAGGGATTTGAAAGAAGCAATGTTAGATCAGTAAGTAGATCAACATAATTATATGACAAACCCGTCTCTATAGACGGGTTTTTTAGTATTTAAGATTATCATTTCTTTATCAAGGGTAGTAGATTGTAATAGGTATTTTAGCAAAAAGAACAATGATGCGAGCGATACTTATTTTTTTAATTACCACTTTTACCTTCATTACTGCTAGTTGTCAGGATAAAGGAAAAGTACCTCAAAGTGTTCTTAAAACATTCCAGGAAATGTATCCTAATGAGGATGATCCTGATTTCAAACAAGATGCTCATGGATACTGGGAAGCTCATTTTAAAAAGGATGGCGAGAAATATCGTGCAGATTTTCTAGCCGATGGTTCATGGAGAGAAACGGAAAACTCGATTAAGGAAAAGAATTTACCTAAAGCTGTTAAAGCGGCCATAAAAAAACACTATGGTGACGAAGAGATCACAGAAGTCGAACACGTTTTAAGTGCAAAATATGGTGAGTTCTATGATGTTGAGTTCAAGCAAAAAGGCAAGAATAAAGACGTTATGTACCGTAAGGACGGTTCTATTATTCAGGAGTGATTTTGTGGAAAAGTGATTTTAAACTCAGTCCATTTGCCTAATTCTGAGGTAACTGATATTTTGCCTTCCATGTGTTCCAAAAGCCTTGCTACTGTTGCCAGACCTATTCCGGTTCCTTTTTTACCGTGGCGATCCTGTTCAGATGCGACATAAAATAACTTGAAAACCTGATCAATTTTATCAGGAGCAATACCGCTACCATTATCCTTTACTGAGATGTGGTAATTTTCTTCATCCATTTCTAGATAAATTTCTATCACCGTCTTTTCCTTATCGCTATACTTGACCGCATTAGTCACAAGGTTGATTAAAATTTGCTCGAGGGCAATTGCATTAGTATGAAGGGTGGTCTCCTCAGTGGGTTTGTAGATCACTGTGACGTTTTCGTTGAGAACGGTCATCGCAATCACATCTTCTACCAGGTCTATATAACTTACTTCATCTACCTCCTCACTAACCATCTCATCGCTCTTATAAAAAGTAAGCATACCGTCTATATAGCGACTTAGACTGGCTGAACTTTCTTTTAGACTTTCAAGATAACTGATGGATTTTTCACTCAGATCTTTTTCAGTTTTCTTCAAAAGATCTGTTACCATCATTATGTTGCTTAGCGGTGCTTTTAAGTCATGGGAGACGATTCCGGCAAAATCCTTTAGTTCCTCATTGCGCTCCTTCAGCCTTTTACGGGCTTCCTTTAATTTGAAGTTCTGGTACCGCTGTTCAAAGAGGAGCATGACTTGTTTTGCCATGGATTTAAGGGCATCGGATTGACTTTCTGTTAGAGATCTCTTTTTATGATCGTAAACACACAAAGTCCCTAGTCTATAGCCGTTTTTATCTATAAGTGGTGCACCGGCATAAAAAATAATTTCAAATTCCTCAGCCACTGGATTACCCTTGAATCGCTCGTCTTCACGTGCATCTTCTACAACCATAATCTCATCAGGATTGTTCAGGGCATGACCGCAAAATGACAAGTCTCGAGGGGACTCTGTGAGATCTACACCAAACCGGGATTTGAAGAAATTCCTGTTATTATCAATTAAAGTGATCAGCGCGATGGGGGCATCACAAATAGATGCAACAATAGAGGTTATATTATCATATTGCTCCTCAGGCATCGTGTCCAGTAACTGGTATTTTTTTACCGCAGCGACGCGCTTCTGCTCGTCTCTACCTATTGTGGGTGCAATCATGATTCAACTTTGGACAAATATAATGAGATAAGTGGTTTTATGTGGTTCTTCCTACATGATTCAATGAGTACTTTATTGAAATTACGCTTTCGCGAAAGCGTAACAACTCAAATTATCCTACATTTTTTTGGAAAGGTTTTACATAGATGAACCAATGCGATAAGTGCTTTTAGAATAAAAATGGATTTGATTCAGATTCTAGAGATTGATCTGAAGCTCATTAACGGTTTAGACATCTTCAATGTGTGGCATATAAGAAGAGATAAAGCGAGTGAATGGCGTGGAGGGAATGCTGATAATATGAAACAAGAATTCAAAGATTACGGTTTGCCGGTGGCTACAATGTATGCGGTAGGCGTTTTAAAATGTCTTTTTTTGATAATGCTGTTAGTGTCAATTTTTATCACTGAACCCATGTGGTTTGAGACGGTAGCTGGATACGGTATAGCAGTACTTATGGCTGGAGCTATTTTAATGCATGCTTATATAGGAGATGAAGCAAAGAAATGATTGCCTGTTTTTTCTTTAATGACACTCTCGATCCTCGTTACACTGATCTAGGAAATGTTTAGAAAAAATCTGTAGGCAAGAATAAGGTTGAGGATCAAGTATATCAATGCTGGTGAACTGCGATAGATCGCATCTTTAATTCTCAGTCTTACGAAAGCTCCAGCTGTTATTAAAAGAGCTAATTCCAGAGAGGCAAATAATCCTATTACGGTAAATTTTATACCGACAAAGAGACCCGAAACACCTATTAATTGAAGTATGCCGGTGAGGATTCTTTGATTTTTTGTCAATTTGAGCCGTTCATATTCGGTTATCATTCTTTTACCAAACAAACAAGTTAGCCTAAAAACAATAATGAAATGATATTGAAATAATGAAGTAGCTCAATAGTTTTCACTTCATCGTGGTGCGATCAATTATTATATTTAAGAAACCTCTGTAAGTATAGGCATTTCTACAGTAATCCTAGTTCCGTGATCATTCTCTGAGATAAAAGAGATATTTCCTTTATGTACGTTAGTAATCAATTTAGATAAATGATTAGTCAAACCATTTTCTAAACCTTTCCCAAAATGAGCATTTTTATCAAAGAATCTGAGTTTCATTTTCTCAGAAATGACAGATTCAGTCTCGATATAGACACTGAGCTGTCTTTCTTCAAATATTGTGATATTAATAGTGCTGTTTTGGGGAGCGCTCGTTATTGCGTTCTTGATTAAGTGTTCAAAAAGGTACTCCAGGTAAAACTCGTCGCCTACCACAATCAACTGATGCCCGTATGGATCAATTAGATCTTGATCTTGATTCTTAATATTGATTCTAATGCCCTTCTCATCTGCCATTTCAGCTGAATCCATGATTTGATTACAGATGAGATTAATGAAGTCAAAGTTGCTCAATTGAGGCTTAAAGCTACCCGTTTCCATAGCTTCAAAATCATCTGCGCTGCTTAGGTGCCTCAAGGTATCCTTACCTATGTCCATGATGATTTTGAGCCATTGCTCTTGCTTTAAGGTGAGATCGGTTTCTTTGAGAAGGTCGGCAAAGGTGAGTAGAGAACTTACCTTGCCGCTCATAGATTCTTTTTCAGCTTTTTTTTCCAGACTCAAATCATCAGTAATTACTTTTTCAAGAATGTCTAGTGTGATACTTAATCTCTTGAGCGTGACATCAGTTTGATCAGCTTTGACGACTAGAGTCATTTTACACTTACCGTCATCCTCACCATCGTCTAGGTAAGCCGCATTTGTGATAATTTCAAATAGATTGTCCTTTTTATCCTTGACTAGCCACCTACCTTTTAATTCAAACCGTTCTTGTAGAAATTTTTGATGCAATTCTACTAAGTGGGATTGATGGTCATCTGGTACCACAATGGTAAAGTTCTTACCTATGAGTTCTTCCCGGGTATAGCCATAGATGTCACAATAGGTTGCATTAACATCGGTATAGATTCCTTGTTCATTAGTGACACAAATACCTATAGGCATCAGTTCAAAAACCTGATACATAACATCCTGATGATCCTCAAAGAAACTTACGATTTTCTGAAGGTCTTTTTCTGTGCTTTTATCCTTGTTCATTATTAGGGTAAAATAATACCTGGGTAAAGCGGTCAATCAATCATTCTAAAGCTTGTATCCCACAAACATAACGTACAAATATACTCCCAATTCTCATATTTCAGATATAATGGATAGTTGTACCACGATTGTAGCACCATACTTATTATGAATTATGAATGAGATGGCTCTTTTGAGAGTTATAGAAATGAGTCTTGCGATATGTGTTTTTAAACCAAGGATTTCTTTCTCATCAGCAACTACTACGAGATACAGTTTGTTTTTTTAACTTCTCAATTTTGAAGAAATTGAGCATTTATAATAATGGCAATCTAAGAAAATCGGTTCCAGTGTCAAGTTTGTTTCACTACAACTCAACTGATCAACAATTTTATTTCATAGCTCTAATACGCTGCGATAAAGAGGGATGCGAGTAATGAAACCACACATAGGCTGGGTGCGGTGTTAAGTTACTCAAGCTGGTTTTTGAAAGTTTCTTCAGTGATGATATAAGAGGTTGTTCAGAGTATGTATTCTTGGCATAATCATCTGCTTGATATTCAAATTTTCGCGAAAGCAAATTCATACAAATACCCGTTATCGTGGATATAGGAGAGTATAACAGTCCAAATGCAACCAGTCCTATATGAAAAGTGCTATTTTCTACTCCCAGAGCTCCTGCCAGCAACTCGCTATCGACAACTAGAGAAAAAATAAATAAGGTCAGTCCCGTAGTGAGTGCACTCGCAATTAAGTTAAATATGATGTGTTTTTTCTTGTAATGGCCTACCTCATGGGCTAGAACTGCAACAATTTCTTCTTCATCGAGTTTCTCGATAAGTGTATCGTACAACGTGACTCTCTTTTCACTACCAAATCCGCTGAAGTACGCATTTGCCTTAGTTGAACGTTTACTGCCATCAATCACAAAAATCTTGTCGAGCTGGAACCCCACGCTAGCGGCATAATCAGCGATTTTTTCGCGTAAGCTTCCATCTTCAAGTGGCGTCTGTTTGTTGAACAATGGCACAATTAACTTAGAATAGAACATATTCATAAGCAACGAGATAACAAATACGAGAATCCACACATACCACCAAAAATTTTCTGCCGTAAGACTGTAGATATAAATGATCGCAGCAAGAATCCCGCCTCCTAGAATCAGTGACATCAAATAACCTTTGATTTTATCCAGAATAAAGGTTTTAGGCGTCGTTTTATTGAAACCAAAACGCTCCTCAATCACAAAAACTCTATAAATCCCAAATGGTAGAGAGATCAACTCGCTCGCTGCTCCTAAGATTCCAAAAAATACCAGCGCGACAAGAATATAGTGATCAGTAATCTGGTAGGCAATCTCATTAACAACTGCAAAACCATCTAGAAATAGAAAAGCGAGCAACAAAACAAAGGAAAACACACTGGACAGCAGTCCAAATTTATAGTTCACCATTTTATAACGCTGTGACTTCTCATATTCCTCCTGATCGTAAACATCAGCGAGTTCTTGAGGTATAGGTTGAGAATACCAGGTATAATTTAGGTAGCCCAGAACACGTTCCAGAACAAAATCAAAGGCGATAATCGCAATGATGATATAAAATAGGGTCGTTTCGTTCATTTAAAATTTCTTTGTCGTTTGGCTTCAAAAAGCAATATCGCAGCACTTACTGATACATTCATGGAGTCTATCGCTCCTCCCATCGGGATGATCACGTTTGCTTTTGCGGCATCTCTCAAAGCCTGATCTAGGCCGGTAGCCTCAGTTCCCACAGCAATCGCGCAACCATTTGTGAAGTCTTGCTGGTCGTATCTGGTGCTATTTTGTAAGGTAGCTGCGAATAGGTCAATTTTTTTAGTTTGCAAGAAGTCGGTTAGTTCAGCAGCTGTTTCAACAGTTACCGTGGGAACCGTGAAAAGACAGCCTACGCTGGATCGTATGACATTTGGGTTGTACAAGTCTGTGGTGGGCGCTACCACGATCATGGCATCTACTTTGGCAGCGTCTGCAGTACGTAACAAGGCACCTAAATTTCCAGGTTTTTCAGGTGACTCTGCGATGAGTATTAATGGCTTTTCAGAGAGTTGTAAGTCTTGAAGTTTGAAGTTTTTCGCTTTCGCGAAAGCGAGACAACCCTCAACACCACCACGATAAGCGATATTTTCATAAACCTCGCGAGAAACCTTGATGACTTGCGGACTTTGCTTGATGTTCAGTTTATGGTAAATGTTCTGGGGGTCAGTTGTGTCTGTATCCTGAAACAGATCATCGCAGACAAATAAAGTGTCCAACTCGTAATAACCCTGATCTGCCAGCATGATCTCACGACGGCCCTCAATCACAAAAATGCCCTCAGATCGCCTGGCGCGGCTCTTGCGCTGCAATTGCTCAATTTTTCTGATGGTCGCATTATGAGGACTGGTAATCAATTTCATGCGACAAAAATAGGGATAAGCCAGCATCAAGGTTGCTCATGTTTATGAAAACTTAAGCGCAGGCTTCTCGGGTTGGGATCTAAGTTCTCGTAAATTTGTGAGAAACTCAAATTATGAACTTTCATACTAGAAAATGGGTGAAACCGGAGGATCTGAATCCTAACGGAAGCCTCTTCGGTGGTAGGCTGCTGGAATGGATCGATGAGGAAGCGGCGCTATACACGATCATCCAGCTGGAAAATCAGCGTGTCGTGACAAAGTACATGTCTGAGATCGATTTTAGAGCAAGTGCAAAGCCAGGTGATATTGTTGAGATCGGTTTAGAGGTAGTTTCGTTTGGAAAATCCAGCATTACTTTGAAATGCGAGGTTCGCAATAAGATGACCTATGAGTCGATCATCACTATTTCCAAAATCATTTTAGTAAATCTGGATGAAGCTGGAAAACCAGCTCCTCATGGTAAGACAAAGGTAGAATACCAGCATGAACGTATGAAAGATCGAGGTTATGAGTCTTAAGATC
This sequence comes from Nonlabens spongiae, assembly GCF_002117125.1. Classification (NCBI taxonomy): domain Bacteria; kingdom Pseudomonadati; phylum Bacteroidota; class Flavobacteriia; order Flavobacteriales; family Flavobacteriaceae; genus Nonlabens; species Nonlabens spongiae. The sequence continues at coordinate 173,052 of NZ_CP019344.1, forward strand.
GAGCCCAGCTGGAGAGAGATGCTACAGGATGAGTTCAATCAGCCTTATTTTGAGCAACTAACGGAATTTGTGCGTCATGAATACCAGAATAATACCTGTTACCCACCTGGTCCTAAAATTTTTTCCGCATTCAATCGTACGGCTTTTGAAGATGTTAAAGTAGTCATTATAGGTCAAGACCCATATCATGGTTCAGGTCAAGCAAATGGTTTGTGCTTTTCAGTAGCTAATGGCGTTGCACACCCACCGAGTCTGGTAAATATTTTCAAGGAACTCTATCAAGATGTGGATGTCAGAAAGCCTTATCCAAAATCTGGTAATCTTGAACACTGGGCAGATCAGGGAGTCTTGTTGCTCAATGCTGTTCTCACAGTACGTAGTGGAGAGGCAGGCAGTCACCAGAAAAAAGGCTGGGAGCGCTTTACAGATGCCGTCATCAAAAAATTATCAGATGAGCGGGAGAATCTAGTTTTTATGCTTTGGGGAGGTTTTGCAAAAGGTAAATTAAAACTAATTGACGAGAAAAAACATTTTGTTCAAACCACGGGTCACCCGTCACCATTAAGCGCAAACCGCGGATACTGGTTTGGGAACAAGCATTTTTCTAGAGCTAATCGCTATCTCGAGGAGCAGGGGAGAAGGCCTATTCAGTGGTGAAATAAAAAAGGATCGCGAGAGCGATCCTTTTAAAATTTGAAGCAGAAATTTATTTTACAATTTAACTATTTTAACTACACTAGTTGATTTTCCAGAAGTTAGCTGGGCTAGGTAAATACCACTATTTAGTGAAGTACCCTCAATTGTAGTTTGAATAGCATTAGGTGTCAATTCCTTAACCATTTTTCCGGTCATATCAAATAATTGAATTCTATCAATTGTTGAATCCTGAGATTCTACTCTCCAATTATTTGCTGAAGGGTTAGGGTAGACATTGAAGTTAGCAACCGCAATATCATCCTCTGATAGTGGTCCATTTTGAGTAAGAACAATATTATCAAAGTACACAATCCCACCATTTGCAACAGACTGCTGATAAGGATCAGCCTTCCACTGGAAGAAGTTTGCATCACTGAAACCTAGATTTGTGAAATATGACATAGGGATTGAAACTAATGTCCATGCGCCCGTCGCAATATTCTCTTGATCTCCGTTGTTTGTGTCACCGATCTGATAGTTAAATTCTTCAACACCACCATCATTATCAATCATTACAAATCTAAACCCTGGAGTACTTGCTTGCGCGAAATAATAGAAATTCACGAAGTCATAAGATGATACATCGTCAGGACCTCCTTCGCCTTGTCCGTAACCAGCTACACTAAAATCTAACTTCAAGGCATTGTTTACGTCTCCTGAAGGATCTAGATCTACAGTGGTAACAGAACCAAAGTCATACTGGAAAGTGAGACCATTAGAGAAGTTTCTTGTGTCGTTATAGATGCTATAAACTTCTGAATCAGGATTGCTTACTCCAGGCGCTGCATCAGGAATGGTAGCTACAAAATTTACAGTGTAGGTTTCAGACACATTACCATTAGGAGAAGTTACGACTACAGTTGCCGATCCGGGCACAGCAGTTGCCTGATTGATTTGAACTGTTGCTCCAGGATTGTTAGGGGTTGCAGCTGTAATTTGGGGTACACTAGTTGTCCCTATTTGTAATTCAATAGTATAGTCTGTTCCAGCACCTGAAAAGTTAGGTACAGACTGACCATCTACCTCTAGTGAGCTAAGTGTAGCATCATCTTGAGGATTTGCAGGAACTTTCCAGAAATATACATTGTCTACATAGATTTCACTTGCAGCAGTACCATCTCCTCCATCATACTTGAATTGCTGGATAATAGTGCCTGATAAACCTGCATTATAAAAATCTGCTAAAGGAATGTCCAGACTTGTCCATTGTCCTGGAGCTGCTGGAATTGACACAGATCTTTCATTTCCAGCGCCTAATCCAATTAAAAAGAAATTTACCGTGGTGTTATTTGTCCAAATATCGATGTGTACAAATTCCATCGCAGCTACATTCTGATTGGATCCAAATTGATTTCCTTGATAATTAAAATTAGGATATGCTAGCGCAAGGTCACCTGAACCTAATACATCATAAGCCGTATTTGCACTGGCAAAACCTGATTGTCCCCAATCAGGATTGTAATTTGATCCAGTCACATCATTATAAGCTCCTGAAAAGATGCTGATCACATCAGCCGCATCTCTAGTAGGAGGTGTCGGAGCAACAGCCGTGGGAACACTTTGAGCGAAGCATAAAGCCGCACACATAAGTGATACATATAAAGTAATTTTTTTCATAATAAAATGTTTTTTTAATTCTTAGGTAAAGATAAAATGCAACTATTACGTTTTCGTTAATCTTAATGAGTAAATGGTCTATACATTCATATAAATTGTTAAATTATAGTTGTAAAAATTTGAATATTAGGGTGATACGTATACATAATTAGGCTCTAGACAACAAATATTCTTGACTTGTATAGGTTATGTTGTGGCGGTAGTTACAGGTTTTGATATGGTTTCTTGATACGGTTTATGTTGATTATTGAACATAGAGTTTACTTAAATCCCAATCGCCGACTAATTTCAGTAAACTTTTTGCAAGTGGTATCTTTGCAAATTCTTAAAAAGCTCTGGAAATTAAATGATTGAAGAAGCAGTAGATACTAAATCAGTTGCATTTTACACTTTGGGTTGTAAGCTCAACTTTAGCGAGACCAGTACGATTGCACGCAGTTTTAAGGCAGAAGGTTTTGAGCGCAAGGAATTTGATGAAAAGGCAGATACCTATGTTATAAATACCTGTAGCGTTACAGAAAATGCTGATAAGCGATTTAAATCAATCGTGAAAAAGGCCTATGCTCAAAATGAAGATGCCTTCATAATCGCTATCGGCTGCTATGCGCAGTTGAAACCAGAAGAATTAGCAGATGTTGAGGGTGTGGATCTGGTTTTAGGAGCGACTGAAAAATTTAATATCACTGATTACCTCAACCAGCTATCAAAAGAAGAACCGGCCGTGATACACTCTTGTGAGATCAATGAAGCCGATTTTTATGTGGGATCCTATTCCATAGGTGACCGTACACGTGCTTTTTTAAAGGTTCAGGACGGTTGCGATTATAAATGTACTTACTGTACAATCCCGCTTGCTCGAGGAATTTCTCGAAGTGATACACTTGAGAATGTTTTGAAAAACGCTGCAGAAATAAGTGCCAAAGACATTAAAGAAATCGTCCTCACTGGAGTTAATATAGGAGATTATGGGAAAGGAGAGTTTGGTAACAAGCGGCACGAGCATACTTTTCTAGATTTGGTAAAAGCGCTGGATTACGTGGATGGAATCGAGCGTTTGCGTATCTCTTCGATTGAGCCGAATCTGTTGAAAAATGAAACCATTGATTTTGTAGCGCAATCGCGCACTTTCGTGCCTCATTTTCACATTCCCTTACAGTCAGGTAGTAACGAACTCCTCGGAAAAATGCGACGTCGTTACAATCGTGAACTTTATGTAGATCGAGTGAAACGTAGCAAAGAAGTCATGCCAGATTGCTGCATAGGAGTAGACGTAATCGTAGGGTTTCCTGGTGAAACAGATGATCACTTTCTCGACACCTTCAACTTTTTGAAAGACCTGGATATTTCATATTTGCACGTTTTTACCTATAGTGAAAGAGATAATACCCTCGCCGCAGACATGGAAGGTGTTGTTCCTATGAATGTGAGGAAAAAAAGATCTAAAATGCTCAGAGGACTTTCCGTAAAAAAGCGACGCAGTTTCTATGAATCTCAACTGGGTAAAACAAAAACTGTTTTATGGGAAGCTGAGAATAAAGAAGGATTCATACAAGGTTTCACAGAGAACTACGTCAAGGTGAAAACCTACTGGAACCCAAATCTCGTAAATACCTTGCAGCCTGTTACGCTCGACCAAATCGATGAAGACGGTATCGTGCGCATTTCCTGAAAATAATCGCGCTCTTTGTTGAAATTTTTTGATCTTGCGCACGTTTGTTTAAAAAGCATCAAGAATCTCCCTTTGAAAAAAATATTGCTGGTTATTTTTTTAGTTGTTTCCGCTTTCGCGAAAGCGCAAATAGGAGGAAGATCTACCTACCAATTTCTTAATTTGGTCAACGGTGCCAAACAAGGAGCACTGGGCGGCCGTGTCCTAACCTCTGTGGACTATGATCCTACATCAGGAATCTACAATCCCGCAACCATCAATCGTAAGATGGATAACCAGCTGCAAGTGAATTACGTGAATTACTTAGCTGATGTGAATTACGGTACGGCAAGCTACGCGTATACTTGGGACCAGCATGTACAGACTTTTCACGCTGGCGTTGTATATCTTAACTACGGGAGTTTTGATGGATACAATGAGCTGGGTGAATCTACGGGAGAGTTCGGTGGAAATGAAGTGGCTGTAAGTTTTGGGTATAGTTACAACATTCCCTGGACCGATTTTTATGTGGGGGCCAACTTAAAGTTGATCAGTTCTCAGCTGGAACAATACAGTTCTTTAGGTGGAGCGGTAGACTTGGGATTATTGTATTATAATGAAGACAAGTGGATACGTGCGGCGGTGGTTGTACGTAATATTGGAACTCAATTTACACCTTATAACGAGATCTACGAGCCCTTGCCACTAGAAGTTTCCGCTGGTTTTTCAAATACCATGCGTAATCTACCTGTACGATTGCATGTAACATTGGAAAATTTGCAGCAATGGAACCTCGCATTCTCAAACGATGCAAATGCCGAGCGTGATCTCGATGGAAATGTTATTGAAGATGAGCCCGGTTTTTTCAATAATGCATTACGACACACCGTAGTAGGAGTGGAGATATTCCCAGAAAGTGCCTTTGAGGTGCGATTGGGTTACAGTTTTAGAAGAGCAGAAGAACTACGCATTGCAGATACTCGCGCCTTTTCTGGTTTGAGTGGAGGTTTCTCCTTAAAAATCAATAAATTACGATTTAGTTACACTCACGCGAGATATACGCTGGCAGCTCATACTAGCATTATTGGGCTCAATATCGATTTACGCTAATGAAAAAAATTACCATCGCCATAGACGGTCATTCCAGTACGGGAAAAAGTACCGCAGCAAAACAATTGGCCAAAAAGCTCAACTATATCTATGTCGATACGGGTGCCATGTACCGAGCCGTGTCTTACTTTGTTCTTCAAAATAGACTTATTGAAAATGGTCAGGTCAAAGAAAATGAATTGACCGACCACTTGGAGGATATCAAAATTCGTTTTGAGAATAATCCCGATTCTAAAAATGCTGATGTCTATCTGAATAATGTAAATATTGAAAAAGAAATCAGGACATTAGAAGTAAGCAATATCGTCAGTAGAGTGGCAGAAATTTCTGCTGTACGCAAAAAACTGGTGCAACAGCAACAGGCTATGGGAGTGGAAAAAGGTATCGTGATGGACGGTCGCGACATAGGTAGCGTGGTTTTTCCAGATGCAGAGCTTAAGGTTTTCATGACTGCAGCACCAGAAGTGCGAGCTACGCGTCGCTATGATGAACTTATTGAGAGAGGTGATGATATCACCTTTGATGAAGTCCTGAAAAATGTTTTGGAACGTGATCGCATTGATTCTTCTCGTGAGGACAGTCCGCTTATTCAAACTGAAGATGCCTTGTTACTAGATACTTCAAAGATGTCACGCGAGGCGCAGTTAGAGCAATTGGAACAATGGGCACGTGAGCGTATTCCAGATGGCAGTGAGCAGTAAGCAGTTGCAGTATGTAGTAACGACTAACGTCAACCTATTTAATAAGACCTGTCACGCTGAGCGTTTCGACTCCGCTCAACGACCACCTGTCAAAGCGGTTAAAAATTTATCGTGTAAGTTCAGTCGCTTAGATTCATATTGCTGAACTTAACCTAACAACTCAGCCATCTGCTCCTGAAGTTCTTTAGCTTTTTCTCGAGCTTTTTCAGCAAAATCTTCTCCGTTTGAAGCATAGATAATCCCACGTGATGAATTGATCAGCAAACCTACCAATTCGTTTTTACCATATTTATAGACCTCTTTCAGACTTCCTCCTTGAGCGCCTACACCGGGAGCGAGTAAGAAAGAATCAGGAACTATTTTTCTCACTTCGGTTAATGAAGAAGCTTTTGTGGCTCCCACTACATACATTAATCGATCACTGTCCTTATAGTCTTGCGTTTTTCTCAAAACATCTTCAAATAAGAGGTTGCCTTGTTGTGATTCAGTCATTTGGAAATCAGCGGCTCCACGGTTTGAGGTTAATGCCAATAGAATCGCATATTTTCCATCAAATTCCAGAAATGGCTCCACGGAATCTCTTCCCATGTAGGGAGCAATCGTCACGCTGTCAAAATTAAGGTCTTCAAAAAAAGCTTTGGCGTATCTGGTGGACGTGTTTCCTATATCGCCACGTTTCGCATCAGCGATAGTAAAATGATTGGGATAGTTTTCGTTTAGGTAATTAATTATTTTCTCCAGCGCTACCCAGCCTTTAACTCCATAGGCTTCAAAAAATGCCGTGTTGGGTTTATAAGCAACACATAAATCGTGAGTGGCGTCTATGATCGCTTTCGCGAAAGCGAAAATAGGATCCTCCTCCTTCAATAAATGCGGCGGTATCTTCTCAAGATCCACATCCAGACCTACACAGAGAAACGACTTTTTTTCAAGGATTTGTTGATGGAGTTGGGTTGTGGTCATTTGATATCTGGTTATTTGATGTCTATGAAATATTCCGACAGCCATTCTCCTAAAATGTCGCCAATATGTTTCAGTCTCGAATGATTTTTAATCATATTAATTTCGTTCAAACGATATATTATACTTGTTTTTGAAACGTTGAAATGGTGTGACAATCTGTTTATTACAAAATTAAAATGCTTAATTGATTTCGGATCATCGTTAAATCTCAAATCTCTTTTATACCCCTCATACCTCCAAGATTTAATAACTAATGAAGATTTAGGAATAAGTAATGAAGCCGAAAAGTAATTTGCCTGCCATTCAATCCAGTTCTTAGCATTCTTCAATTCATACTTTGCAATTTGAAAATTGAATTTAGAATCTGAAAAAGAATTCAATAAATTCTGATTTATACTAAGTTTCTGATGTAATATAAAGTGTCCAAATTCATGGCCAATTACAAAGAGTTCTCTCTTCGTATTTTGTAAATTCTGATTGATTTTGATCAATCTTTCTTCGATATCACAAGTTCCTAGAATGCTATCATCGCGAAATTTCCAGAATTGAGTTTTAATTCCATATTCTTGACTCATGTATTCAACTAATTCTGTTGTGCTAATTCCGTAAGACTTCAAAAGAATATCCTCACTAAATTTGTTTAGTTCTTTTTCTGCAATTTTTTCAATATCCGCTTTAGAAAGCCTGTCTATTCCATAGCTGGCTTTCTCTGAGGATTGGATTAAACATTCAAAAATGGCGGAATCTATTTTCTGAGTTAGCATATCAATATCATCACCTAAAACGAGATTTTTATCATCTATAAGCCAAGGGATGATCGTGGAATTACCGAAATTTCTTTTATAAAGAATTATCTTATAATTCAGTTCCGAACTTCCCTCAATAACCATCATATTCATGCTGCTAGCATAATCCATGGCCCCTTTAGACAAAGGAGAGTTTGAAACAAAAATAGCTTTAGCATTTAGCCTAGTCGACTCACAAATATCTGCATAAAATTTTTTGACAGCTGATATCGGAATTCGTGACTTATAATTCTTACATTCTATAAAATAAATTAACGAACATCTGTTCGCGCCCGGAGGCCAAATTTCAATCGTTAAGTCGAACTCAATCTCACCATCTGGTCTATTGATTGATGGATATTTTTTTTTGGTGAACACTCTAGCGAACTCTTCGTTAATTCCGAGGAGAGATTTTCCAAGCACATTTCTTATAATTTTTAGAGTACTGTGCTCTAGAGAATCGCCTTTTTCGACAGTGTTCATTTGATCAAAAATAGGTGATTATTTAAGTCTTACAAATCCTCCTCCGTCATTTTCAACTTCTCCGTATTGTCTACCAGCTGTAACTCATCAATAATTTTCTGGATGTCACCGTTGATGATATTATCCAGATCGTAAAGCGTTAAGTTGATTCTATGGTCTGTTACACGTCCCTGTGGATAATTATACGTACGGATTTTTGCGCTACGGTCCCCAGAGCTCACCATATTCTTACGTTTTTCAGAATCGGCTTCAAGTTTCTTTTGAAGCTCCAGTTCGTAGAGTCTGGAACGCAAAACCTTAAGTGCTTTTTCAAGATTCTTGTGAGAGGATTTTTGATCCTGACAGCTCACGATCATTCCGGTAGGTTCATGGTGTAATTTAATCGCCGAGTAAGTCGTGTTTACTGACTGCCCACCAGGTCCGGTAGAGGTGGTGCGCTCTATGCGTACCTCTGTCATATCCAGCTCCACGTCAAATTCCTCAGCTTCGGGCAAAACCATTACCGTTGCGGCACTCGTGTGGACACGACCTTGAGTTTCTGTTTGTGGGACACGCTGTACGCGGTGCACACCGGCCTCAAACTTTAAGGTCCCATATACATCCTCACCATTCACTTCAAGAATAATTTCCTTGTAACCACCGCTGGTTCCTTCACTTGTATCGACAACGCTGGTAGACCAGCCTTTGCTAGAGCAATACTTTTCATACATCCTGAAAAGATCACCCGCAAAAATACTTGCCTCATCACCACCAGCACCAGCACGTATTTCCATAACGGCATTTTTAGCATCTTCTGGATCCTTAGGAACCAGCATCATGCGTATTTCTTCTTCAAGAGCTGGAATTGCTTCCTTAGCCTCGTCGTATTGCATTTGAGCCATTTCAGTCATGTCCGGATCGCTACCGTCTGCAATAATTTCTTTTGCCTCTTCAAGATTTGCGGTAAGCGTGACATACTCGTCACGTTTATCCATTAATTTTTTAAGGTCTTTATATTCTTTGGTAAGTTGCACATACCTTTTCTGATCAGCGATGATATCAGGCTGTATGATCAAATCGTTAACTTCGTCAAAACGATTTTTTACAATATTCAATTTATCAATCATGGAATTTTATTCTTTGCCGGGAGGGCATAGGCTCTAAATAATAGTGCTCTTTTGCTCGTGCCGCTCGTATCGCGAAAATACGGATTTTGAGGTGATTTAGATATACCTAAGGCAGTCTCCGTTACCATCTCAACGGGCTTAAGCCCGTTGAGATTACCTTACTAATAATGGAAACGGCACCATACTTGATGCCAATCTGAAAATTTCATCATGACCAAAAACTATTTTTTACTCGTTTTAATACTCATTTCTCAAACCATGCTCGCTCAGAATATTGAAATCGGAGCTGGAGCTGGGTCAGGGGCTTTTTACCTCATAGAAGAAATAGACGATAATTCACGAGCTATTTATGAGGGACCTGCCTCTCTTTATATGGATTTCAAATACAATTTCAATGGAGTAGAAGGCGTGAAACTACGCATGCTTCATACAAGTGTTATGGTTGAGGGGCAAGATTATCAGTCTGGTCTTTCACTTAATGGTACTGTGGATGCATTCAGCTTCTTACTTTTATACGAGCGTTTGAGGGCAGATAAAAAATTTAACGTGGGATATAATTTTGGTTTGGGACACACCATTCAAAACTTCAATCGGAATACGAGATCTGGTGCAAATGATGTTCAGGATCGATTCATGAGCTTGAATTTTACCGGGATAGCCTCACTTCAACTTAGCGATCGACTAAGATTGAAAGGCGAAGCGGGCTTTCTCTGGACAGATCCCATCAATTCGCTACGTGGATCGGACTACTGGCAAACTGCTGGTGAGGACTTAAGTTTTCTTGTACAATTAGGATTAAGTTACTCGTTTCTAAAAGATGAGCAATAAGAAACTCGATTTCGGAGGTGGTTGTCACTGGTGTACTGAAGCTGTTTTCCAGGCATTGCCCTACGTTGATAAAGTAGAACAGGGCTATATAAAAAGTAGCCCTCCCTTCGATAGTTGGAGCGAAGCGGTCATCGTACACTTTTCAGATCACGGTAGAATTCCAGAGCTCATGGACATCCATCTGGCTACGCACAAAAGTACTTCTGAGCACTCACGCAGGGCAGAGTATCGCAGCGCTGTTTATTATTTTGATAACGGGTTGAAAAAAGAACTTGAGAGTGTAATAATCCCGCTTTCGCGCTGCGCCGATGGCAAGCCTTGCCAACTTCGCCGAAGTGGCTACGAAGGCTGCATGGCGACCGAGGGAAAGCGGAACAAAAATTACATCACAAAAATTTTACCTTTTAAGGATTTCAAACCATCCCGAGAGTCGATCCAGAATTATTATCAAACAAGACCAGACGCCCCATTTTGCACCAGATACATCGAGCCAAAGCTTAGTATCGTGCGAGAAATTTTAAGTTCTAGTGATAAGTAAACGTACCGAATTCAGATTTGATCGTCAGTTTCTTCTCATCGCTCTCTTCAACGCGACCAATTATTTTTGCATCGACATTAAAGGATTTTGAAATTTCAATAATCGCCTCAGCCGCTTGAGGTTCCACATAGAGTTCCATACGATGACCCATGTTGAACACCTGATACATTTCCTTCCAATCGGTTCCTGATTCCTCCTGAATCATTTGGAAAAGTGGTGGTAGCTCAAATAAGTTGTCTTTAATCACATGGACGTTATCAACAAAATGCAGCACTTTAGTCTGCGCTCCTCCCGAGCAGTGCACCATTCCACAAATCTGGTCGCGGCTCACTTCATTCAGTAGTTTCTTAATCACGGGTGCGTAGGTACGAGTAGGGGAGAGTACAAGCTTTCCAGCGTCTAGCGGGCTGCCTTCAACAGGATCCGTCAAGTTCTTGGAGCCAGAATAGGTAAGTTCTGAGGGTACTGCTGGATCAAAAGTCTGCGGGTAAGCTGCTCCTACTGTTTTGCCAAAAACATCGTGGCGCGCACTGGTAAGACCGTTTGATCCCATTCCACCATTATATTCAGATTCATAAGTGGCTTGACCATGACTGGCTAATCCCACAATCACATTCCCAGGCTTAATATGGGCGTTATCAATGACGTCATCGCGTTTCATGCGCGCAGTCACGGTTGAATCTACAATGATAGTGCGTACTAAGTCACCCACATCGGCAGTTTCACCTCCCGTAGAAATAATCTCAACACCGTGTTTTTTAAGATCTGCGATCAATTCTTCAGTGCCATTAATAATAGCGCTGATTACCTCGCCAGGTATCAGATTTTTGTTCCGACCTATAGTGCTGGAAAGAAGAATATTTTCAGTTGCTCCCACGCATAAAAGGTCGTCAATATTCATAATTAGAGCATCTTGAGCGATCCCTTTCCAAACGGATAAATCTCCAGTTTCTTTCCAATAAGCGTATGCTAGACTAGACTTAGTCCCTGCACCGTCTGCATGCATGATCAAACAGTGCTGCTCTGAGCCTGTGAGGTGGTCTGGAACAATCTTGCAGAAAGCCTTGGGAAATAGTCCCTTGTCTACATTTTTAATAGCATTGTGAACATCTTCCTTTCCTGCGCTAACACCTCGTTGCGCATAACGTTTTGAAACTTCTTGACCCATGGGACAAAGTTAGGAAAGGAGATATTATTTCTTGAAGAACTTTTAAATAGGATTTATAGCAGAACCACATTTTTGATATTCTCGCTTTCGCGAAAGCGTGAACAAAAAAAGCCCTCGATTTCTCGAAGGCTTCATGACTGATTTTCTAAAAGTCTATCTCGTAAATAGTAATTCTCTATACTTAGTGAGTGGCCAGATCTCGTCATCTACCAGTAGTTCCAGTTTGTCACAGTGGTATCTGATCTCATCAAAAAATGGCTTTACCTCGTCGCAATAAATGTCTGCACACTTTACAGCATCATCGCTATTGTTTGCCTTTTTACGGGCTTCAATCATATCGGTAATTCCCTTATTGATCTTCTCAATATGCTCAGAGATCTCTTCGATGATGGTCATTTGTTCTTTGGCAACTTTCTTGAAATCCTTACCGTAGATATCTTTAAGACCTCTCACATTTTTGATGAGTGTATTTTGATATTTGATCGCTGTTGGGATTACATGATTGCGAGCTATATCTCCTAAAAGACGACCCTCAATTTGGATGCGCATGGCATATTCTTCCACTTCAATCTCATAACGCGCTTCAGACTCAACGCGGCTCATGATATTGAGCTCTTCAAATAATTTCAAGCTCTTCTCAGAGACTTTAGCTTTTAAGGCAGTTGGTGTGGTTTTGTTATTGCTTAGGCCACGTTTTTTAGCTTCTTTTTCCCAAGCTTCTCCATAACCATCGCCTTCAAAGCGTATTTTCTTACTTTCCTTAATGTATTCTCTCAATACATTAAAGATCGCTTCATCTTTCTTGAGTTTTTTACCTTTAATAAGGGCATCGACTTCTTCTTTGAATTCGTTCAATTGTTTTGCAACGATAGCATTAAGCACGGTCATCGGGTTAGCACAGTTTGCAGTGGAACCTACGGCACGTAGCTCAAATTTGTTACCTGTAAAGGCAAATGGCGAAGTTCTATTACGATCTGTATTGTCAAGAATTACCTCTGGAATCTTACCTACTACGTTAAGCTTGAGATCTGTTTTTTCTTGAGGTGATAGTTTGCCGTCAGTCACTTTTTCCAGCTCATCAAGAACAGCGGTCAACTGTGAACCGATAAATACAGAGATAATTGCTGGTGGCGCTTCATTTGCCCCTAGACGGTGGTCGTTTGAAGCACTTGCAATTGTCGCTCTGATCAGTTCCTCGTTGTCATAAACCGCTTTAATCGTATTTACAAAAAAGGTCAAGAACTGAAGGTTCTTCATAGGCGTGCTGCCTGGAGAAAGGAGGTTAGTTCCCGTGTTAGTCGCAAGGGACCAGTTGTTGTGCTTACCAGAACCATTTACCCCAGCAAACGGCTTCTCGTGAAACAATACCCTAAAATTATGTCTAGAAGCCACTTTCCGCATCACATCCATAAGTAGAGAATTGTGATCTACCGCTAGGTTTGCTTCTTCAAAAATAGGGGCAAGCTCAAATTGATTTGGTGCAACCTCGTTGTGACGTGTTTTCACCGGTATACCTAAAAGCATACATTCTGTTTCCATATCGCGCATAAAATTCATCACACGAGAAGGAATAGATCCAAAGTAATGATCGTCTAGCTGCTGTCCTTTTGCTGATGCATGTCCTAATAATGTACGACCTGCAAGTTGAATATCTGGTCGGCTATCGGCTAGGGCTTTATCGATCAAGAAATATTCTTGTTCCCATCCTAAAGTCGCCATCACCTTAGTGACATTCTTATCAAAGTATTTACAAACTGCCGTCGCCGCTTGATCCACGGCCTGAAGACTACGTAATAAAGGCGTTTTGTAATCTAGAGCTTCACCGGTGTAGGCAACAAATACGGTAGGAATACATAAAGTTGTTCCCATTATAAAAGCTGGAGAAGTAGGGTCCCATGCCGTGTAGCCTCTTGCTTCAAAGGTATTTCTGATTCCACCATTAGGGAAAGAAGATGCATCTGGCTCTTGTTGTACTAACTGACCACCACCAAATTTTTCCAATACCTCACCATCCATTTCCTGCTCAAAAAAGGCATCATGCTTTTCTGCAGTTGCACCAGTTAGAGGTTGGAACCAGTGCGTGTAGTGAGTCGCGCCATTTGATATGGCCCACTCTTTCATGCCGGTAGAAATATGGTCTGCAATTCCACGATCAATCTTGGAACCATTTACAATGGCATCGAGAACGCTCTTGTAAGCTTCCTTAGTTAAATATTGACGCATTGCAGCCTTATTGAAAACATGCTTGCCGAAGATTTCTGATCTTCTCTGAGGTTCTTCTACTTCAACAGGTTGACGGTTAAATGTTTGCTTTAAAGCTTGAAATCTTAGCGTGGACATAATTTTTTATATGATTAAACGCGGCAAAAATAAAGTATTTTTACATACCCCTAAAAAATTTAGGGTGTCAGTGTGATAAAATTAACTATTTGGTAATTTAACCCTTTCTTTTAAGGGGTTTGAAATATCAAATAGATAAAAAGTGCGTAGGCGCCTAACATAAGTAGTCCTTTGTAACTATTGATGGTATATTGTTTTGAAATAAAAGCAAGAGGTAATAAACAAAAAGCAAATCCCAGCATCCAGAAAATATCGTTTTCTAACAGTCCCAAATTACTCTCGTCGAGAATAATGGGTTCTATCAGTGAAGTGATTCCCAAGACTGATCCTATATTAAAGATGTTAGAACCGATCAAGTTCCCGAGGCTTATAGCCTTTTCCTTTTTAACGGCAGCAATAATTGATGCCGCCAGCTCAGGTACTGAAGTTCCTATGGCGACCATACTCACGGCAATAACACTTTCAGGGATTTCAAGATAAGTAGCAATCGTTGTTGCGCCATCAACCAGAAGTTCTGAGCCACCCCAGAGTAAACCTCCACCAGCGATCATGAAAAAAATAATTTTCCCCCACGACTGAGAAGCAATCTCTTCATCTGGTAGAATCATGGGAGGTTTCTTTTTGGCCTTTCTGATAAGAAAAAAGACAAATAAAACCAGTAGGCCTACCAGTATCAATCCTTCCAGTCTGGTAAGGTTTTGATCCCAGCTTATCAACAAATAGAGTAGTATACTAAAACCCATCATCCAGGGCCAGTTGAATTTAAAAAAGTCCCTATCAATTTCTAAAGATGATATGATTGCCGTGAGAGCTAGTACCAGTCCTAAATTAGCAATATTAGAGCCTACAACATTCCCTAGAGCGATTCCGCTAGAGCCATTTATAGCTCCTTGCACGCTCACTAGTAATTCTGGGGCGCTGGTGGCAAAAGAAACTACGGTAAGACCTATGATCAGGCGTGATAAATTAAGTTTCAACGACAGCCCTACTGATGCCCTTACGAGAAACTCACCTCCAGCAACCAGAAGGATAAAACCCAATAAAAGAAAACCTATCGATGCGCCCATGCAGTTAATTTGGCTTCAAAAATAATCTATACGTAGTAGGGGAGGACTATTGATGAGCACGCTTTCGCGAAAGCGAGAAAAATTTAATTAAAAAGCAAGTGTATCAAAGATGGTATTGTAGATAAAAATTGAAATTGTTTTATAAGCTTTTAAATTTTCACAAAAACTTCCACCATCTTTGTGGGCAATAAATTAATACAACTTGAAATGAAATTTTTTATTGACACGGCAAATCTAGATCAAATCGCTGAAGCTCAGGATATGGGGATTCTGGATGGTGTGACTACAAACCCTTCCCTAATGGCTAAAGAAGGTATCACTGGTGAGCAAAATATCTTAGATCACTACAAGAAGATCTGTGATCTGGTAGATGGTGATGTAAGTGCTGAGGTTATCTCAACTGATTTTGAAGGCATGAAGAAGGAAGGTGAGCGACTGGCAGCCCTTCATGACCAGATCGTGGTTAAGCTTCCCATGATCAAAGACGGTGTTAAAGCTTGTAAATACTTCAGTAGCAATGGCGTGAAGACTAATGTGACTCTGGTCTTCAGTGCCGGGCAAGCGATCCTAGCGGCAAAAGCTGGAGCAACTTACGTTTCACCTTTCATAGGTAGACTGGACGACATCAGTACAGATGGATTAAATTTGATACAAGAAATACGTCACATCTACAATAATTATGCTTTTCAAACGGAGATTCTAGCAGCCTCAGTACGTCATACGATGCATGTGATTGATTGTGCAAAAATAGGAGCTGATGTGATGACAGGTCCTCTTTCATCTATTGAAGGATTGCTTAAGCATCCTCTTACTGATATAGGTCTAGAAAAATTCCTAGCCGATTATAAGAAAGGAAACTAAGAACTTTAATTGTAGAATGGAAAAAGGCTCTCAGTGAGCCTTTTTCTATGTTTCACAATGTGAGTAAGAAAGCCTGAAATTGATGGTTGATGATTTTAGGATTCCCTCGTTTATCTATTTAAATAACCTAGCAAGGTGGTTTCAATACGATAATGGAAAAGGTTAACGTCAGGATCAACGATTGTTAGGTCGTCCTCAATAATTAGAGTACGGTTCCTGCCCTTCAACTCTAAATAGGTTGCAGCGTCATCAAAGTTTTCGAGCATGTATTCCATGTTCATGTCAA
Source organism: Nonlabens spongiae (assembly GCF_002117125.1). NCBI lineage: Bacteria > Pseudomonadati > Bacteroidota > Flavobacteriia > Flavobacteriales > Flavobacteriaceae > Nonlabens > Nonlabens spongiae. The sequence goes on from NZ_CP019344.1 coordinate 189,249, forward strand.
AACGGTACTTCTCACTAATCTGTTTCCAGCTCTCTTGATTTTGGTTATCTGTATTGATTCCTATGAAATCAATTTCGGGATATTTCACCCTTAAGTCTTTTACCTTTTTATGGACACGCACAGCATAATCAGGGAATCGATCAGACCAGAAAAAAAGCACACTTAGGCCATCGATACGATCTGTAAGAGAAATATCCTCATTGTAGATGTCCATTAAATCAAGATCTGAAAGTTTCTTTCCAGGTTCCAGTTCTTCATACCGTCCCGCTAGCGCTTCAATAGATCCTATGAGTTCTTGATTAGTAACGATTTTTTTGAAGTCGTCCACTAATTTTTTGACTTCAACTCTATTGCGGTTATCTCTAATAAAATTTTTAGTGATATTACTAGCAAACAGCTCTTTAGGTTCTTTGCTGTCAAAAATACTATCGATCAATCTTAATTTCTCACTATTGTACATATAGCCTCTCCTGCTCAAGTCAGCACTTGATCCTGATTTCTTCACAAGATTGTTGAGGGCAATATTTGACACAAGTGCATTCACATAAGGACGGAAGCTATTGAGCGTATAATAAGAATTATCCTTAAGGTCGACTTGTTTGCGGTGGTCAGTGTATTTGGCGGGTAGTTTTCTCGCCTCTAAAATATTTCTTTTTCCATAATGTAGCGCTGGATACCTCTCTAAGCGACTGTAGGAATTTAATTTGATGGAATTGAGAGCCTTCTCGACAAAGTCTTGCTCAAAGTCCTTGCGCTTCGCAATGGTTTTGAGTCTTTTAACTTCTGCTTCTGTAGCTTCGTTTAGGAAGGAATAGAAGACTTCTGGATCTTTTTCAAAATTCTTGATGTAGTCACGGTTCTCATTTTCAGTTGAAATGAAGGCATCGAGCATGAAATTATTCTCGGCCGCACTGGAAGCAGTGAAGGACATGGATTCATCAAAGGCTCGAGTGTTAAGCCGTATTTTAATACTATCGCCTTGAGAAATGTAAATGCTTTGATACTCTCCGGGATGGGAAAATAAATAAAACCCGCTTTCTAGGTTTTCATATTCAAATGAAAACAGTCCATTCTCATCGACTTCAACAGTATCTTGAACATTTCCAAAGTTGCTGAGGGCCACATATTCAGCGCTGGGATTTATGATTTTCCCGCTTATGACAGTTTCTGTTCTAAGATCATCTTCCTTGCAAGAAGTCGATAATAACAGCAACATTACCATTACTGGAAGGAGGCGATGGAGGTTCCGCTTTCGCGAAAGCGGTACTAACAAATTTCTATGTGCAATTTTCACTACCAGCAAAAAGAACATTTTTCAAAAATTAATCGAGTTAAGGCAGCGTTAAATTGATGCGCACAGAAGTATTGTAAACCTTAAAGAATGAGTACTTTTGCAGCCTTAAAATTGAACTATGCTTACAGTTTCTAATTTATCGGTGCAGTTTGGAAAACGTGTGCTGTTTGATGAGGTAAATGCCAAGTTTGGCGGGAGTAATTGTTACGGTATTATAGGTGCAAATGGTGCAGGTAAATCTACGTTTCTAAAAATGCTTACCGGTCAAATGGAACCTACAAGCGGTCACGTAAGCCTTGAGTCTGGTAAGAGAATGTCTGTACTTGAGCAAAATCACAATGCCCATGATGCTGACACGGTTCTGGAAACGGTCTTGAAAGGAAACAAGCCTCTTTATAAACTCAAAGCTGAAATTGATGCCCTCTATGCTGATTACAGCGACGAGAACGCTGAGAAGATAGGTGAGCTACAAGTAAAATTTGAAGAGATGGACGGTTGGAATGCAGAGAGTAGTGCTGCGTCCATGCTTTCTAACCTTGGTATAGGCGAGGAGTACCACTATACCCAAATGGCAGATATGGATAGCAAACTCAAGGTAAGGGTGTTGCTGGCTCAGGCGCTGTTTGGAAATCCTGATTTCCTAATCATGGATGAGCCTACAAACGACCTGGATTATGAAACGATCTCATGGTTGGAGAACTTTCTGGCAAATTATGAAAACACGGTTATCGTCGTGTCGCACGACCGCCACTTCTTAGATTCAGTTTGTACCCATATTGCCGATATTGATTTCGGAAAGATCAATCAGTATAGTGGTAACTATACCTTCTGGTATGAGTCGTCACAACTTGCGGCAAGACAAAGACAACAAGCAAACAAAAAGGCAGAAGAAAAGAAAAAGGAGCTTCAAGAATTTATTGCGCGTTTTAGTGCAAACGTGGCCAAGTCCAAGCAGGCTACTTCACGTAAGAAAATGATCGAGAAACTTGACATTTCTGAAATCAAACCATCTTCTAGACGTTACCCTGCGATCATCTTTGAACGCGAGCGTGAAGCCGGTGACCAGATTCTCAATGTATCAAAACTTACTGGAAGCATAGATGGAGAGGTTTTATTTAAAGATATCGATATCAATCTTGCCAAAGGAGATAAAGTAGTACTCTTTTCTCGTGATAGCCGTGCAACGACGCTTTTCTATGAGATATTGAACGATCGCGCCGTCGCAGACTCCGGTAAATTTGACTGGGGAGTGACTACTACACAAAGTTATTTACCGGTGGACAACGCAGATTTTTTTGACGTGGACATGAACCTTGTCGAGTGGTTGCGGCAGTATGCACAAACTGAGGAGGAGCGTGAAGAAGTATTTCTAAGAGGATTCTTGGGTAAAATGATTTTCTCTGGTGAAGAAGCCCTTAAAAGTGCAAAAGTATTATCAGGAGGTGAAAAAGTGCGTTGCATGCTATCTCGTATGATGATGAAGAGAGCAAACGTACTTATGGTAGATGAGCCTACAAACCACCTGGATCTTGAATCAATTCAAGCGTTTAATAACAGTCTCAAGATTTTTAAAGGGACCGTCCTACTCACAACACATGACCATCAGTTTGCACAAACAGTAGGTAACCGAGTGATAGAACTTACTCCTAAAGGAGCTATTGATCGCTACACTACCTTTGAGGAATACATGGATGATAAAAAGATCAAAGAATTGAGGGATCAGATGTATTCAGTATAATATTCGATTTTTTCTCGCTTTCCCTCGGTCGCCAAAGGCTTGCCGACGGCGCAGTGCGAAAGCGTAAAAACAATTCATATCATTCATAAATTTACTACATGAAGTTTGACCTTTTAACTACAGATTCCCAAAGCCAAGCTAGAGCTGGTGTGGTACACACTGACCATGGTGAAATAGAAACGCCTATTTTCATGCCAGTGGGGACTTTGGGTACGATAAAAGGCGTACATCAAAGTGAATTGAAGCAAGAGGTGAATCCAGATATCATTCTGGCAAATACCTACCATCTTTACCTGAGACCAGGAACCGAGATCCTCGAGAAGGCGGGAGGTCTGCATAAATTTATGAATTGGGATCGCCCCATCTTAACAGATTCTGGAGGTTATCAAGTCTATTCTTTAAGCGCTAATCGTAAGATCAAGGAAGAAGGCGTAAAGTTCAAATCTCATATAGATGGTTCTTACCACTTTTTTACTCCTGAGCGAGCTATGGATATTCAGCGTAGTATAGGTGCTGATATTATCATGGCTTTTGATGAATGTACACCATATCCTTGTGAGTACAACTATGCAAGGCGCAGTATGCACATGACGCATCGCTGGTTGAAGAGATGTATCGAGCATTTTGATAATACTCCTGATAAATACGGGTATAAACAAACCCTCTTACCCATAGTTCAAGGAAGTACTTATAAAGACCTTAGAAAGCAAAGTGCTGAATTTATTGCCAATACCAACCAGCACGCTAACGCGATAGGCGGACTTTCAGTAGGTGAACCAGCCGAAGAAATGTATGCCATGACTGAGGTAGTCACTGAAATACTACCTAAAGACAAACCGCGTTATCTTATGGGCGTGGGAACACCTATTAATTTGCTAGAGAATGTTGCTCTAGGAGTAGATATGTTTGATTGTGTAATGCCTACCCGTAATGGTCGTAATGGGATGATTTTTACTGCTCATGGATCTATGAATGTAAAAAATAAAAAGTGGGAGGCAGATTTCAGTCCGCTGGATGAGGCTGGTTATGCATGGGTAGACACCTATTACTCTAAAGCCTACGTGCGCCACCTGTTTTCAGTTAATGAGATGCTGGGAAGGCAAATATGCACCATTCACAATCTGGCATTTTACTTGTGGTTGATGCGCGAGGCAAGAAAACACATCATCGCCGGTGATTTTAGAACCTGGAAGGACAAGATGGTTAAACAAATGGATAACAGACTCTAGTGCTTAATATACTGGACCGCTACATATTAAAGAGGTATCTGGGAGCGTTTTTCTTGCTCCTCTTACTTTTTTTGCCCATCATGGTCACGGTTCATATTGCCGAGAAAATAGGCAAGATCCTTAATAAAGATGTGCCGCTGGGTGAAGTCTTGATTTATCTTCTTGATTTTACCGTCTATTTCTCAAATTTTCTATTTCCTTTATTCCTTTTCATCTCCACGATGTTTTTTACCTCAAAACTTGCAAATAATACAGAGGTCATCGCCTTTTTAAGCTCGGGAGTAAGTTTTAATCGATTTTTAAGGCCCTATATCATAGGGGCAACGATAGTTTGTACGCTGGCACTCATTTTCAGTGCGGTTTTTGTTCCTTCCAGCGCAGAGGGTTTTAATGAATTCCAAGCTAAATATTTCAACAAACGACGCACTGCAGAAACTTCAAATGTATTCAGGCAAGTCAGTGATAACGATTACGTCTATGTGAGCAATTACACGCCTTCTCAACAGCGTGGCTTTGATTTTACCCTAGAACATTTTGAGGGAGAGGAGCTCAAGTTTAAGATTTATGCGAGACGTATTTCTTTTAAAGATAGTGTCTATGAATTGTCTGGCTATAAAAAACGAACCATTCTAGACGGTAAGGAAATTATAGAGGAAGAACGATTGAAAGACACCATTTTTAATTTTGATATTGATGAGTTGACCCCTGTGCAATATGTAGCAGAGACGCTTAATTTTACCGAGCTCAACGATTTCATAGAGAAAGAGGAGAAGCGTGGAAATGCGCAAATGAATTTCTATTATGTGGAAAAATATAAGCGTACCTCCATACCTGTGAGCGCGTTCATTTTTACATTGATAGCTGTTGCTGTTTCGTCAGTAAAAAAACGCGGAGGGATGGGAGTCAATCTCGCTATAGGTCTGGTCATAGCCATGTCATTTGTATTTATGGACAAGGTTTTTGGGACCATCGCAGAGAAAAGTACCTTTGATCCCTGGCTTGCCGTCTGGTTTCCTAACATCTTTTTTGGCGTGATCGCCATTTTCCTGCTGCGCAATGCAAGACGCTAGACTCACTAACTACCTACACCTGCACCTCATTGTATTTATCTGGGGATTTACTGCGGTTTTAGGCGCACTTTTATCCATTGACAGCATACCACTGGTGTGGTGGCGCATGTCGCTTGCTGTAGTGATGATCTACGCTTATATGAGATGGAAGAAGATACCGCTGCAATGGTCTAAGAAGAGTAGGGAGGGTACGCTTTCGCGAAAGCGTAAACTGCAATTTATGTTTTCAGGATTTATTATAGCCCTACACTGGATCACGTTTTTTGGAGCGATTAAAGTATCCAATGTCTCGGTAACACTTGCCATGATGAGTACGGGAGCTTTCTTCACAGCACTGCTGGAACCTCTGTTTACTAAAAAGAAATTTGTATGGTACGAGGGGTTGTTCGGGTTGGTTATTATCGGCGCATTGTACTACATTTTTAAAGTGGAGACAGAATATGTTTTAGGGATGTTATTGGGTCTGGTAAGTGTCTTGCTGAGTGCGGTGTTCTCCATACTTAATGTAGGATTTGCAAAGGAGCACCGCCCCTCTGTTATTTCATTTTATGAACTTTTAGGTGGCGTAGGTTTGCTGACTTTATTCTTCATTTTCCTACCCGTAGAATTTGCGAGTCCCAGGGATTTTTCTGTATCAGACTGGATTTATATGTTTTTATTATCCTCAGCCTGTACGGCTTATGCATTTATTGCCAGCGTGAAGGTGATGAAAGTCTTGAGCGCTTATACCGTTATGCTCACCATAAATCTGGAGCCAGTCTATGGGATCTTACTAGCCTATGCCATTTTAGGAGTTAGCGAGCAAATGACTCCTGAATTTTATCTGGGAGCGGTCGTCATTCTAGTGGTGATTGTTGCAAATGGTATTCTAAAGACGAGGTTTAAAAAACGTAAACTGGCTGCTTAGGATTGGCAGACTTTTTAAATACTTAATTCTTTTTTAACAATCTACTTCTTATCAATTTACCTAAGACATACCTAAACGGATTGCGGGCATGTCAAAACAGTAATGATTTCATTCAGTAACATGCCAAGTAGTATTATTGGCACCTCATATCAAAGATTCGATTATTAAGATCGAAAGAAAAGACTTAAGATGTGAGAAGAAATTTATCGATTTACTCTTCACGATCCACCTTCTTGTAAACATTAGGCAACCCAATTTTAAAATATACCGCCAATAATCGTATGGTAATTACGATTGCTGCAGCAACCGGAAAATTTAACCCTTCTGGCACTCCTAGTTTCCTCATTATAAAATACGCGCCTCCACCCAACAAACAGGCAGTTGCATAGATATTTTTCCTGAAAATAACGGGAATCTCATTAACTAGTATATCACGTATGACTCCTCCAAAACATGCCGTAATACAACCTAAAGTAACACAGATAATAGGGTGAAGACCCGCAATCAACCCCATTTCAAGACCTACTACCGTGTAAAAACCAATTCCAATGGTGTCAAACAAGAACAAAGTAGTCCTGAGCTTGAGAAGAAAACTCCTGAAAATAAATGTGATGACCACGCATATGAGAATTGTGTAGACTAGATTCATATTTGTCATCCATGAGACTGGGTAAACACCTAATAGGATATCACGCAAAGTTCCTCCACCTGCAGCAGTGACAAACGCAATTATGATGATGCCAAAAGGATCCAGCCTCTTATCAAACGCCGCAAGTGCACCTGAAACTGCAAAAGCAATGGTTCCCAACAGATCAACTACTTCTATAAATCTCATAATCCTTGAGTAAGATGTGTGTAGTCTTTAAGTATAGTGCGTACAAAAACGGCATCACGTAAATCAGATTGAATCTTTAGAATTTGTTCAATCTTATCTCTTAAGACTTTTAGAGTTTCATAGTCTTTGCTATCTCCAGCCAGGCGGTAGATTTCTTTGATCTCGTTGACCTGATTGTCGCTGAGTAAAGTAACCATATTAAAAGTAGGAGTATAAGTTGACTCAACCTCTTCAAGTATGGTATGGGAGACACGCGTCTTTTTGCGGGTATCTATAACAATCGTGTCTGCTGCAGCATCGCCCAGACGCTGGTTTTGATCAGTAAATATGATCGATATGAGCCCCACTGCACCAGTGGTAGTCCATATGTCGATAAGTCTCAAAATCCAGCGGATAATGTAGTCTGACCAGCTGGCAGGAGCACCGTCCCTTTTTACTACCTTGATGCTCATGATAAACTTTCCCGGTGTTCTTCCATTAAAAAGAAGGTGAAATATGAGACTGTAGGTCATGACAGGTAGGTAGGATAATTGTCTTAGTCCTATTCTACCGTCTTCGGGCATGATCGAGCCTAGGCCCATATCCATGTATGCAAGTACCACCATATAGATAAATATGATGATCAAATCGATCAGCACTGCTAGAATTCGGTGTCCCAAACTCGCAATATTGTAACTTATCTTTACATTTTGCGCGGTACTGATCGCCGTATACAACATGAATTTTTAAGTTTTATCTTAGCCCAAAAATAAGCTTCAATGCGCGAAGCAGCATTTGTAAAACAAAATAAAGATAAATGGATGGCTTTTGAACGAGCCATGGATAGTAAATCAACCATCAATCCAGACCACCTGGCTGACCTTTACATCCAATTGACCAATGATCTAGCCTTTGCTCAGACCTATTACAAAGGCAGTAAGACTTTGTTGTATTTGAATTCTTTGGCAAGTCAGGCGCACCAAAATATCTATAAAAACAAAAAAGAGTCTGGAAACCGTATAGGTCGGTTTTTCTTAAAGGAATTTCCTTTGTTCTTTGCTGGTCATCAAATGACTCTGCTGTATGCTTTTCTGATTTTCATGGCAGCGGTTTTCATAGGTACGATTAGTTCGTTGTATGACGATTCTTATGTCAGATTGATTTTGAGCGATGCCTACGTGAATATGACGCTGGAAAACATCAAGAATGGCAACCCGACCGGAGTATATCAGGATGCGGGTCAATTGAGTATGTTTCTAGCTATAACAATCAATAACATTAGGGTAGGTATGCTCTGTTTTGCGGCTGGGCTGCTCACCAGTATCGGATCTGCTTATATATTATTTAGAAATGGAGTGATGGTAGGAGCTTTTTTTACCATGTTTTATCTGGAGAACGTGGGACTGGAATCATGGAGTGTGATCATGCTGCATGGTACGATTGAGCTTAGTATCATAGTTATATGCGGTGCGGCTGGTATGGTCATGGGTAACGCCATAATTTTTCCGAAAACCTATTCTAGGCGTCTCAGTTTTATCCAGGGTGCAAAAAAAGGCGTGAAAATCGTCATGAGTACGGTTCCTTTATTTGTTGTTGCTGGATTCATTGAAGGTTTTGTGACTCGGTATGCATTTATGCCTGCGGTAATTAAATATTCAATAGTCACATTAAGTGCAGCAATTATTCTAGGCTACTACGTCTATTATCCACGATATTTGAAACGCATCTATGGATAAGAATTATGTAGAACCTCGGTTGCGTCGGGACTTTGGAGGAATTATTACGGCTTACTTTGAATTTGTACGCTATAACTACAAAGGCCTTTTTAATAGCTTCATTGCCTATAATGGGATCTTTATGATTCTCGTTCTTTTGTTTGGCTACCTCTTTATAACTAACATTGTAGAGTATGCGGTTACACAGAGCAATTGGGTTCCAGGAGAAGATCGGTCAGAGATGGGAGCGCTTGCGGCAGGTATGTCTGTGATACTGTTTTTTCTGGTACTGGGATTGGCATCCATATTTAATTATTGCATAGCGAGTGCTTATATCAGCATTTATGAGAGGGATAAAGAGAACAATGTAACGCGAAAGGCTGTTTGGAAAAAATTCAAGCCAAAAATCTGGGGTATGATCGTTTACATCATAGCGGCGGTTACATTGTATTTCGTTTATTTTATAGTAAATATTATCCTCGCGTTCATACCCATCCTAGGTACGCTTGTTTCCTTGCTTATTGCTTTGGGATTTAACGTTTGGATGGGGCTAACGGTATTTAGTTACATACATGGTGATGGAAATGTTTTTGAATCCTTTGGTGAGGCGTGGACGCTTTTATTTAGATCATTTTGGAAAAGTATAGGAGTCAATTTTGTCATAGGTTTTATAATACAAATTACCCTTTTTGCTCTTAACATGGTACCTGGCGTCATTATGTTTTTGTATGTATTCAATTCTGTGGAAACCAATAATGGTTTAGAAGGTGACGTTTTTTCACAAATTCTCATTGTGGTCATGATGGCGTTATTTGCCATTACCTTTATGCTGATCCAGCTGTTCTCGCAGTCAGTAAATGGCTTTCTGTATTTTAATTTGCACGAGGTGCGGCACAATACGTACCTGCGCAGCCGCATCGATAAACTTGGGGAGATCACATGAAGAAGTTGATTGTTTTTTGTTCTGTTTTTTTAGGTCTCGTCCCGATAACTATCGGGATCGCGAAAGCGCAAAATCTAGAAGATCTCATGCCCACCATCCAGGAGCCAGAAGAGAAGGTTATAGATACCCTAGGCCGGGTCTACGATGATTCTACTATCGATAAAAGAAGTTTCGGAAATTTAAATGACACCTATTCTGGACCAGAATTTAAATACACGGAGGTTGAAGATGAGTCTGAAAACTTCTTATCGGGTTTCTTCAATGGGATTTTTGAATTTATTCGTACGGTTTTCGGTATCGATGTGAGTCCTGTCATGGCTCAAATCATTAAGATTTTTGTCTATATGATTATAGGTGGCTTTGCGGTTTATTTCTTGGTACGCCTACTCAGTGTAGAGTCAGCCAGTGCTATAGTGGGTCGCAATCGTAATAAAGCTACGGCCGTATCCATTGAAGATACCCACATTGAGGAATTGGATCTTGAAAATTTGATCAGGGAAAGTGTTGCTGCCGGGAACTACCGGCAGGCGATACGATACATGTATCTGGAAACACTCAAATTACTGAGCAGCACCGGTAGGATAGAATGGGACCAGCAAAAGACTAATGGTGATTACTTGAGGGAGATTAAAAATCCTACTACCAGAGAGAAGTTTAAACGCATTTCTTACCTATATGATCATATATGGTATGGAGAGTTTGACCTTAATAACAATAGTTTTGAGGACGCACGCGACCAGTTCAACAGCATCAAAACTAAAATGGCGTGATAGACAAGCGGTCCAAGTTCATATTGTTCGGGTTACTCGCGCTTATCTTGATTCTCTTTGTCGTGGAGAGCACCAGGCCTAGGCCCATACGCTGGAATGAGAGTTACACCAGCGGTGACAAGATTCCATTTGCTTGCTATATACTCTATGATCAACTTGAAAATTTATTTCCCGAGCAGGAAATTACCTCAGTAGATCAAACACCTTATGACTTCATGCGCAACAATGAGGACATAACGGGAGCCAATTATATTTTCATAAATGGCTGGCTCGACTTTGATCAGGTAGAGGTGGAGTATCTCATGGATTTTGCCTCTAGAGGGAACAAAGTTTTTATTTCATCTAATGCCCCATACGGTGCACTGGCAGATTCTCTAAATATTAAAGCCAATAATAATTACACCCGATACAGTAAAGAAACTCCAGATACGCTCACGACTAGATTCAGTAATGAAGCCTTAAATGATCGTGTGTATAGCTTTGAAAAAGGAAGCTCCTATCGCTACTTTACAAGTTACGATTCCTTAAATACTAAGATCTTAAGCACGGTCATGATAGATCGGGCAAAGCGTAATTTTGTGGAAGAAGCTATCAATACGGGCCAGAAAGAAGATGATGAGGATGTAGAAATCGATCCAGAAAGTATACCACAAGTAGACTTCATAGAAACAAAAGTGGGCGACGGTGCAATCTACTATAATCTGAATCCTATTGCGTTTACAAATTATTATTTATTGCAACCAGATCACGCCGGTTATGTAAGTGGAGCATTGTCTTACCTGAATGACGGTCCGGTCTATTTTGATGATTATGGCAAGTCGGGTAGGAAAGTGGTGACCTCTCCCTTGCGGTTCATATTATCTGAGCCTACTCTCAAAGCAGCTTATTACGTTGTAATCGTATCAGTATTGCTATATCTTGTTATAGGAAGCAAGCGCCGTCAGCGCATTATACCTGTCATCAAACCTTTTAAGAATGAAACTGTTGCATTTACCAGAACCATAGGCAGCATGTATTTTGAGAGCAAGGATTATAGCGGTATCATCAATAAGAAAATCCAGTACTTTTTGGAACATCTGCGTTCTACTTATTTTATGGATACCACGCAACTCAATGCGACATTCATAAAGCGATTGTCTCAAAAAAGCAATTATCCAGAGTCCCAAACAACTGATTTGATCAATTATATCAACGGTTTGAGACAAAAACCTCTTCATACTGAACACGAACTCAAAGAGCTGACCAAAAAAATAGAAGCTTTTCTAAATCGATAACCATGGAAAACAAAGATCCCAAAGAAGAAAATAAAGAAATGCAATCATCAGCAAATGATGGATTGCAAGAGCCTGCACAAGAGCAATTTGTTCACAGTCCCGATGCTTCCCATGGTCAAGTAGATGGTGAGGGGTCTCGCTTTCGCGAAAGCGAAAATGAAAAAAGCAGTTCTTACCAGGAATCTCCAGTAACACCAGCTCAAACAGAAGGTGGCGCTAGCCCAGAAGCAAAATCAATGGAATCACTGCAGTTCAAAAACCGTATCGATCTTGAACAATTGTCCAGCGCTGTTGCACAGATCAAAGCAGAATTGTCAAAGGTGATCATAGGTCAGGAAGAGATGATCGATTTGCTGATTGTAAGTATCCTGGCAAACGGTCATTCCCTGATTGAAGGAGTTCCCGGCGTTGCAAAAACGGTAACGGCAAAACTGCTTGCTAAGACTATGCAAGTCGATTTCAATCGCATCCAGTTCACGCCAGATCTTATGCCTAGTGATATTTTGGGAACATCAGTCTACTCGCTTAAAGAAAATGAGTTTGAATTTAAGGCGGGACCTATTTTTTCAAATATCATTCTGATCGATGAGATCAACCGCTCTCCAGCAAAAACCCAAGCCGCACTTTTTGAAGCCATGGCCGAGCGTCAAGTAACCATAGACGGTAAAGAATATGAATTGAAGGCTCCGTTTTTAGTCTTTGCGACCCAAAATCCGGTAGAACAAGAAGGTACGTATAGATTACCAGAAGCACAGCTGGACCGTTTTCTTTTCAAAATCAATGTAGATTATCCCAATCTGGATGAGGAAATTAAAATCCTGGAAGGCAATCACCATCGCTACAATGCAGACCCAGAATCCTTGATTAACGGAGTGATGAATGCAGAGGAGATTGTTACATATCAAGAAACTGTTTCAAAAATAATCGTAGAGCGCAACTTGATCAGTTACATAGCTCAGATCGTCATGACCACGCGTAACAATCCAAATATTTACCTAGGAGCATCGCCTAGAGCCAGTATTGCCATCATGAATGGTGCAAAGGCTTATGCTGCGATCATGAACCGTGATTTTGTTACTCCTGACGATGTAAAATACATAAGCAAGGCAGTATTACGACACCGAATCATTCTCACTCCTGAGCGTGAGATGGAAGGTTTTACTCCAGATCGTGCAGTGGCGCAGATTTTAGAAACTGTTGAGGTACCTAGATAGTGAAGCGATTCTACAGGACATTTTTCTTGACTAAGCGATTATTCATCTGTCTGATCGCGGCAGTTATCAGCTTTATGCTGGCATTTCTGGCGCCTAGGCTTTATGAATATTTGCTGATAGGAGTTTATATGTTAATTGCAGCAATAGTGATTGATGTTGCTTTACTCTATCGTACTAAGAGAGGCATTGTGGCATCTCGTGAACTACCAGATAAATTGTCTAATGGAGATAAGAACCCGGTAACCCTCAAAATACGAAATCAGTACCCCATGAAAATGGATCTTACTGTAATTGATGAGTTGCCCGACCAGTTTCAAAAAAGAGATTTTGAAATCCATCTACAGCTCGAGGGGCAAAAAAATCACAGTATTTTTTACACTGTACGTCCTACGGAACGTGGAGAATTTCACTGGGCCGCGATCAGGGTTTTTGTAAAAACAGCTTTAGGTCTTGTCACGCGTAGATATAGCTCTGATAGCGACGGTATGGTGCCTACCTACCCATCATTTTTGCAGATGCGCAAGTACGAGCTCATGGCTTTTACTAATAAACTGCGGGATCATGGGATGAAGAAAATACGTCGTATAGGTCATACCCTAGAGTTTGAGCAGATCAAAGAGTACGTGCAAGGAGACGACATCAGGAACATGAATTGGAAGGCTACAGCTAAGCGCAACCAGCTCATGATCAATCAGTATCAAGATGAGAAATCCCAACCGGTATATTCTGTAATTGATAAAGGTAGAGTCATGCAAATGCCTTTTGAAGAGCTGAAGCTACTGGACTATGCGATAAATTCCACGCTTGTGATTTCAAACATCGCCTTGAAAAAAGGTGACAAGGCGGGCATGTTCAGTTTTTCTGATAAAGTTCAAAATCAGGTAATGGCTCAGAAAAAAGCCTCTCAAATGAATTTGATTCTGGAAACACTTTATAATCTAGACACCGATTTTAAGGAAAGCGATTTTTCCAGGCTTTATATAGATGTAAAGAACAAGATTACCCAGCGCAGCCTGTTGTTGCTGTATACAAATTTTGAGACTTTGGATGCGCTGCATAGACAATTGCCTTACCTACAAGCCATCGCAAAAAACCATTTGCTGGTAGTCATCTTTTTCCAGAATACCGAGCTCAAAAAAATGACACAGGAGCCCGTCACGGACACCCGAGATATTTTTGACAAGACCATTGCTCAAAAATTCATGTATGAAAAGAAACTCATCGTGAACGAACTCAACAATTACGGAATTCAAACCATTCTCACCGAACCTCAAAACCTTACCGTAAACACGATTAATAAGTATTTAGAAATTAAAGCGAGAGGACTGCTTTAAAGATTTTATATCTTTAAAGGCATGAAGCGATTGTATTTTATTAATGATTGGTTTGCTCGACAGCCTGGTTATGTCAGATATCCATTGATAATTGTACTAGGCTCTTCTTATGTATTATTTACCAACGGTCTAGATTGGATCTTTGGGGAGTCTCAACTCAATGTGATTATATCTATAATTACATATTTATGTTTGGTAGGTTGGATTATTTTTCAGTCACAAGTTAAAAATGCCTTCATTTATACTCAGGGGGATATTTTCGGAATCCGGATTGACGGGAACCGTGTAGATTTTCAAGCGACACACATCTCCGAAGTCAGTCTTGATGACAACCATTTGTTAAAAATCAGGCGTATCAATCGCATAGATAGTTTTGATTTGTCACCTTTCAGAGAAAAGGACAGAGACAAACTCATGAAATACCTCAAAGAGTTTCTGAGCGATGAGGTTGAATTGCATAGCAATAGTATTCCTACGGTTTGATACTATTTCAAAACATTCCTACTGAAATTGAAAATCGTACTCATCATATTTTCTGTGATTTTTCTGTGGTGCGGTGATCCACACGCAACTGTGGATTGTAAAGTGAAAGGAGAATTATGTCAACAAACTTCGCCAGATTACGATGTCGCTGTACAGCTCGTTAACGACTATGTTTATTTTCTAAACAATTCAAAGTCTGAAGTTGAAGTTATTAATTGGTTTGCGACTAGAAAAAACCTCACAAAAGGTTTAAATAACAAGTCATAGAAATACTTACTGAAGCCCATGATAAAGATCC
The DNA here is from genome assembly GCF_002117125.1 of Nonlabens spongiae. NCBI lineage: Bacteria > Pseudomonadati > Bacteroidota > Flavobacteriia > Flavobacteriales > Flavobacteriaceae > Nonlabens > Nonlabens spongiae. Next base: position 204,332 of record NZ_CP019344.1, read on the forward strand.
TTTATTTGGTTTAGGCTTCGATCCTATTTTTGATGCTCAGGATCATCCAGAAAAATTCGAAATTGAAAGTCCTGAATCGGAATATATGGTTGTAAAAGGTAGGGATTGGTCCAGCTTTAAGCTGACGATGCGGTTAAAATTTGAAAATGGTAAATGGGTGGTTGATGGAGCAGGAACCATTTATATTCCCGCTGATAAGAGATTCAAAAAGTAGATTTAAGCTAACTAGAGTATGAAATTTAATTAATTTGGGTTGATTTGGCTTCTAAGCAAATCTATTTCATCTTTGATATTCAGTGCCTTGGCATTCAATTTATCGCTGGTCTGACGACAGTTCAGAGCAATCTCAAAAGACCTTTTCATAAGCTCGCAATACTGAGCTTTCTTTTGTTGTAGTATATTAAACTTTTCTTTGTGTGGCATAATTTCTAACTCTGGCGCAAAAATAAAAGCTGATTTGTTAAGAAATCGTTACGGAATTAAGTATTAGTTACTAAAATATTTAAAAGATTCAACAAACTGCAAATGTGAGATTGTATTATATTGGCAGCGTTGAAAGTTAATTGGTTACCATATCAAGGATCAAAAATTCTATTTGATGTCGATGCGCTCAATGTTTTTCTAGTGCTGTTCTCGGCGTTTTTAGCTTATTTATTCCCCTTAGAATTATTCATTTGTGCTTATATTATTTTAGGCCCTTTGCATTACCTTACTGAAATTAAGTGGTTGCATGATAAAAACTATTTTTTCGATACCAATAGTACGTGGCTGTTTATTTGTTTACTGAGCGCTTTTGCCATCTTTTTCCCAAAACTTTGTTTTTACCTTTTGCCAGATGGATTTCCTTTTGAAGATTTTGTTTATCAATGGAATGAGTGGACTAACGGTTTTATACTGATTACCTTACTCTTGGCAATTATGTTTCCTATCATGAAAACCAAAACCTACCGCATAGTTGCCGTGATTGCAGCTCTCCTTTTATCCATAGCATTAAAGTTTGCTGTCTCTTTCAGTCTATTTATTGGGATTATGATTCCCACTTTGATCCATGTTTATGTGTTCACGGCTCTTTTTATGGCCTACGGTAATAAAAAAAGCAAAAGTAGGTCAGGGATGGTCAGCCTTTTACTTTTATTGGTTTTGCCGGTCGGTCTTTTCTTTATCGACATACCAGAAGGTTCTTTTCTCTTCGATGATTTTCTTAAAAATTTATATATTGATAATAAGCTGCATCATCTTCCAGTATATTTAAATGATTTTCTAGGGCTGAGTGACGGCAGCAGTTTTTTCTTTTATGAATCGCTTTGGATCAAAACCATGATGTTCATATCCTTTGCCTATTGCTATCATTATTTAAATTGGTTCTCCAAAACAACGGTGATCAATTGGCACAAAGAATTTAACTTCACCAGCGCAATTGCCTTATTCGTAACCTATGCCATTCTACTTGCAACCTATTTTTACGACGTTGCTTTGGGACTTCTTATGTCGCTACTTTTTGGTTTTCTGCACGTTTTTCTGGAATTCCCGCTGAATGTAAGAAGTATCAAGGCGCTTTTTGTCAAGTAGTTTGCTTGCTTGTGATGATATTACGCTTTCGCGAAAGCGTAAAACGTATAAAATGGTAACCGATTAAAATTATTTCTTCTTTATGACAGCAAGGAAATCTAGAGCTTCACTTCCCATCTCACCAATGGTGTAGTCCTCTGAGGATAATTTATTGAATAAATCACGGTTCTTTCTTTTCAACTTTTTGCGGTTGATGCGATTACCTATTTCATAAGGCCATTTAAGCAACCATCTTGGGGTGAAGTGGACCACTGGTTGGAATACTCTATTCAAAACTGTCAGATTTGATGCGTTGTCTTTATAGTAGGTTGACAACAGTTCTGAAGGATATACGCCATAATAACTTGAGCTGCAATTTTCAGAAGTAGTGAGGGTTTTGAATTCTTTTTTATCCAATTCCTTAGCGTGCCATGGATTAGGAAACAAGGTTTTTTCCTTGTTAGGAGTAGAGATAAAAAGTGTTCCTCTCGGTTTAAGCAGATGTATGAGGGATTTTATTAATTGTTCTTGCTCGTAGATATGTTCAATAAACTGAAAGCAAATGATAAAATCCATTTGGGGTAAATCGATGTTGTCCATTTCTCCTACATCAGACCTGAAAAAAGAAACGTTCTCAAATTTCTCAAGAATTTTTTGCACGCTGTAACTGGATTTGTCCAGCAGATACAAATGATCTGCATTTTGATAAATCTTTCCTAGCCCATAGCCTTCACCACAACCTATCTCTAAAACAGATCCATAGACGTGGTTTTCAATAAATTGATAAGCTTTTTGAGTACGCAGGAGCATGGGACGGTCCGATTCATGCTCTGTTGAGGTAATCTCTGTGGTAAAAAACATTAATCCAGATCGATGTTTTGAGACCACTCTTTACGCTTGGCTTTCAGTTTTGCTAATCTGTTGCTCCAGTAATCACTGCGTTCAGGATACTTGGCCAAATGTGCTTGAATAATTTCCCTTACGGTTTTGAGTTGCCGAGCACTAGCGTTCACTGCTTTTCTTTGAGCAACTTTTGTACTAACAAAGGACTTTTCTAGTGAAGCAATCACATTGGTCAGGTAAGCATCCATCAAGAATTCCGCTTTGTTGACTTCACCTAATCTCAGGTAAAGTTCTCCTATAGAGTAGACTTCATTTGTGATCCCAAAAGCTTCAAGGTCTACAGCTTTCATACCGTCATCAATAAGGTGAGAGGCGCTGATGCTATCACCAGTTTTTAAAAGATATTTCGCCTCATTAAGTAAAGCAGGTCTAAGAATACTATTACCGAAATTTCTAGGAATCCCATTTTTAAATTGCCGATCGGCATTCATTTTTGAAAAAAACTGCTCCAGAACGTTAGATGTGATAACCACCTTTTGCACATCTTGCCCCTCAAACCTAACCGGTAAAACAGGTTGTAACAATTCCACAAGACCATATTGCACTAAAAATCTATCTAATCCTAGGAGATGCTGATCGTTGATAGACTTGGTAAATACCACTGGTCTTTTATTTACGGTATTAGAAATAATCATGAGCGCAAAAAGTTCTCCTCGCGATATTTTTTGATCATTCCATCGCCAGTTTATGTGCTGTCTGGTAAGATCAGATCGATTTTCAAGTTCTTTATATCTAAAACTGAAATCAGATTCAAGAATACCCATATCACGCCCAGGGAAATATTTGATTTTTACGCTATCTACCTTCACAAAAAGGCTATCGTTATTAAAATGCTCATCCAGTCCAGCAAGATTGGTCACCCTCATTTCATCCATATTTATCGGGAACGTGATCTGTCCCTGTGGATGTAGGATTTTTTTTGGAAGATGTAATTGGATGCTGTCTTTTTCTAATTCCGACATGATTGAATCGTAATAGGAAGGCAATTCCAATCGACGTTTATCGATGATCATGACATCCGTCCTATATTTAAATACTTGCTGCAAGTAAGAGATGGAAATAGCAGAAGTACTATCAATAAAAAGCAAACTGTTTTGAGGGCAACTGTCTAGGTAAGCTTTTGCAATGACTTGAGAAATTGGGTCAATTTGTTCGAATTCGTCCTCAATGGATTTAGCGTGACCTGCTTGGGTAGCTCCGAGTAAGACCATGAAAATTAAAATAATCCTTTGGGTCATAGAAATATGAATTTTTGCGCTTTCGCGAAAGCGTGATTTTAACATAAAACCTTTTTATCAAAAAGTTTGTCTAATGCAATAAGTTGATTTTCAACATAAATTTGCAATGACTTAAGGATTGTTTAACAAATATTCACAAAAATAGATTAAATTTACAGTCCACTACAATAACCGAGATATGAAAAAAATTACTTTATTATGTCTGCTGATCGTTAGTAGTTTAGGCTGCGCTCAGACTTTAAACGAAACCATGGGTACCGGCTCTGGAGTCAGTATTACTTCTGGGGACTTTAATACCTTGTACGGAGATAGTACTGGAAGCTTTTTAACATCTGGAAGTGGAAATACATTAATAGGGTATCGAGCGGGTAGAAGTGTGACAACTAGTGAGTTAGTAGCTATAGGTTATGAAGCGGGATATTCCAACACAACTGGATTTGATAATACCTTTATTGGTTGGCAAGCGGGAAAATTTAACATTACGGGAGGTGATAATACTTTTATTGGAACGGAGAGTGGTGAGAATAATACTACTGGTTACGACAATACCTTTGTAGGAGAAGAAAGTGGGGCAAATAACACGACGGGTTATGAGAATACATTTATAGGCGAGGATGCTGGTTTTTCCAACACAACGGGTTATAAACAAACTTTTGTAGGTAATGAAGTGGGTATTTCTTCAGATGTAGGTTATCGTAATACGGGAGTGGGTAGTGAGTCCATGAGTGATGTAGACGACGGTCACCATAATACTGGTTTGGGAGATTCTGCAGCCATCGACATAGGTGATGGTATCTATAACACTATGGTGGGAGCTGCTGCCGGTGTAGCTACAGAATACGCTGACTATAATACTTTTATTGGATCGCAAGCAGGTTGGGACAATAATAGGACAAACAGTCTTACCAATGCAAACCATAATACTTATGTAGGTTTTTCTACTGGTTTTAGCAACCGAGAAGGGGAATTCAATGTTGGGATGGGTTCTAGATCCGATTATAATAGTACCGTTCGTAGTCGCACCACCTTTATAGGAGCAGACATTGATGTAGATAATAATGACGTAATCATTATGGGTTATAATGGTTATAATAATGGGCAATATTCTATTTCCATTGGAAATAATCATGACATGAGAGGTACTGGTTCTGTCATGTTGGGTAATTTAGGAAATATGCAGGCTAATGCAGATTACTCTATAGGTATAGGGGATCAATTGGATATTGAAGAGAATGATGTCGTAGGTATAGGACGATCTGTAGATATAGATAATCAGTTTGCTATTGCTATAGGCTCTACAACCGTGGCTTCTAATGACGGTGCCATAGTTCTCGGGTATCAAGCGAGTTCAACTGATCCAAGTGCTGTAGATCCAACTAATAATATTGCTATCGGAACATCCGCTAATGTTCAAGGGACGAATTCAGTAGCCATAGGGAATGCGGCTACAGCGGTTAATGATAATACCATGGTACTGGGTGGAGCCACAAATCCACTCAGCGTGGGAATAGGGACTGATGCTCCTAATAGTAATGCGGCGCTTGAGCTTTCAGGAACAAATAAAGGTTTGCTTTTTAATAGGCTTACAACGGCCTTGCGCACAACTCTAGCCTCCTCACTTGGCACAGGAGATGAAGGGCTCACTGTGTATGATACTGAAGAAGATGGTTTATACATTTGGGACGGCTCGGCTTGGAAGGCTAGTGGAGGTGGTGATACCACTGATTTAGAATCAAGAATAGCAGCTTTGGAATCAGCGACTCAAGGTTCAGGTTCTGACGCTACGCCACAAGCATTCAATTATCAATCAGTAATTACAGATGCTTCTAATAACCCTATTAGAAATCAGGCTGTAGGTTTACGCCTTAATCTTGTTCAAGGAGGGACTATCACAGTGTACTCTGAAACTCATTCTGTTACCACAAATGCCAGTGGTGTAGCCTCACTTAAAATAGGTGAGGGGACCGTGCAATCTGGAGTCTTTGCTGATGTAGACTGGAGTACTGGAGATTATGACCTTGAAATAGAGGCAGATGTCACTGGAGGTACCTCTTATGTCTCTATAGGGGCCACACGTTTGGTTAGTGTTCCTTATGCCTTGCACGCGGTTACGGCAGACCGGCTTACTGGAGCTCCTATGTCATCGCGACCGCTTTCCACGGACAATACTTCATCAACTGGAGAAGTTGCTGAATTGAGAGCAGAGGTTCAAAGATTGTCTCAACTAGTTGATCAGTTATTGAGAGATAGAAATTAATTCAAAACCTAAATGTCATGAGATTTCTACTCACAATAAATAGGTTTTGTTTTCTAGTCCTGTTCCTGGCCTCATCCGTCGGATGGTCTCAATCAGTTGATCGGGAGCTTACTTCCAGCGCAGCTGATAGTTTTATCAATGGCGGTAATTTATTTGAGATCACAGTAGGGGATGTAGCTGTTACAGACCTAGGTGCTAATCCAGCAATTAATCAGGGATTTTTGCAGAACGCAAATACTATTTACATCTATAGCGGAGGCTCATGGTCACCTATGGATCCCGTAGGTAATGCGACTGATAAAGACTTTGTAATTGTCGAGGATGGTTCAACGACCCTAACCGGTAACCTCATTGCACAAGATTTAACCATCGACCCTGGGGCAACGTTGGACTTCGGGTCAAATGATGTGAGCATATCGGAGCGATTGATTAATAATGGTACAGTTTTGGGAGGTGATGCAAGGTTGATTTTTACGGGTAGTACTGGAGAGTTTACTGGGAACAACATTGAGGTTTCTAATTTTGAGAACAATGGGTCGGGCACTCTATCTTTAGAACTTGATCTTTCGGTTTATGATCTAGTCACTTTGAATTCTGGAACCGTTGATAATAATTCAGGTAAGTTAATTTTCAAAAGTGGTCCTGTAAAGACAGCCATGCTCAATCAGGTGTCTATTTCAAATGCAATGACTGGCAGCGTTCAAGTCGAAAGGTACTATCAAGATACTCGAGCTTTTAGGTTTATATCTAGTCCGGTTACCACAACCTCTTCTATCAATTCAAACTGGCAAGAAGGAGTTAATAATACGAGCCTTGATTATTCACAAAATCAAAATCCTAATCCTGGATTTGGAACACATATTTCTGGAAATTTTACTGGAGTAAATGGATTTGATGCGACCCAAAATGGAAATCCTTCATTATTTGGTTTTGATAATATTGGTCAGGCGTGGACTGTAGTTTCAAATACTAATAGTCAAACTTTGAGTGCAGGTAATCCGTATCGACTCTTTATAAGAGGTGATCGATCAATCAATTTAAACTTTAATGCTTCCACTCCAACTGAAACCCGAGTAAGGGCTGAAGGTGAGCTAGCTTTTGGAAATTTCGTAGAATCAAATCTAAACACGGGAGCTGGAGCTTTTAATTTTGTGGGTAACCCTTATCAGGCTGCGGTTGATATGAATACAGTCTTAGGTGCTAGTACAAATCTCAATACTAATAGTTTTTATGTTTGGGATCCCAACTTACAATCAGGCGTAGGAGCGTACGTAACTGTGGCGTTACCGGCTGGTACTAACACATCTGCTTCAACGGCAAATCAGTACCTACAACCTTCTCAGGGAGCTTTTGTAACCACGCTTAATGCAGGTGCAGCTTCAATTGTTTTTAATGAAAGCGATAAAGCTGTGGGACAGAATACGTCTGTATACAATACATCCAATGGAATCCATAGCATTGTAGGACAGATCTTTAAAAATAATGCAGGTGTTTTAGGACAGTATCCAGAGGATAGTTTCGGTATAGATTTTCATGAGACATACAGCAATGATATTAATGCCATGGACGCCATAAAACCTTTTAATGTAAGAGAAAATATTTATGTTAATAATTCGGGTGTCAATTTGAGTCTAGAACGTAGAGAACTGCCAGCTGATAACGAAGAGATACATGTGGATCATTCAGGTTATTCAGTTTCAGAATACACTTATAGAGTTTACGTCACTGGGCTCGTCGCACACGATGTGTTTTTAAGAGATGATCTATCTAATCAACTTGTAGCTTTGTCCCAAGGTTTAAATGAATATCAATTTTCTGTAGATCCTAACGATGCTTCTGGCGCAATAGATCGGTTCAGCTTTGTATTTCAAGATACTACCTTGTCTAACCCAACGATTGACTCTGGAGCGCTAGAGATTGCTCTTTATCCTAACCCAATAAATGGCGACGTTTTGAATATCGATTTAGGTAATTTAGATAACTCTTCTAATCAGTACGATCTATCCTTCAGAGTATCAACGATTTTAGGTCAACAAATAATGTCAGATGCACTCAACGTGTCAAATGGTCAAGCATCTGTAACTGGATTGGGAACTTTGTCCACAGGAACCTATTTGTTTGAGATTTATGATGGTAAAGACAGGTTGTATACAGATAAAATAATCATTGAGTAGATACTTTTAGCTAGGTGCAAGACATCTAGCCGCCTAAAGATAAATTACTGAAGATCAAACCACATTTTATCAAATCTATAGATTGGGAAAAATGGATAGGAATAATTTTATTTCTATTCATTTTTTCTGTTTACGCTCTCACTTGTACAGATTCCGTGAGCTTTTGGGATAGTGCAGAGTTCGTAACGAGCAATGTGACCTTGCAATTCACCCATCCACCCGGTGCTCCATTGTACACACTCTTTTGCAGTGCTGTTTTAGGAGTAACAGGGACGTCCCAAGCAGTCTTGGTAAGTGCTTTGGTCTCATCGTTTTTTGGAGCATTGGGCTGTTTTTTGTTATATAAAATAGCGCCGTTTTTTATAGGCCCGATTCTCAAGAGTACTAGTTCCGTTTTTCACAAAAAGAGTTTGCAAATGACCGGAGGAATTATAGCCTCACTCTCTCTTGCATTTTCAGACAGCTACTGGACCGCTTCAACAGAAGTTGAGGTTTACACACTTTCCTTTAGTTTGATGCTAGCTATTCTGTATATAGGATTGCTGTGGTCTGGAGCTAAATCTAGTACAAATAGGACAACTTACTTTCTCTTGTTTTTCCTACTACTAGGTTGCTCCGTAGGAGTTCATGTAGTCGTGATCGCAGTGGTTGTGCCGTGTTCCTTGCTGTTCTTGGGAGTACGCTTTCGCGAAAGCGTAAAAAACTACGCCCTACTTATTACATCTGGTCTACTAGCCTTTATTTTACTTTACTTTATCCTTTTACAAAAAGGAATCAAATCAGTAGCTGCTTTAGATATATTTCTCGTTAACGACTGGGGGTTACCTATAAATAGTTCTTGGTGGATTGTCCTGTTTATTACGGTAATGGTTGTGCTTGCACTTTTGTTCTATGCCAAGAAGTCAAATAAACCCTTTTTACATTTAAGTGTGCTCGCTGTTGTATTCTTTTTAGTTGGGACGAGCAGTTATTTGTCCGTTTTAATAAGGTCTGATGCTCATTTTCTGGTTGCTCCGCAGATTAACAACAGCCTTAGATTGAACGACTATTTCAAGGCAAAACAGTTTGGAGTTGATGAAATCCCATTATTTGAGGGTTCAGTTTATAATGCGCCATTAGATACCTTACAACCATTTGTCAATGTAGATCCTATTTATAATTATGATGAAGAGTCTGAGAAATACATCAAAACTGATTTAGGATTTAATGGCGCGGTGAATTATGCTGAAGAGTTCAAACAGTATTTTCCCAGACTTTATAACGCAAAAGATTCTACCCGATATCAAGCCTGGACTGAAATCAAAGGTGAAACAATCAAATATCCTGTAAAAGGTGAGATGAGGTCATTTAGAAAACCTACGCAGAAAGAGAATCTATCTTTTTTTGCATCATATCAGGTTTACTGGCTCAATTTAAGATACGTCTTATGGAATTTTGTAGGGCGACAAAATACATTTCAAGGATTGGGAGATGTGCGTCATGGGAACTGGCAGAGCGGCTTTGACTTTGTTGATGAATCAATTACGGGAAATTCGCAATTTGAGAAACATGATCTTGGAAAAACTCATCTATACGGTCTGCCCTTACTTTTGGGAGTGCTTGGATTTGTTTTATTATTTAAAAACAAGAAATTATTCTTAATCTCGCTGCTCACATTCTTAATTTTTGGATTGGGTATTACCGTTTTTGTGAATCCCGTGCCTAGCAGTATTTTAGTTAGGGAACGGGACTATATTTTTATCGGGAGCTTCATTATTTTTTGTTTGTGGATAGGTTGTTCCATTGCTGTTCTCTCCTACGTCAAGCTGGAGGTTCTAAGCAAATTTGGCTTTGCAACATTGGTCAGCTTATTTTTCATCGCATCGCCTTTGCAGATGTTGTTTAAGGGCTTCAAAGCGCATGATAGGAGCGGAGACGATTTTGCTTATCATTTTGCAAAAAGTACTCTTGATTCTTGTCCTGAAAATGCCATACTCTTCACAAATGGGGACAATATGACTTTTCCTTTGCAATTTTTGCAACAGGTAAAAGGAGTTCGCCCAGATGTACGTATCATCAATTTCGATCTCTTGAATATAGACTCGCACATAGATGTTTTGAAGTCAAGATTTTTAGAAAGCCCTGCAATTGAGTTAGATTTTGAGAAAAAAGCCTATCAACACGGAAAGGAAAAACTCTACCCCATGCAATCAGATACTGAAGATTTTGTGGATGTGGAGATATTAATGCGTTTTATTCAGAATGATGGAAGTAGGTTATTATGGAACAATAGAAAAAGAAACTACGTTCCTTCAGTTAACTTCAAAATTGATACTGATAGCCTAAAATTTGCTCAAAGGTATCCTTCAGAAAATCATAGAGCTAAGTTTGTGAATAGTATAGAATGGACGTTTCCTAAAAACTTCTACGGTTTAAATGATCTTGTTGCGCTGGATATTATTGAAAAAAATCTGGGAGAAAGACCTATTTGTTTCATGAATAATGGGAGAAAATCACATACCCTCGGTCTAGACAGTTTTTTGATCCATCGTGGTATGGTGAGTGAACTCGTGCCCCTCAAGCGTTCAAATCCACAGGATAATCCCAAAATAGTTGATGTAGCCACTAGCCAGTCAATTTTAATAGATCAACTACAAGCGATAGACTTTGAACGCGAAGAATTAAATTCACAGAGCGTTAATGTGGATTATGCCTTAAACATTTTGAGACAGCAATATTATTTTTTGGCTCAGGCTCAAGCAGAGGAAGGGAAGGTGGAAGCCGCGATCAATACATTGAACAATTGCTTACAACAGTTTCCTAACGACAAAGTACCTTTTAAACAGTTTTCTTTTGCAATAGGTAAACTTTACGTAAGACTTGGACAAGTGGCTAAGGGTCGTGAGATCTGTGCCATAGCTATGAGTAATATAGGTAGTGAGATAGGCTGGATCACTTCCTTTGATCCACCTAATGCAATCATCAATGCAAAATTTGCATTCAAATTGCGAAATATGTTTAACCAAATGTATAGCCAATTTCCTTCGCCCCCTGAAGAAAAACCATTCACGCTGGCATTTATGAATACATCGCAAAAGGTTTTTGAGGAGTGGTTGGAGAAGCATTATCCTTATTAATATACTTTGTCTTCAAGTTTTTTTGAATTTGTCTTTGTAAGCTGCATCAAACAGTAACAAAGCACCACAAACATCAGGATGGTATTGCTGGCTAAAATGCTCATTATAAAACTTCCAGCACTGATCCAGAACAAGTTTCAGTCGCTCTTGATCGTCCTCTTGAGCAGCGCCATATTTCAAAAAGCTATAAGAATCTAAAATTGAACTTTGAAAATTCGCTAAGGTCAAATCTAATCTCTCAAATTGCGCAAATAGATTTTCTGAATGAAGATTTGTAGCCTTGATCAAATTTCCATCTAAATCTAGTTGCTGTTCCATCATCTCGTTGACTACTAAATAATCAATAGAGGTAAGGCTCTCTGCTTCTGAAATCTGATTTATAAGATTCTCAATTTGATCTCTTTCAAAAATGTTTGGGTTGAACAGGTATAATTTTTTAGCAAAATCATTAATCTCAATTTCTTCTATCTCTTGAGAACTCAAAAGTATTTTTTTCTTAAAGTTTAGAAAATTACTTATTTCCAATCTTAATGCCACCTCACGTATTTTCAGAGTTGGGTTACTTAAAGCTAAAAGATATAAGAAATCACTATTAATACGTTGCTTGATATGATGATCAATAAAGTGACTTCTTATCAAGTTTTCAGATTTTGATGGAAGGATATATTTTGAATGAGCATTATTCGATCGAATTAACGTAGCATATCGATCTGATAAACTAAATTCTGAAAAACCTGGTTTTGTCTGGCTAGAATAATATTTGTAATTCATGACTTCTAACCAAAACAAGCTCGAGGCTTTATTCAAATTGTTAGAATCAATTGAAAGAACAGGTCTTACGGCATTATTTGAGGAGCCGCTAGTAATGGGAAGTTGAGTCCAATCATCTTTTTTAGGGTCAAAATTCCACTTCTCAATTTCAAAATTACCGGCTCTTTGTACAGAGGCGAAAAGCTCTCTCGTATTAGTAGGGTTAATTATCAATCCTCCTGAATAATGAGGTTCCAATTGTTTATTACCTACCCATTCAGGAAACGCACCACCGGATTCGGTCAATGTCTTATGAATCCATTTCTGACCATCAAAGTAAGCATATTTATAATTATGCTCATGCTCTTCAAACTCGACATAGGTAATAACGGGCTGTTCTTTTTCATTTTCTTTTATATCCCAGCACCAAGCACGAGACTGTTGAGAATCACGTATGGGAGTTAGCGATTCAGGAACGATCGCTGATGATTCTAAAGAAGCGATTTTCTTGTGATGATGACTATAGAAAATACCTTCTTTCAGATAGAAGTAGTATAACTGATTTGAACCTAGTGCACGAGTAGGATGGTCACTCGTCAGGAAAAAATGAATTTTAGTTTTGCCCTTATATACTTTTAAATAAGGTGTATAAATTTCATCATCATTTCCGTTATAAAGTATGTGAGATTTACTCCAATTGACCCCTTCGTCTTTTGAAATGGACATACAAGGTTGCATATCCACGCCTCTGTACAAAAGATACCATGTTTGTGAATTGTAAGGATCCTTAACGACATTAGCATAGGTGTGGTTTAGAATCCGAGCTTTATTATATTGATCCTCATTGTTCAGGTTTAACCTCTCAACCGGATTCCATGAAGATATATCTTCAGGATTTGTAGCACTTATTTTATAAAGTGGATCATCATTGATAAGATGTGTGGTGAAGTAAATTGAGAGCCTACCTTTTGAATCAAATATGAGGGCTGGATTATTGTGATCGTCTATTTCAATACCGTCGTAAACCTTGAAAACTTGCTGCTCTCCTGTTTCGTGATCCAGTAAGCTTACCATTATATTTCCGTAATTATCTACCCAACCTAGATAAGTACGTTGATATTCCCCTTCATAGTAAACCGCTCTAGGATCTGAAAACCAACTCCAGATTCCATTGTAACTTACAATTTGGTTTTCTGAATGAGGTGTAAAAGAGTGCTCAATAGAATCCTGAGCAAATCCGTTTATCGAGGCAATTAGTAATAAAAAATGTAAATACCTCACTAGCTGCAGTCTGTGTCTTAAAGGATTTAAGCAATTAATCCTGCAAGGCAAAAACCCTTTTCAGTAAATCTGAGGTTCTTGCATTCAGGTTTGTTCTGATTTGAACCTCTTCCTTAGCAATCATTTTGAAAACACCTTCCAAAGCTTTTTGAGTCACATAATCTGTAAGATCAGGATTGACCTGCTCCGTAAATGGAATCTTGTTGTATTTATCGATTGCATTGCTCCAAAGATTTGTGGCACCCACCTTAGAGAGATTGTCATTGATGACCGGAGAAAATTTAGCGTAAAGCTCTTGCTGCGTCTTGGTTTCCAAGTAATTTGTGGCAGCTCTGTCATCACCTAGCAATATATTTTTGGCATCTTGAAAAGTGATTTCTTTTACCGCGTTTGTGAAAATCGGTAATGCCTCTTTAGTCGCTTCCTCAGCAGCGCGATTGAGTAGTTTGAGACCTTCATCTGCAACGCTGCTCAAACCGATTTTACGCAATCCTTTATCTACTTTCTGCAGTTCATCTGGTAAAAGAATCTTCACGGCTTCATTTCTGAAAAAACCATCAGGCTGCATCAACTTGCTTACTTCCTGATCGATTCCCTTATCAAGTGCAGCTCGTAAACCGTTGCCTATTTCAGCTTGGGAAATTTGAGTGCCTTGAGGTAATTGATTGGCGATTTGCTGTAATTCGGCACAGCTGGAAATGGTGAAGGCTAAGAATAAAACAACGTATAGACGTTTCATGATGACTTTTTTAGTGAGGATTGAAAAATACGATTATTTCTAGTGATGTGTGAGCTGTTACGCTTTCGCGAAAGCGATTAATATCATCTGGTTTAAAGCAGTTTACATAAAATGGATCACATTTTCAAAAAATCTGGAGGTGAATAGACTGAAACTTTACTGTCCCTAAAATCCTTGTGATTACGAGTAACGATGGCATCCATTTCATTTAACTCTGCCACGGTGATTTGAATTCCATCCTCAAAATCGATGGGATCTCTACTTAAGGTATCAATAATTACTTTACTATCAACACCTAAAATATAAATAAAGCTGGTCAAAGAAACAATGCAGTTTAATGCATCTTCATGCTTCTTTGCTTTTCTAATGATGTAATAGATATCAGTAATCGTGGTGGCTGTAACCTAGCCTTCTACATTCTCATTTTTCAGTCTCTCAAACAACTTTACGGTCGAATCTATAAATGGATCACGTGCCAATAAAAGGTCAAGTATCACATTTGTATCTAAAAGAACTCTCAATCAGTTATGTTTTTCAAATAAATAATCCTGCTTTAATTGATCTGGATCTGATAATTCAGAGCTCAAAAATCCTTTCCAAATCCTTGTAAACTGATCTATTTTTTTATCACTTGCAATTGATTTATCATCCGGATTTGAAATTTCGTAAATGGAGATGCTCTCTTCAAAGATATTTTTCTTACTCAAAGCATCGCTTGTTCGAGATAATTCACGGTCTATATATACTGATAATTGCTCTCGTTGCTTTTGATTTAGGGACATGACTTTTTCTATGAGTTCTTCAATAATCATGTAATAAAGATAGCGATTTTCTACAACTCTCTTTTCAAGAATCTAGCCGTATGGCTCTTCTTGCTTTTAGCAACTTGCTCAGGAGTTCCTTTTGCGATGATCTGGCCACCACCGCGACCACCTTCAGGACCTACATCGATGATGTGGTCTGCGATTTTAATTACGTCCATGTTGTGCTCAATGACCAAAACCGTATTCCCTTTATCCACCAGCTTGTTCAGGACATTCATCAAAACCCTGATGTCCTCAAAATGAAGCCCAGTTGTGGGTTCGTCGAGAATGTAAAACGTATTGCCAGTATCTCTTTTGCTCAATTCTGTCGCAAGTTTGATGCGTTGTGCCTCACCACCCGATAGGGTAGTGGATTGTTGTCCAAGTGTGATGTAACCCAGTCCCACATCCTTAATAGTCTTGAGTTTGCGGTAGATCTTTGGAATTGGTTCAAAGAAATCAGTAGCTTCGTTAATGGTCATTTCCAGCACATCGCTGATGGATTTACCCTTGTATCTAATCTCGAGCGTCTCCCTATTGAATCGCTTTCCTTGACAGGTTTCACAAGTCACATAGACATCAGGCAGAAAATTCATCTCGATCACACGTAAACCACCACCTTTACAAGTCTCGCAGCGACCACCCTGTACGTTAAAACTGAAGCGACCCGGTTTGTAACCTCTGATCAAAGCTTCAGGAGTTTTGGCAAAAAGACTGCGTATCTCACTAAATACGCCTGTATAAGTAGCTGGGTTGGATCGTGGCGTACGACCTATAGGACTTTGATTGATGTCGATGACCTTATCGCAATGATCTAATCCTTTTATGGACTTATAAGGTTTTGGAACCTTAACACCATTGAAATAATGCGCATTCATGATCGGGTAGAGCGTCTCGTTGATCAAGGTAGATTTACCACTCCCTGAAACGCCAGTAACCGCAATCATTTTCCCCAGTGGAATCTCCAGGTCGACATTCTTGAGATTATTCCCAGTACAGCCTTTGAGCACTATTTTTTTACCGTTTCCTTTACGGCGCTTCTCTGGTACGGGAATTTCCTTAGTTCCTTTCAAATATTGAGCGGTAAGCGTATCGTGATTCAGAATCTCTTTAGGATTTCCCTCACTGATGATCTCGCCTCCATGACGTCCCGCTCGAGGACCTATATCCACTACATGATCGGCACGCTCGATCATATCCTTATCGTGTTCAACTACGACTACACTATTGCCCGTATCACGCAGGGATTCCAGTGAGTTGATCAGCTTTTCATTGTCGCGCTGGTGTAGACCTATACTAGGTTCATCAAGAATATAAAGCACTCCTACAAGTTGCGACCCTATTTGTGTGGCCAGCCTGATGCGTTGCGCTTCACCGCCAGATAGTGTTTTGGCACTTCGGTTGAGGGAAAGGTAATCCAGTCCCACGTCCAGTAAAAACTGTAAACGTTCTTTGATTTCTTTCAATAACTCGGTGGCTATGAGTTTTTGCTTTCGCGAAAGCGAGCTCTCTAACGCTTCAAACCATTCCACCAGCTCCACGATATCCATTTGCGCCAGTTCTGCAATGTTTTTATCGTTTACTTTGAAATAGAGCGATTCATTTCTGAGTCGCGACCCGTCACAAGTTGTGCAGGTAACCTTATCCATGAATCCCTTAGCCCAGCGTGTCAGGCTGGTGCTGTCATTGTTGTGATAGGTTTGCTCGATAAAGTTTGCAATACCTTCAAAATCAATTTTGTAGGTGCGGTTGACTCCTAACTCCTTAGAATTTACGGCAAGTGACTCTTTGCCGCCGTACAGAATCATGTCTATGGCTTCCTTAGGAAGTGATTCCAGCGGATCTGTTAGCTTGAAATCAAATTTTTTAGCGATCAACTCCAGCTGCTTGAAGATCCAGTTTTTCTTTTTGTCTGGATAGGGGGCAAGGCCACCCTTGGAGATGCTCAAACTGTAATCTGGAATGATCTTATCTGGATTGATCTTGTATAAAGTGCCGATCCCATTGCAAGTAGGGCAAGCGCCTTTTGGACTATTGAACGAGAAATTGTTAGGTTCAGGCTCAGGATAAGATATTCCAGTCTCCGGACACATGAGCGCTCGTGAAAAGTAGCGTTCTTCAGTAGAGCCGTGGGGTACGATCATCATCACGTCATTACCGTGATACATCGCAGTTTCTATGGACTGATCCAGTCGTTTTTTACCCGCCTCGCTATCATCAACCTGAAGGCGATCCACAACGATTTCAATATCGTGAATCTTATAACGGTCCAGCTTCATCCCTTTGGTGATATCTACGATCTCATCATCAGTACGTACCTTGACAAATCCCTGCTTGCCTATTTGCTCAAAGAGCTCGCGGTAATGACCTTTTCTGGATTGTACCACAGGTGCCAAAACATTGATGCGCTCGCCTGCATATTCCTTGGTAATCAAATCCCTGATCTGCTCATCGCTGTAGCTCACCATTTTCTTGCCCGTGTTGTAGGAATAAGCATCGCTGGCACGTGCATAAAGCAATCTTAGAAAATCATAGATTTCGGTAATCGTTCCTACGGTAGAGCGTGGGCTCTTACTCGTAGTTTTTTGCTCGATGGCAATAACTGGGGAAAGCCCATCGATTTTATCCACATCAGGACGTTCCATACCACCTAGGAATTGGCGCGCATAAGCCGAAAAAGTCTCGATATATCGACGCTGGCCCTCTGCATAGATCGTGTCAAAAGCCAATGAAGATTTCCCGGAGCCAGAAAGCCCGGTGATCACCACTAGTTTATCCCGTGGTATATTGACATCAATATTTTTAAGATTGTGGGCTCTAGCACCCTTTACTTCTATGAATTCTTGTTCTTCCGCGAGGATTTCTGTCATGTAGCGAATTTACTTCAACGTAGTTGAATTTTCTTTTAAAGCCTACTTAAATAGGGAAACTTTAGGTCATAAAAAAAGCCGTTTTGAACGGCTCTTTTATTCTTAGAATTTGATTTTAATCGATCACCTGGAATTCAGACTTTTCTTGCTTGCTTTTGATCACGTAAGTGTAGAACCACATGATGGTAAAAGTCGGTATGAAGTCCAGTCCTGGAATAAGCTCCTCTACCGCAACAAAAATACTTGCCTTTTTACCCATGTCATCTTTATACATTTTATTCATGAGATAACTGGAGATCGGCGCCCAAGCCAAATCTAAAATAAATGGAGTGAGCATACCTATGATATCAAAAACGATCCCTGCGATCAGTTTGGATTTTTTGCTTTGTAACATATGATTGTTTTTAGCTAACTAATGTCAAAAAGTGTTCCAAAATTACTAATGTAATATGGGTCTAATATTTTGTTGATCTCATTTTACAAGATTGTTAAGCATATAAGATTTGTGGACATGCTTAGTTGTTTTTAATATTGTAGTAATCGATATTTCTCAGGCTTAAAACGTCGGGTTCACCCTCGTGAGTACCATTGAGGAACTGCAGGCTGCGGGTCCAGTTCCCGTACTCATCATGATCGTAATATTCTACCCAGGCCTCATCCTGTAGCGAGCCGTTTTTTCTTGTCGTTCTGGAATAGATTATGTCTGCGTTTTCATCAAGCTCAAGGTAGGTGGAATAGCCTCGATCGCTCATCCCTACCGATAGATGGTTGATCTCCAACCTCGATGACAGGCTGCCATCATCGCGGTAGGTGTATTCAAAGGTTTTCTCCAGCACGCCGCTGCGATAGGCTATGGTGCTTTCCAAGCGGCCTTTATCATCATAGCTATACTCGATCCTTAGGGTCGTTGCAGCATCATAGTCCCTGTAGAAATAAGTTGAGGCAGAGGAGTAGCCCGTAAACTTTTCGCCCTCCACCATCTCAAAGAACCTGTAGTCCTCACGATGGATCCTGTTGAGGCTGTCATAATGGTATCGTACCACCTCTGAGTAAAAGGGATCCATCTTTTTAAATTTCTCTTTCCTCATCCTGCGGTACTTGACTCTGTCGATGCTGTCCAGTTCATAGGAATAGTGATCCCACCAATTTCGTGAGCCATTGGGAAGATCCTCGGGATCTAAGGGATAGCCCAGATGCGAGGAATCTTGATAGCTTGCTTTGCTACGGCGCATCTTCCCGGGATAATGGATGAGACCGTCATATTCAATAACGCTTTCCGGGAAATTCTTAGGTGTCTCGTAATAATCGATAAAAATAGTCTTTGGAAATATCTCTGGATTAAAAAAATGTATGGAATCGGGACAAAGCATCCATTCTGAAGTCTCGCCATAATCGTTTAAGACTAAATGCTCCCCCCCCCCCCCCCCCCCCAAAAAAATTAGCCTCGCCCAAAACTGGCACAGAAAACGGGTACGGGCGTTTAAGAAATTTATTATTTGCTGCCAGAAGTGTAATTTCATCCAGGTGCTTGACGGGCCCCTTCAGTCTTATATCAGACAGAACATTATCGAGATAATAGACGGGTTGTACCAATTTCCTTTTTGAGCAGGATGCCAAAAGCACTAAAAAGATCCAACCTAGCAAAATGAAGGATTTTTTGCACGCTTTTGCGAAAGCGGAATAAAAGTGATTGATAAGTGGTCTGGATTTAATCATTGAGATCCATAATGTTAATAGATTCCTTGAGAGTGCCTGGCGTGATCTGGTCGCCACCAAGATCGAATAGCACTGTAAGGTTGTTCAAGATTAAAGAATGATTTTAATAATTACCTGTAAAGCTAACATTTCCCTAATTATTTTCTTACTTACTGACGTAAAGAATGCTTGGAAATAAAATTCAAGGTCATCGTACGAATCTATAGAAACAAAAAATCCCGCACTAGCGGGATTTTTGTGATCGCGATAGGTCCCGATAGCTATCGGGACGAACCTATAACCGTTCCGATTTTTATCGGGAATTATCCCGTTTTGTGATCGCGATAGGATTCGAACCTATGACCGTCTGCTTAGAAGGCAGATGCTCTATCCAGCTGAGCTACGCGACCTTGCGATTAAGCGGCTGCAAATATACTATTCTTTTCTTTTATTTAAAACTACTTTTGAGCACATATTTCATTTAAGGAACTATTCAGAGGAATTACTATCTAAGCTCTTATTTTTGAACTATGAATGTAAAATCATACACTGTAGAGGGAATGACCTGCGATGGATGTCGTAAAAGCGTTGAAAAGCAATTGCTTGAAGTCGAGGGAGTGGAACGGGTAGATGTCGATCTTGAAAATAAAAAAGCTGAAGTTCATTCTCATCAATCTATCTCTATTCAAAAGTTGCAGAATAGTCTTTCAAGCAAATATCAGATCAAAGAAATTGATCAGAAAAATATGTCTCACGATCAGAATATTTTTGATCACAAGGTTCAGGAAGAGCAGCAATCAAAATTTCAGCAACTGCGACCCTTGTTTTTAATTTTATGTTATCTCGCTGTTGCAACGGTTTTACTGAACTACAACAGAACCAATTGGGATGGCGCCATGCTGGACTTTATGGGATTGTTCTTTATCGTTTTCAGCTTTTTCAAGCTTCTTGATCTCAAGGGCTTCCCTGCCAGTTTTTCCATGTACGATCCGCTTGCCAAAAGATTGCCCGCTTATGGCTGGATGTATCCTTTTATCGAGACTGTATTAGGACTTTGTTTTTTGATGCGATTGTTCATTCCAGAGGCTTTGATTATAACATTGATCGTTTTAGGAATTACAACAATAGGAGTGGTAAAAACCCTGGTAGATAAACGCAGTATTAAATGTGCGTGTCTGGGAACCGCTCTCAACTTACCCATGACTGAGGCTACTTTTATTGAAAACGCCATCATGATCGTCATGGCGGTTTTCATGCTGTTCAGTTATTTTTAATTATAGCTCTTCTTCAATCTGATAACGATTGTCATGCTTGTAAGATCGCTGGATCAGCTCGCCTAGAATTCCTGCGATAAAGAACAAACACCCTAATATCATAGTGGTCAGTGCGATATAAAACCAAGGGTTGTTTGTGACTAATCCATAAGGCAGGTCATGGTAAAGTCTATATAGTTTCGAACCACCCACGTAGGCTGCCATGATTAGACCCAAAACAAACATGAGTACACCGGCACTACCAAAAAAGTGCATGGGCCTGCGTGCATATTTTGAAATGAAGGCGATGGTGATCAAATCCAGAAAGCCTTTGATAAATCGGTCATAACCAAATTTAGTTTCACCGTACTTACGCGCTTGGTGCGCAACTGGTTTTTCGGCAATCTTGGTGAACCCGGAGTTTTTTGCCAAAACCGGTATATAACGATGCATCTCTCCATGTACATCGATGCTTTTTATCACATCTCGATCGTATGCTTTGAGTCCGCAATTGAAATCATGCAATTGCAAACCACTAGTGGAACGCGCCGCCCAATTGAATAATTTGCTAGGTATATTTTTAGAAAGAACACTGTCGTAACGTTTTTTCTTCCAGCCACTTACGAGGTGATAACCCTCGTGCGCAATCATATTGTACAATTCGGGAATTTCCTCAGGAGAATCCTGCAGATCTGCATCCATGGTGATAACCACATTGCCTTTTGCAGCGGCAAATCCTGCGTGGAGTGCCTGTGATTTTCCGTAGTTTGTAAAGAATCGCAATGCCTTTATGCAGCGGTTGGGGTTTTGGGTATCTCGCTTTCGCGAAAGCGTGCTTAAAACAGACCAACTGCCATCAGTACTCCCATCGTCTATATAAATGACTTCATAGGATAAGCCTGTGGTGATCAAGACCTGATCGATCCATTCCTGTAATTCCGTGAGGGATTCAGCTTCATTGAGCAGCGGTACGACTATGGAAAGATCGGGATGGTTCAATATTATGAGTATTTACGCTAAAATAACAGTATTTACTGAGCGATAGGGCGTTTTTTTCTTAGGATAAGAGCCATAAGCATCCCAACTGCAGTATACATGAGAAATTTTGTAGCTGTAGCGATGGCATAACCTTTAAAAGAATAATCGACCTCTACATAGTCTGCGGTCTGGATACCTTGCTCGATCAGCTCCTGGCGACGAGCTTCCTGAGCCTGTGCAATAAGATCTTGCGCTCCCGGATCTATATGGACGTAAATTAGGTAGCTTGTAATTCCATCAACTAGAAAAATCAAACCGATACAGATGACAAAGGCTGTTACTCCTTGTTTTAATGAAATGTAGCCGTTTAATTTCACTTTACTCACGATTTGAGCGCCAAATGCCAGTATCAGCGGAACCAGTAATACAATTACTGTAAAGATTCCATTCAGATAATCTTGTTGCTGCCAGATGTATATGTAAGTAAGCGAAATAAATAAAGCACCAGATATCCCAAAGATCAGTCCTATCTTTTTAATGATACTATCCATCAATACTCGTAATTTTGAGGTCCAAAGATACGCTGCATAGATCATTCTGCCGTAGATCAGGTAAGGTTTTGAGCTTATATTAAAGAGCGTTTGATAGCACGAAAAATCTGTAGACTTCATAGGTTGGAAATAAATTTGTTGAACGAGCGTAAAAAGAGTTGTGTTTTTAAATAAAAAGGTTAAATTTGCAGCCGCAAAAGAATAAGGATTTTAGTCATGCAAAAAGGAATACACCCAGAAAACTATAGATTAGTCGCTTTTAAGGACATGTCAAACGATGAGGTCTTTATCACTAAATCCGTGGTTGATACTAAGGAGACGATAGAGGTAGAAGGAACTGAGTATCCTTTAGTAAAACTAGAAATCTCTAGAACAAGCCACCCATTTTACACGGGTCAGAGCAAGCTTATCGATACTGCAGGACGTATCGACAAGTTCAAGAACAAGTACAAGAAGTTCAAGAAGTAAGTTTTTTCATTATATTAAGTTTGGAACCTCGCTTTACGGCGAGGTTTTTTTGTGCTAATTTCAATAGTTTTGTTGTATGAAATCTCCTAAAATTGGTTTGGTGCTATCAGGTGGAGGGCATAGGGGTGTTGCCCATGCCGGTGCACTTAAAGCGATGCAGGAGCGTGGTATTGAAGTCCATTCCATTTCTGGAGTGAGTGCGGGATCCATTGTGGGCGCCATGCACGCTGCAAATTATAGCCCAGAAGATATACTGGATCTGTTCAAACGGATCAAACTATTCACCTTTTCAAATTTTGCAAGAAAAGGAGCGGGAATTGTATCTACAGATGCTTTTCATAAAATCCTTTTAGAATACTTCCCCACAGATTCCTTTGAAGATTTAGGGAAACCACTTTATGTAACGGTTTCAGATCTGATTACCGCAAAAAGAGTCGTTTTTGATCGCGGCCGATTGATACCTGCCATATTAGCCTCATCTGCCGTTCCAGGGGTTTTCACCCCCATCAAAATTGGCGACCATCTATATACAGATGGTGGCGTATTGGATAATTTTCCCGTTAAACCACTACGCAATCGAGTTGATGAGATCTTCGGCGTTTATGTGTGTCCCATCAAAAAAATGCAAATAACTGATTTCAAGAGAACTATAGATGTTGTGAATAGGGCTCTTTTATTGAAGATGCATAGTTTGTCTGTCAACAAGTTCAATGAATGCAAGGTATTGGTAAATCCGCTTGAGCTCAGTGCTTACCATTTATTTCAGTCTGGTCAGGTGGATACGATCTATCAAATAGGCTATGATCATGCGTGCCGGGTGCTGGATGAGTATTTGGAAGCAAAAGAGGTGTAACACCCAACCCCAGCCCTATGCAATGCACTTAGTCGTTACTCCTTTTCGCTTGCAAGAAGGGAAGGGGATTATTTAGTTCTTTTCTTTTCCTCGAGGTGTTGCGCAGAGTGGAGTCGAAGTGGAAATGTCCGTAGGACAAAGGGTGTTTTGATCTTATGTAATCTTCACGCACATTATCTTTGTCTTATGGCAGGAAATACATTTGGAAAATCGTTTAAACTTACTACCTATGGTGAGAGTCATGGCGCCGCGATAGGTGGTGTTATCGATGGCTGTCCAGCAGGTGTCGCAATAGATTTAAGCGCAGTTCAGAGAGAGCTGGATAGACGTAAACCGGGTCAGAGCAAAATCGTGACCCAGCGCAAGGAGAGTGATACCGTTCAATTCTTCTCTGGGATTTTTGAGGGGAAAACCACGGGAACTCCCATAGGTTTTCAAATCGTCAACGAGAACCAAAAGTCAAAAGACTACTCCCACATCGCCACGACCTACCGTCCCAGCCATGCTGACAAAACTTATACGGACAAATACGGTCATCGGGATTACCGTGGCGGCGGCCGCAGTAGCGCGAGAGAAACGGCTTGCCGAGTAGTGGCGGGAGCTATTGCTAAACAACTATTCCCACAAATTAAAATTACGGCTTACACCAGTAGCGTTGGCCATCTTCAGCTGGATAAAGATTACAAGGATTTGGATTTCTCTGAGATTGAAAAGAACGATGTGCGCTGTCCTGATCCCGCTTTCGCGAAAGCGATGCAAGAAAAAATCCTTGAGATCAGAAAGAAAGGAGACACGATAGGAGGCACCATAACTTGTGTTTTAGAAAACGTGCCAGCAGGTCTGGGCGAACCCGTTTTTGACAAGTTGCACGCAGACCTTGCCAAAGCCATGCTCAGTATCAATGCCGTCAAGGGATTTGAATATGGCAGCGGTTTTGAGGGCGCAAGAATGACTGGTAGCGAGCATAATGACCTCTATAATCAAGATGGAAGTACTAAAACAAATAGAAGTGGCGGTATCCAAGGCGGTATCTCAAACGGTATGGACATCTACTTTAATGTAGCATTCAAGCCTGTGGCTACCTTGATGCAAGATCAGCAAACCATTGATGAGACGGGAGCTGAGGTTACCATGAAAGGTAAAGGGCGTCACGATCCATGTGTGCTACCGCGAGCAGTACCTATTGTAGAATCCATGGCTGCGCTGGTCATTGCAGATCACTTGTTGCGTGATCAGACTACTCGTTTGAAAACGATGTAGAAGTAACGCTATATAACAAGAATATCTGATTCGTACTGATTAATAGGCTTGTAGGCAAGTTGGCTTGCATAGCTTGATTTTACTATCTTCCCGTCTTAAAATTTTCTTATAGCACATGAAGAAACTGGCGCTGCACTGGCAGATTTTGATAGGAATGGTTTTGGGGATCGGTTTTGGGCTCATTTTGCTCAATACCTCGTGGGGACAAGAAGAAGTCGTGGTCAGCACCATCAAGGAATCCTATAAACTCGATTACTCAGTTGTTGATGGAAAAGTGGTTCCAGAACACGTTGTAATTCCTGAGAGAACCATTACATCTACTAAGGCCAGAGAATGGGTGACCGACTGGATTGAGCCTTTCGGGAAGATTTTTGTGAATTTGCTGAAACTTATTGCGGTACCGCTGATTCTAGCGTCTCTTATAAAAGGTATTTCTGATCTAAAGGACATTGCCAAGTTCCGTAATATGGGATTGCGCACCGTAGGGATTTATATCTTCACAACAGTTATCGCTATAACCATCGGTCTTGTAGCCGTGAATCTTGTAGATCCAGGTTCAGGAATTTCTGAAGAGACCGTTCAAAGTTTGAGTACCACTTATGAGGGTAATTCAAATATTGCTGGTAAGCTTCAAACGGCCGCCGCCCAAAAAGATGCAGGCCCCTTACAAGCGCTGGTAGATATGATCCCGAGTAATGCGGTGGAGGCGATGTCAAACAACAGTTTGATGCTACAGGTGATCTTTTTTGCGATCTTTTTAGGGATTTCCATGCTTCTTATCGGTGAGAAGGCTGCTTTGCCGCTCAAAAATTTCTTTGATAGTCTTAATGATGTCGTACTTAAAATGGTGGACTTGATCATGCTTTTTGCACCATTTGCTGTTTTTGCATTGCTTGCGACCGTAGTCGTTACCTCAGACGATCCAGAGGTGCTACTGGCATTGCTGTATTATGCGCTCACGGTGGTCGCTGGACTGCTCGCGATGATCGTGATCTACTGTTTGATCTTTACACTGTACGTTAAAAAGTCACCTTTATGGTTTTTGAACAAAATCGCTCCAGCTCAATTACTGGCTTTCTCTACCAGTAGTTCTGCTGCGACACTACCAGTGACCATGGAACGAGTCGAGGAACACATGGGAGTTGAAAAGGAGGTCTCCAGTTTTGTACTGCCTGTAGGAGCTACTATCAATATGGATGGAACGAGTTTGTATCAAGCCGTGGCTGCTGTTTTTGTATGCCAGGCGTTGAATATAGAGGTGACCATGGGGCAACAGTTGACGATCGTGCTGACGGCGTTGCTAGCAAGCATAGGTAGCGCGGCTGTTCCCGGTGCTGGAATGGTGATGCTGGTGATTGTATTGGAATCCATCGATTTCCCGAGCGAATATCTTCCAGTAGCTCTTGCACTCATCTTTGCCGTGGATCGACCGCTGGACATGTTGCGTACCACGGTAAATGTTACTGGCGATGCAACCGTGGCCTCGGTGGTGGCTAAGTCTCTAGGTAAATTTGGTAAGCCAAAAGTGAAGGATTGGGATGACAATCTTGATGAGGTATCATCATAGCGAGGGGTTGATTGTGATTCCGCTTTCGCGAAAGCGAGATAATCTAAGATATTAGTCTTTAAAGAATCGGAAACGGACAAATTATAGCAGTGCATCGTAAGACATACGTTTTGAGCTAATATATTTTTAGAAATACTTAGGTCTTCACTGAGAGATAATTCCTATTTTCCCAGTCCACTTGTAACCAAAGCCTTATGAATATTTGTTTTATCATGTACCCGTGGGAGGAGATACAACCAGACGCCGACTCAACACTGACGATTATCCATGAATGTTGTAAACGTGGCCATAAAGTAGCCATAGCGACGCCTGCAAACCTCACCATTAGGGACAGTATTGCTTATGCTTTTTCTAAAGTGATCAAAAAACAGGAAAAAGTACCAGCTCAAATCAAGTCTTTTTACAAAAACACCGAGCTGAGAGAAAAAATGTTACCACTAGCTGGTTTTGACATTATTATGATGCGGGCAAATCCACCTCTGGACCCGATTGCACTCAATTTCTTAGACTCTGTTAAGGACGATGTATTTATCGTAAATGATATTGAAGGCTTGCGTGAAGCTAATAATAAATTGTACACCGCTTGTTTTGAAGATCCTGATAATGAGATCATTCCTGCGACGCACGTTTCCAAAAACAAAAAATATCTCAAGAGCGTTATCAAGGAGAATCCCAAAGATCGTATGATTATGAAACCGCTTAATGGTTATGGAGGTAGTGGCGTGATCATGATTGAGAAAAACGCGATGCACAATGTGAACTCGCTGCTAGATTTTTATATCGATAATAAGGATGGGACAACAAATTATGTGATTCTTCAAGATTACATTGAAGGTGCTGATCAGGGCGATTCACGCATTCTCATCCTAAATGGAGAACCCATAGGTGCCGTAAGGAGAGTGCCTGGTGGCGACGATCACCGTTCAAACATAAGTGCTGGAGGTACTTTCAAAAAGCACAATCTTACTGAGGCAGAGAAAAAATTGTGCAAGAAAATAGGACCCAAATTAGTTAAAGACGGGTTGTTTTTTGTAGGAATAGATGTTATCAACGGTAAATTAGTCGAAGTAAACGTGATGTCCCCTGGGGGGTTAGTGCAGATCAATAAGGCTTCCAAAATTAAAATCCAGCAGAAAATTGTGGATTATTTTGAAGAAGTAGTTGAAAATAGGGGGAAAGCGTTAGAACGTAAAATCAAACTTAAAAATACTGTACAGGATGATTAAACTTTCCTATCGTCAAATCATTGATA
This sequence comes from Nonlabens spongiae, assembly GCF_002117125.1. NCBI lineage: Bacteria > Pseudomonadati > Bacteroidota > Flavobacteriia > Flavobacteriales > Flavobacteriaceae > Nonlabens > Nonlabens spongiae. Next base: position 231,888 of record NZ_CP019344.1, read on the forward strand.
AAATTGAACGTGAAGAGACGTTTCACGCCGTAGCGGATGATTATTCTTTTTCGATTAAAATCGACGATTATGTTCCCTTTGCCTGTGCAGCCATTCACAATGGTCATAATTTAGATAAGGAACTTTGGAAAAATTGCCATCATACAGAGCACGATCGCTGGTATGAGGAGGATCCGGCAACTGGAGAAATGATTTCTGGATTGCCGCTTACACTGATCGCTCATGACAGCCGTTTTGAATATGATTTGAACAGGCATCCAAATGAAGCAATTTATGAGACGGCTTGGGGGAAGCGTTTGTGGAAAATTCCACTGTCTGAAAGTTTGAAATTAAAGGCTATAAACAAACACGAGAATTTCTATAAAGTAGTGCTTACCCTTATGGTTAAGCTGGAAGAGATGTTTGGTAGTGTAGTGGTTTATGACCTTCACTCCTATAACTGGAAAAGATGGGAGCGCAAAGTACCAGTCTTTAATATAGGTACTTCTAATGTTGACGAAACCAAGTACAATACAGCAATCACTCAATGGCAAGAGATACTAGGTAAACTTGAATTACCTATTGATGAAAAAGTTACCTGTGAAGTAAATGATGTTTTTCAAGGCAATGGTTATTTTCTTAAATACATTACCGCAAATACCTTGAACACTCTTGTACTTGCCACGGAAATATCAAAAGTGTATTGTGATGAAGAAACTGGTGTCATTTTCCCGGAAGTGGTTGCAGCAGTTAGAGATCAATTAAAATATTATATACAGGCACATGCCCACAGATTCTACGATAGACACCACAGTATTGTCTAAAGAATTCACGCACAAGAAAGACGCTTTACTGGAAATTGATGCAAATATTGACAGAATTGTCAGGCGCATTGAGATGCTCGCTTATGTAAATCCGCTAAATATTGCACAAGAACGCAAAAAGTTTTTCCAGAGCAAGTACTTATATAATCCGCAGTTCAAATATCGAAAGGTAAAATTCAATCCTTATAAAATCCACAGACTATTGTTCAGTCAGCGGTTGGAGCGCATTGAGAATGATGATATACGAGATCTATATAAAGATATTATTTATACCTACAGTGGACTCTTACAGTGTATTGAAACTATAGCACAACCTAACAATCAATTCTATTTTAATAGTTTACGTTTTTTTGGAACGCCTACTGAAAAGACAGTAGAAAATGCAAAATTCATCCTTCATTTTACAGAAGATCAAGATGAGCTCCCGAATAGCAAAAAATTATATAGCACAGAAGAGGCAACCCGGTTTTTCAAGAACTTTAGAGAACAGTACGATTTTGATTTTGATATAAAAACCAGCAGCGCCATGAGTGCTGCAGCCATGGTTTCTAACAGTCAGCGTGCATTGATCTTAAAGAAAAACCATCAATACTCACAGCACGAGCTCAATGTTTTGGGACACCACGAGATTGGGGTTCATTTAGTAACCACATTTAACGCTGCTGAGCAACCACTTACTATTTTCAGCAACGGCTTTCCCAATTACGAAGAAACCCAAGAAGGTCTCGCGGTGATGTCAGAGTATATGAGCGGTAATTTGACAGTGAATCGCTTAAAAGAATTGGCCTACCGTGTGATGGCAGTCGATTCCCTTACTAAAGGATATGATTTCCAAGATACCTTTGATTTGTTGCATAACCAATTAAAATTGGATCGTGAGCGCTCCTTTGGAATCACTCTGCGTACCCATCGTGGTGGTGGGTGGACAAAAGACGCTTTATACCTTTCAGGTCTTAAAAAAGTGTATGATTACTACAAAACAGGTGAAGATCTAGAGCCTATTATGCTTGGTAAATGCAGTCTGGACTTCAACGATGGTGTTCAAGCCATGAAAGAAGAAGGTTATGTTGCTGAGATCAAACACCGTTCAAAATCTTTTGAGCAGTGTTTGAATCAGAATGAACAGGTGGAATTTATTTTAAAGAATTTGAAATGAAAGAATTAACATTCCTTCTATTTATTCTTCCGTGTGTTGCTTTTGCTGCAAGAAAACCGATCAATGTGACAATTCATTTTGAATATGATTTTGAGCCATCTAGCAACCGCACAGAATTTAATATAGGCAATTGTCCTTTGGATCATTGTCCTCGTATTGATAGTTTAAGATCCAAGTATGTTTTTTATCGGAACTACGTCATTTTAAAAGTCTATGATCAAACGTGGAAACTTCATTTTAATGATGGGGAGAATCTGTCTATTGCTATTGAAGAACGAGAGGGTGATTATCAAATTACTATAAAAGATGGAGAAGCAGAACTGAAAAACAAATTTCTTCTATTGCGACATACATTCTTGATGGAGCAAGAGAAAGATGCTGCATTTCTAATGGCAAATAAGCAAATGTTATCTCAAAAGCTTAACAAATTTGAAAGCATGTTCATGAAAAAAGCACTTGAAGAAAATTTGCCTAGTGACTTTATTAATGACGAGAAAAAGTTTTGGCACTATTACAAATTGAATTTCCAAATTTTCTATAATCACTATAAACAGGGCAACCTGAGTATGTTTGAAGTTGATCAGGAAAAGTTGGGGAGAGAATTTGAGTTAGAGTCTGCAAATTTCTATACACCTGAATATCATCGATTGGCTATTTCTTACTACACGCATCAAATAAGAACTGCAGCCAGCTTATCTAAAATGAAGAAAATCTATAGAGAATTTCAACATACTTTTATCAGATGGAACATCATAGCTGGTATTAAGTACCTTATTTTCAACGAACCTGAGAACTTGATGTATTACAGGTTTTTGAGATGGTTAGATTCATATCGCTATGGAGACCTAAGATTTCTAGCGAAGGGAGAGCCATTATTTAAGCATCTCGATTCTTTTCCAGAAATATCTACAAAAACTTTAGATGGTGAAAAAGTAGATTTTAAAACTATACTCTCAGACACTACTACCTATGTATTCCTATATGATATTTATGATCCAAATCTTGCTTTAAACCTCTCAAAGTGGATAGAATTTGGTCAAAGAAAGGGTTTTGAGAATTTAAACATGGTAACTCTCGGAGTTAATGTGTTCCGAAAACGTTTAGAATTCAAAAGCATTTTCTATGAAAATGACGTTCCAGGAAAGCATCTTCAAATTGATGAGAAATACGCCAATAGTTTTGTCAAGAAAAACAAGATCATTCATTTGCCAAGAATAGTTCAACTCAATTCGTTGGGCGAAATTTTAAATCCTGATTTTCAAGATCAATTTTTAAGGCGTAATCAATTTGATATTTATTTTGATGATCGCTTCAAAGTTTTTCCTTTAGGGTCTGGAGAATACAGAATGTACTGATTATACATTCCTTTCCATCTGATACCCAGGCCTAAACATCAAATAAAGACCGAATAGAATAAACGGAACGCTCAACAATTGTCCCGTATTGAAATCAATTCCTAAGAACTCAAAAGCATCTGTGTCCGTTTGTGGCGCTTTAATCTGTTCAATCAGCAATCTTACAGTGAAAAGAAGCACAAAGAACATTCCGAGCAGATAACCCAGTTTCTGTCCCTTATCAGTTTTCCAATAGGTGAAGTAGAGTGCCAAAAACACAAACACATAACAAATAGCCTCGTACAACTGTGCCGGGTGCTTGTACGGGATCGTTGCGAGCAACTCAGCATATTGCGGATCATTTACCAAAGCATCAATAGCTTTGTCCGTGTCGCGTATTCCTGTTTTCATCAACGCCGCTTTGACGTCATCATCACTGGTGTCGCGCACAAATTTGAAACCAGCCCAGAAATCAGTTGTTTTCCCTACGATCTCGCTGTTCATGAGATTTCCCAACCTAACAAAAGTTCCGCCTATCGCGGTAGGAATCACTAAACGGTCTAGAATCCAGAACATGTGCCGGTTCAAATGCTTACGGCTGTAAAAGAACATGGCGATTATGATTCCCAGTGCGGCTCCGTGGCTTGCCATTCCCGCAAAACCAGTCCACTCAAATTCCGGCTCCCATCTAAACGGAAGAATTACATGTAACGGATCAGAAAATAAGATGTCGTAATCATAGAAAAGATAGTGCCCCAAGCGCGCGCCTACCAGACAGCCTACAACCGTATACATAAATAGCGGGTCCAGCTTTTCTTGTGCGACACCGTCATTTTTGAAAATAGGCTTGATGATGTACCAGCCCAGCATAAAGGCGATTACATAAGATAAACTGTAAAAATGGATGGTAAAAAAACCGAGATCTATTCCCTCCAGCGGGTTCCAGACTACTTTAAGAAAGTGCATATAGATGGCTTAAAAGTCGCAAATTTAGGGTTTTCTAATGGGAAGAACGCCTACTTCCATTTGATGTTGCAACCCATGCTGGGCTTTTGGGGCTCTGGCACTTTTTTATTGCCCAAAATAGCATCGATAGCCTCTCTTAATGAAGTGCCCGTAAGTGGTACACCATTTCCCGGTCGGGACGCATCCAGCTGGCCGCGATACACCAGTTTGTCCTCACGGTCAAATAGGTAAAAGTCTGGCGTGCAAGCCGCGTCATAAGCTTTTGCCACGCTCTGATCTGCATCGTATAAATAAGGGAATGTGTAATCATTTTCCTCTGCTACCACTTTCATCAAGTCTGGAGCATCTTGCGGATATTGCCCTACATCATTGCTGCTTATCGCCGCAAAACCGAATCCCATCACCCTATAATCGTTGGCAACCCGCACGATTTCTTCATTTACATGGATCACATACGGGCAGTGATTACACAGAAACATGATCACGGTTCCTAGTTTTCCCTTGATCTGGGCAAAACTTATCATCTCGTTAAACCGCGTGTCCAGCAGTTTGAATTCAGGTGCTTTGGTGCCTAGAGGGAGCATATTTGAAGGAGTGAGAGCCATCTTTTGTTTTGTTAGTAGTGGGGGAGTGTATGTTGTTACGCTTTCGCGAAAGCGGAATCCCAACAAACCTAGTTCACCACAGAATATCTAATGCGCAATCTATTAAACTTCTTTTAAAGACTGCTCTGGTGCTAGCAAATCAATGTATCTTTAAAATAAAAATATGAAAAAGGCATACGATACGGTAACGGAAGCAACAGAGGATTTACAATCTAAAGGCTATACGATCGATTTTGACCTTGTTGAAAATGGCGTAAGCTCAAAAGAACTCAAAAAAGAATGGCAGGCAGAAGAGCTGGAAGTGGTAGAGTTTTACCGCTTTGAGGGAATGACTAATCCAGGTGATAACATGATTCTCTATGCGATCGAGTGCAAGGGTGGAGAGAAGGGAATTCTTGTTGATGCCTACGGTGCAGATGTCGCGATTTCTAGAGAAATGATCGAAAAACTGCGCATGAACTGATGCTGAGTTGGGAAGATTTTAAAAAAGTGGAGATGCGCGTAGGGACTGTTCTACGCGCATCTGCTTTTTCAGAAGCTCGCAGTCCAGCCTACAAGATTGAGATCGATATGGGCGAGCTGGGAATTCTTAAAACCAGCGCTCAAATCACTGAACTCTATAACACTGACGACTTGGTAGGCAAGCAAGTGATCGCGGTAGTCAATTTCCCCAAAAAGCAGATTGCCAACTTCATGAGCGAGTGCTTAATTTTAGGTGTGTTAGGCGATGATAAAGGCGTGACGCTGCTCACTGCTGACAAACCGGTCAAGAATGGGAGTTTGATAGGGTGAGATTCACAAAAAAATAAGTTCCCCTCTCCGCTGGAGAGGGGCTAGGGGTGAGGCCTACATCATCTCCGCAAAGAATATCGCATTAGCCAGTAATTTATTGGTTCCGTACCAGAAGGCTCTAAATTGTGTGTTATCTGTAAATCCGCTTACTTCACCGCGTCCGTAACTGTTGTGCTGGAATGGAACAGTTTCTTTGAGTGCTTTCAAGTTTTCTTCTGAAATATACCCACTCATCAAAGGTTCAGAAGTATATTGAATAGGATTATTGAAACCATTCTTATTCGGCTGCACAAAAAGACTGGTATTTCTAAATAATGGTAAACTTTCTTTACTATATCCGAAATTAATAGGGTGGGAGCGGTCCAGTTTTGCCTCAAAGATGGCACCACCTATGTTTTGAGCTCCGTAAAGATTGCTACGATCTTTGAAAGCGACATTAGTGTTGAGACTATCTGCCTTTTTGAATTCTAGAGGTAGCATTTTAGAACTGCTCATCCACCTGAGACTATTTCTATAACCAATCAAGTTACCACCTTCTCTGGTCCAGCGCTTCAGCTGATCTACTACTTCATTTTCTGGACTACCATAAGTAGAAGGAACGATAATGGTGGTGAACTGACCCAAATCTTTACGGTTGATGTCTTCAAGGTCAATTTTAGTAATGGAAATATCATACCGTTGATCCATCAAATGCCAAATTTCTCCTGCGTCATAAGGAGAAATCCCATTACCGATCAATAATGCAATATTTTGAGGTTGTACCAATCGGAATTGTCTTGAACCGAGGTCGATCCCGGTGGTGAGTCCTGTTGTTGCCTGATAAAAGGTAACCTTGTTTTCATTGGATAAATCTTGCATCAAAGCCAATAAATCAATTTTATTGAGCGCCTGATTTTGCACGGGAACCATAAGTGTTCCGTAGTCATAATCTCTACCATCAATGCTGAATGGACTCATGGCAACTTTTACCCTGATATCATTTTCATGCAGCTGATTGAGAATGCGTGGAGCGAGATAATCTTCCCAAGGTATAAAATAGGCGTACGCATTTTGATTCAGTTGACTTTGGTTGGCTGGCTTTAATAACTCGGTTGCTTGTTCTTCTTTGAAATCAGGCTTGACATTCTCGGCATAATCTAAGTTGAAAGCAAGTGGCAAAGTCCACGCGCTGATGTCGTAAAACAAACTATCCTGAAAAGTGGTGCGTTTTTCAAACATCGCATTAATCAGCCTGCTGTTCATTTGATTTTTGGGAATGAAATAGCTGCTTCCTTTTTTAAAATTTTTACCGTTGAAGCTGGCGTCGCTGTTCAGTTTATGTAATCGAACATCATGTCGCATCAAAATTTCAGCGAGCGCGTTAGTTTTATTCAAGTCCTTTTCATCGCCAAATACAATTCCGCTAGAATTTCTACTGGTTTCTTGACGTGCTTTTTTATAGAAATCTTCTTGATATTCAAGAATTTCTTCACGCATTGAGTTTGCAGCTTTAAGCGTACTCAATCCTGCGGTAAACTGATTTCTTACCGTAAAAGGAAAAGTGAGTAATCCATTTTCGGAATCCTGGGCATGCCCTCGCGAACTGGCCTGTTCAAATAAAATTCCTATACCGCCATTGATATCTGGAAAAGTAGAACCTTTACCATAATAAAAGTCGTCGTAGCTTTCTTCAGTATAATACAACGAGCCGATTTTATCCAAAGCTTCTGCGTGAAAGTCACCTATTTTCCTAGTGAGTTCTTGGTTCAATTTAGGAGTAAGCGGGTGGGTGCGTGATGGAATCCCTGGCTGGAAAAAGAAGGTAGCATTCGTACCCATCTCATGATGGTCTGTAAGAATATTGGGCATCCAGTCGTGAAACGTGGCAATGCGAGCTTGCGACTCGGGAAGTTGCACGGGCAACCAGTCGCGATTCATGTCAAACCAGTAATGGTTGGTACGTCCACCTGGCCATACCTCGTCGTACTCACGATCATAGGAGTTTGAAGTGATATTTTTATTCTTGTGTTGATTTACCCAAGTAGAAAATCGTTGAACCCCATCAGGATTAAAACACGGATCAAACAAGATTACAGTATTTTTCAACAATTCCTCTATCTCATCACCTTGCGCAGCAGCGAGGTGGTAAGCGAGCACGAGCGCTGCGTTTGAGCCGCTGGCTTCATTCCCATGTATGGAAAAACCCTGATAAACGACGATGGGATCGTCTTCTCTTGAAACGCCATCTTTTTGTAGCGCTTCTTTATGTCTGCTTTTGATTACGTCAATGTTTGATAAATTGTCTGGGCTGGAAACGGTCATTAAAATCAACGGCCTTCCTTCATACGTACGTCCTCTGTTCTCAATTTGAAACCGATCTGATTTTTCTGAAATCACATTCATGTAGTGCACGATCTGATCGTGGCTCACGTGCCATTCTCCAGGCACATATCCTAAAATTTCTTGCGGCGTAGGAATGCTGGTGTCATAGCTTACATCCTCAGGTAGATAGTAAGATAGTTCAATCGGGTCTTGAAGTGAAGGGGATTGTGCGGTTATCGCTTTCGCGAAAGCGAGACCCATCAAAACAAAAATCAAAATGTTGTTTCTCATAGAAAAATCGAAAGTTTAGAGCAAAAAAAAGCCTCTCAAAATTGAAAGGCTGTAAGATAAGGAATAACCTGTTTACATATCGTCAAACTCAACGTTTGTGAAGCTTGCGGGATGATTAGGCTCTGCTGCTTTATCACCTGCAGATTCCTGACCGTTTTTGCTGAAATCGCTTTGATGCTTGTCTGAAATCACCTCATTACCACGTTTTTCGAGAATGAAGTCTGTAACTTCTTTAAGGGTCTCGCCAAATTCTGCAAAGTCTTCTTTATACAGATAAATTTTGTGCTTTTTAAAGTGAAAGCTACCGTCGTCATTAGTGAATTTCTTACTTTCAGTAATGGTGAGGTAATAGTCGTCTGCCTTTGTGGAACGCACGTCAAAAAAATAAGTACGACGACCCGCCCTTACTACTTTTGAAAAGATGTCTTCCTGCTCGTGGTAATCTCTGTCTCCCATGATCCTTTGATGAGTTAGTAAGTGACCAAAAATAAAAAAAAATGTTAATCGACCTTAACGAATCTAGATTTTATGCAGATTACTGTGGTTTTTTTGGATGAGGTGCAGTGATTAAGTATCTCGAGTGGTCAAACCCTTTTCGTTTGGCGACTGGTCGCCAAACATTTTTCCCTTCATCTGAAGGGAAAGGCGTTTACTCGTGCGTAATTATTGTGATTGTGAGTTTTCTGATTCAAAAGAATTTCCACTTCAGAATAGAGCTTCTCCCTTCTTAGAAGGGAGACCGGTCGACGACGAAGCTAACGAAGTTAGCTGAGCGCTTGTGCTGAGCGGAGCCGAAGTAACCAGAGGGTTTCACGGTTGAGTCACAGTAAAGACTTAATTCATTTAGGACTCTTCCAGCATTTGGTTCTCGTAAAGCTCGGAATAATAGCCTTTTTTGGCTAAAAGTTCATGGTGCGTACCTTCTTCAAAGATTTTACCGTCTTCCAGTACGATGATGTGATCAGCATTCTTAGCCGAGCTCACACGATGACTCACTAACACTGTTGTCGTGTTTTTAGTCAGTTCTTTGAGATTTTTTAAGATCTGCTCTTCCGTTTCTGTATCTACGGCGCTCAAACAATCGTCTAAGAGTAAAATTTTTGGTTTTTTGATGATTGCTCTTGCGATGGAAACTCTTTGTTTTTGTCCACCACTTAACGTGATCCCGCGCTCGCCGAGAACGGTCTCGTATTTATTAGTGAACTGGATGATGTTTTGATGAACTACTGCATTTTTAGCGGCGGTTTCGATTTCCTCTTGTGTTGCTTCCGCGGTTCCGAAGGCAATATTGTTTCCTATGGTATCTGAAAATAAGAAAGCATCTTGAGGCACATAACCTATCGCCTGACGTAGATCATCTAGATTAGTTTGTTGAATATTTCTCTGGTCAATCTTGATCGCTCCATAGGTCACATCATACAACCTGCCTATTAATTCCAGAACGGTGGATTTACCACTCCCGGTTTTACCGAGTATAGCAAGTGTTTTGCCAGACGCGACTTTAAAGCTGACTTTTTTCAGCGCCTCAATGTTTGTGTCGGGATAAGTGAAGGAAACATTTTGGAATTCAATATCACCCTCCACTGGATGATGTTGCTCTGTATTATTCTGAATTTCTGGTTCAATGTCGAGAAACTGATTGATTCTTTTTTGAGACGCCTCAGCTTGCTGTATCATGTTAGTCACCCATCCTACAATCGCTACCGGCCAGGTTAGCATATTTACGTAAATCAAAAACTCAGGTATCGTTCCTACTTCGATCACACCATCGATGACCTGACGTCCTCCTATGTAAATTACCATGATGTTACTCAAACCTATGAGCAAAACCATGAGCGGGAAAAAGAGCGCTTGAACTCTCGCAAGGTCTATATTTTTATCCTTGCTGTCATTTGCCACCTCTGTGAATTGATTGTACATGGTAGGAGCGAGGTTGTAGGCTTTGATCACGGCAATACCACTAAAAGCCTCCTGCGAAATGGTATTGAGATAGGATAGGTATTCTTGAACTAAAGTTGCACGTTTATTAATCTCACGACTTATGACGTATATAGCAACAGAAAGAATAGGAAGCGGGATAATCGTGTAAAGAGCTAGGGTGGGAGCCGTTAAGTACATCTGCGGAATAACTACGGCAAATAATGTGATCATGTTTATTCCATACATAATGGAAGGTCCCATATACATGCGTACTTTGGATACATCCTCACTGATGCGATTCATCAAATCTCCCGTACGGTTTTGTTTGTAAAAGGCTAGGGATAAGCGCTGGTATTGTTGATAAACAATATTTTTGAGATCGTATTCGAGATGCCTGGAGACAACGATAATAAGTTGTCTCATTACAAAAGTCAGGATTGCCGCTAGTAATGTTGCACCGAGAATTATGCCGATGCTCCATAAAAGTTCAGATTTGAGATATTCTGTATCCTTAATAACACCGCTGTCATAATCATTGAGGAGGTTGATGATTTTACCAACGTACTTAGGTAAAACAAGGGATAATAATCTGGAGAGAATGGTGACTAGAATTCCTCCCAATAATTGCCATTTATATTTTTTAAAGAGCCTGTTAAGCTTTTTGAGTTCTTTCATACGTATAGGTCAACCACTTTTAAATGGTTTTGAAAAGCTTGCAAAATAAGATACACAAATTGCGAAATCTTTAAAATCGGGTTATTTTTGCGCGCCCATTTTGGGAATAAAAAATTATAAGATGTCAACTACCTACAGTTCTTTGCAACAAGTGCTTCATGAAGATCCAGTCTTCGGTCAGCTATCCTTTGATGGTCATGAACAAATAATTTTTTGCAATGACAAAGATACGGGTTTAAAAGCCATAATAGGAATTCACAACACGGTACTGGGACCAGCTTTAGGGGGTACTCGCATGTGGAATTACGAGAATGAATGGGCTGCGTTAAATGACGTGCTAAGGTTGTCAAGAGGGATGACCTATAAAAGTGCTATCACAGGACTTAATTTAGGTGGAGGCAAGGCTGTGATTATAGGTGATGCAAAAACTCAGAAGACACCTGAGTTGATGCGTAAATTTGGTGAGTTTGTGCACTCATTAAGCGGTAAATACATTACTGCTGAGGATGTAGGTATGGCAACTGAGGACATGGATACCGTACGTGAAGTCACTCCTTACGTAACAGGTATTTCTCAAGATAAAGGTGGAGCTGGAAACCCTTCTCCCATCACTGCTTACGGAGTGTTTATGGGTATGAAAGCTGCTGCAAAGTTCAAGTATGGATCTGACATTCTTGAAGATAAACGTATCTATGTGGAGGGCATAGGTAATGTAGGTGAGAACCTGGTGGAATACTTGACCCAAGAAGGTGCAGACGTTGTCATCGCAGACCTCAATCAAGATCGCTTGGAACAGGTGAGAGATAAGTACGGCGCTACTATTTACGGTGGTGATGATCTCTATGGCGAGCAAATGGATATTTACGCTCCATGCGCTCTGGGAGCTACGATCAACGACAGTACAATCCATCGCATTCAAGCAGATATCATCGCTGGTGCGGCAAATAATCAGCTGGCAAACGAGCAAAAGCACGGAGCTGAATTGATGAAAAGAGGCATCGTGTATGCACCTGATTTCCTAATCAACGCTGGAGGTATTATCAACGTTTATGCAGAGCTTGAGGGTTATGATCGTTCTGAGATCATGAGAAAGACTGAAAACATTTTTACCACCACGGTTGAGATCCTGAATCGTGCCAAGGAAAACAATGTTACGACATATCAGGCAGCTTTTGAAATCGCAAAGGCACGCATTGATGCCCGTCGCAGTGAATTAGCGGCCATATAATTACTATTATTGATTAAAGTGGGTAGTGTGTTACGCTTTCGCGAAAGCGAACTATCAAAATCACACGGTCAACCATTCAGCTAGTCATAATTTTAAATTAGTTTTGCAACCAGCTTAAAATAGCTTGCATATAAATTGCCTTGAAGGCACTTAAAACGTTCTTATGCTTACCCGTCGCCAGTTGCGTATCAAAGTCATGCAGACCATTTTCTACTTTCAGCGTCAGCAGAATGATGATCTGAGAGATCGGGAAAAATTCTTGAATCAGAGCATGACCCAGACATATGTGCTATTTCTCTACATGTCTCAATTGCTGGTAAAGATTCATGAACTTGCCGTAGAACGCCAGAAGAATGTGGCTAAAAAACTACTAGCTTCTGAAGAAGAGCGTACGGCTCCTGCTTTTTTTGCTGAGAATATCGTTCTCAATAAACTTAGGGAAAGTCAGGCTCTGGTTGATGCTCTCGAGCAACGTAAGCTCGATCCGTGGGAACTGGACTCAAAATATGTGTCTAACCTCTATGAGAAAATTATAGCTAGTCCTGCTTATGTGATGTACACGAGTGTGCCAGAGAGTAGTTACAAAAAGGACCTAAAATTTGTGATCGATATCTACCAAGATATCATCGCACCCAGCGATGAGATTCTTGACTATCTTGAGGATAAGAATATTACTTGGGTGGACGATTATCCATTAGTCAATACCGCCATGTTAATGTTTTTGAGGCGTATTAAAGCTTCAAAGGATGTGAAATTACCAGAGCTTGTAAAAGAAACTGATGACATTAAGTTTACGATGGAATTGTTTAGAAAAACAGTCCTCAATCAAGATGAGCTTCTTGAACGACTTGAAAAAAGAACGCCTAACTGGGATAAGGAGCGTATCGCTCCTATTGACAAAGTTCTTATCATTATGGCCCAGTCAGAATTTTTGTATTTCCCGAGTATACCGGTTAAAGTGTCTTTAAATGAATACTTAGAAATCGCAAAGGATTACAGCACGCCCAAGAGTAGCACATTCATAAATGGTATACTGGATAGTCTATTAAAAGACTTTGAGAAAAATGATCAAATCAATAAAATAGGTCGTGGCTTAATGTAGCTTGTAGAAGTTGAGAAGATCAACCCTAATTCATATATTTGTCGCTCTTAAATAATAATATCATGAAAAAAGCAATCTTGATGGTAGCCGCAGTGGCTGCAATGGCTTTCACAAGCTGTAATGAAAAGGCAAATGCTAAAATCGATGAAGCAAATCTTACCGCAGCAGCGGCTGACAAGGAAGCTTCTGAAGTTTTTCCAGTAATGTCATTTGATGAGACTGAGTATGATTTTGGTACTGTGGATGAAGGTACAGTTGTAGAGCACGAGTTTTCTTTTACAAACACGGGTAAAGCTCCACTTATCGTAGTAGATGCAAAATCTTCTTGTGGTTGTACGGTTCCTACTTGGTCTAAAGAGCCTATCGCTCCAGGCGAAAAAGGAAGCATGATGGTACGTTTCAATACAAACGGTAAGCCTAATGCTCAAACTAAAGCCATTACCGTTACTGCAAATACTGAAAAAGGTACTGAGTCAGTAAGAATCAAGGGTATGGTAACGCCTAAGAAAAAGGCTGCACAGCCTAACGCATAAGCGTTTCCCTTTTTATGGATATAAGTCAGTTAGCAAATTTTTTGCCCTACGTATTAGTAATTGCGATCTTTTATTTTTTGATCCTCAGACCGCAGGCAAAAAGACGCAAAGAAGAAAAGCTCTTTACTGAATCCCTTAAAGTAGGTGACCGCGTCATAACCACTAGTGGTATCCATGGCAAAGTAAACCAAATTAATGAGTCAAAGGGTACAGTGATGATTGAGACTAATGCTGGTAAGCTGCTTTTTGAGAGGTCTGCAATTTCTCAAGAGCTTACTAAAAAGCTAACCGAGCCTGAGAGTAGTAAATAGTTTTTCTGAATAAATATAGAAATCCCCAGTCGCCTTGCGACTGGGGATTTTTTTTGATTGAAAATGTGGTTTAGCTTAGATCTTGTACCTATTACTTAAAGTGACCCCAGCACATGCGCTTTGTAAATTATTGAAGACTCATCCCAAATTCACAAGCTTTACTTAAGCACTGTTAATCCTATGTTATTGAATATTTGCTTAGGACATTGAATGTCAAAGGATATAGCTGTTTAAGCCAGAAGTGTCTTCTCAAATCATTAAGAGTAGGTAGTAAACCATTTCCTATGTTTACTAAAATTCTAAATTAAAAACGATGAAAAAGAAAATTTTTGCTTTAGCCCTATTCGCTGCTGTGATGGGATTTACCTCATGTAGTGATGATGATGAAGTGGTAGATGGAAGTTTTGATAGATCTGAGCTTTATGCTACTAGCAATGGATCTGGGAACATTACCATTTATGATTTTAGTGATAGTGATGAGGTAGAAGTAACTACATTGACCACAAGTTCAAATGATAATGAAGGGATTCAATATAATCCTTCAACTGATGAGCTTTATTTCAATAGTCGTAGTGACTTCAGTCTTTACAGAATAGGCGACGTAGAGGATCAGATTGATGGTCTTAGCGGTGCAGCGATCAATGAAGTACAGGGATCGATTGATTTTGACAGTCCCAGAGCTTTGGCGATCTCAGGAAATACTATCGTAGTTTCTGATGAAGGTGACGACACCTTATTTGTCTATGATAGAACAGATACCGGAGTTTCTCTGAGAAACGAGTTTGATGTCGACTTTGAACTTTGGGGGATTGAGTTTGTAGGCAATGATTTGTATGCCGTTGTGGATCAGACTAATGATATTGCTATTTTCAATAACTTCTTGAGCAATTCAACAAACGGTAATCTAGAGCCTACTAAAAGAATTACAATTGAAGGACTGGTAAGAACCCACGGTATAGCATACAGTGCCGATGATAATGTTATGATTTTGACAGATATAGGTGATGCGGGTAGTGACAGCGATGGTGGTTTACACATTATTTCTGATCCTTTGACTAAAATTAACGCAGTGACAGATGGTGGCACCCTTGCGGTTGCAAATAATCAAGTGCGAGTTGCTGGTGCGGCCACGTTGTTAGGTAATCCGGTAGATGTAACTTATGATGATGAGACAGAAACCATTTTTGTTGCTGAAAAAGCAAATGGTGGCGGGCGTATTCTTGGATTCAATGTAGCAGCGAGCGGCAACGAAGCTCCCGTGATTAATAACGCATTGCCTGGTGCGAGTTCAGTTGATTTTTACAGTGAAGATTAATCAACAAATGATATAATTTCAAGAGCCGCCTCAGTTAGAGGCGGTTTTTTTATGAAAATAATAATTTGAATTTAGGACTCGATGCTTAGTTTCGCAAAATGTTCAAAAAAGTAATATCTTTATTACTACTTTTCCTCATGGTTATGACCATCGCTTCTTCTGCGGTGCACCATGCAGTTGAACACGATGATGATACTGTTCCTTGTGAATTCTGTATCGTAGTTCATCAGTCGCAGCATGCTGATCTACAACCACAAAACCAGGTAAAACTGGCTAGGGTTTCCCATGATATTTATGTAGTAGAGAGTTGTGATGCCTATGACGCTTTCGCGAAAGCGGAAACTCAACTATTCTCCCTATCCATACGACCTCCACCAGTTTGTGCTTAATTACCTAGACTCATAAGAGTTAGCTATTAATCACAAATTTTTATATGTACAAATGTTTTTTATTTGTGCTGCTGCTATTATCTACTTTACAGGCAGGAGCTCAAAGCTGTAATTATACCTTATCAGGCACGGTTAAGGATTTTCACAACGGTGAGAATCTAGAACTCGTCGTAGTCTATATAACACCGTTGCAAAAATCAGTATCAACAGATGCTGAAGGAAAATTTGCAATCAAGGATCTGTGCCCAGGTACCTACGACCTGATAGTATCCCACATATCCTGTGAAAATAAAACTATAAAAGTCTCTTTAACAGAGGATAAGGATATTATGATCAAGCTGGAACATTACGTTGAAGAACTTTCTAACGTTAATGTCGAGGCTAATCTCAGCGATACTAGTAGTGAAACGGCATCAATTGAGCGAGTTGCTACAGAAACCATTGAAAAATACAGTGGCGCAACCCTAGGCGACGCTTTGGCAACCGTTGAAGGCGTGAACATTCTCAAAACAGGTAACAGCATTACTAAACCTATTATTCATGGTCTTTTTGGGAGTCGAGTCGCTATAGTAAATAACGGCCTGCGTCAACAAGATCAAGAATGGGGTGTGGAACACGCACCTAACATCGATCTCAATAATGCAGATGACATCCATGTTGTAAAGGGCGCTAGTGCGTTGCGATATGGAGGTGATGCGATAGGAGGAACTATAGTGATCAATCCACGACGAGTCTTATCCAAGGACACGTTAATGGGAAAAGCCATTCTCACCGCGCAGAGCAATGGGCGAGGTGGAACCGCGACTGCGAGCTTTAATAATTTTAATGAATCAGGCTGGTATCAGCAGGGAACGATTACTGCAAAAAGGCTGGGAGACTTTGAATCGCCAGATTACGTTTTGAGCAATACGGGAAGTGAAACTTATGCTGCAAACTTTACCGCTGGTTTCAAAAAGTTTGAATATGGAATTGAGGCAAACTATTCTTACTATCGAGCAGGTATAGGGATTCTAAGATCTGCACACATAGGGAACTCGGCTGATCTGGTGCGCAGTATCAATTCTGGAGAACCCTTTGTGATCAGAGATTTTACTTATGATATAGAAGCTCCCAAACAAGAAGTAGATCACCATGCAATTCAGCTCAAAGCTTTTAAGCGTTTTAGTGATCTAGGAAAACTCAGTCTGGACTATGGGTTACAGTTCAATAATCGGCTTGAGTTTGATATAAGAAGGGGGGAGCGTAGAGATCTTCCTTCTTTAGATATGGATTTGCTTACTCATAATCTCGCAGCATATCTAGCAATAGATAAATATGATGATCTTACTCTAGAGGTAGGCCTTGACGGAATGTATCAAATCAACACGCCAGATGCTCGTACAGGTGTACGTAGACTCATACCTGACTATAACTCGTTTAGAATAGGATCATTTACCGCTGCAAAATGGGATTTTTCGAAAAAATGGCTGTTTGAAGCGGGTGTACGTTATGATTACTTCGATATCAATGCCCAAAAATTTTACTTCACCTCGAGATGGGAAGAGCTAGGTTATGACCAGCAATTCCCACAATTTGAGGTAAGACAATCTACAAATCAGATCTATACGGAGCCAGAATTTGATTATAACCTGCTGGCCTTTACTGTAGGCAGTCGATATGAAATGGACGATCATCAAAGTCTCTCGTTTAATCTTAGCACCGCAAACCGTGCGCCTAACCCTAGTGAGTTGTTCAGCGATGGATTGCATCACGCGCTGGCAACTATTGAGTTGGGGCGATTGGATCTGGAAAAAGAAGCGTCCTATAAGTTTAATAGTAACTATCAGCTCAATCAGAACGGATTTAAATTAGGTATCAGCCCGCACTTAAACTTAATCCAAAACTACATACAGCTAGAGCCTCGAGGAGTAGAATTTACCACTAGGGGAAGTTTTCCCGTAGAAAAGTACCGCCAGTCAGATGCCCTTGTTGCCGGTATAGACGTGACCGCTTCTTATCAATTTGACAAGATCAGAAGCAATAACTCAGAGCAATCGATTACCGGTGTGCAGCCCGCAGCACTACTGAGTTCGAGCTTTTCATACATCTACGGTCAGGATCGTGATCTCGACCGCCCGTTGATAGATATGCCGCCTGCTCAATTTCAACTCGGGTTGACACTTTACGATGCTTTTTTGAACGACCTCGATTTTGAGGTGGGTATGAACCACGTTTGGGAACAAAAGCGCATTCCCGACACAGACTTCATGACTGATGTGATAAGGGATGATGGATCCATTGAGACAGTTGAAGTAAATGTCTCGCAACCTCCAGAAGCCTACACTTTGTTGAATGCTGGTGTGAGTTACGCTTTCGCGAAAGCGAGACTATCACTATCAGTTCAAAATCTCTTAAACACAAACTACAGAAATTATCTCAATCAGTTGCGCTACTACGCTGAAGATGTGGGGCGCAACGTACAATTACAATTTATCTATAAAATTTAAATCTCAAGTAAAGCAATGGAAACAATAAATCAAAATATCAATTTTAAAACAATCATAAATTTTAAAATTATGAAAACAACAATTAAAGCCTTAAGTCTAGCCGCGATGGCACTCATTGTAACGACATCATGTGACGATGATGATCCAGTAGAAATTAACGAAGAGGAAGCTATTACTACGATAACTTGGACACTCACAAATACAGATGGTTCAAATGATGTGGTTACATTTTCAAGTATCTCTGCAAATGAAGACGGTTCTAACCCGACGTTAACAGTAAGCGGTCCTCTTAGTGCGGATACTACTTATGAAGGGGAAATTACATTTTTAAATGACTTTGAAAACGAAAATATCACGCTCGAAATCATGGAAGAAGATGAGGAGCACGAAATTTTTTACTCAACTTCAATTGCTGAACTTACTATATCGAAGGACGATTTAGATGATAATGGTAACCCGGTAGGTCTGGAAACAACTGTTACAACAGGTGCTGCTGGCACGGGTACTATGACTGTGACTTTGAGACATGAACCTATCAAGCCTAACGACGGTACGCTTTCTGGGGCTGGTGGTGAGACCGATGTTGAAGTAATCTTCACTGACGTAACTATTCAGTAAGTAGCTGTAAAATTATAGATTTATAGAATAACCAAAACGGGAGGCATTTTGCCTCCCGTTTTTTTATACCCCTGCTAAGTATTCATGAACAAACTTTATAGCCATCGCTCCCTCACCTACGGCGCTTGCAACACGATTCATTGCACCGCTGCGCACATCACCACTTGCGAAAATGCCTGGAGTACTGGTTTCAAGCAAGTAGGGCTCTCTTTTTAGCTTCCATATTTTCTTATACGACTTATCTAAGGTAACATCACGCCCAGTTTTCAAAAACTTTCGCTCATCCTTAAGAATATCATCTGTAATCCACTCGGTATGAGGTTTATTGCCTATGAAAATGAATAAGGCTTGAGCTTCCTTTTCAGTATTGGTATCACGATCATTTTTTTTCAAATAGATTTTTTGAAGTCGGTCATTCTCACCGGTCACAGCTACAATATTTGTCTCGCAAACCAAGTGGATGTTTTTGATTTGATCAATTTGATCAATGAGATAACTCGACATACTACTCGATAAATCTGGTTTGCGGATTACGATGTATACATTTTTTGCAAAGTTGCTGAGATATACCGCGCTTTGTCCAGCACTGTTGCCACCACCTACAATGTAAACTTCGCGGTTTTCACAGGCTCTAGCTTCTGTCATACTACTACCGTAATAAACGCCTGCACCTGTATAGTCCTCGATTCCATCAGCAGGGAGTTTTCTATAATCCACACCAGTTGTAATGATTACTGAACGGGTTCTGATGCACTCACCACTATCGAGTTCAAGTGATTTGTATCCGTCTTTTTCTGAAATATTAACTACTTCACGCGGATTCAGAAATTCAATACCAAATCTTTTGGCTTGAGTTATCGCTCGGTGGGTAAGTTCTTGTCCACTCAATCCGTTTGGGAAGCCTAAGTAATTTTCAATCCGTGAACTTGTACCTGCCTGACCACCAGGAGCCCTCTTCTCAATAAGTAAGGTTTTGAGCCCCTCGCTGCCTCCATAAACTGCTGCCGCTAGGCCACTAGGGCCAGCACCTATTATGGCAACATCATAAACCTCTTCTTTTGCGCTCGTGTTTAAACCTAATCTTTGTGCTAACTCATTTATAGAAGGATTTTTAAGACAAGAACCATCAGGGAATGCTATGACGGGCATGTCACTTGAATTGATTTGATGCAATTCCATAAGTTCTTGAGCTTCATTACTGGTCTCTGCGTCAAGCCACTTGTAGGGAAACAGATTTCCTGTTAAAAAATCTTTTATCTTGTGTGATGAAGGTGCATACTGAAACCCCAAAACTTTGATACCATCAAACTCTGGTTGAAAATCTCGTTGCCAAGCATCTAAAAGACCATCCAGCACGGGATAAAGCTTTTCCTCAGGTGGGTTCCATGGTTTAGTAAGGTAGTAATCTAGATTTACCTCATTAATCGCTTTGATTGCAGCGTCTGTGTCAGAATATGCTGTAAGCAATGCCTTTTTTGAAAACGGGAAAAGATGTTTTATGCGTTTAAGAAATTCTACTCCCAGCATTTGAGGCATGCGCTGGTCTACTAGAAATAAAGCTACAGTGTCATTCTTTTTCTTCAGTTCCTCGGCTGCTTCTATTGCCTCCTCAGGATTTTCTGTAGATAGGATTCTATAATCTTTGCGATAATTATTTCTTAGGTCGCGAGTTACCGCTCTGAGAACCTGAGGATCATCATCCACTGCAAAAATGATAGGTTTTTTCATGCTTGTTCAATAGGAAGACACACTTCAAAGCTAGTGCCTGAATTGTTAGATTTTACTTTAATATGACCTTGATGCTGATCTATAATTCTCTGAGAAACCTCCAGTCCCATCCCAGTTCCCTCACCTATAGGTTTGGTAGTAAAAAATGGGTCAAATATGCTATCTATAACATCTTGCGGTATACCATGGCCAGTGTCTCTTATAGTTACATAGATGCTTTTATCAAATCTAGTGGTTACGGTAAGGACTCCGCCATTTTTCATGGCATCAATAGCGTTATCGATCAAGTTTGTCCAGACTTGATTGATTTCACTTACAAAAAGCGGTACCAGTGGACAATCTTCACAATAATCTTTCTCGACCTTGACCTGATTTTTCTTGAGTTTATGCTTGAGCATCACTAGTGTATTGTCGAGACCTTTATGGACATCAGCAGGGGATTTCTCTGGTGAGCGATCCATGTGAGTGTATCCTTTTACGCTGTTTACTAGTGTCTCTATGCGCTCGCTGGATTGTTCTATTTCATTGATGAGTTTTTCTGTGGTCAGAACATTTGTGATCCAATTTACAACTCCTACAAAATCTTCGTTTCCTATAACTTTATGAACCTTTACCATGGTCTCCACATCCATGCAAAAATCTACGAGAACTTCTGCCAGTTCATAACCATCTTCTGTTCCGTGAGCTTCTAGATAGTCAGCTAGTTCATCTTCTTTCTCAGTTCTTTCCATTAAACTCAGGTTGTTCTCTGGTCTGTTTTCAATACGTGAGAAGATCAATTCATTGACGGGATCGATTTGTTCTAAAGTCAGTTTCATGGTCAGGACTTTTTTGAACTTGTCAGGGTACAGAGCGAGATTTTTCTTGAGTTCCAGGGCACTACGTCTTATAGCACTGGATGGGTTGTTAAGTTCATGTGCCAGACCAGCACTGAGCTTGCCCAGAGCCATCATTTTTTCTTGCTGTACATTTGATTTGGTAAACTCTCGTACACGGCTGGTCATTTTGTGGACCAGTGCCTCTGTGAGCTCGTAGTGTTTAGTGAGTTCTTTAAAGTGCGCTTTCGCGAAAGCGAGAATTTTACACTTCTCCACGACTACACCTACACCTATTGCTTGACTCATTCTTGAAAATGGAAGCAGCCCGCCTATACTGCGTGGCTCCATGAAGGCAATATGGCGATACTGTCCATTTTGCTCCATTTTGAGTTCTACCCGACCCGAGATCATTATAAACATCTGGTCGATTTTGTCGCCTTTCTCAAATAAATAATCACCTACTTGAAGATGGCTGGTAATGCCCTTGCTGCGCAACCAGTCGAGCTGTTCTTTGGGAACATTTGCTAGCTCAGGGATGAGGTGGAGTTCTTCTATACTGCAATTCATTGCTTAAAATTACAGAAAATCTAAAAGTATCGCATAAAAAAAGCCGCTGGAAAAGCGGCTTTCTATTTTATGGTGAACTTAGTTAGTCAACGCTATCCTCGATGTCATCTGCAACATCTTCAATCTCATCACCTACTGACTTCTCTTCTCTACAGCTGATCGTCCCAAAAGTAAATGTCGCTGCAATTGCTATGATAAAAAGTTTTTTAATCATGATTTTTAAATTTAAGGGTTAATGAATTTTTTATAACGGTCTTCTACCAGATATAATATTAATCAAGATCACTACGATAGCGATAACTAATAAAATGTGTACAAGACTTCCGAAATCCATTCCGCCAATTCCTAAAAAGCCAAGTAGCCATAGGATGATACAAATAACGGCTACTAGCCAAAGCAAACTTCTCATAATTTTTTGATTTTTAAGTTTGATTAAAATTACCATGATTTTTAATCGACTTTGTTAATCACGTGCGAATTATCTGAATTTTAACTTCTGGAGATGTAAGCTAGGAACTAATACTTCCCTGGATTTTTGATTACATCATTAGCACGGTTTTTATGTCGTTCCAGTTTATCCTTGTTCATTTTGTTGAGTGTGCTTAACATCATGTTCATGCGCTGGTTATTCTTGAAAAACTCTTGTTTATCGTCGAGAAAATTCCAGTAGAGCGAGTTAAATGGACAGGCATCTTCCTCTGCATTCTTTTTGCTGACTTTGTATTTACAGCCCTTGCAGTAGTTACTCATTTGATTGATGTAGCTTCCACTGCTTACGTACGGCTTTGTTGCGACTATACCACCGTCTGCCCATTGCGACATGCCTCGTGTATTTGTAATCTCGACCCATTCAATGGCATCGATATAAACACCTAGATACCAGTCGCAGACCTGATCAGGATGGGTTTGGGTAAGCAGGGCATAGTTACCGGTAATCATGAGTCGCTGTATGTGGTGGGCATAGGCATTGTCCAGCGAATTATTAATCGAGTGTTTTAAACAGTTCATATCTGTTTCTCCAGTCCAGTAAAATTCGGGCAAGTCGTATTGATTGTCTAGCTTATTGCAGCGGGCATAGCTGGGCATTTCCTTCCAGTACACACCACGCATGAACTCACGCCATCCTAAGATTTGACGCACAAAACCTTCTACTTGAGAGATATCGATCTTGCGATTGTCTTCTCGCCATTTATCCACCACTTTATCAATGACTTCCCTTGGGTGCAACATTTTTGAATTCAGCGCAAAGCTCACCCTAGAATGATAGAGGTATTCCTCATCAGTATGCATGGCATCTTGATAATCACCAAAATGTACCAGCAGATTATCACAAAAATAGTTGAGCACCTTGAGTGCATCTGCACGTGAGGTAGGCCAGTTGAAATTGGTTTTATCAATACGGCCAAAAGTCTTCACGCCTTCTTCCTCCAGCATGTCCACGATCTCGCTTACGTCCTTGCGAAATCCTTTTTCTTTGGGAATATCAGTATCGCCGTTCCACTTATTGCGATTGCTTTTATCGTAATTCCATTTACCGCCTTCTGGTTCTTTGTCACCCTCAATCATGATGTCGTGCTTCTTGCGCATATCACGGTAGAAATACTCCATGGTCATGCGCTTTTTACCTTCAAAATATTTCTCGACATCCTTCCTCTTAGTAAAAAAATGCTCCGTGTCGTAACCTTCCCATTCTATGTCCAGTGATTTACAAAATTCTTTGAGTTGTTGATCTAGACGGTATTCATCGGGTGCGAGGTATTCAAATTTCTCGATATCGTGTTTCTTGATGAGCTGCTTTAAGTTTTTAGTGAGATCGTGAGTGTTCTCGCTTTCGCGAAAGCGGTAATACTCCACCTGCATCCCTTTATCTTCAAGCCATTCAGCAAACTCACGCATTGCCTGGAAAAATGCGACGACCTTCTGAATATGGTGCTTTACATAATCCGTTTCCTGGCGCATCTCGGCCATGTGATAAATGATGTGGTCTTGATCACCTTTGAACCAACTGTGCTTGTGGTTGAGTTGATCGCCTAAAATGAATCTAAGAGTTTTGGGTTTTTTACCTGCCATGCTGTAACAAAATCAATCCATGGACTACTGATATGCTATAGTAGAACAAAGCTTCAAGATATGGACACCAGGAAAAATTTATCGTTAATCATTTCTTTAATTTATGCCTTGTCCTTTATAGGCTATGCGACCTTTACCGATGTAGAAGCCTTTGATATTTTGCTATATTCTATTTTAGGATTTGCAATGTTGAAGCTTTTTCAAAAGTGCAACATCAAGAAGTGTAAACAATAAAAATAGCTTTTATGAAAAAACATATTCCCAAAAAATGGCTTTATGCGATAACGGCTCTCTGGCTGATGGTTTTAGTATCTATGAGTTTCATTTTTGAAGTATCTCAAACCACTTTATTGATGACTTATGTAACGGGACAGGGTTTTGTCATAGCCTTGTGGGTTCCTTACTGGTCAAAGTTTGCTAGGTGTAAAAAAGTTAAATAAAAAATGGCCTGATTTTTTCAATCAGACCATTAACGTTCTTCAAGCAGATGCTTGATTTTATACCTTTACCCTCCAGCCGTGCTTGTCTTCTACACGATTGTAGTGTATATCTTTAATTGATTCTTTGATATCGCTGGCGTAGCTGTCATTTAATACAGGCAATTCATGGGTGTATTCCTCATGTTTAAAACCTTTTATAGGAACAATCACCGCTGCGGTTCCTGTTCCAAATATCTCCTTAAGTTCACCAGACTCTGCGGCTTCTTTTACCTCTGCGACTGAAATTTTACGTACTTCTACCTCGATACCTTTATCTTGAGCTAACTGGATCACACTTCTACGAGTAACTCCATTAAGGATACGGTCGTTGTTAGGGGCAGTAAGCAATTTGTCGCCTATACGCACAAAAATGTTCATGGTACCTGCTTCTTCCAGATACTCATGTGAAGCAGCATCAGTCCAAATGATTTGCTGATAGCCTTCTTCTAGAGCTAAGTTATTAGGGTAGAAACTAGCCGCATAGTTACCGGCAGCTTTGGCATAACCTATACCACCGTCTGCAGCTCTGGAGAATTGCGACGCAATGATTACCCTCACATCGCCACGATAATAAGCAAAAGCCGGTGACATTACGACCATAAATTTATACTCTGTAGAAGGAGCAGCAGCTACACCATTCTCACTGGCGATCATAAAAGGCCTTAAGTACAGCGATAAGCCATCTCCATACCGTACCCATTCACGATCTAGATCCACCAGCTTTTTAAGCCCATACATAAAGATTTCTTCAGGAACTTCAGGCATTGCAAGCCTCTTTGCACTTTCATTAAATCGCTTCCAGTTGTCTTCAGGTCTGAAAAGAAAAACGTTGTCATCTTCATCTCTGAAAGCTTTCATACCTTCAAAGATGGCTTGTCCATAATGAAAAACCTTAGCACTAGGCTCCATCATAATAGGACCGTATGGCTTAATAACTGGATTTTCCCAATTACCGTTGCGCCAAGTACATTCCAACATGTGGTCTGTAAAGGTTTTACCGAAAGTCAAATTGTCAAAATCTATATTACCGATTTTACTTTCTTTGACCTTTTCTACAACGATTTCGTGGGTCTCTGTCATGATTATTTATGATTTTTTGCAAAGATAGTTTAAAAATGAGGATGTACTAAATTTTGAAGTTCATAAATTAGCCCCAAATTTTAACAAATGAAACAGATATTAGTGTGTTTTGTTGCTGTTTTAGCAATGGTTTCCTGTAAAGAAACTGAACAAAAAGAAGAAGAAATGCCCGCTGTAAATGATGAGCAACTTGAAGAAGTGGCCTATATGGATTATGGTGGTAAAATGAGCGATGCAGATGCTATTAGCGCCATGGAAATGGGAGAGAAGTATGCAACCATGCAAACTGGTGATACGGCTCAAGTAAAAGTCAAAGGCGTGATAGCCGACGTATGCTCAAAGAAAGGCTGCTGGGTAAAAGTTCCCGTAGGTCAGGACACGACATTTGTGCGTTTTGAAGACTATTCCTTTTTCTTACCAAAAAATGGTAAAGGGAAAGAGGTTGTTCTAGAAGGGATGGCTTTCAAATCTGTCACTCCGGTAGATGAATTGAAACACTATGCTATGGATGCTGGGAAGTCGCAAGAAGAGATTGATGCGATCACAGAGGAAGAAGTAACCCTCAAGTTTACTGCAACTGCGGCAAAGGTAGAGGCGTTTGAAAACCCAGACGTTTTTGAACCAGCTCCTGAGGCAACAGAGACTGAAGAGTAAATGAAAAGAGAAATCATGACGACGGGCGATGGTTCCAAAACCATTCACATGCCCGACCTCAATGAACAATATCATTCTAAACATGGCGCCTTGCAAGAGGCGCTTCATGTTTTTATAGAAATGGGAATGAAGCCTATGCTTGAATCTCACAAAGATTCTTCAAAGCTGAACATCTCAGAATTTGGTTTTGGGACAGGACTCAATGCCATGCATACCGCTCAATTTCCTACAGAAGTTCAAATTAACTATACAGGAATTGAAGCTTTCCCAGTTACTGCCGAGGAGCTAGAGGCCATGAATTATGGCGAGCTACTGAATGACCCAGATTTATTCCAACAACTTCACAATACCGAGTGGGAAAATTGGAGTCCGATCACTAATGATTTTCATTTATTGAAACATCAATCCAAATTTGAATACCTACAAGGATCAGGAGATCAAGATCTGATCTACTTTGACGCCTTCGGCCCACGTACCCAACCCGAATTATGGACGGTTGATATCTTCAAGATCTGCTATTCTATGCTTAAAACTGGCGGATTTCTTACCACTTATTGCGCACAAGGTCAAGCTCGTCGCAACATGATTGCCGCTGGTTTTGAAGTAGAACGATTGCCCGGTCCTCCTGGAAAGAGGGAGATGCTTAGAGCGGTGAAAGTGGGCAGGTGACAGTTGCAGTATGCAGTTTCTTAGCTAATTACTCGGACGCTGAGGTACTCGAAGCGTCATCTTGATTGTTGTTAGGGGACAATTGCAGTGAGTAGTTGCAGTATGCAGTTTCTTAGTTACTTACTAGGACGCTGAGGCACTTGAAGCGTCATCTTGATTGTTATTAGTTGACAGTTGCAGTGAGCAGTTGCAGTATACAGTTTCTTAGCTAATTACTCGGACGCTGAGGCACTCGAAGCGTCATCTTGATTGTTGTTAGTTGACAGTTGCAGTGAGCAGTTGCAGTATGCAGTTTCTTAGCTGATTACTCGGACGCTGAGGCACTCGAAGCGTCATCTTGATAGTTCTCAGTTGACACGCGTGATTGAATAGACTCAAAGATTGACCAACCATCCTATAACTAATCCCTTATCCCCCAAAAAAAATCATTAACCCATTTCTTATATTACCTAGTGCTTACAGCTTACTGCTTACAGCTTACAGCTTACCACACCATGCACATCCCGTAAAATTTAAACCATATTTAAAACAAAGGAAGCATCTCCTTTTTACCTTAGCGCAAAAAGCCATTTATGTCAGAAAATGTAAGAGAACAGGAACCTCAATCACTTTGGAATCATTTTGCCGATTTGAACGCCGTGCCCAGACCTTCTAAAAAAGAAGAACGGGTTAGGCAATTTATCATTGAATTTGCCCAAGCTCACGATCTAATCTACCTAGAAGATGCTATCGGAAATGTTGTCGTGAAGAAGCCTGCCACTCCTGGCATGGAAGACCGCGAGGGAATCATCATGCAGTCGCATCTGGATATGGTGCATCAAAAAAACAACGATACCCATTTTGATTTTCTCACTCAGGGAATCGATATGTACGTGGAAGATGGGAACGTCAAAGCCCGTGGTACCACGCTGGGAGCCGATAATGGAATAGGCGTTGCTGCTATTATGGCGGTGCTTTCGTCGAGTGATATCGGGCATCCTGCGATCGAGGCCTTGTTTACTATAGATGAGGAAACGGGTATGACGGGTGCCAAGGAATTGGATAAAAACATTCTGACCTCAAAGATTTTACTGAACCTGGATACCGAAGAAGATGACGAGATCGACATAGGTTGCGCTGGTGGAGTGGACATCACCGCTTCAAAACATTACCTCACGCACCAACTAGAAAATCAAGATTTCCAATTCAAAAAAATCACGGTCAAAGGATTGAAGGGTGGACATAGCGGTATGGACATCATCAAAGGATTGGGGAATGCAAACAAACTCATCAACCGTCTTCTGGATTCCATGCAGAAAAAAGGAGAGGTTCACATCCATAGCTTCAACGGCGGTAGTCTGCGCAATGCCATTCCTAGAGAGGCGACGGTAACCGTTGCGTTCCGTTCTTCGGCGACAAATGATATCTGGAATGCTTATCAAAGCTGTAAGAATGCTATTGAAAACGAATACAAAAAACTAGAGTCTAATCTATCTATTCAGATTGAAGATGCTCAAGCGGGTAATGTAATTACAGCCTCAGACAGTCGTACTCTAGTTTACGCGCTTCTAGGAATTCATAATGGTGTTTATCGCATGAGTCCTGAGATTGATGGGCTTGTGGAGACTTCAAATAATTTGGCTCGTGTAACTCTTGAAGACGGCAAGTTAGAGATTGCCTGTCTTACGAGATCCTCTGTAGAAAGTTCTAAAGAAGACCTTGCATCCAGTATCGTCGCTGTGATGCATCTTGCAGGAATGGAAACCCAACTTTCTGGTGATTATCCTGGCTGGCAGCCTAATCGTGATAGCGCGATACTTGAAGTGGTTGAAAACAGCTATAAAGACTTATTTAAAGATCAACCCAGAGTCGTGGCCTGTCATGCAGGTTTGGAATGTGGTTTATTAGGCGAGCGTTATCCAGGACTTGATATGGTTTCATTTGGACCTAATATTAGAGGGGCACATAGTCCTGATGAGCGCGTGGAGATTGAGAGTGTTCAGAAATTCTGGAACTGGTTGCTGGACGTGTTGAAAAACATTCCTAAAAATTAAATTGGATAGATCCGTTAATGAAAGAGATGTTTCTGGAAGGGAATATCTCTTTTAGCTTTTGGGAAGTATTGAATACTTCACGAGCGTGAAGTTCCGCCAATCCTTCGTGAATACTGACTACTTTATCGCTTAACGCTTGAGCAATTTGCAATTCGTGTGTTGCGTAGATGATCGTCTTATTGTGCGATTTGCAGTATTCTTTGAGGTGTAAAAGAAGGTCGGTTTTGTAATTGATGTCTAGATGGCTCGTGGGTTCATCCATGAGAATGTAGGGCGTGTCCTGCACCAGTGATCGCGCGATCAGCACGCGTTGCAATTGCCCATCACTTAGAGTTGAAAGGTTACGCTCAGCAAGTCCTGCCAACTCAAAATCGGAGAGTACTTGTTCTATAATTTCCTGATCCTCGTCTCGCAACTTGCCGTAAAATGAGGTGTAGGGCGCGCGGCTCAGTTCCAGCAGTTCGCGCACTTTCAAGAAATGGCTGAAGGACTTTTCTGTGAGTACTAACGCTATTTTTTTGGCTTTTTCCACAGCGTTTAGCGTCTCATAATCGTAACCATCGATATTAATGGTTCCGTCCAGTCTCAAGTTGCGGTCGTTGATGGACTTTAATAAAGTTGATTTTCCGGCTCCGTTTTTTCCTATGATGGATATGAATTCCGCTTTCGCGAAAGCGAGATCACTCTCACACCTCGCCACTTCACATTGCCCATAACCTATCCTATATTTTTCCAGTCGCATCATCAGAAATGGAGGTTGCGTTTTTTATAGATGAGCCAGATCACCAGCGGTGCGCCAAAGAGTGAGGTGACCGCGTTGATGGGGATGGAGTAGCTGGAGAAGGGGAGTTGCGCGATGAGGTCGCAAAGCAATAGGAGTACTGCGCCCAGTAAAACGACCAGCGGAATCAAGGTCTTATGGTTCATTTGTGGTTGTAGCAACCTTGCCAAATGCGGCACCGCGAGCCCAATGAATGCAATGGGACCGGCAAATGCGGTGATGGAACCCGCCAATAAACTGGAAATGATGATCAAGATCCATTTAGTTTTCTTGATGTCAATTCCCAAACTTTTTGCGTAGCTCTCTCCCAATAGTAAAATATTCAAGGGTTTGATGACGTAAATCAGTAAAGCGGCACAAATCATGAAAACGATCACTATCCACATGAGGTCGTTCCAGGAGAGGTTGCCCAAGCTTCCCAACGACCAAAACACATAACGTTGCAACTCCTCACTACTGCTGAAGTAACTTAAAATCCCCACCACGGCACCGCTCAGGCTTCCCATCATGAGCCCCACTATGAGCAAACCCATCGTGTCCTTGATGCGCAGCGACAGCAATGTTATGAGCAAAAAAACCGCAATACTTCCCAAAATACTAGCGATGACCACGTTCAGTCCAGAAAGCAACGACCAGCCGAGCACGCTACCGCCCAAAACAAGCAAAGCGACCCCTAATCCAGAACCGCTGGAAATTCCCAGCACAAACGGTCCCGCCAGCGGATTTCTAAACAAGGTTTGCATGAGCAGACCTGCAACGGCTAGTCCAGAACCGGTCAGAACTGCCATCAAGGCTCTTGGTAATCGTAATTGGGTGATGATGAAATGCTCTGTGCTTTCTGGATTTGTGCTAGCGATGGAATTGAAAACATCAGCTGGATGAATGAAAATGGTTCCCAGGCATATATCTGCGAGGAAGAGTAGGAGTACTGCGACTCCAAACAACACGTACCACTTTTTATTCAAACCACTTCGTTATTACAAGTCGCGAAATTAGGGAAACAGATTCATCTCAATTCTAGATATACACCTTAAATCCCACAACTCCCGATCGGGCTGCCATCAGGGATTTTAGAAACGGGTGCTTCTTTAAATCGTTCTGGGTGTTTCTCTGCCGTGCTAATCATTTCCAGCAATGCCTGATCGGTCTCATTTTTAGAAGACTGAAGCTCTTTTGTGATTTGGGTAAGGTTTCCTAGAATTTCTTGTTTTACATTGACGTTTACCCGCTCAGAAAATTTGAGCGTTAATAGTTTGCTGAGGTAGAGTTCTTTCAATCGGTTGGTGATCAACTCTTCGTAGGCTCCTCTGGTGTTGTATTCGAAAATCTGAGAGTGCAACTCGTTGAGAATATCATCTAACTCTAAGTTGTTCCCATAAATTTCTTGTTGCTCCACGCGGTTGAGTCGGGTGGGATTAAGTATGAAGTCTAGCGTGAAATCAGCGCTGGTGGTAGCAGCGGCGACTGGGTCAAAGGCAACACCGGTCTCGGATCTAAAGCTCTCGCGGCCGCGATAATACCCGTAAGCACGAGGTGGGAACTTCGCCAAAAGATCTTTTGGAATCTTGAGGAAATCGGGCTGTAGCGTTTTTGCGAGCGCTTTCAGAGCTTCTTTCTGCTCTTTTTTGCTCACGTACTCAAAATCGGTATCGCCTTTTGTGGCGTAGGTGTACTTCATACCGCCAATGATTTTTGAAGTAGCTTCCACCTGATAACGGTGCGAAAAATACACTGGTACAAAAACATCTTCTAGAACACTAAGTGGCTGACCGTCGGGAATGTTGTCTTCGCCGAATTGCTCTATCGCCACCTTGCGTATCTCGATGATGCGATCGAGTTCTTCGGTGGCGTTTGTGCCGTTATCCCAAAGATGCGATGTAGCGTGTGCGCCACTGGTCGCTCTTGAGTCGCTATCGCTTATAAAATCCAGCTGAAGTTCTTTTGCTTTGATCAGAATGCTGTCGAGATAGGCTTCTTCGGTTTGATTTGCGGCGGGTGATCCGTAGGAATATTGCACGGTAAGCTGGTCCCAAATCCCGATCCCGACATCGTAAGCATTAGATAGATCTATTTTTCCATCTTTTAGCTGGTATTTGGGATGCGGATAATCCATCACGCTGGCGCGATCTCTGGCACTCGCGGCAAAATTATGTGCGAAGCCTAGCGTGTGTCCTACTTCATGCGCGCTGAGCTGTCTAATTCTTGCCAGCGCCATTTCCAGCATCTTGGGAGATTCCTGACCGTTTTTAAAAGGCGCTTCCAGCATGCCCTGCGCAAGCATGTAGTCTTGTCTGATTCTCAAACTTCCCAGACTCACGTGACCTTTTAGGATTTCGCCCGTTCTAGGGTCGGTAATGCTGGCGCCATAACTCCAGCCGCGTGTGCTGCGGTGCACCCACTGGATCATGTTGTAACGCAAATCCATGGGATCTGCATCTTCAGGGAGCATTTTTACCTGGAACGCATTTTCATAACCCGCCGACTCAAAGGCGTCGTTCCACCAGAGAGCGCCTTCCAGCAATGCGCTGCGTACCGGCTCTGGAGTACCAGGATCGAGGTAATAAATGATGGGTTCTACCGCGGGACTTGATGCTGCCTGCGGATTTTCCTTCTTCAATCGGTGCCGGGTGATCCATCTTTTTTCCAATGGCGTGCCTATCGGGCTGCTGTAATCATAGTAACTGGTGTAAAAAGAACCCGATCTTGGGTGAAACGCGCGTGGCTCGTAACCCTCATCGGGAAGTTCCACAAAACTATGGTGCTGGATCAGGCTCAGGCTGCTGGCATCTGGTGCTATGCTGCGTATGTTTCTGCCGCTGGGAGTGCCTTTGAAAGTGAGCAGGGCTTCAAATTCCACGTTTTTTGGGAATGCCTTTGTGTTTTCCATCCAGATCGCGCTGCGGCTTTTATCGAGGCTGTAACTGCCCTCGCCGCCAGTTTTGAGCCTGCGGGCCACGCCATGTGCATCGCGTATCAAAAAGGGCGTGAGATCGATGTGATACACGTCGCTGGAATCTTTTTTGATCTCAAAACAGTGCAGAACTGATTTGGCAAAGGCCTGTTCCACACTTTTACGCTCTGGCTCATTGTCCGTAATCGCTCGATACCGCTGGTTAGGCTGCAGGAGCAACAACTTGTTCCCAGCTTTGACCCATTTTACCACCACACCGTCGCCCAGTTGCCCACGATCCAGTCCTATATCGTTAGATCCCAGACCGGTAGCGATGGCGTGAACGTATAGGAACTCGCGATCCAGATCTGCTCTGGAGACTTTGAGGATAATCGTACCCTTCTTCTGGTTGTAGGTAAAGTCGTAGAGTCCTTGAAAGCTTTTGGTAGTTGTGGTGTCTGTGGATTGCACGCTTCCGCGAAAGCGTAACGCCCCATCAACAACTGCTCCCTCAAAGGCATATCCAAAAAGTGAAACGGCTACGAAAAAGGAAGCAACGAATAGGGTAAAGGGTCTGGCGAAAATCATGGTGTCGTGCTTTAATGAGTCAGCGTGAACTACTGCCGGTTGAAGTGTGGGCTCTGTTCCTTAGTCACCTCTGTGATGAAATATTTTGTGTCGCCCCAGAAGAAAAAGGTGCCAAATTTCTCCTCGTACTTGAGTTTCACGTAGTGGCCCTGATACTCCTTGAGTTTCTCGATGATCTCTTCCTCACTGTCCCTGACGCTGAAGGCAAAAATCTGCGCACCGCTGATGCCCTGGCTGATCTCGCCCTCCCAGGTCTTGACCAAGACGCCCTTGTGCGAGAACTTGATGAGCTCACCGCTGCGGTAACCGTCAGAAAAATCTGCGTAGTATAAAAAAGTGTACCAGAGCACCGCCATGATGACGATGGTGGCGAGTATGACTCCTAGAATGCGTTTCATCTTGATCTTTTTGTGGTGTTACAAATCTAGGATAAGTTGAGCGAGTTTTTGCTGCCGTGCGCTAAAGGCTTGCCAAACGGGTAGGAGAGTAGCTCGTTTGCACTTATTTTTGGGGGATGAAGTATACGGACCCATCCTATTTCTTTGACTACGATCACCCAGCGATCCAGCGCATCACGAGTGCGTACCAGCACCTAGAAACCGAGCAGGAGATCATCCACAACTTATATGTTGAGGTGCGCGATGGCTGGCGGTACTCGCCTTTTGAAATAGGTCTAACCAAAGAGCATTTCAAAGCCAGCACGATAGCCCAGAAAAGGCAAGGTCACTGTATCGATAAGGCGATTCTGCTCGTGGCGTGTCTGCGGGCGTTTGACATACCGGCGCGACTGCATCTTGCCAAAGTCTCCAACCATATCGCTACAGAACGCCTGGAGAAGGTGATAGGAACTAATGAACTGGCGCCTCACGGGCTGGTAGATGTTTACCACAACGGCAAGTGGGTAAAATGCTCACCGGCCTTTAACAAAGAACTGTGTGCGATGTACCGGGTAGATGTTTTGGACTTTGACGGCACGGCAGACTCCGTCATGCAAGAATACAACCGCGATCAGGAGCAGTTTATGAGTTATCTGGAAGACTACGGCCACTTTGAGGACGTACCGCTGGATTTTATCATGGAAACCTTTAAAAAGAACTATCCTGAATTTTACGAGCAGTTTAAAGATCGGGATCAGATTTCTATTTAGTGGGGGTTTTTTGCTTTCGCGAAAGTGGGGATGATATTGAGAAGCTGAATTTTAACTCAGTTCTTTGTTACCTGCTGGCTTTTATTCATTATAATTTTTTATTTCCGCAATTTGTCTTCTCAAATTATCTCCCCAAAAATCGTGTTTGTCGTAAAACAATAAACAATCATCTAAAGTTTTTAGCATTTCTAATTTAGGCAAAATGTCAATTTCAAAATCCGTTTTCAATTCGTTGGTAAAATCGGTTAAGTCGGTTTTGTCAGTCACTAAGTACCCAAGCCAACCGTCTTGTCTGTATTTGCTTGATTTTCTGAATTCTGATAAATAAGATTCTTCTCTTAATTCTACAGCAAGGTCAAAATATGTTGGTTTTTTCTTTTTTGTGTCGTTCATATTTTCAGTCAGTCCGACACCAATGTTGAAGCAAAAACTCAATTCATCTTTACTATTCCATTGCGAGTTTTGAAGATTTATTAAAATAAAGAAATCGTCATAAAGTTTCCACCAATTATTTCCTGAAGTCCGAAATCCGCTTTCTTTCAATTTCGGTTTTAAGTAACCTTTAATAAATTCAGTCTGTTTTTCTTTTGCGTTCATTTTTCAGCTTGCAGCTAACACCCACTGCATAAAGCGCGAGTGGCGTTTTCGCTGGATCGCGTTATCGGTGGTATTAGTTTCTGGTCTTTAAAAGTAGGTAATACCCGTTGTGCTAGTTAAAATTAAAAAACAGATTAAAAAAAGACCGTGCATTTTGTTGATATTCAGTATATTAATGGTTCCTAATCTGTAATTCTGATACCATGCACGATCTACCTGCAATGTACAAAAAACACCTTTCCTACCTCATTGATCTCTACCAAACCGTCACGGTGGACGGAAACTTCATCAAGCGACCGGTCAACACGAAAATGAATGACCTGGAGGTCATGGCACTCGCCATTACCGGAGAGGCGGCCTCGATCCCCAGCGAGAACCTATTGTTTGCCAAGATAAAGAAGCACTTTCGCGAGGACTTTCCCATGCTGGTCGACCGCACCAGGTTCAACCGGCGCAGGCGCTCGCTCGAGCCACGCTTCAAGGAGTCCGCGGGACTCTTGGGCGACCGTATGGATGATGGCAGATCTGCCCTTCTGGTGGACTCGATGCCCTGTCCCATCGTGCACAACGCCAGGGAGCACCGCATGAAGATCTGTATGGAAGATCTGGGCACGGCTCCGAGAAAGGGCTACTCGGCGGTTGACCGCCGCTACTACATTGGATACAAGCTCCACCTGCTCATGAGTACGCAGGGCATCTTCCATGACATGGCAGTGACCCCAGCAAACGTACACGACATAAAGTTCCTGAAGGAAAGGCAGTACGACGGTAGCGAGGAGAGGCAGATCATCGGCGATCGAGGCTATATATCCAGGGAGCTCCAGGCAGATCTGTTCACAAGCTACGGTATAGAACTTCTCACCCCACCCAGGAAAAACCAGCTGGTCAAAAGCGCATTCTCGCCCGAGAGGAGAAAGAACCGTAAGTTTATAGAGACAAGGTTTTCACAGTTATGCTCCCAGTTCTCCATCAAGATCAACCTGGCAAAGAGCTTCAAGGGCTTCCTGACAAGGGTCTCAAGCAAACTGGCCGCAGTTGCCATGCTGCAGATGTTCAATAGGGAAAACAACAGACCAATAAATAGGATCAGGCATGCATGGAACTACTAGCACAACGGGTTAGGTAATAGTTTTGGATTTTTGGCCGGCACACAGGGAGCTTATTGCCTACGATGAGTGTGGCGAGAGGAAAGAGAGAGGGGTTCTCAAATGCTATGTAAGTAACAAAGATTTAAAATGAAAGATTTTAACTTCAGCTCCTTCTAGCTCCTGATTTTATAATCATGTTTTCTAATAATCTTGAATCAGCACCTCAGTAGGAATTCTCAACTTTGTGTTTAGATTCCTTATCATTTCAAGGGTCAGTTTTCGCTTTTTGTTCATTATTTCACTTACACGACTTTTGAAGCCAATCATCTCAACCAAATCTTTTTGTTTGAGTCCCATTTGTTCCATTCGGAAGCGTATTGCAGAAATTGGATCTGGCATATCGATCGGAAAATTTTCAGTTTCATACTTATCAATTAATATTGAAAGTATTTCTAATTCGTCGCCCTCCTTTGTTCCACGCTTTGCGTCAAAAATTATTTCAAGCCTTTGAAGTGCTTTTTGGTAGTCGATATCCGTTCTAATTGGTGCTATGTCCATTTTTAAATTTCGTTTGCGTCTATTTTATCGTATTCAGCGTGAGTTCCGATAAACCGTATCCACGCTAGTTGATACTCAAAATTAAATCTTACAATCAACCTATAATCATTCCCTTTTATGTTAAAAACAATCCGGTTGTTCTTTAAGATACTGGCATTTGGATAATCACTTTTCAAATCGTTTATCGAAATCCAGTTAGACTTTTCGGTTTCGCGATACCACGTTTTTAGTTGCAACTCGCAGTCGCCGTGTTTCTCCCAAAAAGCCCTTAAAGTTCCTCGCGAAAAAATTTTCAAATTTCTAGGTTTGATACAAAGATAAGTCAAAAGTTACCAATATGATAACTTTTCTGAATACTTGTAATATCCACCGCATAAAGCGAGTGTGGCGTTTTCGGCTGGATCGCGTTACTGGTGGTCTTTGTTTCTCGCCCTTATTAGTAGGCAATAGTTTTGGATTCTGGTCGCCACACAGAGAGCTTTTGAATCCCGATAGCTATCGGGATGCTTTATGCCTTGTTGTCGGTGGTGCGCTCACCGGTATGGTTTTCCCCAAGTGGCTGGTTGGATTATTGGACATTTTCACGATGCCACCTACGCGCAAGTTTATGAGCAAGAGGATGGCACTGGCGGTTGTCGGTGATTGAATGTTGAGGGAGCCTTGAAATTGGTTGATGGTCATCTGGTTCTTGGTTGTGCCACCGCTCGATGGATTGTGGGAACTGTTGTCTCGGATGGATGATTTCATGGCGGAGCAACATGTCCCTTGGGCAATCACCGACAACGGTCTGGCTATGCGCAGTTGCGTGCCTTAGCCTTGTCTTCCCAAATATACCCAAACCGTAGAAAATTTCGCAGAAATTTTCGGAAGAGCAAGAACCGAGCAATTACGTATAGCACGTGTTGTAAACAGTACTTATCCCAAGATCTTATTACTTAGAACTTTTTTTAGTTTTTGCGACTCTTGTTCGCTCAGGTCATTTCTCCAAAATCCAACTTCAATTTCCTTAATCAAGCCATAAACTTTGTTAGCATTCTTAATACCGATTTTATCTATCATAGTGAAAGCTAATTCAGGAACATATTTTGAATTTTGTGATATGAAGTCAGCATATTTTTTGAAATCAACTTTATCTATATATTCTATGTATTCGTTGTATTCGCTAATTTCATTTTGGTAAGCATAAAAATCTGGATGGTTAGTCTTAAACGATTCTGGCAAATATGATTTTTCGTGATCTGATTCAATGCGTTGTTTTCTTTCTTCAATACTTTTTTTAAGAGAAATAAATCGGCTCAGAGATCTTGTCTTATCTGGCGGATAAAGTTTAGTTCCTTCAATCTTATCAAATAGATACTTGTAAGTTCCTTTAATCTTCTTATTGATTAAATCACCTTTATTATTGATTTGATTTTTAGTCTTTTTCGCTAGATTTTTACTATCAGCTTTCATTTTATCAAAGTCATCTGGTCTTGCGATTGTTCCACCGTGTTTAGTTCCGACACTCATCCCAGTCATTTTAGAAACCCAAGCTGGGAGTACAACGAACCCTACGATGATTACGACAATTATTAGTATAACTCCTAAAAAATCCATTTTGGTCTGATTAGTTTGTAGTATTGTTTACAACGCCCACCGAATAAAGCGAGTGTGGCGTTTTCGGCTGGTTTCCGTTATGGGTGTTATTTGTTTCTTGCCTTTAAAAGTAGGTAATAGTTTTGGATTTTGGCCACTCCAAATTTTAGAAATATATGATCGGTCTGAAAAAGATAACGGCCATAGACGGGCGCTTATGAAGTATGATTTTTATGGATTATAGGGTTGTGCAACGGTTAGCGTTATAGTCTTACATTTTGTTCCACAATGGTGATGCCGTTTTTCATTTCTTTATCGTTCGGTTTCTCAAACCAACTTTCCATAAAATCAAAATTTTCTTGGCTTACTTCAAACTCAAAAGTTTCTCCTTTTTCGTTATTTCGTTTCATTACTCTTTCCAAACGTGTTTCTTTTGATATGTCCAAAAAATGGATTTTTAGTTCGTATCCATTCGATTCCGCAAACTTTCTAAACTTCTCCCGATGCTTGAATTTAGAAAGTCCCAAATCAAGGATAGAGTCAGTTTTTACATTTTCTAATTGCGTCACTAATTCCATTATCATTTCTTCCGCTCTGTCAATTCTATCTAAAAACCATTCCAATCCGTCATCTGGTTTTTTATCGGTTAGAAATAAGGTTTTATTCCACTTATCAATGGAAAAGATTATTCCGTTATTTTTATTTTTCAATTTCGTTGAATAGGTTGTTTTTCCAGAACCAGTATTTCCAACTACAAGGTGAATCATTTAAGAGGTTTTTAAATGTGTGACAAAGGTTAGTATATAAAGTTAGTAGTTCGGGTTTATTTTTTTCTCCATCTTAAAATTTGTCAGTTCCACATTTTGTCGAACAACAGTTTGCTCTTTTGTCACTTCAAATCCAATTTTTTCAAAAAATGGTCGTGCTGTCTTACTTACATTAGAAGTTAAAGAGAATTGATTCTGTCGTTTCGCGACATTCTCAATATTTTCATACAAACTGTCAGCAATTCCCTTTCTTTGGTAATTTTTATGAACGTATAAGAAGTCAATGTAATTTCCATTCTGAAGAGCTATAAAGCCAACAATTTTATTTTTGATCGTAGCAACCAATACGATATGTTTTACTAAGATATCTATCCAACGTTGTTTATTCTCATTATTCTTAGTGTCGGAAATCCAAGCATCGATTTGGTCTTCATTGTAGTCAGCTTTGCATATTTCAGTTATTGTATCCAAAAACAATTTCTGTAATTCAGTCAAGTCACTGATTTGACCTTTCCTAATTGTAAATTCTCTTTTCACACCTAATTTTTAGACCGTACTTGTTTTAACTGACCGCCAACGCCTACCGCATAAAGCGAGTGTGGCGTTTTCTGCTGGTTCGCGTTACTGGTGGTATTGGTTTGTTGCCTCTAAAAGTAGGTAATAGTTTTGGATTGTGGTTGCTACACAGAGAGCTTTTGAAAACGCTGTAGGCTTCCCAAAAAATAGGACAGTAGTTAATTAGAATGTTCTAATTTTAAACAACAACTGTCATTATGAAGATAAGCAAGTTTACGGAGAGCCAGATCATCAAGGCGCTCAAAGAAAATGAACAAGGTAGATCGGTAGGTGATCTATCCAGAGAACTGGGTATTGACAAGGGTACATTTTACTACTGGTGTAAGAAGTGGAGTGGAATGGATCGTCAAAAGCTAAAATGTCTTAAAGAGTTTGAAGAAGAAAACAAAAAACTCAAACAGATGTATGTTGATGTGAGTTTAGATAACAAGATGCTAAAGGACATCCTCTCAAAAAAGTTTTAGGGCCTTCCGACAAGCGCTATCGAGCCATGTACTTGGTCAAACAATATATTATTACCGTTGTCAAGGCTTGCCGTGTTGTAGGGCTTACACGATCAATGTGGTACCATCAAAGCAAGAAGGATGATAACGAGGTTGTCGATAAGCTTACAAAGCTTGCCGAGCGATATCCTACCAAAGGTTTTGATGAGTACTACCTGAAGATCCGTCGTGAAGGTCTGATATGGAACAGAAAACGTGTCTTGCGTGTCTATCGCGAGATGAATCTATCACTGCGCCGCAAACACAAGAAGCGTATTGTAAAACGCGTACAACAGCCATTAGGAACACCCGGTGGGCTGAACGAGAGCTGGAGTATGAATTTTATGAGCGATGCCTTACAGATGGCAGAAAGCTGAGGGGATTAAATATACTTGATGATTGTAACCGAGAAGCACTTACCGTGGAGGCTGGACTATACTATCCTGCCAGAGCTCTTGTAGAAAAGTTAGAAAACCTAAAAGAAGAAATAGGAGTACTCAAGTACATATGATGTGATAACGGTCCAGAGTTCATCTCAAGGACATTCGCCAACTACAAAAACTGAGTAATCAATGGAGGCTGGACTATAACTATAACCATCCACATCAATCACTAGGAAACAAAAGCCCAATGGAACATAAATCAAGATTTGATGAAGAAGTTAATTTCTTCATCAAAGAACAATTAAATGAAAACTATTTGTCTAATTTTAAAGAGTCTTAAAAAAGGGAAGCCTACAGGACAATTTATTTAATTATTTTAGGAAAACAGCAAAACGTTTTGTAATATTCATAAAGCTTGTTAAATTTCAATAGTTTTTACATTATCGGCTTATAAATTCCTATCTTTCAAACATTAATCAATTAATTACTTTTAGATTTAAAG
Source organism: Nonlabens spongiae (assembly GCF_002117125.1). NCBI lineage: Bacteria > Pseudomonadati > Bacteroidota > Flavobacteriia > Flavobacteriales > Flavobacteriaceae > Nonlabens > Nonlabens spongiae. The sequence continues at coordinate 272,745 of NZ_CP019344.1, forward strand.
AAATCATTATGAAAGCACTTTGTTACCATGGGAAAGAGGATGTAAGAATTGATAATGTTCCTGACCCTAAGATTGAAGATCCACAAGATATAATCATTAAAGTCACCTCTACTGCAATATGTGGTTCTGATCTCCACATTTATGGAGATCTTGTACCTACCATGAAAGAAGGAGACGTATTAGGTCACGAATTTATGGGAGAAGTAGTAGAATTAGGAAAAGAAGTGAAAAAGTTTAAAAAGGGAGACAGAGTTGTAGTTCCGTTTACGATTGCCTGCGGAAATTGTGATTATTGTGATGATCACAAGTATTCTCTTTGTGACAATTCTAACCCGAATGAAGAACTTTGTAGAGAAAATTTAGGACACTCCATTTCCGGGCTATTTGGATTTTCGCACATGTTGGGAGGATTTTCTGGAGGGCAAGCTGAGTATGTGAGAGTACCATATGCAGATGTAGGACCAATTAAAGTTCCTGAATCGTTAACGGATGAACAAAGTTTATTTTTATCTGATATTTTCCCTACAGGTTATATGGGAGCTGAAAATGCTGATATTAAAGAAGGTGACACCGTTGCAATATGGGGTTGTGGACCGGTAGGCCAATTTGCAATACAAAGTGCTTGGATGCTAGGAGCAAAACGTGTAATTGCTATAGACATGATTAAAGAACGTCTAGATATGGCTGAGAAACATAGTAAGGCTGAAGTTATTAGAACTGTAGATGCAGATGAAGTATATGCCAAACTGATGGAAATGACAGGTGGCAAGGGCCCTGATTGTTGTATTGATGCGGTTGGTGCAGAAGCTCACGGTGCAGAGGGTTTCAATAAAAATCTTGATAAAGCACAGCCAAATGCGTTGGCCCAAATATTTAAATCTTGTAAAAAAGGAGGAAATGTTTCTATACCAGGTGTTTATGCAGGAGAAGTTGATGGTCTACCAATGGGAGTAGCAATGAATAAATCTCTTAATTTAAAAATGGGACAAACCCATATGCAACATTACTTAGATCCTCTACTTAAAAAAGTAGAAGAAGGAAAAATAGATCCTTCTTTTATTATCACACACAGAATGAAATTAAGTGAAGCTCCGGAAGCTTACAAGAAATTTAGAAATAAAGAAGATGGTTGTGTGAAAGTGGTTTTGACCCCTTGATTTTTTTAAAAATAAAATCTTTCATTTATGTATTGAATCCTTTGTAAAACTTTACAAAGGATTTTATATATGGAAATGATTTAATGAAGTCAAGATGAAATGGAATTTGAAATCTTGTTAGTCTGACCGCTAACGGAAAATGTATTGGCGAAGTGAGGGGTTTCAAGGCTTGTGCTTTCTGTTTTATTGTGTTGTTATTTACTGTCATATCGTTTGGGTTTAGCACTTTGGCCCGCATTAGGCTTATACAATGTGCCTGTTGCATAACTTGTTGAGGTAGTAGAGAGGGGTATATTTGGTCATGCAGGGAAAAAAGACCTATCAAGAGAAGCTCTTCAATAGCTACCAGTTGAGTTCCCGGGTTCCGGAGACCAACTTCTACCGTCGTCTAAAGGAAGTACTCCACCTGTATCTTCTATAAAGCGGACCAGACGATTTTATGGGGAGAGCTACGCCTATCTTGAAAGAAAGGGTATCAATAGTTATATCTCGCCCCACGGAACTTACAGGGCCGGGCCAGAGGGGTTTGCCTACATAAAAGAACACGACCACTACACCTGCACGAACAATGAGATCGTGCCCTTCAAGAAGGTGTTCAACGATTACCGCACCGGAACGAAGAAGGAGTAGTACCGCATAACAAGCAGGATATGTTCTGGATGCCGCTTTCGCGAAAGCTGCCTGGGGAAGACCGCCAAGGAGAAGAAGATCAGTGTGACCTACTACTGTGATGAATATGAGCGCAACAAAGAGTGGCTGGCACCGAGAAGGGCAGGCGCATGAAGGCTACCTGTCACCGACGAGCGAAGCATGAGCGAGAGGATGACACCGCGAGCGTGGAGCCGTTTTTGGGACGCTCACCCAGTACATGGGACTACGGAAGATCAACACGATCGGGATCAGGCAGGCCAACAAGGTGATGTACCTCTCGGCAGTGGCCTATAATCTCAAGAAGTACCTAAAGTTCAACAAAAAACTAGTCCAGAGTGGAGCGGGAGCACGGCTTTTTACATTATTGGGAAAAAACGACCCATATAGATTCATAAAGAACTATCTCAGCCGAGAAAAAAAAACATGTCGTGGTCAGCTGCTGAAAACAAAAACGCTCTTAAAAGGGAGCGTTTGGGGTCGGATTTTTATGATTTATAAGGTTGTGCAACAGTTTCCGGTGTTATGAACTTTTTTACATTCTGGCTTGTCACAGGAAAATTGTCCATGCTTAAGTCTTTTATCTCCATTCCAAGACTCCTGATTTAGTTCCATTTTTGCAGTGTAACAAAAATAAGTCAAAATGAAATTTAAAAGTTTAATCAAATTAAGTAGCTTAGTTCTAATTTTAGGGATAACAATTCAAACATTTTCTCAAACTAAAAAAAATAAAATTATGGATAACACAAAAAATGAAAACATCGGATTATTAGTAACCATGAAAGCGAAAGAAGGTAAGGAGCAAGAAGTGAAAGAGTTTCTTCTAGGTGGTTTATCATTGGTAAATGCAGAACCAAAAACTGAATCTTGGTTTGCATTTCAAATAGATGAACAAACTTTCGGAATTTATGACACATTTGGAACTGAAGAAGGCAGACAGACACACTTAAAAGGAGAAGTGGCAAAAGCCTTATTGGCCAATGCTGGAGATCTTTTAGAAGGTTTTGATTCTAGCAATGACATTAAGACTGTTGATGTTCAGGCAAGTAATCATAAAGTGGGTGATCAGAATAAGGGATTGTTAGTGATTATGAAAGCCAAAGAAGGAAAAACATCTGCAGTGGAGGATTTCTTACAAGCTGGTAAATCCTTGGTAAGTTCTGAGCCTGCAACTTTATCATGGTATGCTTTTAAAATCAATGAAAAAACCTATGCCATTTTCGATACGTTTGCAGATGACGCTGGTAGAGATGCTCATTTGACAGGGAAAGTAGCAGCAGCGTTGATGGAGAATGCGCCTGTAATTTTGGAAGGCTTTGATGCTTCAGCAATTCAAAAAATTAACATTCTAGCTTCAAAATAAATATTTGATTTAAGAAAGGAGTGCGTTTAGCATTCCTTTCTTTTTAAATATGAATGAGCTAAAAAAATAAATTTAGTATGGCCCAAATAATTATAGACAAACGAAATGGGGAACTTGCGTTTAGATTAGAAGAATTCAACGACCTAAGCCAGTTTGATCATTTACAAAGAAGAAATTATTATTCTATCGTTTTGTTATTTGGAATTAGCTATGAACTAAGCGTTGATTTTCAAAGTTTTGAATTGCAAGGAAATCAAATGATTTGTTTGGCTCCCTATCAACCTTTCATGATACGTTCTAAAGAAAAGTGTCAGGGTTATTTATTGAATTTTCATCCCGATTTCTTTTGTACATATAGACATCAAAACGAAATAGAGACCGAGGGATTCCTTTTTAATAATTTCCACGGTTTACCCTATTTTACTGTAAACGAGCAAAGCCTATTTCTTAATTTGATAGATCAAATTTCGAAAGAGATGGACAAAGACTCAATCGCTCAGCATGAAGTTCTTGTAGCATATTTAAAAGTGTTTTTAATAGAAGCGGTCAGACATAAGAAACAATTTGATCAACAAATAACTCCTAGATTGTCAGATTCAAAAACAGAAATTTTACAAAATTTAGTGGATGCAATTGAGAATAATTATTGCAAACTCCATTCTCCCCAAGAATACGCAGATGAACTAAGTGTAAGTCCTAAAACTTTAGCCGGTATCGTCAAGAAATACCTCAATCAAACGACTTCCTCCTTAATTTCAAATAGGATCATTATTGAGGCGAAACGAGAACTTTACCTAACTTCTAAAACAGTGAAACAAATTGCTGCTTTTTTAGGTTATGACGATGAATTCTATTTCAGTCGTTTTTTTAAAAAGAAGGTAGGAGTATCACCTGATATTTATCGTAAGACAGTTGGTTTTGCTAAACTTGAGTCAAATTAATTGCTTATAACGGTCTCGGTCATCGCCAGTTGGCGGAGTAAGAGACGCGAATTTGTCGACTTAGTACTGGTTAATTGGTCAAGTTAATTATTTTCTTACCAGCGGAGCCATTTATTGGCGATGAACCGTTGTTGTGCACAGGCTTATTAAAATTAATGTTTTAAATATGCATTTTCTCATTATTTTGGTAATCCGACAAGAAGCTTGGAAATACTGGTAATAACTTTTGCTTTTGTTCTTCAATTCCAATTTTAATAATCTCGATATATTCCGCTTGAGTGAATTCCGCTTGAATCTTTGCAGTTGAACATTTACAATACTCTTTAGTCAACTCAGGATATTTTACTGCCATTTCTTTAGAATCTGCTAAACATTTTTCCGTTAATATATTAGCGCTTTCATTGGTACAACTTTGGTTTTTCTGTTCAGCCAGTACGGGTTTTATTACTTTACAGGGAAGAATTGGTAGAAGACATTCGAAGAAGCAGGTGGCACGGTGGCCTTATTGATTTATTAATGGATTCAGTAGGTGGAATGGTTAGAACTGCCAATTTAATTTCTAAAGAATATAAATTCGGAACTATTGATCTTAGAATTGATTATTTACAAGGTGCAAAAGCATTTGATCAGTTGAAGATAATCGAGTACTTTTGGACAATAGACTAATGGTAACAAGTATGCAAGCTCTCCAGGAATGTCAATTGGTTACCGAAGGAAAGGTCGTTTACAATTTCGTTAAAAGTACATCCTAAAAATTTAATATTTGGAATATTTTCTAAAACACCGCCATGCTACCTGGCTCGAACTATTCTTTGACCTCGTTTTTGTATCCAGCATTGGAGTAGTGACCCATAATCTGGCGCATACTCATAATAACCATTTAAATCCTGAACAGATTTGGCTATTCCCTTTACAATTTATTATAATTTGGTGGATCTGGATCGTACATACCTTATTTTCCAATCGATTCAATCATGATAATAGGACTGAAAGAATCTTTAGTCTTACAATTATGTTCTTGATGATAATCATGTCTGCATTTTTTGGAGATGATCTCTTTCAGGATTATCCTGCTTTTGTAAGTTTTTATGCGGTTATAAAATTAATATTGGTGCTTTTATTTTTTAGAGCATCTAATCAAGACCGGCATTCTGTAAGTTATGCTAGGAAAAGTGGTTATATAATTCTATTAGGCACGGGAATTTCAGCTATTTCCATTTTCAAGGAAACCCCCTTAAGGGAAATTATTTTGGTTTCCGGAATTTTAGTTGAAATGCTCGGTATTTATCTTGTAAGTACACGGAATTCAGAGAAACCAAAACCAGTCCATCGCGAACATATGGTAGAACGAGTAGGATTGCTTTCAATAATACTTCTGGGAGAATCTATCATAAGTCTTACAGGTACTTTAAGAAATGTCAATTGGGATATTTTAAGCATTGTGGCAGCAGTTACGGGTTTTATTATGATTGGGCTTATTTGGTGGATATATTATGACAGTTTTCCTATCAATGAGCGGATTAAATCTATGACCAACGGGTTTCCTATGTTGTATTCCCACTTGTTTTTAGCTATGGGTTTTGTGATCTTGGCTAATGTGATTCGACATGCTATTTTAAATGATCTAAATATGAATGAGTTTAGAATTCTGGCGATTACGGGAATGAGCTTTTTTTACATCGGAAAACAAACCGTTTATATTGTTTTTATTCCTCCCTTCCGTAAAAGGATGACAATTAATACACTGGTATGTATTTTTATAACCATAGCATCTACCTATTTGCCGAAAATGGAATATACGCTTGTTGGAATTACAATAGGTATGCTTGTTTACACATTCGCCAATTTCAAGTTTATCTTAACCAAGGATATATCTGAGTATGTTTCGAAAGAATAAAAATATATAGGCTTGCACACAACGCCCACCGCATAAAGCGCGAGTGGCGTTTTCGGCTGGTTCGCGTTATCGGTGGTATTGGTTTGTAGCCTCTTAAAGTAGGCAATAGTTTTGGATTTCGGCCGCCACACAGAGAGCTAATTGCTTCCGACGAGCGCAGCGAGAGGAAAGCATGCCACATTAGTTTTATGCGTTATTGTCGGTGGTGCGCTCACCTGTATGGTCTTCCCCAGGTGGCTGGTTGATTTATTGGGCATTTTCATGCTGCCACTTACGCGCGAGTTTACGAGCAAGAGGATGGCACAGGCGGTTGTCGGTGATTGAATGTTGTGGGAGCCTTGAAATTGGTTGATGCACATCTGGTCCTTGGTTGTGCCACTACTACGTGAATTGTGGGAACTGTTGTCACGGATGGATGATGTCATGGCTGAGCAACGTGTCCTTTGGGCAATCACCGACAACGGTTTTGTAAAACAATCCGCTGCGGATTGATTAAAAACTAAGATAGCTAAAATTCCCGACTTTTATGTTTGATCGGTTGTGTAGGCAGGACACAAAGTCACAATTATTGTTATACGGCTTAAGTTAGCAATCACTTAGTTTTAATGTTATTAATCATAAAGAACCAGAGCGTAGAATAAGGTTATGATATACGTAGAAACCCAGATTTCGTCAACATTGATAATCCCTACGCTCTTCTACTAGAAATTCGTTCAGTTCTGTGAGACCTTGGATCTCGATTTTAAGTTGTTGAGTATCCAGTAGATCGGCTCTTTACAATCTTCTTTTCCTATGGATAAAGGTAAACAAATCTATGGTATCGACATCAGCAAGGATGTCTATGATGTATGCACCCCAGAGGGTGGGCTGTTACAGTTTGAAAACAGTGAGGGTGGTTTTAGAGCTTTCGCGAAAGCGATACCCAAAAACGCTCATTGCGTTATGGAATCTACCGGTTATTACCACCTGCAGCTGGCCTATTTTTTAAGAGACAGGGACTTTGCTGTATCGATTGTAAACCCGCTAAAGATCAAGCGTTTTATCCAGATGAACCTGTCCAGGATCAAGACCGATAAGAGCGATGCTGTCTGGATCATGAAATATGGGGCCCGCCAAGACCTGGAATTATGGGAAGGCGATAGTGAGTTGATGCAGGAGAACCTCCAGCTCACGCGCTTGTTGAGTGTCTGCATAAAACAGAGTACGCAATTAAAGAACAAGATACAGGGAGAGCATACCCTGGGCAATCCTTCAAAAGTCGTGGTAAGCTCCTTGAAACGCCAACTCAGGTCGTTATCAAAAGAGATCAAGAAATTGGAGGAGAGGCTAGGTGAAAATGTAAGATCAGAGCATCAAAAGTCTCTGACTCTACTAAAAGGCATACCGGGAATAGGGGAGAAGACCGCCATATCCCTAATCGTCCTGACCGATAACTTTACGCGATTCGACTCCTATAAGGGCTTGTGTAGCTAGGCAGGGATCACGCCCGTGATACGTGAATCTGGGAGCAGTGTAAAAGGGCGGCCCAGGATCAGTAAGATGGGCAATGCAAAACTGAGGAACCTGCTGTTTATGTGCAGCTTCAATGCCTGCAGGTTCAATACTGCCTGCAGGGCTTTGTATGAACGTTTGGTGGGCCTCTGTCTCCGACGAGCAAAGCGAGAGGAAGACAACTAGCAAGAAACTGGAGTTGATCGCCGTATGCAACAAGCTGCTGAAACAGACTTATTCGATAGCTGATCAGGACTGCCTTATGACCCGAATCATTGTAGTGTGATCAAATGAAAAAGTGCTAAAAAGAGTTGTTTTTTACCTCAGTTCTTTGTTACTTGCTGGCTTCTATTCCGTTTTATAAATTCCTTTCCAAACAAACATTGCTACTATTGATCCTAATGTTGGAGCCGTAATATAAATCCAAAGAGCTGTAAAGTTTCCTGATACCATTGCAGGAGCTAAACTTCTTGCAGGATTAAATGAGCCACCAGAAATTGGTCCTGCAAAAAGGATAATTCCAGTAACTACTATTCCAATTATAAGTCCTGCTAAATTAGAAAATTCTTATTTGATGTTACCCCCAAAATAGTGAGCATTAAAAAGAAAGTCAGTACAAATTCTAAAATGAATGATTGCACTAATTCGCCAGAAGGAATTGTAGCACCTAATGTTAGGTCTTCTGAAAACATAATTTTAAGTAGAACACTTGCCAATATTGCTCCCAAAATTTGTGCGAAAATATAATATGATGCTTCTTTTAATGTTGTTAATTTCCCTATTACCAAAGCTATAGTCACAGAAGGGTTTATATGTGTTCTAGAAATATTACCGAAAACATAGATCATAGCACTAATTATTATTCCGAAAGTTAGGGCGATTCCTATTAATCCTAAACTTCCATTGGATTGCTCGTTTACAATAATTGCTCCTGTACCACAAAATACTAGAGCAAACGTTCCAATGAATTCGGCTAAATATTTGTTCATAATTAGTCAATAAAAAAAAAAGAGGATAATTTATTTTAATTATCCTCTTTTATATTAATTAAACTGTGATTAAATTGCTGATGCTCCAGCTTCTGCAACAGTATGGTCATTCTCAACCACACTTCCGCTTACCCCAATTGCTCCAATAATTTCGCCATTTGCGTTTTTAATTGGCACGCCTCCAGGGAAAGTAATTAATCCGTTATTTGAATGTTCTATATTATATAGAGAACCTCCTGGTTGTGATAATTCTCCAATACTTCCAGTATTCATATCAAAGTAACGAGCTGTTTTTGCTTTTTTGATAGATATGTCAAGTGAGCCTAACCAAGCACCATCCATTCTTCCAAATGCTACTAAATTTGCTCCAGCATCTACAACTGCAATATTCATTTTTGTGTCAATTTCCGTAGCTTTTTGTTTTGCTGCTACAATTGCCTTTTCTGCATGTTCTAATGTAATATTCATAATTTTATATTTTAGTTTTATTATTGTTTCTGATGTAAATTTACAATGGGAGTTGTATTTTTGAATTACTAAAACAGTTCAATTACTTATGAAAAAAGGTCATTATTAAAAATAAGAAATTTAGGAAGTTATTTCACTTGGATTAATTCCGAATTTGTTTTTAAAAGCAATACTAAAGTTTGAAAGATTGTTATAGCCAAAATCCAAATAGATGTCGGAAGGTTTTAAATTACCGAGCTCTAAAGTTTCTTTTACTTTTTGAAGTCGTTTGTCCTTAAGCCATTTCCCGGGTGATGTTTTATATTCTTTAATAAAATGGCGTTTAAAAGTTGATAAACTCATATTACATAAGAAAGCAATTTCTTCTAGCTTTAGATTTGAATGTATTTTGCTTTCCACAATTTTTTTAAAAGATGAAGTTTCTTCAATAATTAAAGAATGTAGGAATAGTTCAAATTTTCTCCCATGTTTTTGTAAAAAATAAAGCATTAATTCTTCAAATTTGACTGAAAGTAAATTATCAGCAAAAACTGATGGTGCTTCATTAATTGTAGATAATGAATTTAGATATGAACTAATGTATGAGTCATTTCTAATTATGAAATAAGGTGTTTCTTCTTTTGCTATTTTGCTATTTTTTGTGTGATTTTCTAAAAACCCTTTCAATTTTTTTGCTGAAAAGAAGAAGAGTTTACAATAATATATAGTTTCTGTATCCAGTAATTCTGTCCAAAGCCAATTTCCTTTTTTTAATAATAAAGATTGGTCTTTGTTTACTGCAACTGTTGTTCCTGCAAAGTGTACTTGCTTTTTCCCAACTTGTAAAAAGCTAAACATATTCATTCCTAAATTGACCTTACTTTTAACAACATCACTGGTCATTTTAAAGTCATACATGAACAAATCAGATTTCTTTTGATCGTTCTTAATGTAAATTTCAGGTATGTTTTCTATTGGCATTATAATGTTTTTCAGCTGTTTCATCCTAAAAGATGGCTACAGATTAAAATTAATTTAAGAGGTTAATTTATATACAATTTCAGATTTTTTTAGTCTAAAGATAATGTAATCTAATAGAGTTGTAAAAATTGATTGTATTTTTCCCTGCATGCTTTGCGTGTGGCAGGCTATCATAGGTTTGATCGAGATAAAACTCGTCTTTCAAGATTCCATTTACGCGCTCTGCCAGGGCATTTTCGTAGAATGGCTGTCTTAGGTCATACTGATTTTAATTTTTTTGTTTATCCAGATATTGGTGTATACATACATTACTGCAATATTGTATGCCATGGTCTGAGTGGTGTATTTGTGGAGGCCGCTTGCCAGACCGCTTCAGGGCTTTTTTAAGAGCCCTTACGCAGCCTGCCAGTTCCAAGACTGTCACTAAGTTCGTGACCCACTATCTTATGGCTGCACATATCTGTAATGAGCGCAAGGTAGCAGAAGCCAATTATGGTTCTTATATAAGTGATATCGCTTACCCAGACCTGGTTAGGCTTAGTTGCTTTCATATTCTTGATGATGTTCTTGTATTTATAGAACCTGTGGAACGAATTTGTAGTTCTATGATGTGCTTTTTTTCTATGAATGAGGATGTTGTGTTTTCTTAAGATGTTGAATAAATTGTCCCTACCTACTTTAAGGTATGCTTGCTTGAAGTTGGCATCCAGAGACTTAATAAGCTTTCTGGTGCCTTCTCTGGGAAGGGATTTGCGTCTTTGTCTGACTATCTCGACTATCTTCTGTTCCTTCTCTGAACGCTTGTCTGCTCTACGTTTGTATTTGTAGTAGGCATCACGTTTAAGGTCAAAGCATTTGCAAATAGTGGACAAGGAAGCAAATCCCTTGGACTTCTCCCTGGCTTTAATTAGGGCTTGATACTTAGCTTTTTTTTTAGCTCCAGGACTGATTTGTAGCCCAGCTGTTCTGCAGCAACTTCAAGGTAGGATTCATCCACAAGGGCATCCATATCCTTTTTCAAGAGTAGTTTTTTAAGCTGTTCAATCTCTTTCTGAAGCTGTTTGATACGTGTTATTTCATCTTTTGTTTTCACGGTCACACGGGTATTCATAAGGTCTTTACGGTTGTATTTCTTAATCCATTCATTGATGGTAGAAGGAGCGATACCGTAGGTCTTACCTAATTGATACTTGTTTAGTTTTCCGGTGGTAAGTTCGTCCAGAATCTTGAGTTTAAAAGACTCTGAATACCGTCTGATTACTTTGTCATTTTTGTACATAATTGTCTAAGATTATGTAGCCTTTATTCAGGACGGGTCATCCAGTAGATCGGCTCTTTACAATCTTCTTTTCCTATGGATAAAGGTAAACAAATCTATGGTATCGACATCAGCAAGGATGTCTATGATGTATGCACCCCAGAGGGTGGGCTGTTACAGTTTGAAAACAGTGAGGGTGGTTTTAGAGCTTTCGCGAAAGCGATACCCAAAAACGCTCATTGCGTTATGGAATCTACCGGTTATTACCACCTGCAGCTGGCCTATTTTTTAAGTGACAGGGACTTTGCTGTATCGATTGTAAACCCACTAAAGATCAAGCGTTTTATCCAGATGAACCTGTCCAGGATCAAGACCGATAAGAGCGATGCTGTCTGGATCATGAAATATGGGGCCAGCCAAGACCTGGAATTATGGGAAGGCGATAGTGAGTTGATGCAGGAGAACCTCCAACTCACGCGCTTGTTGAGTGTCTACATAAAACAGAGTACGCAATTAAAGAACAAGATACACGGAGAGCATACATTGGGCAATCCTTCAAAAGTCGTGGTAAGCTCCTTGAAACGCCAACTCAGGTCGTTATCAAAAGAGATCAAGAAATTGGAGGAGAGGCTAGGTGAAAATGTAAGATCAGAGCATCAAAAGTCTCTGACTCTACTAAAAGGCATACCGGGAATAGGGGAGAAGACCGCCATATCCCTGATCGTCCTGACCGATAACTTTACGCGATTCGACTCCTATAAGGGCTTGTGTAGCTATGCAGGGATCACGCCCGTGATACGTGAATCTGGAAGCAGTGTAAAAGGGCGTCCCAGGATCAGTAAGATGGGCAATGCAAAACTGAGGAACCTGCTGTTTATGTGCAGCTTCAATGCCTGTAGGTTCAATACTGCCTGCAGGGCTCTGTATGAACGTTTGGTGGCCAAGGGCAAGAGTAAGAAACTGGCGTTGATCGCCGTATGCAACAAGCTGCTGAAACAGGCTTTTTCGATTGTCAGATCAGGATTGCCATACGACCCGAATCATTGTAGTGTGATCAAATGAAAAAGTGCTAAAAAGAGTTGTTTTTTACCTCAGTTCTTTGTTGTACCTAATGCTTTTATTTTCTTAACCATCCTAAAATTCTATTATTTTTTATTCTCCATTTTCCGTTTTCCATTGTTAAATCAAACTTCTCTCTCGACTTTCCAAAAGGTCCAGGGTTTTGTTGTATGATTTCAATTTCATTTTCAGACACGTTGCTTATAATTGAAACGTGTCCATATTTATTCATAGTTGTTCCCGAATAAACAACCAAATCGTTTATTTGCGGTTTAGATTTACTCGGGTTCGTGAATTGATTTAAATTCCGCTGTTTATTTTTTTCTCCGTCCTTTAAATTTGAATTGAAGAAATCTTTTGCGTGGCCATAAGAGTCAGGCATTTTATGGTTTAATTCTTCGTAGTAATATCGTTTTACGAATTCCACGCATTGATATTTAAGTCCAAGATTATATCCGCCATCAGATAATCTTCGACCGCTTACATTTCCAACTCCGCCGTTGTAATAGACGTCAACTCCGTTTAATTCGTCAATTTTTTGTCCGACTTTGTAATTCGGATTAAGATTAATTCTCTTTGCAACGAAGAATCCAATTACTGTTAGAGTTAGGATTCCAAAAATGACTAAAATTCGTTTTTTCAATTCTATTTTACGGATTTTTGGTGCATTAGGTACAACGGTCTCGTATAACCGTCAGTTACGGGTTAAAGTACACAAATTTTTCGGTTTGGCACAGACTTTAGCAATTCCGAGTGGATTCGGACGTAGTTGAATCCGCCGTAATTGCGGTTATACATTGTTGTGGTTAGTGTTTTTTTATTTATTTACTCAATTTTAAAATTCTAAAAGCACCTTGAATTACCAAAACAAAAACTATTGTTCCGATAATCAAATCAGGTTTGCTTGAACTCAACCAGTTTACCAAAAGTCCAGCTGTTATTACTCCTAAATTTATAATCACATCGTTTGAAGTGAAAATCATACTTGCTTTCATATGTGCCTCTTCCTTACTTTTTGACTTTTGTAAAATGTAAAGACAAATTCCGTTTGCAATAAGTGCGAAAATTGAAACGATAATCATTGTCGAAAAGTTTGGTAATTTCTCGTCTCCGAAAAATCTCCTTAAAACTTCTACAAATCCGATAATTGCAAGTGTTATTTGAAAATATCCAGCAAGTTTGGCAATCCGTTTTTTCTTTATTACTGTTCCACCAACCGCAAACAAGCTAATTCCGTAAACGAAACTGTCCGCAAGCATATCTAAACTGTCGGCAACCAATCCCATTGATTTTGAGATTATTCCTGTTGTCATTTCAATTATGAAAAACGCAAAATTTATGGCAAGTACAGACCAAAGTAGTTTTTTTTGGTTTGCATTTTCATTAAATTCTGTTTGGTGGGTTTGTTCAGTCGAGATTTTCTTTCCGCCTAAATTCAGTTCGATAACTGATTTTTCGATTTGGACAGTTTCTCCGCTGTGAAAAACGGTCAGTTTTCGGTTGGGAATGTCAAAGTCCAAATTCGCAATACTTGGAATTCCGTCCAATTTCATTCGGATTAGATTTTCCTCTGAAGGACAGTCCATTTTAGTAATTTCAAATATTGTTTTATTCATTTAGTTACTCGGTTTTTTTTACATTAACCACAACGGTCTCGTATAACCGTCAGTTACGGGTTAAAGTACACAAATTTTTCGGTTTATCACAGGCTTTAGCAATTCCGAGTGGATTCGGACGTAGTCGAATCCGCCGTAATTGCGGTTATACATTGTTAGCCACAGTATTTTATCCCAAGTTGTCTTTAAATGCATTCATTATTTTGTCATTAGGCGAGGAAAAGAGAGCAAAAATATTGTCCGAATTCGCAGTTGATTTTACGTTAATATTCGTTTTGTCATTTTGTTCCGTCAATACAATTTGTATTTTTCCAACTACTGTTGCTTTTTTATAATTTGCTGAAATTTCGTTGAGCAAATCATTCGACGATACTTTGCTAAATCCGCCATTATTAAGTGCAGTCAAACACTTTTCCTTTATTTCGGTAACATTTCCGCTAACTTGGAAATTCTGTTCCTTGCTTTTTCTTACAGCCATTAAAATTCTTGTTTTTTGTATTGGTTATTTTCTCTTAAAATTCGAATGATTTTTATTTTTTCGTCCGTTGTGTTTCTCAATTCGATTATTTCTTTTTTTCGGTTGATGTTTAAATAGTCGTGATAGTCAAATATCAAGATAAATTTAGGGACGTTCAATTTGAGAAGTCCGACTTTTTCAATGTCCTCTTTCAAATATTTAAACCGCTTTCGTAGTTGACTATTTGTAAATCCGTTTGAAAATATCTTACATTCTATGACTAACTCTGGATTTACAGAAGGTCTTTTATTTTCGTTAGTAACTTTTCCAATTGCAAAGTCAATCCGTTTCCCCTCAATATTTAAAATTCGAGTTTTGATATGAATTTTATTCAGCAATTCTTTTTCGGTAAGCAAGTAACAATGAAATAGAAGAGCGACTAAATCCGATTCCATTAGTATTTCAAATCCCGAATTTAAAAACTCAATCAGTTGGTTTAAAGACTGTTTATTAATTTGTTCGAGATTTTTATTCATATTGTGGCTAACGGTCTCGGCTATGAGTAGTTGCGTGGTTTAGCACTTAACTTTGCAAGTACACACCAAACTGAAAATCCGCGAGGATTTTCAGAAGTAGGCGAGAACAAGCAATTACTTATAGCCATCTTAAGTTTGATTTCAGTTAATTTTATTAGATAAACCAGAAAGAACAAAAGAGAGGATTAAGGTCAATATAGCCAGAGGAACTTTAGATTCCGTCAACATTGATGATCACCTCTCTTTTCCACTTTTAGTTCGTTCAGTTCTGTGAGACCTTTGGATCTCGTTTTTAAGTTGTTGAAGCCTAGGTGGATCGTTCTTTCCCAATTAAATATCTATGGATAAATATAGTAAAATCCACGGTGTGGATATCAGTAAGGATTTCTTTGATGTAATTGACGATCTGGGCAACCACTACCAGTTTGACAACAGCCTGAATGGTTTCAGGAAGTACCTCAAGACATTGGACGCTGAGAGCCTTGTTGTCATGGAGGCGACGGGCTATTACCACTATCTGCTGGCTCAGTTCCTGCACGACTCTGACATCGCCGTCTCGGTAGTCAATCCATTGTCGGTAAAGCGTTTTCTGCAGATGAAGCTTACCAAGGTAAAGACCGACAAGAGCGATGCAATGGGCATCAGGGACTATGCAATGGTCAATGAGGTTCCGCTCTACGATGGCAAGGGAGCCGTACAGGCGGAATGTCTACAATTGCTGGCCCTGATGGACATCTACCTCAAACAGCGCACTCAGGTCAAAAACAAGATCCACGGAGAGAAGGTACTGGGCACGCCTTCAAAAGCGGTGTTTGGTTCCTTAAAAAGAACCTTGAAGATGCTGGACAGGGAACTGGTCTCGCTCAACGAGCGCCTATTGTCGCTGGTCAAGCAGGATCAACAGGTACAGCTTACCAATCTTAAGAGCATACCTGGTCTGGGCGATAGGACATCTGCGCTGTTGATCGTACTCACAGAGGGCTTTACCAAGTTTGACAACGCCTCACAGCTGCGTAACTATGCCGGCATCACACCCACGATAAGGCGGTCTGGCAGCAGCATAAGGGGTAGGAGCAGAATAAGCAAGGTGGGCAACCGAAAGCTTCGTAACCACTTGTTTTTGTGCGCTTTCTCTGCAAGTAGACACAACAAGGCATGTAGGGAGCTCTACGAACGTATCACGGCCAAGGGCAAGAGCAAGAAGTTGGCACTTATCGCCGTATCCAACAAACTATTGAAACAGGCATTTGCCATTGCAAAATCCGGCCTGCCCTATGACGATGGCTACGTTTCCCGTCTGGTCAAGGAGTAGAAATGAAGTTAAAAAATACTGGTGGTGTTGATGGCTTGTTGGACTGGAGGCAAACCTGATAGGGTTTGTCCCATTTCAACAATGCCACGTAGCCGGATCGTGCCTAAAATTAACGAGTAATTTGCTTGGTTTTAAACTCAGTTCTTTGTTGTGCGTAGTTTTTTTATTCGGTTATTCTGTTTTTCAAATCCATTCTTTCGTGTAAAATTCTAATAATTTCAATTCTTTCTGGATTAATTATTTGATAGAAAATTATATGCTTTTCAGATTTCACTCCTAAAAGGTTTTTGTTAATTCCATCATATTCTTTTCCAACATTTGGATTATCGGCGATTCCATTACACGCCATTTTTATCGTTGCGTAATATTTGTCTGCTTGAGTTTCAGACCAAGTTTCGAAAGTATAAAACCAAATATTATTTAAATCGTCAATGGCTTCTTGTCTTAATACAACTTTAGCCATTTTTTCTTCTTTCTGATTTTAATTTTTTCAGATTTTCGTCAAAGTCAAAATCCTCAACAATAGGACTATTTAAGCCTTGTTGAATTGCATTTCTCAGAGCAATAACTTTACTTTCCTCATTTTCTAATAATCTCAGTCCAGCTCTTATTACTTCGCTAACGTTTTTATATCTTCCAGCAGAAACTTGGCTACTCACAAATTGGTCAAAATAATTTCCGAGTGATATTGATGTGTTCTTACTCATAATTTCAAATTTAAACTCAAAAATACCAAAAATTGGTAAAGTTTCCAAATTACACCCAACGGTCTTGTATAACAATCAGTTGCGGATTGGTTTGAAACTAAGATAGCTAAAATTACCGACTTTTATGCTAGCGCGGTTGTGTCCGCAGGACACAAAGCCGCAATTGTTGTTATACTGTGTTGGCAGTAGTAATTTTACGCTAATGCTAAATCGTCTTTACTTAATTTCAATTTTGGATTATCCAATTTTTTAATTGTTGTTCTAATTTTCACTCTATCAGATTGTGGCAAAAAAGTTGGAACTAAATCGATTAAATCAATTTTTAAAATTCTATTAATAACAATCAAATCTTTTAATGAAAAAGGACTTACTCCATTTATCAGTTCAGATATATAAGATTTGCTTTGATGTCCCAAAACTTTTCCAAAGTCTTGTTGTGTTAGATTTAAATTCTTTAATTTTTTTCGGATAAGCTCTTTTCTTCGCTGGATAAATAGTCTTTCTTTTTCGGCTATCAATTCTGCAAGGTCGCTTTCTCGAAGTTTTTTGTTAGAAATGTTAGAATCAGCACTCCAATTTTTATTTTCGTACTGCTCAATTAAATCTCTTAATTTTTTTCGTACGGATTTGAATTTCGGGTTTTCCTTTGCAAGAACACGTAGTTTTCTGTCCGCTATCATTGCCCTTTCAAAATCCAATTCATTTAGGATTTCTCCATTTTCAATAAGTTCTGATATGTCGAATTGTGTTTTCATAATCTTATTTTTTAAATCCAATCATTAGACTTTAACCACTTTCTAATAGTATTTCTGTTGTTTTTAAAGGTCGTTTCATATTCTTGATGTGTTCCAACCCAAACAGCAGTAGCTTCGTTGTCATCAAACTCAATTAAAATCATTGTTCTGTGAATATTAATATTAAAAAAATAAAACCCATCGCTATGAACATTGTCTGCATCTTTTCTTGTCTTATTCAGTTCAGTTTGATTCTTCCAATTATTATCGATAATATCCTTAATCAGTTGGTCGATAGCTTTTGTCAAAGGAATATTTCCTCTGTTCTTTCTTTTAAGTTTTTCTAATATTTTCTTATTGGTCAGTCTCATCTGCGATTGCAAATATATAAAAAAGTTCTGATTAAAACCGAACTTTGTAGATTTTCTTTTATTACTGCCAACGGTCTTGTATAACGATCAGTTGCGGATTGTTTAGAAACTAAGATAGCTAAAATTACCGACTTTTAAGCTTGCGCGGTTGTATCCGCAGGACACAAAGCCGCAATTGTTGTTATACGTTGTTGTGTGGCGTTTTTTAAGTCACTTTTCAAACCTAAATTCGCCAATATCAGCCGTAAAGTAACTTGTCTCAAACAGAAAATTTGAGTTTTCAAATCTTTTTCTTTTATCGAGTTGACACTTCCGTGTGTTAATTTATCTCTTACCCGTTGTGCTAGTTAAAATTAAAAAACAGATTAAAAAAAGACCGTGCATTTTGTTGATATTCAGTATATTAATGGTGCCTAATCTGTAATTCTGATACCATGCACGATCTACCTGCAATGTACAAAAAACACCTTTCCTACCTCATTGATCTCTACCAAACCGTCACGGTGGACGGAAACTTCATCAAGCGACCGGTCAACACGAAAATGAATGACCTGGAGGTCATGGCACTCGCCATTACCGGAGAGGCGGCCTCGATCCCCAGCGAGAACCTATTGTTTGCCGAGATAAAGAAGCACTTTCGCGAGGACTTTCCCATGCTGGTCGACCGCACCAGGTTCAACCGGCGCAGGCGCTCGCTCGAGCCACGCTTCAAGGAGTCCGCGGGACTCTTGGGCGACCGTATGGATGATGGCAGATCTGCCCTTCTGGTGGACTCGATGCCCTGTCCCATCGTGCACAACGCCAGGGAGCACCGCATGAAGATCTGTATGGAAGATCTGGGCACGGCTCCGAGAAAGGGCTACTCGGCGGTTGACCGCCGCTACTACATTGGATACAAGCTCCACCTGCTCATGAGTACGCAGGGCATCTTCCATGACATGGCAGTGACCCCAGCAAACGTACACGACATAAAGTTCCTGAAGGAAAGGCAGTACGACGGTAGCGAGGAGAGGCAGATCATCGGCGATCGAGGCTATATATCCAGGGAGCTCCAGGCAGATCTGTTCACAAGCTACGGTATAGAACTTCTCACCCCACCCAGGAAAAACCAGCTGGTCAAAAGCGCATTCTCGCCCGAGAGGAGAAAGAACCGTAAGTTTATAGAGACAAGGTTTTCACAGTTATGCTCCCAGTTCTCCATCAAGATCAACCTGGCAAAGAGCTTCAAGGGCTTCCTGACAAGGGTCTCAAGCAAACTGGCCGCAGTTGCCATGCTGCAGATGTTCAATAGGGAGAACAACAGACCAATAAATAGGATCAGGCATGCATGGAACTACTAGCACAACGGGTTTTCCTAGTCTATTCTATTAACTTTTTATTTTGGCTAATTTTATTTTCATGTTCTTAAATTTATCATCCATAGTTAAATGTTCATAAATATTCATTAAAGTTCGTACGACATCCGTATGATTCGGACGAAGCGCATGCGCTTTTTCTAAATAAACCATCGCATCTTTATACACTTGGGTCCTTTGCTTACTCAATTTATTATACTCAAGATCCTCTGCTTCTGACCTTCCCAATCCATTCATTTGCGTTACAATTTGATTTTCCTTTGAAAGGATGGTGGCCGAAATATTTAATAAGACCTTAAAAGAGTCCGGATTTATTTCAATAGCTTTTTTATAGTTTTCAATAGCTGATTCGATGTTACCACTTTCTGCATTCATTACCCCTAGATTGTACAGTAATTCAGAATCGTTGGGTGTGGCTTTAAGTCTCGTCTCTAACAGCTCTATTGCTTTCTCAAGATTACCATTTTTATAATGCATTTCAATGAGCTTAGTATATAATGCGGTTTGTGGAAATTTTTCTTCATTTGGATGTAGGTATTTAAAGTCTTCAGAATAGAATTGCAACGTCTCTTTATCTAAAAAAACAACCTCCTCGCCAGTGCTTTTTTCCTCCGCCACATAGAGGGTATAAGAAATGTCTTTGTTCAGGTTAATTAATTTATTATACATCGCCTTTGTCTGCTCTTTGTTAGGAATTTCTTCATAGGCTGTGATTGCATAAAGTAAAAAATAGGGCTCATTGGTAAGCATTGACAATTTTTGATATTGAACGGCTGCTTTATCGTAGTTTTGATTGTTGAAAGAAGTAAGTGCACTATTGTACAATCTATTTTTAACAGCTACTGCGGCTCTTCTTATCTTTTCCTCATAGAGGTAGTTATTATCCTTCAACACTTCAGCTTCTTTTTCCAGAAGCGTACGATCTAAGGAATCCGGGTCACCGATACTAGCCATTGCTTTTAAAAGTCTTACGGTCTGTTTTTGGGAATTACTTAAGGTGCTTAGATATTTTTCCTTGCTAAGTTTTTCAGCAGTTGATTTGAAATCCTCATACCTACCCATTTGAAGGTATGCCGGCAAAAGACCATATAAGTTTTCCCCTTCCTTATTTGGATCCTCAACATACTTAGGCGTATCATTATACTGCGACGTAGTATTGTATTGCTGACGTACCGATGCATCTACGTACCTTGTAATACCGGTATTATAGTTGGCACTACTAAAAATGCTTTTAATAAAACTTTTTGCCCTTGCATTGTTATCCATTGTTTGCTGATATTGTCGTTGGTTTGCCTCTACTTGCCTTTGGATTTGAGCATTTCTTGCATTTTGATATTGCTGGGCTTGCCGTTGTCTTATTTGGTAAATCGATTCTTGTGATTGGTTATTATCAGTATAACTATCACTTTGTCCGCTTGAAGTATATGCTTTTTCATCTGATGTGCTACTTATTGTGTGGGTTTTGGATTGTTCTTTTTCACGTAATCGGTTAATTTCTGCTCGTTTATGCGCCACATCCTGTTCTATAGCATTAACATTGTTTTTCATTCCAAAACGTTGATTCATTTCTTTTAGAAGCCCAATGACTTTTTCATTGTACCCTATGTATTCTTCCAAAAAGGCAATTTTAGCTTGCTTCTTTGTATCAAAATTGGAGTCGTCGTCAGTCAAACTTATTTGATACGCTTTTCGTTTGGCCTTATTAGCTTTGTCTATTAACGCATCTCTTTGCGCGTACATATTATCAATCTCTGCCTGCATTTTTCCTTTGCTAGTTTCCGTGGCTGAACTGTGTTTGCATTTGCATTTGGCATAGGCACTACCAGTTTCCTGAGCAACGTCGCACCAGCTTTTTCCATCTGGCAAGACAATACTTCCGTTTCGGTCAGGATCCAAGAGGTGCTCACACGGGTCGTCTTGTGCAAACACTGAAGTACCAAGAAATAATATCAGGATTATCGAGTAAATATTCTTATGGTTCATAATTTATGGTTTTTATTTCGAGCAATGCTTAGTCCGGTTTTTATACTATAAGTTTATGATAAATAATTTATTATCGAAATACCCAATAATAGGGCATTTTTCAGCTTGTTGCCAACGCCCACCGCATAAAGCGAGTGTGGCATTTTCGGCTGGTTCGCGTTATCGGTGGTATTGGTTTGTTGCCTCTAAAAGTAGGCAATAGTTTTGGATTCTGGCCGCCACACAGAGAGCTTTTGAATCCCGATAGCTATCGGGACGCTTTATGCACTGTTGTCGGTGGTGCGCTCACCGGTATGGTTTTCCCCAGGTGGCTGGTTTGTTTATTGGGCATTTTCACGCGGTGGGCGTTGTCGGTGATTGAATGTTGTGGGAGCCTTGAAATTGGTTGATGCACATCTGTTTCTTGGTTGTGCCACCGCTCGGTGGATCGTGGGGACCTTTGTCTCGGATGGATGATTTCATGGCGGAGCAACATGTCCCTTGGGCAATGTCACGTCCTGAAATATGGCTACAGGTTAATAATTGTTTTTACGCTGCATTTTGGTGCACATAATCTGGTGTTTTATAGTCTAAAGATAAATGTAATCTGATAGAGTTGTATAAGTTGATTGCATTTTTTGCTGCGCGCCTTGCGTGTAGCAGATTATCAAAGGTTTGGTCGAGATAGAACTCGTCCTTGAGGATTCCGTTTACACGCTCCGCGAGAGCGTTTTCGTAGCAATGATTATCCTCTGTCATGCTGATTCTGATATTTTTTCTAATCAAGATGTTTGTATAGACATTGCTGCAATATTGTATGCCACGGTCAGAATGGTGTATTTGTGGTGACCGCTTGCCAGACTGCTTCAGGGCTTTTTGGAGAGCCCTTACGCAGCCTGCCAGCTCAAGGCTGTCACTGAGGTCGTAGCCTACTATCTTACGGCTGTACATATCTGTTATGAGCGCGAGGTAGCAAAAGCCCTTGACGGTCCTTATGTAAGTGATATCGCTGACCCATACTTGGTTGGGTTTGGTAATCTCCATATCCTTGATGATGTTCTTGTACTTGTAGAACCTGTGAAATGAGTTTGTGGTTCTGTGGTGTGCTTTCTTTCTGTGTATCAACATATCGTGTTTTCTTAAGATGTTAAATAAAGTGTCCCTGCCTACTTTAAGATTTGCTTGCTTGAAGCTGGCATCCAGAGACTTAATAAGCTTTCTGGTGCCTTCTCTGGGAAGGGATTTGCGTCTTTGTCTGACTATCTCGACTATCTTCTGTTCCTTCTCTGAACGCTTGTCTGCTCTACGTTTGTATTTGTAGTAGGCATCACGTTTAAGGTCAAAGCATTTGCAAATAGTGGACAAGGAAGCAAATCCCTTGGACTTCTCCCTGGCTTTAATTAGGGCTTGATACTTAGCTTTTTTTTTAGCTCCAGGACTGATTTGTAGCCCAGCTGTTCTGCAGCAACTTCAAGATAGGATTCATCCACAAGGGCATCCATATCCTTTTTCAAGAGTAGTTTTTTAAGCTGTTCAATCTCTTTCTGAAGCTGTTTGATACGTGTTATTTCATCTTTTGTTTTCACGGTCACACGGGTATTCATAAGGTCTTTACGGTTGTATTTCTTAATCCATTCATTGATGGTAGAAGGAGCGATACCGTAGGCCTTACCTAATTGATACTTGTTTAGTTTTCCGGTGGTAAGTTCGTCCAGAATCTTGAGTTTAAAAGACTCTGAATACCGTCTGATTACTTTGTCATTTTTGTACATAATTGTTTAAGATTATGTAGCCTTTATTCAGGACGGGTCACAATCACCGACAACGGTCTCGTATAACCGTCAGTTACGGGTTAATATGCGTTAATTTTCGGTTTAGCACTGGCGTTAGCAATTTCGAGTGGATTCGGACGTAGTCGAATCCGCCGTAATTGCGGTTATACATTGTTGTAAAACGTTGTTTATTCCTTTTTTTTAATAAGTTCATTTCCAAAGTATAATACAGATAGACTAATTAAAAGACAAGGGAATAATCCAGTGACGAATCCTGTTGGAAATCCGGGTTTTACCATAACCAAAATAAAGTAAACGATATAACCAAATCCGAATTTGAGCATTCTTTCCATTCCGATCATTCTCTTTGTCATTACAACTATGAAAAATGGAAGAAATACACTCAATAAATATCCGCCAAACACGCTATTCATATTTGCGTTTGAATCTAAAGTTAGAAAACCGATAATTCCCATTAAAACCATATTCAGAGCTATGAGAAAAAGTCCGTTAACAATTTTCGTCCCAATATTTTTTTCTTGGATAGAATTTTCCGTTATAATCAATTCCTTTGAGTCAATTTCTAAAACTTCACAAATCAAATTTAGAGTTTTTCCTCTCGGTTCACTTTCAGAGTTTTCAATCCGTTGAATTGTTCTCAAATTTATTTTTGCTTGTTCAGCCAATTCTTCTTGAGTTAATCCTTTAATTTTTCGAGTTTCGCTTATTTTCTTTGCAATCCAGTTCATTCTATTAGTTACTTTTATTTAAATCTAAAAGTAGTTATTCGGTCAAAATATGATAACGGTTTTCATCTGATTTTTATACGACATTTGCTTTGTCATTAAAAGTCGTAAAGTTTTTTACAAATGTTTTACAACGGTCTTGTATATCTTTCAGTTGTGGGAATTTGGGACTAAAGATAGTAAAAAGAACTGACTTTAACGCGTGAGCGTTTGTGTCCGCAGGACACATAGCCACAATTGAAGATATACGTTGTTGCCAAAAGTATTTTTCTTTTAAAAAATAACTTTTCGGTTTTGTTTTAAACTCACTTTCTAAAGAATACATTTAAAAGAAACTTTTTTTGCGTTCAGATCCGCCGCAAAGATTTTTAAATTTATTGAGCAAGAGTGAGTGCGCAAAGATTATCCTTTTTTTCTTTTTTTAGCGTTTTCATTTTTGCGTCCAGATCAGCCATCAGGATTTTTTTAATTTTTTTAGAGCAGGAGTGAGCACGCTCTATTTTTAATTTTTTTGTGTTCAGCTATTTTTAGTCAATTGAAAACCGCAACAACTTTTCACAAAATTTATTTTCAAGAGTTTTGTTTAGAGATTTTCCAGTTTTAAAAATCTAGAACTTAAATGAAATAAATGTTTTTCGGTTTTAAAACACATTTAAAAGCTGAAACTTACGTTTTTTGTTTCATATTTTTGGCAACGGTATTGTATATAAAAAGTTGCGGATTTTATGCACTAACTTTTCGGTTTGGTACTGACCGTTAAATTTATGCAATTCACTTTAGATTTAGCACTTAAACCGCTATTTTTTATATACGTTGTTACCACACGTTTTTTTCATCATTCTGTAACATTGTCAAATTCTACTAGTGTCTTTTTAATACCTTCAATTCTTTTAAGCCAATTTCTGTTCGATAAATATACCAATAGTATTAAGGTCATTATCATACCAACAAGTATAAAATATTTTCCTTGTGTAAAATCAATGGATGAAGTGAAAAAAGATATTATTGCTGAACCAAATAGAAATGAGGTTAATAAAATAAAAATAGACATTCGCTTTAATGTATTTTGAAAACTGATTAGTGATTCTTTCAAGTTGTCTCCTTTTATAGGATTTCTTAATACAAACCATCCGATAAATCGAGAAATTATATATACAATTGAAGTGATAACCAACAATATATTTGTCCAAAGAGGTTTAGTATTAGCATCAAAACCTTTATAATATACTGCCAAAAAAACAATTACCATTGTAGTTTCAATCATTAATTTTATCCGCATTCTTTTGATATTGGAATGATTCTTTATTTTAGTCATCATAGATAATTCTGTTTGGTTTCTTTTACCTTGTCCTGTTTTCTTCCAGTTTGATTTTATGTTATCGAGTTCCATAGTTTTCTATTCTAAAATGTTTTTGAGTTTTTCTTTAATTCTACTGATTTTTACGCCTACATAATTTTCAGTTATTCCAGTAATTTCACCAATTTCGTTGTACGGATAATCTTCTAAATACAAGGCAATTATTGCTCTTTCTGCTTTATTTAAAGTTCTAATGGCTTCAAACAATCGTTCCTCGTTTTCAGATGATGTTTCCATATACTTTGAATGATGTTCTTTAGGAATCTTCTCGTTGAATTCAAGCTCTATTTTATTTTTTCTAAATATTGCTATTGCTGTGTTTAAAGCTATGCGATACATCCAAGTGCTTACTTTTGATTCTCTTCGGAATTTGGGATATGATTTCCATAATTGAAGTACAATTTCTTGAAATAAATCTTCTTGGTCCTCTCTTGTGTCCCTATACATTTTGCAGACCTTGTAAATAATCCCTTGATTATCTTCTACTATTTTTAAAAAGTCTTTCTCCACTATTTAGTTTCTTTTTTGAAGTTAAAAGTTTTCCCCATTCTTTCTGCCATTAAACCAGAAACCAAATCATTATCAATTTGAAATGTTATTTCAATTTCTATTTTTTTACCAAAAAATTGGTGATTTCCTTTCGGGTAAATTTTAAATGGTGGATTGTTTCCAAGCTTTGCATAAAGACTGTTTTCTACATTTTTTATAATGAGTACCATTTTACTTGTTTCTGAAATGAAACTTCCACTATACATTTCGAGATTGACAGATTTTTCAGATATTTTTTCTATTGACGGTATTCGAAAAGGTTGTCCAAATACAATTTTCTCAACGTCTGATGCAATTGATGAAATTGGTAATGTGGAAATGTTACTTAAAATAATGATACTTATTTGTTTATTACGGTACATTGAATTGTAGGTAGAATATCCCCAAGTTCCGCCACCGTGATATTGTTTTTTGGGCACACTAGAACTCTTATACCACCCATAATTGTAACTTTCACTATTCTTTTTGGTCTGTTGAGTAAATATATTTGCTTTAGTTTTTTCGCTCAAAAGTGTATTTGAGAAGAAGCTGTTGTTCCATTTTAATAAATCCGTTGTGGTAGAATACATATCTCCAGCTCCTTTTAACATAGAATAATTTCGATATGGTGCAGCTACTAAACTATCATCAGTAACTAAATGATAGCCCGAAGTCAGTTGTGGGATTATTTTTAAGTCGTCAACGATGCCGGTTTCTGTCATTTGCAGTTTGGTCAAGATTTTATCCTTCAATATATTCTCAAAGCTGCTATTATAAACGCTCTCAAGTATTGTTGCTAAAAGATGATATCCCAAACTTGAATAATGCATTTGTGAACCTGGTTCAAAAAGTAAATCAAGAGTATTGATTTCCGTTATGAATTGTTCTGGTGTCATTTGTAGTTTTGATTTTATATGCCAATAATCTTTAATGCCTTCATTGTGTGGTAAGCCTGAAGTATGTGACAATAATTGCTCTATTGTTATATCTTTAAATTTTGGTGATACTGCACTTATGTAGTCAATGGCTTTATCTTGAATATTTAATTTACCTTCCTCTTGAGCGATTGCGATAAGTGTTCCAGTAAAAGTTTTAGTAATTGAGGCTATTCGATATTTAGCATCTTTTTTCAATTTGAGATTATTCTCGTAGGATGCCAAACCAACTGTTTGTTGAAAGAGGATATTTTTTCCTTTGGCTACAAGTATTTCTCCATTAAAACCTTCTTTTAAATGGATGGCATTGAGATAGGTTTCGAGCTTTTTTGAATCTATAAAACCTTTTGTTTGGGAATTAGCAGTTAAAGATAATCCAAGTAGTAGAGAGATTATGTATAATGTTTTTATTGAGTTCATAAGACAACGTTTTAATTTCTATTTTCTTTATAGGTTGTCTTAAATGTTCAAAATCTTACACGTTTTAATATTTTTTCTTGGTTACTCGATTTTTTTTTCAAATGTGTGGTAACGGTCTTGTATAACAATCAGTTGCGGATTGTTTGGAAACTAAGATAGCTAAAATTACCGACTTTTATGCCTGCGCGGTTGTGTCCGCAGGACACAAAGCCGCAATTGTTGTTATACGGTGTTGGTAACAGTATTTTCTAATTCTATTTTGTATAACTCTCCATTCTCAATTAAAAATTCTTGTGGTTTTTCTATATTTCGTATAAAGTTATTTAGTAACGTAGAATTTTGGTCAAATATTAATTCATTTTCAATTCTTAATTCATTTACAAAATTTCTATTAGAATTAACTATTTCCTTTTTTTCTATTGTTTTGTTTCTTTTGTTATTTCTAAAAAAATACCATTTATCAAACCATTTTGTATTAATTGAATTTCCTAAATTATGAAGTTCTCCTTCGTGTTTCTTGAAAAAATTAAAATAGTCTTTTTGCATTTCTTTAAATTCATCGGTTAAGTCGTTTACGATTGCTTTATTAAATTCGTTAGCATACTTAAATTCCAATATTTTTCCAAAAATGAACAATTCTTGTAATGAAAGAAAATATTGAATACTCTTTTGGAAATTACTTTCTTCATCTTTTTTTATTTTCTCAATAGAATTTTTATAGAAATGGATTAATTCATAGACTTCTATGTTTTTAGCTATAATGTTTGATAAAACTGCATTTTTATAATTTTCGTTTTCACTAATCAAATCAAACTGTGAAAAAGCTTTCTTGTAAAACACAATCATTGCTTCAATTTTGGCTTCTTTCTTAATAAATTCGAGGTCGATTAAGGTTTCTAATCTTTCGTTAATCTCCTTTAAATTGAAATTTATTTTTGCAAGATAATGTTGTTTAATAATCATATTTCCTGCGCTGTAAGCAAGCATAGGTGCAGAGACCATTAAATTTGACACATAACTTCCGTGAGCTAAAATTTTTCCACCACTCATTATTGCTGTTCCTTGTCCATTTGCAATATTCATAACATTTCCAGTAACACCTTTGGGAAAATTGAACAGATATGATTGTGATAATAAACCACCTGAAATAAATTCGGGAATATTTCCGATTGCTTGTAATATTCGATTTGGCTTATTATCTAATGATTTTTTGTTAGTGACTTGAGGGTTTGTTTTTGCTAATTTTTGAAATGAAAAAATGGAATCTTTAGTTAGTGAGTCAATAATCTTAAATTCGGTTGGAATAGTTTTTCTAGGCTTTAATAATTGAGTCATTTTTAACAACTCATTTTCTATTTTTCTGCTTTTTTCTTGGTGGTCTTTATTGTAATCAGAAACAGTTTTAAGTGAAGTTTGTAATTTAAAAAATTCCGACTTTATTTCAGAAAGTTCAGATTTTATGGTCTCTGAATTTTCATTCAATTCTTTAAATCCAAAAAGTTTTTTAAATATGTTCATATGTCTGTCTCATATTGTTACCAACGCCCACCGCATAAAGCGAGTGTGGCGTTTTCGGCTGGTTCGCGTTATCGGTGGAATCGGTTTGTTGCCTCTAAAAGTAGGCAATAGTTTTGGATTCTGGCCGCCACACAGAGAGCTTTTGAAAATGCCACATTCGCTTTATGCCTTGTTGTCGGTGGTGCGCTCACCGGTATGGTTTTCCCCAGGTGGCTGGTTTGTTTATTGGGCATTTTCACGCGGTGGGCGTTGTCGGTGATTGAATGTTGTGGGAGCCTTGAAATTGGTTGATGGTCATCTGGTTCTTGGTTGTGCCACCGCTCGGTGGATTGTGGGGACTTTTGTCTCGGATGGATGATTTCATGGCGGAGCAACATGTCCCTTGGGCAATCACCGACAACGGTCTCGGCTATGAGTAGTTGCGTGGTTTAGCACTTAACTTAGCAAGTATGCACCAAACTGAAAATCCGCGAGGATTTTCAGAAATAGGCAATAACAAGCAATTACTTATAGCCATCTTAAGTTTGATTTCAGTTAATTTTATTAGATAAACCAGAAAGAACAAAAGAGAGGATTAAGGTCAATATAGCCAGAGGAACTTTAGATTCCGTCAACATTGATGATCACCTCTCTTTTCCACTTTTAGTTCGTTCAGTTCTGTGAGACCTTTGGATCTCGTTTTTAAGTTGTTGAAGCCTAGGTGGATCGTTCTTTCCCAATTAAATATCTATGGATAAATATAGTAAAATCCACGGTGTGGATATCAGTAAGGATTTCTTTGATGTAATTGACGATCTGGGCAACCACTACCAGTTTGACAACAGCCTGAATGGTTTCAGGAAGTACCTCAAGACATTGGACGCTGAGAGCCTTGTTGTCATGGAGGCGACGGGCTATTACCACTATCTGCTGGCTCAGTTCCTGCACGACTCTGACATCGCCGTCTCGGTAGTCAATCCATTGTCGGTAAAGCGTTTTCTGCAGATGAAGCTTACCAAGGTAAAGACCGACAAGAGCGATGCAATGGGCATCAGGGACTATGCAATGGTCAATGAGGTTCCGCTCTACGATGGCAAGGGAGCCGTACAGGCGGAATGTCTACAATTGCTGGCCCTGATGGACATCTACCTCAAACAGCGCACTCAGGTCAAAAACAAGATCCACGGAGAGAAGGTACTGGGCACGCCTTCAAAAGCGGTGTTTGGTTCCTTAAAAAGAACCTTGAAGATGCTGGACAGGGAACTGGTCTCGCTCAACGAGCGCCTATTGTCGCTGGTCAAGCAGGATCAACAGGTACAGCTTACCAATCTTAAGAGCATACCTGGTCTGGGCGATAGGACATCTGCGCTGTTGATCGTACTCACAGAGGGCTTTACCAAGTTTGACAACGCCTCACAGCTGCGTAACTATGCCGGCATCACACCCACGATAAGGCGGTCTGGCAGCAGCATAAGGGGTAGGAGCAGAATAAGCAAGGTGGGCAACCGAAAGCTTCGTAACCACTTGTTTTTGTGCGCTTTCTCTGCAAGTAGACACAACAAGGCATGTAGGGAGCTCTACGAACGTATCACGGCCAAGGGCAAGAGCAAGAAGTTGGCACTTATCGCCGTATCCAACAAACTATTGAAACAGGCATTTGCCATTGCAAAATCCGGCCTGCCCTATGACGATGGCTACGTTTCCCGTCTGGTCAAGGAGTAGAAATGAAGTTAAAAAATACTGGTGGTGTTGATGGCTTGTTGGACTGGAGGCAAACCTGATAGGGTTTGTCCCATTTCAACAATGCCACGTAGCCGGATCGTGCCTAAAATTAACGAGTAATTTGCTTGGTTTTAAACTCAGTTCTTTGTTGTGTGTAGGTTTTATTTTTATTTATCAATTCAGTTATTTTTTTCGCTTTTCCATAATCCGCATCATTCAGCCATATTTTTAAATTCCGCTTTTCAGTTTTCAGAATTAAATTTGCTTTCGTTTTAAATTTCCCTCCGTTTCCACTTCCAGTTAAAAAGTCGACTACTACGCTCAAAATTGAAATCAGCCAATTAGTTCGTTCAGAGTTCAATTCCGCACTTTTTATTTCAGTGTATGAGTAAGTTCCGTTATTTTCCGGTTCGGAAGCATCAATGACATTAAATTCATCCGTATTCAGGATAAATTTTAATTCAGGTTTATTTCTCAATTCAACAGTTTCTGTCATTCAGCGTTCTGATTTTTTAACTTACACACAACTAGTGTATATCCGCAATATATCAAAAACTACCATATATACACCTCATTCTAGCGGTATATCCGCAAGTTTTTGAGCAAATATCTATATTGCGGTATAAATGGTATATAAGCATGTTTGACGATTTTATAACGCCTATCGAGATCAGAAAATACCGCCCAAAGCCGTAAAAACTTTGAATGGTTTAATGTTCGCATTTCAAAGACTTATAGAACATCTCTCGCGCATCTATTTTGTAGAATCTCATTTTTGAAACCAATGTATTAGAACGACCTGCTATAAGTTTTAACAACATCATCTGCGATAAATAAATTTTAACCTTTCTAACTACTCCTCACTTTTTCACTACCCGGCACATTCCAGTCACCGCGCACCTTCATCACCTGCTCGATCACGTCGCGCACGCAGGCATCACCACCGCGCCTGTGGGACACGTAGTCGCTCACGGCCTTGATCTCGGGAATCGCGTCTTGCGGGCAGGTGGCAAGACCGGCATATTCCAGTGCGGGAACATCGGGCATGTCGTCGCCCATGTAGAGAATTTCTTCCGGTTTCAGGTCGTTTTGCGCCACGTAGTCGTGCATTTGTACCATTTTCTCACTGGCGTTCAGGAAAACATCAGTCACGCCCAGGCCTTCCAGTCTGGATTTTACGCCCTCGTTGCGGCCGCCGGTGATGATGCACACCTTGTAACCGGCATAAAGCGCCGCCTTCATGGCATAACCGTCCTTGGCATTCATCGTGCGCAGCAGCTCGCCACTTTCTGAAATCAGCAGCCGGCCGTCAGTCAGCACGCCGTCCACGTCCAGTATAAAAGTGGTAATGTTTCTCAGTTTCTGTTTATAGCTCATTTTTTGAATTCGTTTTGAATGGAATTTGACAGCACGCGGTACAACTCGCGGTCGGTTGCAGGCAACAGTTCCAGGTGGCTGTTCATGGTTTTTATATCGTTTCTCAGCGCTGGTCCTGTCTGCGATGTTGCAGGGGAGAGGGATCTCGCTTTCGCGAAAGTTTCTTCCATCAACGCATCGAGAATAGCTGGATCTATAGCACCATTTTCAAGAATCTGCTGGCTTTTATGATAACAGTGATTCACAAAGTTGTTCATGAAAACGGCAGCAAGATGCAAATGTTGACGTTTTTCTGAGGGCAAATGGTGGATTTGAGATCCCATCGTGCTTGCGAGACTTTCCAAAATATCTCCCGTGGTAGCAGTATTCCATTCTAGGCAGATCGGTATCTTGCTGAAATCTGGGACTCTGCTTTTACTAAAACTCTGCGGCAGGTAAAACACCCCACGGTTCTTATGTTTTGAGAGCGCGTCCAGGCTTGTGTTCCCGCTGGTATGCGCCACGACCGCATCAGTCATTGGAATTTGTTCTGATAGGTCACGGATCTTATCATCTGGCACTGCAATGAGGATCAGATCGGTAGGAGGGAGCTCCTCGAGTGTTTCCGCTCTTGGTGCACTTACTCCGGGCACACTAGCACCCGACTTGTTGTAGTAGCCCGTGAGCTGGATTTCTACGGGTGTTTTTTGATTTCCCGCTTTCGCGAAAGCGAGATCACCACCAGCCTCAAACCTTCTACAAAGATGTCCACCCAGGTTACCGGTTCCTATGACAAATATCTTGATCATGACTGTAAAAATAAGCACTGGAACGCGACCCAACAGCCAAGGCTAAGACGCTTTTGTGAAGTATCTTTGCCACCAGTTTTAAAAGCTTATGAAAGAGCGTATATACGGCCTGTTATTTGGAACCCGAACGATGACATTTTTACTGCTGGCTTTTGCCCTGAGCATGGCCGCAGGAACCTTTATAGAAAATTCCTACGACACGCCCACCAGTAAGATGTGGGTGTATAACGAGTGGTGGTTTTCCCTACTCATGCTGTGGTTGATGCTCAATTTTATAGGGAACATAAAACGTTACCAGCTGTTGCAATGGAAAAAATGGGCTACACTTACCTTACACCTTTCTTGGATACTCATAATCATAGGTGCCGGTATCACCCGATACATTTCATTTGAAGGGATGATGCTCATAAGAGAAGGCCAGACCGAGAATACTTTCTTTAGCGAAGAGACTTATTACGACGTCATCATCCAGGGAGAGGACGCAAATGGAAATCCCATGCAAAGATCTGTCAAGGAAGAATTATTGATCTCCCAGTACGATTACAAGCGCAGCGATGATTTTAAATTTTATGATAAAACGGTCACGGTAACCATAGACAGCTTGATCTACGACGCAGTAGAAGGCTTAAAACCTACCGCTGACGGTTCTGGTGAGCGCTACCTCAAGATCGTGGAAGCTGGTGGCGGGAACCGTCACGACCACTTGCTGAAAGAAGGAGAAGAGGCGAGCATCCACGGTGTGCTTTTTGGCGTGAACGTAGATCCAGAAGAAGCGGCCGAAAAGGGTTTGATCAACATCATCGAGAACTGGGACGGTTATACCATCCAGACACCATTTGACGGTGAATACATGCGCATGGCAGACCAGCAAAAGGGAACGGTGGTCAAAGACAGCATACAACCTTTACAGCTGCGATCGCTCTACACCATGGCGGGAATGCAATTTGTTATCCCGCAGCCAATTATGGAAGGCGAGCTGGGTATCGTTCAAAGCCCAGAACCTACCGCTGCAAAAGCTTTTGGTTTGCTGGCCACGGTAACCAGCGGCGACGAGTCCAAAAAAATCGAGATGCGTGGGCAAAAAGGCATCATCTCTGATTATACTGATGTAGACATCAACGGTCTGAAAGTTTACATAAAGTACGGATCCATCGCGCGTGAGCTGCCTTTCCAGATCAAGTTGAACGATTTTATCGCTAATAAATACCCGGGAACCGAGAAAGCTTACAGTTCGTTTGAAAGCAAGGTTACCGTGATCGATGAAGATGGTGAAAGCGATGAACACATCTACATGAACCACGTTCTTGATAAAGAAGGCTACCGTTTCTTCCAGGCTGGTTTTGATCCCGATGAGGGCGGGACACACCTTTCCGTAAATCATGATTTCTGGGGTAAAACGATTACCTATGCAGGTTATTATTTATTATATATAGGTCTGCTGGCGTTGCTTTTTGATCCCAATACCCGTTTTGGTGAACTGCGCAAACTGATTGAAAGAATCAATAAAAGAAAGAAAAAACAACTGGCTACTGCCGTGGTTATGCTCTTTGCATTTATGGGCGTGGCTCAGAATGGAACGGTCGCCCAAGATCACAACCACGATCACGACCACACGCAACAAAACCAGCAGGAGACACATGATCACACGCACGATTCCCACAGTACCGCCATGCAAGTGCGCGAGGGAACGAGCACTAATCTGGACGAGGCAGAGCTGAACCGAGCAGCTGATAGCGTTGCGGTTCCTGACATGCCTCAAATTTTTGAGCCCATCCCTAAAAAGCTCGCTGATAGTATTATCGTAGCCAATATGGTTCCTATCGCGCAAGCAGAGCGATTTGGTAGAGTGGTGGTACAAGATAATGGGCGTATGAAACCCATGTCCACGCTGGCAAGCGAGATTCTACGCAGGCTCTCAGAACATGATTACTATGAGGCTGAAGTGAACGACAGTATTGTAAAACTCACTCCAGAGCAGACCATGTTAAGCATGATGCAGTTTGGTCAAATGTGGTTTGACGTACCGGTCATTAAATTAAATTATAAAAATGATTCTTTAAAGGACATTCTAGGGGTAGATCGTAGTACCAAATATGCTCGAGGAATGGATTTCTTTAGACTAGAGGACAACTCGCTAGGTGGCTATAAAATCTCACCTTACCTGGACGAGGCTAACACCGCTGATGTGAAGACGAGCATCCAGCAAGGTTTTATTGATATTAACTACACCGTTGGACTTTTAGACCAAGTGATCTCGGGATCCATTTTTAAAATCTTTCCGAGCCCAGTTGCCGAAAATAATAAATGGTACTCACCGGTAGAGTGGAACGAGGCCGGTTTTGAAGATGAACCTACCCGCAATTTCTTGAGGGATTTTGTTCCAGCTTATGTTTCATTATTACGCCAGGGAAATGAAACCGGAAATTACTTACGAGCAAATACGGTACTCAACAACTTACTGGAATTCCAGCGCACCTATGGCGCAGACGTGATTCCCAGCGAGGAAAAAATCGAGGCAGAAATACTTTATAACAAGTACGACGTTTTCAAAAATCTATATAAATGGTACGTATGGTTTGGCGTCCTTATGTTGATTCTCTTGATTGTGGAGATCTTGAGGCCTATGAAAGAAATACGCTGGAGTATCAAATTTCACAAATGGGTGATTTTTGGACTATTCCTGGTGCACACAGCTGGGCTTGGAATGCGATGGTACTTGAGTGGTCATGCGCCTTGGTCAGATGCTTATGAATCATTGATCTATGTGGCGTGGGCAACGATGGGCTTCGGTTTGGCATTCGGGCGTAAGAGTGAAATGACCATTGCTTCCACAGCTTTTGTGGTATCCATTATATTATGGGTGGCGCAATTGAACTGGCTTGATCCAGCAATTGCCAATTTACAGCCGGTTCTGGATTCTTACTGGTTGATGATCCACGTGGCAGTCATTGTGGGTAGTTACGGTCCTTTTGCGCTGGGGATGATTCTAGGTTTAGTGACTTTGCTCTTGATGATATTTTCGACTAAAAAGAACCGCAAGAAAATGGATCTCAACATCAAGGAGCTCACCTACATCAACGAGATTGCCTTAACCGTAGGTTTGATTATGCTCACCATCGGGAACTTTCTGGGTGGTATGTGGGCCAATGAATCTTGGGGACGTTACTGGGGCTGGGATCCTAAGGAGACTTGGGCATTGATTACCATTTTTATTTATGCCTTTGTGCTGCACTTGAGACTTGTTCCCGGTTTGAAAGGTAGATGGACGTTTAATCTGTGGTCTATTCTGGCTTTTGGGAGTGTGTTGATGACCTATTTTGGGGTTAACTTTTATTTATCGGGCTTACACAGTTATGCCAGCGGTGACCAGATCATTTCTTATCAGTTCATCGTGGTATCGCTTGTGAGTATACTAATCATTGCATTCATTGCGCGCTGGAGGGAGTTCAAGATTCATAAGAATGTGCGGGTTAAGCGTGATAGTGGGAAGTAGGCGCGTGGTCAAACCCTTTTCGTTCGAAAGCAAGCTTTCGGACATCTTTCCCTTCGTCTGAAGGGAAATGCTTTTACTCAGGAGCAGAAGAGCCTCTCCCTTCTTGGAAGGGAGACAGGTCGGCGACGAGGCAGCGTAGCTGGTGAGCGACCAGAGGGTTTTACGGTTGCATTTCCATCATCACGCTCAGTGAAACCCTTTTCGTTCGAAAGCAAGCTTTCGGACATCTTTCCCTTCCTCTGAACGGAAATGCTTTTACTCAGGAGCAGAAGAGCTTCTCCCTTGGTGGAAGGGAGACAGGTCGGCGACGAGGCAGCGTAGCTGGTGAGCGACCAGAGGGTTTTACGGTTGCATTTCCATCATCACGCTCAGTGAAACCCTTTTCGTTCGAAAGCAAGCTTTCGGACATCTTTCCCTTCGTCTGAAGGGAAATGCTTTTACTCAGGAGCAGAAGAGCTTCTCCCTTGGTGGAAGGGAGGCAGGTCAGCGACGAGGCAGCGTAGCTGGTGAGCGACCAGAGGGTTTTACGGTTGCTATTCCTGCCTAAAGCTCGGTAAAACACAAGCGAGCGCTAGGTTCCACACCATGAATTAAAAAGTTTGGTGAGTCAATCTTGACCAAATTCCATCACGACCACTTGATTACTATATCTCAAGGTAGATATAACCGTAATGTAATAGTCATAAAATCCATGGGGCCTTTTCCTATAAGAAGGAATACAGTCTTGATCCATGATATAGTAAACTCTATGTTCTGGAGTGTGATGAGCGAGTAAAAGGAGTGATTTTTTAAAGATTTCTTTGAAGTCTTGAATTTGTTGATCATCACAATCATAATATTTTAAGAGTCTTAGATAGTCTTTCATGTAGGAAACAAATCCATCAAAATCTGTTTTTATAAAATCATCTGAGTCTATATCAACAATTGGGATATTCCCGTAGAGTTCAGGGACATCCACAGTGGGTATTCCCTCAGTAACAATGTGTCTTTCCCATGCAGCATTCATTCTTTCGCGCTCCTTTTCCGTAAAAAAGAAGGCATATTTAAAAATTTTATATTTAAGTAAATTGCCTAGGGAATGCCTAAGGTTTTTGGTTTCTATGACATTGAAATTCAAAAAATCACAGATGGAATTTCGCCAGAATTCATGTTCAATATTTCTTAGTGCAGGTTTAAAAAGACTTTTTCTGAAGAATGATAAATTCTCTTTCAAAGAAATTTTCAGTTTCGACTTTGAAATGATTCTCAAGCGATCATCTTCCATAAAGTTCTACGTGGTTGAAATGCTTTGGTTCTATGCAAACGATGTTTGAAATGTTCTCGCTTTCGCGAAAGCGGAATCTGTAAATATTTATCGATTCATATCGAATTTAGGCTCTGGATCAAATTTACCTTCCTTGAGCATGATTTCAAAAATACGCGGATCGCGAGCTGCCCAGTATCGTTTATAAAACTCTTTGTTCTCCTCGTTGTTCTGTCTTATGAGTGCAGCCATTTCCTCGATTAATTCTTGACGATACGAGCTACCTGCAACCAGTAAATCGTTACCTTTCATATCAAATGCTGCAAATGATGCCTTTGTAGTATAGGGGTTTTCATCACCACTCGTAATAATATTTACTGGAGTTCTGTCGCGAGTAATGATAACTTCTCGCCATAGGATAAACTCACGATTTTGATCATTATCAAAATAAAATTTTGACCAGGTGTCGTGATTATCAAACATGGCCTTGCCGGTGTAAAAAGTACTCGCAGTACCATTAAACTGTATAAAAGTTAGATCACGGTTGAGATAGGGAACGTAATAGGAATCGTCTCTCAGGTTATGAAAATCATTCAGCAGATTAGGCTCGCCGGTATCATACTTTTCTATATACTCTTTTGAAAACTGTGAGCTGCCACAGGATGTTAGAATCATTAAAAGCATGACGAGTATCACCTTTTGAAAACTGCTCATTGTCAAATTCATTACTAAGAGTTTTTGCGTTGTTTAATACGTTGTTTTTGAAAACCGTTTAAGAACGCTCTCAAGTACTGGTCGTTACAGTGCATATATTTTGCGTGTTTGGGATTCCTGAAAAACGATGTCAATTCACTTTCAGAAACCTTCTGACCGCCCAATTTCATAAGATAGACGATTTCATCACTTTTAAAATTAAAAGCAATTTTGAGCTTACGTAAGATGATATTGTTATTTAGTACAACCTCGGCTATGGGCGTTTGACCATCCTTTTTGCCGCGGTAGTTTACTATGAGACCATTGAGAAAAACGGCTAGGTTCTCATCGATGACCGCATCAAAATCTTCATGCTCTTCTTTTTTTAACCAGTCGCTGATCTCTGCGCGTGAAACCTCTTCACCGCCCTTTTTGTAGGTATCGATCATTGCATCATCGCTCAAATCTAGCGTAAAACGTAAGCGTCTTAAAATCTCATTATTATCCATCTACAACAAAATAAGGCAGCAAGATTAACTCTTGCTGCCAAGTAAAATATAAATTTGATTAAAAGTATTTGATTATTTGTGTCCCGTCATGTCTTCTGGACGTACCCACTCATCAAATTCTGCTTCGGTAACGTAGCCTAAACTGAGTGCAGCTGCTTTGAGCGTGGTTCCTTCATCGTGCGCCTTGTTAGCTATTTCTGCAGCTTTGTAGTACCCTATTTTTGTATTGAGTGCCGTGACAAGCATCAAAGAGTTTTCTAAAAGCGACTTGATTTTTTCATGATTGGGCTCTATTCCCACGGCACAATTTTCATCAAAACTTCTGCAGGCATCTCCTATAAGTTTTGCGCTTTCCAAAACTGCTGCCGCCATAACTGGTTTGAAAACGTTCAGCTCAAAGTGCCCTTGCATACCACCTACAGTAACCGTAGTATCGTTACCCATTACGCGCGCACAAACCATGGTGATGGCTTCAGCCTGTGTAGGATTTACTTTTCCCGGCATGATGGAACTTCCAGGTTCATTTGCAGGTATGATGATCTCGCCTATTCCGCTACGAGGTCCACTCGCCAGCATTCTGATGTCGTGTGCAATTTTGTTGAGTGAAACCGCGACTTGTTTTAAGGCACCGTGAGTCTCCACCATTGCATCATGAGCAGCTAGTGCTTCAAACTTATTATCGGCCGTTTTGAATGGAAGCTCTGTAAAATCAGCTATGTAGGCTGCTACCTTGCGGTCGTAGCCTTTTGGTGTGTTAAGACCTGTACCCACTGCGGTTCCACCAAGTGCGAGTTCGCTCAAGTGCTCTAGGGTTGCTTCAATTGCGATAATACCATGGTCCAATTGAGAAACATAACCCGAGAATTCCTGACCTAAGGTTAATGGTGTAGCGTCCATAAGATGCGTACGACCTATCTTCACCACTTCATCAAAGTCTTGAGCTTTTTTATGGAGCGTATTCCTTAACTGCTTGATCCCAGAGATCGTATCTTCCACGATCATTTTATAGCAAGCAATGTGCATTCCGGTAGGGAAGGTGTCGTTTGAGGACTGACTCTTATTAACATCATCATTGGGCTGGATCGTCTTTTCTCCTTCACCGATGGTTTTACCAGCTAATTGATGTGCTCTGTTTGCAATAACCTCATTAACATTCATGTTAGACTGCGTCCCTGAACCCGTTTGCCAAATTACAAGAGGGAATTGATCATCATGTTTCCCTTCAAGTATTTCATCACAGACCTGAGCAATAAGATCGCGCTTTTCTTCATCAAGACCTCCCAGTTCATGATTAGTATGCGCGGCTGCTTTCTTCAAATAGGCAAATCCGTAGATAATTTCCAGCGGCATACTCGCCGGTGCGCCAATTTTAAAGTTATTGATCGAGCGCTGAGTTTGAGCTCCCCATAATTTATCGGCAGGCACTTGAACCTCGCCCATCGTATCTTTTTCTATTCTGTAGTCCATGAAGTTTTTTTGTTTGATACAAA
Organism: Nonlabens spongiae; assembly: GCF_002117125.1. Lineage (NCBI taxonomy): Bacteria > Pseudomonadati > Bacteroidota > Flavobacteriia > Flavobacteriales > Flavobacteriaceae > Nonlabens > Nonlabens spongiae. Next base: position 312,596 of record NZ_CP019344.1, read on the forward strand.
GATAGGGATCAAGGAAATTTTATAGATTCTTGATAAGAAAGTGTTAGGGATTCAGCTAAACTTATAGCTGTTTGATGCTTTTTGTAAACTATAAGAGTTGACAAAGGTCTGAATACGACTATTGCTTATCTTTGAATAAAACCTATTTCAAATGAATCTCGAGGCTAGAAAAATTGAATTCGTTCAGGAGTTTCTACGGTTACAAAATGAGGAAATCGTCATTATGCTTGAACAGATTCTGCGGAAAAGAAAAACGGAGTTGCTTGAGGAAAATTTAAAACCGATGTCGATGGAACAATATAATGCTGAGATGGATCAAGCCGAATCCGATTCTGAGAATGGTCGAATGATCGAAGTCAATGACTTGAAAGTCAAAATCGAAAAGTGGAACTAAAAGTTCTCTGGCTTCAACTTGCAGAGGTCAAGCTGGTCGAAATCTATAACTATTATAAAGTAAAGGCGGGCAAGCGAATAGCGAGGGATATTATCAACGGTATCGTTGACACCACAGAAGTTCTATCAAATCAACCTGAAATCGGACAAATTGAAGAAAACCTGAAGCACAGGAAGATTGAATACCGATACCTGATTCATACCAACTACAAAAAAGTCTATTGGATAAACACAAAGTCAAAAAGAGTTGAAATAGCTAATGTTTTTGATACGAGGCAAGATCCTCAAAAAATTGCTCAAACCAAATAGTGTCAGACTAGAATGCCTAGCTTAATTAAGCATAGATTTATTTTCTCCTTACTTATCAATTAAAGAGACCAGCAGCACCCTCATTCCTCCATCAATTCAGATATCGATTCTTTAATCTTCCATTTTATCTTTTCACCCTTATTATCATCTGTTATAAGTTCACTCAGGCATTTACCAGTATAATTTTCTGTAACGGCTTGATACGAAACGAGAGTTTTTTCCAAGATTTCTATCTCACCGCAACGTATGTATTCAGATTCTTTGAAAAGATTATCAACTGTTGATTGAGAAGTGCAATTAAAATTCCAAATTCCCGAAGCGGCCAAAAGCCGCTGACCATTAGAATCTATTGAAATAAGGTCAACAACGATGGCTCTGCAATCTGGATCGCCCGTGTTTATAAATGTTGATCGTGCCTCGTAAGACAATTCATCGTTATTTCTTGATTCCGAATTTTCATAATAATTCTCATTACCTATTAACAAGGTCAAAAGCACCAGAGTCGAAACTAGAATTTTCATGACTGAAGTATTTTCATAAATGTATGAAATTGATATTTCTCAAGTTGCGTCAATCATCACTCACTAAAATTCACCGCCGTCTCAATTAATGCCAAATGTGAGTATGCCTGAGGGAAATTTCCGAGCAATCTTTTAGTTTTAAAATCAATGTCTTCACTAAAAAGTCCCAAGTGATTACTATAAGATAGCAGTTGGTCAAAATACTCTCGAGCTTTCTTTGTTTCACCAATTTTATTTAGGCTATTGATCAACCAAAACGTACAGATCGTAAACGAACTGCTCGGCTCGCCAAAATCGTCGTTGTTCTTATAGCGGTACATCAAACCGTCCTTGCACAGTTCGCGCTCCGTTGCCTGTACAGTGCTTATAAATCGCGGGTCTTGCGCTTCTATAAAACCATATTGCTCCATAAGTAGCGTAGAAGCATCCAGATCTTTACTACCGTAAGACTGTGTATAAGCTTGAATTTCTTCATTCCAACCATTATTGTAGATGTCATCGTGAATTTCAGCTCTTAAAGCTTTCCATTCTTCTTGATACCTCGGTTTTTTCAAGATTTCGCTGATTTTAATCGCACGATCTATGGCTACCCAGCACAAAAGTTTTGAGAAAACAAAGTGGCGGTCCTCTGTGCGCAGTTCCCAGATGCCTTTATCTGGTTTTTGCCAGTTCTTTCTTACGGTTGAGGTCACGCTTTTTATAATGGTCCAGAGTTGCTCGCTGTTTTCTAGGCTGGTCTCAAATTTGTCAAATTGCTGATAGATCACCTCCATCAAAATACCGTAGATATCATTTTGCTTCTGGATGTAGGCAGCGTTTCCTAATCTTACCGGGCTGGAATTTTTATAGCCAGACAAGTGATCCAGAAATTTCTCGGTAAGCTCTTTTTCACCGTGAATACCATACATGATCTGGATTTTCTCGTCCTTCTCAGGAATGGTGTCCACGATAAACTGCAGAAAGCGTTTTGCAGAGCGTAAATGTCCTAATCCAGCGATCACCCTGATCACCATACTTGCATCCCGTATCCAGCAAAAACGGTAATCCCAGTTGCGCACTTCACCTATGGTTTCTGGCAAACTGGTCGTGGCTGCAGCGAGAACAGCCCCTGTTTTCTCGTAAGTTAAAGCTTTTAAGGTTAAAGCACTACGCACAATTTCTTCCTGATAGAGCGGATAACGAGTGGTGCGCTCGCTCCAGTTCATCCAGTAGGTTTTGGTACGTTGAAATTTCAAGTAAGCGCGATCCAAGGATTGAGTGGTCAATTTCTCGTGATACGACAGCAATAAAAAAGCATTTCCTTCCAGCGTAATTTCTTCCTGATTCAAGATTTTGTCCAGATTCATATCGCTATACAAAAAAGCCGACTCATACTCGCCGCTAATCGTTTTGCAGTGTAAATAATCACCGTCGTTATCGATCACCGTTTCGCCTTGAGCGTACTTCAATTTAGGATCAAAATGAACGCGTAGAGTCGGTCTGCCCTTTAAAATTCTTATAAATCTCACGATATCAGGCGGCATGTAAAACGTCCCATCCTCTTGTTTGTATCTAGGCATAAAATCTATTACTTGAAAAGCGTCCTTACCATTATCAAAATGAGTCGTGAGGATATTGGTTTGCCAGAGATATTCTTGATGAGTCTCATAAGAATCGTCCATGATAAAGCCCAGTGAGCCACCTTTTTCCTCATCAAGAATCTTGGCAAAAACCGAAGCGCTATCAAAAACGGGTAAACAACACCAGTCTATTGAGCCTTTGTTAGAAATTAACGCTGCGCTTTTACAATTTCCTATGATACCGTAATTAAGATTATCCATATTTTAATGTGACTTTTTCAAATGTTTGTTCCAGAAGCCCGAAATTTAAACTTTAACGATTAAACCCATTCAAAAGACTACGTTATAATGCCTAAAACCATCATCGTCTCAAACCGACTACCATTGCAACTTTCCATAGAAAATGACCAAGTCCATGCAGAACCCAGTGTGGGCGGTCTCGCTACCGGACTCAAGTCCGTACACCGAGATAGCAATGGTTTGTGGATAGGCTGGACGGGACTCACGGCAGAGGAGATTGATGTACAGCATGAAGATGCCATTAAGAAAGAGGTTCAAGATCAGCAATGTGCGGGCGTGCGTCTCACAGAGTCTGATATGGAGGGCTATTATTACGGTTTTAGCAACCGTACGATCTGGCCGCTCTTCCATTATTTTATGGAATACGCAGAATTTGAGGATGATTTTTGGGAATCCTATAAAACGGTTAATGAAAAATTTGCCAAAGTCGTGCTTGAAAACGCGGAAGATGGCGATACCATCTGGGTGCATGATTATCAGCTCATGCTGCTGCCCGGTTTGATCAGGGCGCAACGTCCAGAGGTTTCCATCGGGTTTTTCTTGCATATTCCATTCCCCTCTTATGAGGTGTTCCGTACCATCCCGTGGCGTGAGGAGATTTTGAAAGGCTTGCTGGGCGCAGATCTGCTTGGTTTTCATACCTACGATTACGAGCGCCATTTCCTTAGTTCCGTGAGCCGTATCTTGGGCTTTCCCGCCAGTTTCAACTCCATCTCACTCACAGATCGAGTGGTGACCGTGGATTCCTTTCCCATGGGTATTGATTATGAAAAGTTTTCCGCTTTCGCGAAAGCGAACCATGAACAAACAGACACCGCACAGAGCGAGCTGCAACGTAGACTCCAGCACCATCAAGAAGAGACGCCAGACGCTAAACTCATCCTGTCCATAGACCGACTGGACTACACCAAAGGTATTGCTAACCGCATAAGGGCTTACGAGCATTTTTTGGAGAAATATCCACAGTATTCAGAGAAGGTGCGCTTAATTATGCTTGCCGTGCCTAGTCGTTCCAATGTACCTCAATATCAATTACTTAAGAAAGAGATTGACGAGCTGGTAGGACGCATAAACGGGAGGTTTGCGACCGTGAGCTGGACGCCCATCTGGTATTTTTACCGCTCCATGCCATTCCAAAACCTCATAGACCTCTACACCAGTAGCGATGTGGCGCTTATCACGCCCATACGCGACGGGATGAACCTGGTCGCCAAAGAATATGTCGCCACCAGAACCGACCGCACTGGTGTTTTGATACTCAGCGAGATGGCAGGTGCGGCCAAAGAAATGAACGAGGCGCTACTCATTAACCCAAACAGCCTGGACCTCATTGCCGATGCGATTAAAAAAGCGCTGGAAATGCCCGAGCGCGATCAGAAAAAACGTAATAAATACATGCAAAGCCGCCTGAAGCGCTACAACGTCGAGAAATGGGCCACCGATTTCATGAACAGGTTGCAAGCCGTGCGCGTGGATGATGAATATGTGCGTACCAAAAAACTGCGAGAGCACCGCCAGCAACGCATTCTGGAACATTATAACAGTGCCGAGAAACGCATATTCTTCCTGGACTATGATGGAACCTTGCGAGGATTTGTCAATGATCCTACGGAGGCGAGACCGGATGATCGTATTTTAAAATTAGTGAGCGACCTGCAGAATAATGAGAAAAACGAGGTTGTTATCATAAGCGGTCGGGAATCTGTGACTTTGGGCGAGTGGTTCAAAGAAGTTCCAGTAACTCTCATTGCAGAGCACGGTGTTCTGAAAAAAGAAGTAGGAGGAGAGTGGCACACAACCGAAGCCATGAATACCGACTGGGTGCCATCCATACAGCCTATTTTGCAGACTTATGTGGACCGTACACCGGGAACCTTTATCGAAGAGAAGAAATACAGCCTCGCCTGGCACTACCGCAAGGCAGATCCAGATCTGGGCGTGATGCGTGCTAACGAACTTTCAAACGTGATCAAGGAATTGTCCAGTAACGATGGTTTAAGTGTTCTTTCTGGTAACAAAGTCATCGAGATCAAAAGTAGCAATGTGCATAAGGGGAAAGCCGCCTGCAACCACATCTTAAACAAACCTTACGATTTTATCTTCAGCATAGGCGACGACTGGACTGATGAATATATGTTTCAAGACCTACCCACAGAAGCGGTTACGGTAAAAGTAGGCCGCGACAACACTGCAGCGACATATTACATCGATAAGCAAGAAGAGGTTTTGGACTTTTTGGAGCGGTTTTTATAGCTATTTACAACAGCTAAACCTCCGAGTTCTTTGAGACCTCGGAGGTTTGGATAAATTAAATCTGGCTATCGTATGCTTCCCGCTTTTGTAGGCTTTCACAAAAATGAAGGCAATAGTTTTGAATTCTGTCCGCCAGACAGAGTGCTAATTGCTTCCGACGAGCGAAGCGAAAGGAAAGCACGCCGCATAAAGCACGAATCGCATTCTCGCTGGGTCGCGTTATTGGTGGTATAGGTTTCTTGCCTCTAAAAGTAGGTAATAGTTTTGGATTATGGTTGACATTTAGGGAGCTTTTGAAAAGGCAGACAAGCGATTTATAGGTCAAGTGTTTTCGTTTTGTGAAAGTTCAGATTCCTTATCGTATTTTCCATGAAAATTAATATCATGACAAAATCATATTACGACCCTAAGGACTTAAAAAAATTTGGTTCCATCACAGAATGGAGCGAGGAACTGGGAGAAAAGTTCTTTGAATACTACGGGAAAGTTTTTGAAGAAGGGAAGTTAAGCGCTAGAGAGAAATCACTTATCGCCCTTGCCGTTTCACACGCAGTTCATTGTCCTTATTGTATCGATGCCTACACCGGTGATGGACTGCAGCGAGGAATTACTAAAGAAGAAATGATGGAAGCGGTACACGTAGCAGGCGCCATAAAGGGAGGCGCAACTCTCGTTCACGGCGTGCAAATGATGAATAAGGTGAATAAACTGGAAATGTAACCATTTCCTTAAAATAGGTACATAATTGCTCACTTAAGGGTTCAAGTTTAAATTATTAAAACCTTTAAACCATCTTTGTCGTAAGTACTTATGTGAATCAGTGCAAAGCATTGGATTCAATCGCGACTTAGATTTTAATTCTATAAAACCCATTCATGGCAGTAGGCGTAGAGACTAAAAAATCACTCCAGCGACGCGAGAGCGAACTGGCCAATAAACGCAAACAATTAGAAATACTTAAAGGGGAGCCATTTTCAAATGGCGAGCTACCCACTTTTGCTGAGAAGATCTACGAGACGGGCCAGTTTCCACTGCAGCCTAAGAAGCTAGAGATTCTCCAGGTGAACGTGGGGTATATGTGCAATCAGGTTTGCGCGCATTGTCACGTAGATGCGGGTCCTGACCGACAAGAAATCATGAAGCGTGAGACCATGCAGCAAATTCTGGATGTGATCAAGTCAACTGGCGCCCATACCCTAGATCTCACCGGTGGCGCTCCAGAGATGAATCCGCATTTCAGGTGGTTTGTTGAAGAGGCGAGTAAAGTGGGAATTAATGACTTTATCGTTCGGTCTAATCTGACCATCATCAGAGCTAACCCTAAATATCATGACCTGCCCGACTTTTTTAAAGAGCATAACATTCACGTCGTTAGCTCCATGCCCCATTGGACCAGAGGCAAGACTGACAAGCAACGTGGTGACGGTGTTTTTGATAAATCCATAAAAGCATTACAAGAATTAAACGATCGCGGTTACGGTATGCCCGGTAGTGATCTTAAACTAGACCTTGTATACAATCCCAGCGGTGCATTTTTGCCAGGAGATCAGGCGAGTATGGAGAAAGATTTCAAAAAGGCACTTATGGAAGACTTTGGGATACAATTCCATAACCTCTTTGCCATTACAAATCTACCTATTGCCCGTTTTCTGGATTACTTGATCGCCAGCGAAAATTACGAGGATTACATGTATGCACTCGTAGAGGCCTTTAACCCTGCAGCAGTGCAAAATGTGATGTGTACTAACACCATTTCCGTAAGCTGGGACGGCTATCTGTACGACTGTGATTTCAATCAGATGCTGGATATGAAAGTTAACAGCAATTCAAAACACATCAGTGAGTACAACGAGCCAGAACTTGAAAACCGCGACATACGTATTTCCCAGCATTGCTATGGCTGTACGGCAGGAGCTGGAAGTAGTTGTCAGGGTACGGTAGCGTGATCACATGTTTTTTGAAAATGCCGCTTTCGCGAAAGCGGAACCATAAAAGCACCTTTTGTATTTAAACTTATTATTACACTTAATCTTATACTTATCTAAATGAGCTATTTAAACGCCACAGAAGAATTATATAAAGACGCCGCACTCGTGCCAGATGTAGGCTTGTGTTGCACCACAAACCCTGTTTGGGAACTACCGGGATTGAAGATCCCAAAAATCATGCAAGAGATGAACTACGGCTGTGGTTCTACGGTGCACGCCAGGGATTTGTCTAACAGCCCCAGAATCCTATATGTAGGAGTAGGCGGTGGTATGGAATTACTTCAATTTGCCTATTTCTCTCGCCAAAAAGGTGGAGTAGTAGGGGTAGATGTGGTTCCTGAAATGCTGGAGGCGAGCCGCAAGAATTTTAAGATTGCCGAAGAAGAAAACGCCTGGTTCCAGAGTGATTTTGTAGAGCTCCACAAAGGGGATGCACTTAATTTACCGGTGGCAGACAACAGCATAGATGTAGCGGCTCAAAATTGTCTCTTCAATATCTTTAAGGAAGAAGATCTCAAGAAGGCTATTGACGAGATGTACCGAGTGCTTAAACCGCACGGTCGCCTAGTTATGAGTGATCCCACCTGTGAGCAGCCCATGAACGATGAATTGCGTAACGATGATCGCCTGCGTGCGCTTTGCCTGAGTGGTTCATTGCCTATAGATCAGTACGTTAAGGCGCTTACTAATGCTGGTTTTGGTACGATTGAGATAAGAGCCAGAAAACCTTACCGTATTCTCGATCCTAAAAATTATCCTACAGACGAACTCATCTACATAGAGTCTATAGAAGTTGCCGCTATTAAGGATCCCATGCCAGAAGATGGTCCCTGTATCTTCACTGGAAAAGCAGCTATATATTATGGTGACGACCGCCAGTTTGACGATGGAAAAGGGCACGTTTTATTACAAAATCAGCCGCTTGCCATATGCGATAAAACAGCCGGTGCACTGGCAGCTTTAGGTCGCGATGATATTTTTATAAGCAATTCTACCTATCATTATGATGGAGGTGGTTGCTGTTAATTAGTAACTGAATCATAATTTAAAATCAGCGCAAGTGGTGGTGACTCTACTTGCGCTGATCTGTTGTTATAAAATCGTAATCCAGATTAAGTTCCATCGTGAATGGTTTACTGGTGGTATTACCGAAGTTACCTTGTTGCACCGTCCCTATGAATGTAGCAGTCAGATTATCGTCAGTAAGCTTTACCAGGGTTACCTCACCTTTATCTGAATTAAAAGATAGCGAGCGTTCATCTTCATTAAAATAACTGATGGAAAAATAGCGGTCCTCCACAATTCCTTCATTTCCAGTTTTATAATAGGTCGGCTCTATTTTATCATAAGGTATAGGTGAGTCGCTTATTTTAATTTTGATCAATTCTTTACAGCTATCAGGAGACAGGCAAAGGGAATAAACCGCAAGATTATTAGTGAACAAAATGCGTGAGATCGAGGTGTTCCATTCTGATTTCATGAACGGCTCCCCATCGAGACTGGCTACAAATTCACCATTGAGTTGTTTTGAATTGATCGCTGCTTTTCTGGCATCAGATTCTTTTTTCATTTCAGGAACCTGTTCTAGAATATTCATGCCGTCTTCCATGGCTTTTTGAACTTCTTGAGATTCTTTTTGATCATGGCATGATGTAAAGGTTACCACGCAAAAAATTATGATGGGTACTAGATTAAGTGCTTTCATGAAACTATTTATTATTGAGTAAACATTCAGCACTGAAGGTTAACAAAGCCACCGAAAAAAAGAAATAATTCTCTCATAGCGCTATTGGAGTTCTTGTAATAACTCGTGAACTTCACTGGTCATGAAGCTTGGATAAGTTTTTGACAGTGAGTCTAAATTTTGAATCGCCTTATCATTTTGATCTCGATCAATATAAATTAGAGCTTTATACCATAAAATTGCTGGCCTGATCCTTTCATCAGTACTCTTGATCTTACCTAATCGATCTAGAGCCTCTTGTTTTTGATTGAGTTCTAGATAGCACATCGCCACGTAGAATCTAAGATCGTTTGAAGGATCAGCTAATTGCCTGCTGGTTTCTATTGCGAGCCGATATTCCTCATTCTCGTAATACTGATAGAATTGATCAAGGTCACTTTCTATCGTGCCGCCACGTACGACGGGCTGAATAAGATTTGGATAGCTTTCATAATACTGATCATACACATTCTCTGCGTTGAACATGTATATCAAGCTACCGGAGCCTAGCAACAAGATGATTACGGCAGCTATTTTATACCACTTGAAGGTGGATCCAGCTTTGTTTTGCTCAGCCTCGTATTTTTCTAGTACGGTTTTACGGCGTTTGTTTTCTGTTATTTTAATGGCATTGTGGAGATCTAGATGCTGTTGGTACGCTTTCGCGAAAGCGGAATCATCATCCATCCTCTTCTCAAATTCAGCCCGATCTGCTGCGTTGAGAGACCCCTTGATAAACTCTTGGAATATTTTTTCATCACTTTTCATACGACACCAGCTCTTTGAGTTTTTTCATACAGCGTGACTTAGCACTCTTTACCGTGTTTTCATCTTTATAATTAGAAAGTTCAACCATCTCCTTGATGGTCAAGCCGCGATAGTAAAACATGGAGATGAGCTCTTGACAGGCCGCACCTAATTTTTTAAAGGAAAGAGCCAGTAATTTACTGTTCTCTGACAGATCTTCCTCGACCTTTATTTCGGCAACTTGCTCCTCACTGTCAGAAACTTGTTCCATTTTTCTAGCCTTGTGATGCCTAATGGCCAAAAACTTACAAATACCAAACAAATAGGTTTTTATACTCGCTTTTTCAAGGGTTACTTTTTGAGTCACTAGTTTGTGCTGCAACTCGATAATAGCATCTTGATAAATATCTAACCGATCTTCCATGTTGAGGTTGTACCTGATCAGCCAGTTCAACAATTCATCTTTATAGGCCACATAGACATCTCGTAGCGCTTCTGGATCATTCTCCTGAAATCTCCTTTTAAGTTCACTATCGACTTTGTTCTTATGTGACATAGATGTGTTGAAGGTTAACAGCCAAATTATAAATTTTTTTGTTCATGTTAACCTTTTCTGAATTCCCTCCACAAAATGAAAATCAAAGTCATGAACAAATTCAAATTTATAGGATTGCTGAGCGCTTTAATTCTCTCGTCTAGCATTGCAAACGCACAAATCTGGAAACGTCTACAGAAAAAGGTAGAGCAGAAGGTAGAACAAAAACTGGAGCAAAAAGCTGAAGATCAAGTAGATCGTTCTATGGATAGTCTTATGAATTCCAAGAAGAATAATGAGACAAAAACAAATACACCTCAATCTATGGACAAAATGGGTGCTCTGCTAGAGGGTATGACGGGAAAACCTGCGGTTATAGAAGATAAATACCTTTTCAGATTCAATGTGGTCATGAAGCTAACAGACTTTGAATCTAATGAGGTACAATACGTTAAACAGTCGTATTCAAAAGATGCATTTGTGACGGGTGAAAACAATGGGGATCAAGCTGTCCTTACTGATATAAAAAATAATAGCTCAATCATATTAGATTTTTTAAAAGGTACGGCGCAGACCATGAATATGGGTTGGATGCAGGGCATGATGGAAATGGGAAACACATCTGAGACTAGCGATGGGACTGATAATGTACAGGTTAAGCATACAAAAACGGGAAGAACTAAGATGATCTTAGGCTATACTACGCATGAATACAAAATTGAATTTGAAGGAGGGTCTCTGATTGCCTGGTTTGCTCCAGAGGTGGACTTTGATTACAAAGAAAGTTTAGGAGGCTTGATGAAAATGATGGGTCAGAGTTCAGCTACTCTAACCTCTGGAGAAGGGTACGTAATGGAAATGACAACCTATGATAAAAAGGGTGGGGTAACTAATCAAATGGAAGTAGTGGAACTCAATGAAAAACCACGCTTGATAACTATGTCCTCTTTTAAAGTAAGTTCAGTAGCGGGTCAGTAGATCTCCTATTCAACTTTGACATGAGTCAGTTGAATAGTTGACCAGAGTCTTATATATTGGTTTGATAGATTTTAGAGAGTTAGAATGAGAAATTTGATTTAGTGAAAACTGTCATATTGATCACCTTCTCAAAAAACATATATTCACTATTGAGACGTCAATTTTCTTTAATATTGATCTAAATAAGAATTTTCTTGAGAAAAAATCTGAGGCTTAATTTGATGTTTTGGTTGACATTTTTGTCATGGTATAGCTATGCCCAGCAAGATCTTGCTGGGCATTCTGCTTATGTAGATGCCGCATTTCAAAAGCAAGCGTATGAAAAGGCAGAATCTTGGGTGGCAACTCTTGATACGTTTCATGCAACAAGTACAAACGATAGTTTGCAATTTGCTAGAGTTTACAGCGTTGCAGGTAACGCGATGTATGCTAGACAGGCTTATCAAAACTCCATTGAATATTTCAATCTCGGGATCAACTACTGTCCTCAATCTGTGGAGCAAGGTTACAACCTTGGTGCAAAACTTCTGTTTGACAGAGCTTTTGCCGAGTACGAGCTCGACCTGATTGAGAAAAGTTTGAATACGACTACAGCGGCATTTGAACTCATCAATAAAGCAGAAAATCCAGACCTGGAACTTAAGGCAGATATCTATCAAGATCTCGCTTATGGGAATCGGGTGCTGGGCTTTTATGATAGGGCTGAATTCTACCTAGATGAAACGTCAGCATTGATAGATCAGCATTTCCCTGATGATCTTGAGAGACAGATAGGGAATCGATATGCGCGACTTTTGCTGTCCACTAAAAGAGTCGATGCCAAAGCTGTGGAAACAGCCCTTGCGGAATTAGAAGCATTCACTCAATCCCATCAAACCGGTAAATATGGCCAGGTCAGGCTTGCAAGCGCCACGAGTCTCACGGGAGACTTTTACTTGAACAATCTCAAAACAAGTAAGGATAGTTTAAGGGATATCGCTTTCGCGAAAGCGCACTTATCAAAAGCAATTGCCCTCTCAAAGGATGAATTCAAATCCACCGAAGTTCAAGCTAAATTCAATCTAGCCAAAGCCAATTACTATTTAAAGGAATACCACAATGCTATTGAACTCTATCAAATTTTACTAGAGGAAACGCAACCTAGCGATAGGAGAAGACCTTTTTTTAGTGCTGGATTGGTTTTGTCCTATTCGGGATTGGGTCAAAAGCAAGAAATGGTGTTGAGTTTCAGATCGGTCATGACTGACATTCATGAAGGTGATGAAAAACTTGAGCCCGATTTCTCAAATATGGTGTACAGCAAGCATCCATACCACGCAGATCTCATTATGAAAATCGCTCAAGAGTCCAAAAAGGCTTTTCCCGACGAGGTCGAAGTCAATGCTCTCGCAAAAAATGCAACAACCGCTGCACTTAAGCAATTTAAAGCGTCTTACCGAGATACGGAGTACAGCGATTTGCTGGTTACCTATTATAATAAAATTTTAAAGGCATTACTGAGCGATCTAAACGATGACAACGATTCAGAAAAAATATCAAGCATTCTAATTGATATTGAAGACATAGAAAACCGATTGATGTGGTCGGGATTTGTAACCAATAGTCAATCAGCAAGCACAAAATTTAAAGATAGCCTACTGAGAGTCAACCGTAGAATGCTGTTAGAAGCTGATTCTCTTAAAAAAAAGGGGCAAGAACTTGAGGCCAAAAGGATTCTTGATATAGTAAGACTGCAAAGAAAAAAGTTGCCTCAACAGGAAAAATTGTTACAAGAAACGATTAATGAAAGTCTGAATCTGGATGGTATAGCTCAAAATCACACTACGCCATTCTTAAGGTATAAGATTATTGATCAAGATATCTATGTTTTTTATCTAAATCTAGGCAAGATTGGGTTTGAAAAATTAAGTGGTCTAACTCTTAAACAACTTGAGAAACATCTCCAGGCTACATCGAGACCTAATGGTTCTCTACTCAATCTACTGGATTCTAAATTGTTGATGCCATCGATTTTTAAAACTGAGATTCCAGAGCAAATAATTATCATTCCTGACGGAATTTTGCACCATCTCGCATTTGAAAGCTTATTGTACCGAGACTCTTATTTAGTCAACTTTACCGTCATAGGTTATTTGCCTAACCCGTTGTGCTAGTAGTTCCATGCATGCCTGATCCTATTTATTGGTCTGTTGTTTTCCCTATTGAACATCTGCAGCATGGCAACTGCGGCCAGTTTGCTTGAGACCCTTGTCAGGAAGCCCTTGAAGCTCTTTGCCAGGTTGATCTTGATGGAGAACTGGGAGCATAACTGTGAAAACCTTGTCTCTATAAACTTACGGTTCTTTCTCCTCTCGGGCGAGAATGCGCTTTTGACCAGCTGGTTTTTCCTGGGTGGGGTGAGAAGTTCTATACCGTAGCTTGTGAACAGATCTGCCTGGAGCTCCCTGGATATATAGCCTCGATCGCCGATGATCTGCCTCTCCTCGCTACCGTCGTACTGCCTTTCCTTCAGGAACTTTATGTCGTGTACGTTTGCTGGGGTCACTGCCATGTCATGGAAGATGCCCTGCGTACTCATGAGCAGGTGGAGCTTGTATCCAATGTAGTAGCGGCGGTCAACCGCCGAGTAGCCCTTTCTCGGAGCCGTGCCCAGATCTTCCATACAGATCTTCATGCGGTGCTCCCTGGCGTTGTGCACGATGGGACAGGGCATCGAGTCCACCAGAAGGGCAGATCTGCCATCATCCATACGGTCGCCCAAGAGTCCCGCGGACTCCTTGAAGCGTGGCTCGAGCGAGCGCCTGCGCCGGTTGAACCTGGTGCGGTCGACCAGCATGGGAAAGTCCTCGCGAAAGTGCTTCTTTATCTCGGCAAACAATAGGTTCTCGCTGGGGATCGAGGCCGCCTCTCCGGTAATGGCGAGTGCCATGACCTCCAGGTCATTCATTTTCGTGTTGACCGGTCGCTTGATGAAGTTTCCGTCCACCGTGACGGTTTGGTAGAGATCAATGAGGTAGGAAAGGTGTTTTTTGTACATTGCAGGTAGATCGTGCATGGTATCAGAATTACAGATTAGGAACCATTAATATACTGAATATCAACAAAATGCACGGTCTTTTTTTAATCTGTTTTTTAATTTTAACTAGCACAACGGGTTTGCCTAGTTTTAAGTACGCACAGCTCGACCTTACTAAATCCCTAGTGCTTGATGATTTCGGTATTTTTGCGCCTAAATATTCAGGGAAGGCAGCCTCTATGAGAGGCAAGACCTTAGGGAGACTCAATGGTGCAATCGATGAATACGAATGGCTCAGTAATGAATTCTCAAATAGTGATTTGATTACCGTATCAAATTCTGAAGATTTTTTAAATAAAATAAGAAATTATGAAATTTTACATCTAGCCATGCACACCGTAGCAGATGCCTCTTTACCAGATGAGGCGGTCATGTATATTTCAGATGATGAGGAGGTTGATCTAGAGACATTATATAACACTGGTCTTAATTCTAAGCTTGTTTTCTTGAGTTCATGTCAATCTGCCCGGGTTGATGATAGCAATAATAATATATCTTCTAGATCCATTCACCGGGCATTTGCGCATTCAGGCGTCTCTAATACCATAGCTAGTCTTTATGAGGTACCAGATGATGTGACATCTAAAATCACTCAAGAGTTTTATACCCACTTAAAAGCTGGAAATAGTAGTTTATTCAGTTTATCTCTCGCAAAACAGAAGTATTTAAAGGGAGTCAAAATCAACGCCTTATCGCATCCCTATTATTGGTCAGGATTAGTTCATAATGGGTTAGGGGTACATTTCGCTGAAACTGGGAAGAATACTAGGCTTGATAATTTAGTTATTATGATTTTAAGTATATCAATAATGATTAGTTATACGCTTTCACAAATGAGATGAGGATCTGAATTTCGGTAGGTAAATTCAATTTCTGGACGCTTTATTTCTGCAATCTTGATTTCTAAATAAACCCATCCAATCTTTCAATTCATTAAGATTTCATTTAGATTTGAAGCAAATAACTAATCATGAAAAAACTTTTCTATTTTTTTTCAATAATTCTGATAGGAACATCATGTTCTGAAATGACAGATGCTTCAGCTCTGGTACCCGATAGTGCTAACTATGTAGCCGTGATTGATGTAAAATCACTTGTGGAAAAGGCAGAGCTCAATGATAAAGCTGCTGACATGTCGAGCATCGAGGCTTTTGAAAACGAGCTGGAAAACCAAGACGCTAGGGTGTATCGCCTTTACCAAGATATCAAGGAAGATCCTTTGAAGGCTGGTGTGAATCTACGTGATCCTATCGTGATCTTCAACGTAATGGAAGAAAATAATACCATGGTCGGAATTGCTATGGACGCATGGGATGGAGAGGATTTTGGAAACACCATCAAAACGCTTTTCAGTTCTATGAAAATGAACTTAGCTGAAAAGGAAATGGACGGTTATACCTACTTATGGCCTGAAACCAGATCTATGCCTTTTGGTGTGGCTTATGACGATGACCGTATTTTAATGCTTTATGGAGCTGGTTTTATGCTGGAGCAGGAAAACCTCGATACTACCATGGCAACTCTCATGAATGGGAATACGACCTTCAAGAGTGAGAACGACCTATTTGATGATTTTATGGGCGACCGTGGAGACATAAGCCTGTTTACAGGTACTTCCAGTTATTCTGAAATAATGGGTTCCATGGTACCTATATCATCTGTATTCTCAAAGGATTTACTGGAATATCTGGATGATAACTACAGTATGATTCATTTAAATTTTGAGGACGATAAAATAGAGATGCTCTCTAAGGCTGTTTATAACGACAAACTCATGGACAAAATGGACGAGATGGGTGTTGAGGCGAGTGAGATAGATCAAGATATGTTGAAATACCTCCCTAAGGATGGAATGGCAGTCATGGGAATGAGTGTAGAGGTGTCCGGTATTCTAGATGCAGTTAGAGAATTTATGGGTGAGGATGAGAAAGCCAAAAAGGAATTTGAAGAAGGCGTCAAGAAATATGAGATTGAAACATTACTAGAAGCGATAGAATTTAACATGGCGGTCGTCTTTAATGATATCGTAGAAAAGGAATCTCCCTATGCCATGTATGGCAACTCTACGCAGCCTTCGCTAGATTATGCTGCCATAATGAAGATCAACGATCGGGATCGTATTGTAAAGTTCTTAGAAAAAGACGTTCCAGAGCCCATGCCCAAAGAAGGAAATCTTTATAATTTAGATAATCAGTACCTGAGCGTGGGAGAGGAGAGCATGATGCTTACTTCAGACCGCAATCTGGCTGAACACCACTTTAACTCTAAGACGCCATCATCAAGCCTTGCCGGTTCAGACAGTGCCTCAAAAATGGGTAGCACGATGTTTTATGCGAGCATGGATCTGGATTTGAAAAAAGTCACATTTTTGGATAACAGCATACCACAACAAGCAAGACCTATCGCGACCATGTGGGATGATTTCCTCGTTAAGATCGAGGTAGAGCAAGATGATATAACAGAAAATCGCGCAACGCTTTACGTAGCAGATAGTGGTAAAAACAGTCTCGCCCGTATCATAGAACTAGCTGAAGAAAGCTACCAGAAAATGACGCAAGTGCAGTAATGCTTCTAAAGTTCAGCAATCTCAAGCCTACCTATATTTCTGAAATTCAAGTAAGGGACAGTGAGATCTATTTAGCTCCTGAAATTACGATTGATCAGGGAAAGATTTACTTGGTAGAGGCGTATTCCGGCAAGGGCAAGAGTTCGCTTTTGGACATTATTTATGGGGTGCATGAACTTTACGAGGGTACGCTGGAGTACGGAGTTATGGAACATTCTCGCTTTCGCGAAAGCGAGATCAGTTACGTCTTCCAGAATCTTAAACTCTTTCCTGAACTCACAGCTCTGGAAAACGTACAGCTTAAAAACGAGCTTACCGATCACAAATCATTATCTGAAATTCAAGCTTACTTCAAACTGCTAGGTTTAGAGGGTAAGTTGAACCAGAAAGTAGCGACGCTCAGCCTAGGACAACGCCAGCGGGTAGCCATAATCAGATCGTTGTGTATGCCTTTTAAACTTCTGTTACTGGATGAGCCTTTCAGTCATCTCGACGAGGTCAACATTGAGATCATCAGTGAGCTGCTGAGGGAAGAAATTGAAAGACGCAACGCCAGTATTATTCTCACCAGTTTGGGAAGTATCAAAGGCCTTGAAGCAGATGTCACCTATAGATTATGAAAAAAGTCGATAAGTTACAGCTCAAGCTCATGCCATTTCTGCCTACAGTGGGATATGCATTACTGTTGCTTTTAGGTAGCGTCGTCATCCTTTTATCGGTACAGTTTTATCTGGATCTCAAACCTTTTTTTGCTTCAGATGGTGGTGTGATGGGCAACCGCTCGCTGGTGGTGAGCAAACGCATTTCTGCAATGGATATGCAGGATAAGAGCGATATCTATTTTACTGAAAATGAGATCAATGAGATAAGGCAGAAGTCATTCATCTCAAAAGTGTCGACATTTAAGACAGCTAACTTTGAGGTAAAAGGCTACATGGGCGGCGCTGGCGACGTGCCTCAATTCAGTACCGACTTCTTTATGGAAGGTATTGCAAAACAATATCTCGACGTAGAAACTGATTTATGGGACTGGAAACCCCAAGATAGCCTGGTTCCCGTGATCATCCCACGCAGCTACCTTCAACTTTACAACCTAGGATTTGCCGAAACAAAAGATCTTCCTGTTGTTTCTGAAAATCTGTTGTCTCAGATCAGTTTTGGCTTGCGGGTCTCTGGTCGTGGGGAACAGCGCAGATTGCGAGGCCGCATCGTGGGATTCAGCGACCAACTCAACAGTATTCTAGTTCCCGAAGATTTTATCAATTGGGGAAATAAAAATTTTGCCACGCTGGATCAACAGCAACCCAACCGGTTGCTACTCACACTCTCCAGACCAGATGATCCGGAAGTCGCTTCATTTTTTGAGGACAATAATTACGAAATCGATAAGGGAACTCTAGAGCAGAATAAAGTCTGGTTTTTCTTCCAGATCGTTTTCATTTTCTTGTTTGTGGTGGCGGTCATTATAATTATTCTGAGCTGTCTAGCCATGTTTATGGGGCTAAACCTCATGTTTCATAAAAACAAGACCTCTTTCAATAACCTTGCTTTATTAGGCTATTCTAATGCCAGAATGACCCGGCTGGTTGTGCTGTCTTCAATAGTGATCGTGCTTCTAATTTCCCTGTTTGCGGCTCTAATCGCGACCTCAGTCAGAGAATATCTGAGAGAAGAAATCATCAGTATTTATCGATTGAGTCTCGGGCACCAGATCTGGATCATGGCACTTGTTTTATTAGTGGTGCTATCCCTTTGGAATTATGCCTATATCGCCATGGGAATTAGAAAAATAAATAGATGATAGATCAATTTGTTAGCTAAACTGGATCAATCCATAAAAACAATTTTCACCACCTTATCCCCACGCACTTCAAACTTGCATTTGTCAAATTTAGGTTGACCTAAGCTGTCCATGTTTGAAGCTCCCACGGGTTCTCTAGGAATGCCGAAGAAGTTTTTATCCAGCTCGCCATTGTCATTTACATCTTGATAATAGGCTGCTGCATAAAATCCATCAGGGAGATTCTCAAAAGTGATCGTCACGCTACTTCCTAGTACTGTCATTTTTCTGGACTCCACGCCTTTTTTTCCATCGTCGGGAAATCCGTTTTTACTATTGAAAAGGGATAGATAGAGCGTTCCTTTTTGCTTCTCGATCCCTTCTAACTCAAGGGTAAGTGTGTTTTGGGAATACGCTTTCGCGAAAGCGAGAACACTAAAAGTTCCTATTAAAAATAAAGTTCTGTAAAATTTTGATGCTATCATATCTCATTTACTCCCAAACCCGTGCCAAAACCAAAAGTTTGTCGATTGAAAAACTATCCTATTAACCAATTGCGAGGTCTTGGTTTAATTTGCCAGTTCATTCTTATGCTTTTTACTTTTTTCAGTTGAATGAATTGCTAGATGGATCTTTTATTTTGGTTTTCTTTTGTTTCAACGATCTCAGAAAGGCCACGATCTTCTTCTATCTGCCGTTCCGCTTCCTCGGCTACCATTCTATCGTGTTCTAGAAAGGCATAATGGTCTTTTTTACGGTTGTACAGGCTCTGAATACCCTCTGCTTTTCCGTAAAGGGTGACTCGATCATGGGGTAGTATTTTGAAACTTCCAGAGGGTGAACCAAAATAACCGTGACCCTTGCGATCCACACCTAAGATCGTGATCCCCTCCTGTCTCAAGTCCAGCTCTTCCAGGGTGCGGTGACACATCCAGCCGTCATGATCCACACGAGCTTCACTGATTTTATAGTCATCTTTGAGGTGAAGAACGGCTGCAAAATCGTGGACTTCAAGATTAGTGTACTTTCTAAGCAATGTGTTGATGAGTTTTGAAAGGGCTCTATCGACCATTTTACTACGTATCGCCCAAAAAATAAGCCCCATTCCAGCGACTATAATTAGAAGTCCGTAAAGTCTAGAAGCTAATGTTTCTGGTAGCACAAAGGTTAAGATAAGTGAAGACATCGCCGTTACAATTCCCGCGTTTCCTATGAGCATGAGTTGGTAAATAATCTTGCGCCGTATGGGATGACCCATAATACTCTCAGATTCCACGGTACTAAAACCCGTTCCCGTATAGGCAGACCGCGCTTGAAACTTGGCACTCTCGCTGGATAAACCGGTGTGTACCAGTGCTGTTGCTGCGATTTTGGTAATCAAAGCAGAAATGGAAACAATTAGAAATAAGGTGACTGCTGCAATCATGACTCAATTGATTATGGGGTGGCAAAACTATTCAAATCTCTAGTATTTTAAAGGTCTCGCTCTCCCTAAAAAGGGAAGTTTATGCCAAGCCTGTCGAGATACGAAAGCCAACTCATTTACAAAAACCGCCACCAATTTTACGCTCAACTTACAGAAATCATAATGGGTACAATTTAAAAAGTGAAGCCAGCCGTGAAGATGATTCTATTATCTTCATCACTCACGTAATACCCCACGTTTGCAGTTAATGCTTGATAACCGGTAAGGAAAATAGATCCTCCCACGTTGCTGTGCCATTGATCAGAATCCTGTTCTGGCAGCCATACGCGACCTGTATCAAATCCACCAGAAACTCCCAGTCGCAAGGGTGCAAAACCTGTACGAAATTTTGCAATCCCCACTCTCAAGTCGGTGCTGGAAAAGAAGGCAGACTTTCCATTGAATCGCTCGTTTCTATAACCTCTCAAACTGCGATTTCCACCTACTGTTGCACCATGATAGAACTCATATTGCTCACCTATGATGAAATGGGCTTGAGCTTTGGTTGCCAATGTCGCAATTCCTTTGCCGGCAAGCGGTAAAATGAAAGAAGCTGTAGGTTGAACATAAGAGAACTCGTTATTGAAATCTGAATCGATATTGCGCTTATACCCTGCAATCACGCCCAGTTCCATACCTCTTCTGGGTAAGCTTAATAAATCTGCTTTGTTGTTGAAGAGCAGTCCGACCTCTCCACCTGCATAGGTTTGGGAATCAAATACATCATTACTTTCATTAAATGTATTTAGGATGAAACCGTTGTTGTCTTCCAGCACCTCGTTTGATTCTATGCGTCCAGAGATATAGGCAGTAAGATTTTCAGATTTTTTATACTGCAATGAAGGCTCAAAATGAAATTGCTGAATACTCACCCTGTTGAAATCAAGGTTGATGTCATCATCATAAGAAGTATTATTACCCTCACCAAAATAATTTATAGCAAAACTATCGGTAGTGTAACGAGCATCCAGACCTAAATTCCAATTATGAAAAACGTGAGCAAATTCTCCGTAATAGGAGAACTCAAAACCTTGGGTAGCTCCATAGTATTTAGCTGTAAGCTGATGTTTTGTTGCAAATGGATTATTACGCAATCCAAAAGAGGTAAAAGTATTCCTTAAAGCGACCTGGAATCCAGCATCTTGATCAAACCCCACAGCTGGTAAGAGGACGTTAGTTGAATACTTACGTTTCTTGGGATCGTAGTTGTTCAGGTCGTATGAATCGCTGAGAAACTTACTTACTGAACCATTAAAGGTGTTTTTCTTTGAGGCGTAATCATAAACTCTTAAACCACGACGGTTTTCAATATTATAGATGTCATTTTCTTCCCCACCGAAGATTTTAATCTTGATGTAATCGCTACCATTACCTCTCACGTTAAAGGTGTCATCACCATCGAGGCCATAAAGCCAGATGTCTTTTGTCAGTTCTCGATCATAGGTGTTCTCAAGAATAATCTTATCCTTTTGAGCGACGGTAATTTTAGTTTTACCATTTTCCATACGCTCAATGTCTATGGTATTATCCTTAGTGGTCGCGATGATAACTTCATGTTTTTTAAAGTATTCAAAGTAATCTCGGGCGATTGCATCGAGATTTGATCGACGTAGTTTGAGAATGGATTTTATTTCTTCGGTAGTTTCATCTTGTGTGTCCTCTAGGAGATTTGCAAAGGCGTTATCGATGACTTCATCAGTGAGTTGAGTTTTAATAAACTCAGCTTGTTTTTGCCAAACTTCCCAGCCTGAAGAGTTGATAAATGATTTATCCAAATAGTAAACCACATTATTAAATGTTTTTACATTGGAAATTTCAGGCTGATAAGTCTGCATATTTCTCGCAAGTGGTGCACCTAATTTTAATAAAGCTGGAAAAACGCCGTCATATTTTGGAAAGGCTTGATCGCGATCCCTTGGGATAGGAGAGTAGAGTACGGTGCCATCTGATTGCTTTTTTTGGATCCAGCGCCATTGATCTTGATGACGGTCCCAGTCTCCAATAAGCATGTCAAATAAACGAGCTCTGATATATTTAGGTTCATCAATTTGAGCATCCTTATCATCTCGTAATTCTAGAAACAAATCTGAGGTACTCAAAATGTCATCTGCATCTCCAAAAATCCCTAAATTGATATTCTCATCACCCACATGCTCTTCAAACATATAAAGCTTATCACCATAACTTTCATTGAACCTACCTAGGCGTTCTTGTTTGGGTAAATACACGATTTTTTTATTGGCATGATAAATATCTATGGCATCCAGCAGATCACCTACTACAAATTGAGCATAGGGATGAGCTGTTGTGTAATAATCTTGGATAACATCTTCCGCTGCGGTGTCGTCCAGATAATCATGGACATAGTGATCCTTGATAAATGATTGCGCAAACCGCAAGGCACTTTTACGTAGCTCTCGTACGGTAAATTCATTCTCGTTATCATCGATAAGTCTTAAACTGCGTGACTGGTTACCGCCACCAGCGGTTATTGCTCTTACATTATTAGGAAGTTCATTCAAATCAAGAACTGGTGCGGTGATATCTTTACTGTATAAATATCTATAATGATCACCCCAGAACCATTTATAAAATCCCGATTTATCGGTTTCTTCATCAGTATAGATGGATGCGTTTTTCGTTGCACCGTATTGACCTAAATCATAATCAATATTCTTGTCGTATTTAGTTTTGCTTTTGATTGTAGTAGTATATAGTAAATTGGTTTCTGAGTTATTGACTTCCACCAGCTCTACTCTAGAACTTCCATCTTTAAAGACGGTTAACCTTGTGTAACCTGTTTTCTCTGCGCCAAACTCATGCTTTTTAACAGGCTTGACACCTTTGATCTTATTTCCTAGTCCAGTTATTATTTGAGGGATGCCGTCATCTGACAAAAACTGGAGGTTAGCTTCATTTCCTGAGACAAATATTACATCTTCAAATTGTAAAGCCAGTGATTCCAGTCTGCCTATATACGATTGCATTTCGTTACTCCAGAAGGATTCTTTAGAAAACCCTCCCATTAATTCAAACAGTCCGCGGCTGCTTTCAGAAAGCACGCTGTGGTACATGGCCACGATGATGGTTTTATTCTGCTCGTCTTTGAGTTCGTCTTTGAATTGAAGGAAAAAGTCCTCTCTCGTTTTAATCTCACATTTATTGTTGATATATGGGTGATCGTCCCAGTCTTCAAAAAACCACTGACTATCTACCATCACGAGTTCCACTTCATCGCTCAAGGTTTCTCGCTCGATGGGACAACCGTCATTAGGCCAAAACTTCCCCTCGCTGTTATCCTGCAAATAGGATTCTAAGTCATCAATCGCTTCGTGTCCTTCACCGCTCCACTCGTTTTTACCTGGAATGTAGATAACCTGACCATTAAATTTTGATAGAGGGTCTAGATATCGCTTTTTCAAAAACTCCTCTTCACTTTTGCGATCAGACTCATCCTTGGGATATCCATTTTTTGAGGTGCTGTTCCCTAGAGAAACAAATGCGGCGTTCTCGTCAGTTTGAGAAGCATCTACAATAGCTTTTAGAACGGTCGATGCTTTTAAATCTTCAACCTCTCCTAGATTTCCAGAGAAATAAATCGTTTTAGATATTTCCTTTCCTTCGTCCTGAGCAACCATTGAAGACAGCGAAATAAAGATGAATAATAGTGAGCAGAACGTGATTTTCCTTTTCAAAATAGACATTTCAGTATTGATATAAAGTGTAAATGTCGGAATTGCTGCACAGCTATGAAGTACTCTTAACAAATAAATGGATTTTCGGGTTTTTAGCTTATTACTATATTGAGCGCATGAAAAATGTAAGCAAATACTTGTTGATAGCTCTCGCTTTTACACTGTTCTCATGTGAGGGTGATGACTCAACGTCTCCTGAGCAATCAAATCCTGTAGAAGATCCTACAGACCCTAATGATTCTCAGGATTATGTGCAATATGGAACGCCTTTTGACAACGTGCCTCTTACCAGTGATATTATCATGTACGAGGTAAACCTAAGAGCTTACAGCAGTGCTGGTAATATTCAAGGGGTCATCGATCGACTGGATCATATTGAGCAACTCGGTATCAATACAATCTGGCTCATGCCTATCTATACGCAAGGTGAATTGAGATCTGTAGGATCTCCTTATGCCGTGAAAAATTATAAAGAGGTGAGCAGTGAATATGGCAACCTCGATGATCTACGCAGACTCACAGATGCTGCTCATGCACGAGGCATGACCGTGATCCTTGACTGGGTGGCAAATCATACAGCGTGGGACAACCCATGGATCAATAACGATCCTGACTGGTACACAAAGAATGCTTCAGGGCAGATTATCCATCCTTCTGGAACTAACTGGCAAGACGTCGCCGATTTAAATTTTGATGTTCAAGAAATGCGCGTCGCCATGATTGATGCCATGCGCTACTGGATTCTTGAAGCAAATGTAGATGGCTTCCGTTGTGATTATGCTGATGGTGTTCCAGCTGATTTTTGGCAAGAGGCATTTGCAGAATTAAATACTATACCCAACCGAGACCTGATATTTTTTGCTGAGGGCAACCGCTCTGATCATTTGACCTCCGGTTTTGATTTGGCATTTGGCTGGGAATTTTATGGAGGGATCAAAGAAGTTTATGAGGGGCGTGATGCAGGTTACGCTTTCGCGAAAGCGCAAACAGAATACAGCAACGTACCCATGGGAAAGGAAATGGTACGATTTACCACAAATCATGACGAGTCTGCCTGGGATGCAACACCAATCACTATTTTCAATGGGTTGAATGGAGCTCTGGGAGCCTCTGTTGCTACTATTTTTCATGATGGAGTACCGTTGATCTATGGAAGTCAAGAGGTGGGACAAGCGTCAACAGTTCCATTTTTCTACAACTCAACCATAAACTGGTCTCAAAATCCAGATATGTTGAATCAGTACCGCACCATGCTTCAATTCTATAGCAATAGTGCTGCCGCTCGTAAGGGAGAAAATACAGAGTACACTCATCCTAACGTAATTCATTTCAAAAAAACGCTTAATGGGGATGAAGTGAGTATTCTTGTAAATACTAGAAATACTGCGCATACTTATACCTTGCCTGCAGAAATGCAAAACACTACCTGGACAGATGTGATGTCTGATAACCAAGTAGATTTAGGAACTCAATTTCAGCTAGAACCATATGGATATATGATTTTAGATTAACCTGAATCACTGGAAGCTGAGAAGATAAAGTATAAGAACAATGAGGGTTTAGATCAAATTTCTAAACCCTTTTTATTTTAAGCCTTCTCAGTTGGCTCATTTATTTTTACCTACAAAAATTTAACGCCCCTTTCTATTTCAATTAGTCTGCGGTTATGAGAAATAGGATCCTCTCTTAATTGATTTTATCACCAAAATTTAACATAGAGAGATTCTAAGTGAAATTATTGAAAAGTAAGATAGCCTTGGTTACTGGGGCGGGATCAGGAATAGGAAAAGCAATTGCCACTTAATATGCGCAAAACGGAGCTGCCGTTATTGTTAATGACATTGATGCACAGAAAGGAGAAGCCGTTGTAAAAGAGCTGGAATCAGATGGAGGCAAGGCATATTTTATTAAAGCAGATTCCTCAAAGGAAGAAGAAATCAAAATCACGATAGAACGTATTGTGGAGAAATATGACAAGCTTGATATCGCTTATAACAATCCAGGAATAGGAGGTGAGCATAATACAACTGGAAACTACGATGGTAAATCTTGGAACAGCGTAGTCGACCTCAATTTAAACGGCGTTTTCTATGACTGTAAATATGAATTGCAAGACGTGGAGAAGAATGGAGGAGGAGTCATCGTTAATATGGCATCTATTCATCGTGTGGTAGCCGCGCCTAATTCGCCTGCGTATACCGCTACAAAGCACGCAGTTGTAAGACTTATAAAGAATATCGGTGATGAATACGCTCAAAAAAAAATATTCGCTGTAATTGCGTGGGACCAGCTTACATTGATACACCTTTACTTCAGTCAAAAGAGATGCTTGAAACCATTAAGAAAAAGCATCCTATGAAAAGATTGGGAAAAACTGACGAAGTGGCGCAACTCGTGTTAATTCTCAGTAGCTCACAATCATCTTTCATAACCGGTGGATATTACCTTATAGATGGTGGCTGCCCGGCCGTTTAATTTTTATCTCGCTTTCGCGAAAGCGTAACAATTAAAATAAAAATTAATAGCTAAAAACAAAATATGAATTTAAAAGGAAAAACTGCAATCATTACGGGAGCATCAAGCGGAAAAGGTGAGGCTACGGCCAAAAAACTAGCCAGCAATGGAGCAAACGTAGTTCTGTGTCGCGCAAGACTGAAAAGCTGGAAAAACTGTGTGACGAGATCAAAAACGACGGTGGAAAAGCGACCGTGGTAGCTGCCGATGTCATTAAAACCGATGACTGGAAGGAAGTGGTAGACACCGCAAAAAGGAATATGGAACTGTAGATATTTTGTTTAATAATACGGGATTGATGCCACTCTCGATGGTGGATAAACTCAAAACTGATGAATGGCACACTATGGTAGATGTAAATCCAAAAGGTGTTTTGAATGGAGTTGCAGCAACTTTACCTGTCATGAAAGAGCAGAAATGTGGACATATAATAAATGTCTCGTCGAGTGCTGGACGCAAATACTTCCCGGGCGGAGCAGTATACTGTACCACTAAAGCTGCTGTGAGTATGTTTTCTGAAGGTTTACGTCAGGAAATGGCTCCAAATATGGGATTAATGTGACGATCATCGAGTCTGGGTTTGTGGATACTGAACTACAAGACACGATTACAGATGAGGATATCAAAGAACAAATCTCTAACATGGGAAGTGATATGACGCCTCTTAAAGCTGTCAATATTGCCGAGGCTGTTGCTTATGCCGCTGCGAGTCCAGATAGAGTGAATGTGAATGAGGTTTTCAGATACCCCATAAAGCATAAACAATAATTTAAATTTAAGAAATAGCCTCAAAATTTTTATGGCTATTTTTATACCTAAAACTTTAATAATTTTGTTATGAAAGCAATGATGCTCAGTAGCTATGACGATAACGCGTCATTTGTGAAAAAAGATATCGATAAACCAGTGGCCGGCAAGGGTCAGGTTCTTGTGAAAATTTATGCTTCAAGTGTGAATCCGGTGGATTTGAAGATCAAGTCAAATGGTAAAGATATGCCCATCGCTCCAGATCTACCCGCTTTGCTCGGAATGGATTTTGCCGGTATAGTGGAAGAATTAGGTCCTGGTGTAAGCAATTTCACAATAGGCGATGAGGTATACGGTTGTGCTGGTGGACTGATGGACTTGCCAGGAACTTACACGGAGTACATCGCAGCAGATGCTCGGCTGATGGCTTTGAAACCCAAAAATCTTTCCATGCGAGAAGCTGCGGCTTTACCGCTTGTTTCCATCACAGCATTTGAAGGCGTAGAACGAGCACAGATCAGTGACGGACAAAAGGTTCTGGTTCACGGTGGATCAGGTGGAGTGGGACACATCGCTTTGCAACTCGCGCAAATTAAAGGAGCTGAAGTTTTTGCTACTTCCAGCAGCGATGAGAAACTCAGTTTGGTTAAGGAGCTGGGCGCTCATCCCATAAACTACAACGATCAAAGTGTGGAGGATTATGTAAATCAATTTACAGATGGTCAAGGTTTTGATGCAGTTTATGATACGGTGGGCGGTAAAAATCTATTGAAAAGCTTTGAAGCCGTTAAAATCAACGCACAGATTGCCACAACCGTTTCGATGGCTGAGGTAGACCTGTCGCAAATGCACCACAAAGGTTTGTCGCTGCATGTGGTCTTTATGTTGATTCCTATGATTCATGATGTGGATCGCGCCAGTCATGGAAATATTTTAAAGGAAATTACGAGTTTGGTAGAATCTGGAAAATTAAAACCTGTACTTGATGAAAACAGATATCAATTAGAAGATGTAAACGAGGCCCACGCCCGTGTTGCCAGTAGTGAGGGCATGGGTAAGGTTACGATAGAACATTAATTAGTACTTAGTCCAAAATAAAAAAAGCCGTTTTAGAAAGTTCTAAAACGGCTTTTCAACTTAAAATCAAAACTTCACTCAACTTATCTAATGCGGCAGCTTGCTGCGCAATAATCCGTATACAAAAGTCCCGAGAAGGGCTCCAAATATTACAATCAAAATCATTGGGAAACCGGCTCCCGCAAGAACGTACATAGGTCCCGGGCAAGCACCAGAAAGCGCCCAGCCCAATCCAAAAATAATTCCGCCTATCAAATAACGTGGAACACCCATTTCCTTGGGTTTGAGACTCATCTCTCCACCGCCCAGCGGTTTTATATTATTACGTTTAATAACTTGAATGCCTATCACTCCCAGTACCAAGGCAGACCCTATAATTCCGTACATGTGAAAACTGTCAAATCTGAACATTTCATAAATTCTAAACCACGATGCCGCCTCTGACTTAAACATCACGATCCCAAAAAAAATCCCTATAGCTAAATAACTTAAATACCGCATGTCTTAAAAAATGAGAGGATAAATAAAATTAATCATGACCAGACCACCTATAAAAAATCCGATGACGGCAATGAGCGAGGGAAGCTGTAGATTACTCAATCCAGAAATGGCGTGTCCAGAGGTACAGCCTCCCGCATAACGTGCTCCAAAACCAACCATAAAACCTCCAGCCAATAAAATCAACAGAATTTTAGGATCGTTCAAATGATCTGTAGAGAATATTTCAGTGGGTAGGTAGGCTTCGCCCGCGCTGTCGATATTGTATTCCTGAGATAATTCTGTTGCCGTAACTTCATTGATCTCGACAGTATTATCACTCATATAATTTGAGGCAATAAACCCACCGATGATCGCACCAGCCACTACCGTAAGATTCCAGCGTTGTTCTTTCCAGTCAAACTTGAAGAAGTCTGCTGCCTTACCACATCCCAGAGCAGAGCATGCCGTCCTGAGATTGGATGACATACCAAATTGTTTTCCCACCAATAATAGCAAGAACATCGTCAGGGCTATCAAGGGCCCGGCGACATACCACGGCCAGGGATCCGTAATCCATTCCATAATTGAATTTGTTTTGTGCAAATATGCCGCTTTCGCGAAAGCGAGACAGTAACAAATGTTACTCAGAGTCAAGTAATGGTCGCAACGTTTCCCAAACCGTATCAGCAATAATCTGGTGACCTTCCTCAGTAGGGTGGATGCCGTCATTTTGATTCAAGGCGGCAATACCACCCACATCTTTCAAGATAAAGGGTATCAAATCGATGTCGTTCTTTTGAGCCAGTTCGGGAAAAACATTCTTGAAATCAGTAGTGTATTCTTTACCTAAGTTGGGTGGGAGTTGCATACCGGCGAGAATGATCTGGGTATCTGGACTTTTATCTTTTATCGTATTTATAATTTCTTGCAAATTACTTTTGGTTTCTGAGACGGGTACGCCACGTAAACCATCGTTAGCTCCCAGTTCCAATATGAAAATGTCAACCTTTTGATTCATCACCCAGTCGATGCGACTTTTACCACCAGCAGTAGTTTCACCGCTCACGCCGCTGTTGACCACCTCATAATTCATTCCCAGTGAATCGATTTTTTGTTGAATCAAGCCAGGGAAAGCGTCGTCTGTGTCGTCAAGACCGTAACCTGCCGTAATGCTATCACCAAAAAATAAAATCGTTCCAGAACCTTCTACCTGCGATGAATTGTTTTGGGAATCTTGTTCGGCTGTTTCTTGGTTTTGATTTGGACCATCTTGACTGCTTTGTTGCTTGCAGCCAATGAAAATTAAAAAAGCCAAAAAATAACAAAACCTTAAGTCCTTAAACCGCCCTGATCCTCGTGAAATCAGAGCTTGTGCCGTATTTTGACGATTTGATGTATAAATCATAATTATTTCATGTCTGAAGTTTTAAAGGTAAGTACGGTATCAAAAACTTATAGCAGTGGTAGCAAGGAATTAACAGTTCTTGATGACATAAGTTTTAGCGTAGAACAAGGTGAGACGTTCTCCATAGTAGGCCCATCAGGAAGTGGTAAAACTACACTGCTGGGCATTTGTGCTGGACTGGATCTACCCGATTCAGGAACGGTTACCTTGTGCGGTAAAAACTTGAATGAACTCAATCAAGACGAGAGTGCTGTACTGCGCAATAAACAAGTGGGATTTATATTTCAGAACTTTCAGTTACTGCCTACGCTGACGGCATTGGAGAATGTGAGTGTACCGCTCGAACTTCAAGGAGATTCAAAAGCTGCATCAAAAAGCAAAACCTTACTTGAAAAGGTAGGGTTAGGGGATCGCTTGAATCATTATCCATCACAATTGTCAGGAGGGGAACAGCAACGGGTAGCACTAGCCCGAGCTTTTTCAAATAGGCCATCCATTCTTTTTGCTGATGAACCTACGGGAAACCTAGATGAAGAAACTGGAGAAAAAGTCATTCAACTGTTGTTTGAATTGAACCAGCAAGCCGGAACCACTCTAGTGATCATCACGCATGACATGGAACTGGCAGAGCGCACCCAAAAGATTTTAAAGCTAAAAGGTGGACGAGTTCAAGAAATTAAGGAAACTTTGGTAAAGAATCCTACGTGATGAAGAAGTTGCGATTAAAATGGCTTTTTACTATGGCATTGCGAGATGCCAGAGCAAGCAAAACGCGTTTGTTGCTTTTCATGTCGTCTTTGGTTTTAGGAATTGCGGCTGTAGTTGTTATCCAATTATTCAGTACCAACTTAAAAGCCAATTTGAGCTTACAGTCTAAAGCACTCATGGGTGCCGATTACATTATAGATAGCGATGAGATTCCCACAGATCGAGCTCAGGAGATCATCGACTCCCTAAAACCTGATGCCAGTGAGGTGACCTTTGTTTCCATGGCTGCGTTTCCCAAGAATAGTGGAACAAAACTGGTCAAGGTAAGAGGCATGGAAGGTGATTTTCCCTTTTACGGTTCCATGGATACTCAACCTAAAGCAGCTGCAAGAAATTATCAGAAAGAGAAAACAGCCCTAGTTGATGCTACTTTGATGCTGCAATACAATATCAAAGCAGGTGATTCCATTAAAATAGGTGAACTGACACTTCCCATCGCTGGAGCGCTAACAAACATTCCTGGAGCCACCACCGTTTCAACCAGCGTAGCGCCATCTGTAATAATTCCGAAGGTTCTGATTGAGCAAACGCAACTGTTGCAATTTGGTAGTCGTAAGGAGTATCAGTATTATTTTAAGGCAGCTGACACGCTCAACCTCGACCGACTAGAAAAGGAACTGGAGCCCCAGCTCGATCTGGTGGATGCTGATCTTGATACACACACTAGCACGAGTAGAAGACTGGGCAGACGATACGATAACATTAGCAAATTTCTAAACCTGGTAGCCTTCATAGCTTTAATTCTGGGGTGTATAGGAATTGCAAGTTCCATCCAAATCTACATCAAGGAAAAACTTGCTTTAACAGCGGTATTGAAATGCTTGGGGACAAGTAGTTTACAGAGCTTTTTGATTTATTTGATTCAGGTAGCGGCGATTGGATTTTTGGGAGGTCTTTTTGGTACATTGATAGGTGTGGGTTTGCAAAGTGTCATTCCATATTTCTTGGAAGATTTTTTGCCATTTCAAGTGCAGATTTCCATTGATCCTATTTCCTTGATTGTTGGAATATTACTGGGCGTATTGATGTCAGTTTTATTTGCAGTTTTACCACTATTAAGTACTTGGTTTGTTTCTCCGCTGCGAGTATTAAGGGTTGGTAACGGGAATTTGGCCGCTCCTAAAGCTGTTCAAATCGCGATTTATATCGTGATTGTTGCTACATTATTTCTCATATCTTATTGGTTGCTAGACGATTTTATTTATGCCTTGTCTTTTATTGGAGGTACCGCCGTAACTTTTATTGTTCTTGCCGGTGTGGGATTATTGTTGATGAGAATCATACGCAAAAAATTTCCTAGAAACTGGGGCTATCCCAGCCGGCAGGCGTTGATGAATCTGTTCAGACCTAATAATCAGACATTGGTGTTGATTACATCGATAGGTTTGGGAGCTTTTTTAGTAAGCACATTGTTTTTCACGCGCGATTTGCTCCTCCAGAAAACTGATGTGGAACAATCTGCCAGTAATCCTAATCTGATCATTTTAGACGTTCAAACAGATCAGCGTACAGAACTTAAGTCCATTATGAAACAGAACGGGATTCCCGTGCTGGATGACATTCCCATCGTTACCATGCGCATGAGCAAAATCAATTCTCGCTCAGTAGATGAGATCGAGCGCGACACTACCAGAGAGGTGAGAAGCTGGGTTCTGAATCATGAGTTTAGAACCACGTACAGAAGTGAACTCACTGCATCTGAAAATATCTTAGAAGGGAGCTGGCAACCTAGAAGCGATGCTACTGAAACCATCCCTATTTCTATATCAGAAAACGTGGCTCGTGACGCATTGCTGGAAATAGGTGACCGAGTGACCTTTAATGTTCAGGGAGTTTTGATGCCTACTCAAATAACCAGTATCCGTTCTGTGGACTGGTCTCAATTGCAACCCAATTTCAATATTTTATTTCCCGTGGGAGTTCTGGAAAATGCTCCCCAATTCAATGTAGTGACTACTGCGGTGGCAGATGAAGCCGCCTCAGCACGATTACAGAGTGCGCTGGTATCTAGATTTCCCAATCTTACCATTATTGACCTACGACAGGCATTTATCCTCATAAAAGATATATTGGAAAAAGTCTCTTGGGTCATTAATTTCATGGCGCTGTTCAGCATGCTTACAGGGATTATTGTATTGATAGGTTCTGTGCGTACCAGTAAATACCAGCGTATTAAGGAGAGTGTTCTTTTACGCACGATAGGAGCTCGTGATCGCCAAATTCTAAAAATCTCAGCTTTAGAATACGTTTTCTTGGGTCTTTTGGGAAGTTTAGTAGGTGTTCTACTAGCCGTAGTGGCAACCTTGGGATTAGCCTTATTCGTTTTTCAAGAAGCTTTTGTTCCGTCTTGGATCCCGTTTTTGATAATTGTTCCTGGCATCACGCTCATCGTTGTCATCATAGGTTTGAGCAACATAAGAGAAGTACTGGGAAGCTCTCCTCTCGAGGTGTTGAGAAAAACAAATTAAATGGTGTAGATCCCGCTTTCGCGAAAGCGTACTAATTTCAATCAATATTCTTTAGATGAATCTCCTCGTTGACATTCTATAATTTTGGTACTCTGGGAAATTTTCCATCAAAAGTGCTTCTTCATATTTTGATTTATAGTACAAGAGCAAACCGATGGCTATAGCAGTCCCAATCTTGAAAATGGAAGAAGAAAAAAGTCCATAACCCAGGCACGTTAAAATAATGCCTGCATAAATGGGATGTCTGGAAATTTTGAATATGCCCGATGTAATTAATGACGAGTCCTTAACAGGCGAAGGGAAAGGTGATAAATATATATTGAGCTGAACGAGAGCGATCACAATGAATAGCACACCGATGATAACTAACAAAAGGCCAGCCCAATTCAATACAGATGGAAAAGAAATTCCGATCCATCGAAGTGGCAATGGATAGACTAGAAACAGTACCATTTGACCGAAGACGAATAGGTATTCCCTTAGGTCTCGCTTCCCACTCACTTGACCGGTAAATAAAGCGTCATATCTTGAAAACGTACCTTATCTAGATGCCCCATTTTAGACCGATCTTTTGTGATCAAATGAAGGTGCATAAAACTGTCGTGGTGGGTAAAAACCGTTTTGTGTTCTGTTGAGAAAAAGCCTAAGATGTCTACGTCTTCATTACCCAAACCGTATTTTACTTGACCTACGTGAGCTTCAGCTGGAGATGAGACTTTTGAACCTGGTGGCAAATTCTGAATATGAATAGTAGCGCTTTCCACTTTGCCTGATAATTTGAAGGCAAATGGTCTTTTTTGATTCTGAGAAACACTATCTATAAAAAACTCTAATTCTTTTACATTCTTAATTTCTGAAGGCAGGTTAACTTCTTTCCATTCTTCCACATTTGCGTAAACGAAAAACGTAGCTCCAGTTTCATAGGTTTCCAAAACTCTCATAGTACTGTCGGTGACCACTTGCGAGACGTAACTTTTTCCATCCATCACAAGCAATTCGCCGGTCATTTGACTCTGAGGACCTAATCCATAAAGTCCATTCTTATTTGAAATGGTATCCAAATCAATTTTACTGGTGAGCTCGCCTTTAAACATGGCGTCTCGCATGGCTCCCACGATTTGGACATCGTCATAAGTTTCTGGATTTTGTTGCGATTGCTTGGAATCAAAACAGCTCTGGAACATGAAAACACATGTCGCCAGAGCTGTATATTTAATTATTGAATTCATTCACTGAAACTTCTTTACATCGTCGCTGAGATCGTAAACTTTTACATCATTGATTTTCCGGTCTAGGATACTGCTTCCAGCCGCGCTTCTATAGCCTCCCGCACAGTGAACTACGATCGGTTTATCAGTTGGGATGTCTCCAGCTGTGTCTCGCAACTCGTTCAGTGGGTGGGATAGGGCGCTGTCAAAAAACTTTCCATTGTCGATCTCGCTCTGGTTGCGTATATCAACGATGGTATAAGCATCTGGATTGTTTTTAAAATGTTCCAGATCTAGTTTTTCCGTAGCTTCCAGTCCATCTTCAGGCAGCGTAATCACTTGCTTGATCTGTTGCTCGTAGCCTATTTTGGCAGCGCGGTGCAACAATTTTTCGACATCATCTTTTGACGTAGCCACCAGTGTGAATTCTTCATCGGGTACTACGATGGATCCCAGCCAAGTCTCAAACTTAGCATTATCAGAAACTGCCATAATGTTGATACTACCTTTTAGGTGACCTTTCTTAAAGTCAGCCTCGTCGCGGGTATCAATGATCAGTCCTTCGGCATGGGCGCGTTCTGCAAAGGGAACTTTTTCCACTGCGGGTTGAAGTATGGGAGCACCAGCCTTATTCATCTCCACATCATGACCAAAATAGGAAGGTATAAACGGCTGCCCGTCGAGCAAAGTATCCATGAATTTTTGCTTGTTATGTTCTTTGAACGCCCAATTCGTCTTGCGCTCGTCACCCAGCGTGCTGCTGTTAGCATCGCTCATCCCTTTACCACAAAGCGATCCGGCTCCATGAGCGGGATAAACCATCGCATCATCGGGTAGATCGTTGTATTTAGACTGCATGGTTTCGTACATCATTTCGGCGAGTTCCTCGCGTTTTGCTTGCATGTTCCCTGCTTTTTCACGCAAATCGGGTCTCCCCACATCACCTATGAATAAAGTATCACCAGTGAACAAGGCCGTATCAGTTCCTTCTTCAGCTACGATGGTTATGCTATCTGGCGAGTGTCCTGGTGTATTGATCGCTCGCAGGGTGGCATTTCCTACTTTAATCATGTCTCCATCATCAAATCCTTTATGCGGATATTCAGCACCTAGTTTCTCGCTGTTGTAAATGGTAGCGCCTTTCTCCTTATGGATTTCAAGGTGCGAACTCACGAAGTCGGCATGTGGGTGTGTTTCTAATACGGCGATGATTTTTGCGTTGTTCGCTTTCGCGAAAGCGTAATATTGAGAAGCATCACGCTCTGGATCTATCACTGCCATCTCACCGTCACTTACCACGGCGTAAGAGTAATGGGCGAGGGGCTTATATTCAAACTGCTTGATTATCATAATTCTAATTTTTTATAAAAATATCAAAGCAAATCAGTACGATCATGTAACCTTTGATACATTAACCTGATTTTTAAACTTTCAATGGAAATTTGAAACCAAAACCTACATCGCTCTGTGGTTTTGGGTAGATTTTTTAAGGTCATCGTATTTCTTAGCGATAGATTCATCCATCTTTTCTGGATGTGCAAAATTGAAGAGTGCATCCTTTTCCCGCTGCAAACCACCGAAAACAATATTGATCTCACCACGTTCTAACGCTGCAACGCTTTCTTGCGCCACCATTGCGGGCGAGTCCATGTTTTCACGACCCGATGAGGTCATCATATCCGTATCAGTCGCGGTGGGATAGACGCAAATCACGTTTAAGTTATGTGGAGCATATTCCCTGCGCAAGGAATCTGAAAATTGTTTGAGACCCGCTTTTGTAGCTGCGTAGACTCCATAAAAAGGCATCCCAATCAAGCCCAGACCTGATGAAATGTTCATCACCGCGGGAGCATCGCTTTTAAGGAGCAAAGGCAAACTATATTTAGTCAACAAAATCGCACCGGTCAGATTCACCTGAATCATATTTACGACATCCTCATCTGAAATAGATTCAAAATCACCCGCCGAAATCACCCCAGCATTGTTTATCAAAATATCAAAAGAACCCCATGATTGCTGAATTTCAGCAATAAGCTTTTTGAGATCTTCAGTCACAGACATATCACCTTTGACTCCGAGAAGATTTACATCAGGGTATTCTTTTTTCAGTTCTGACAATCCTGTAAGCGAGCGCGACATGATCGCGATATGTGAGGCTCCTTTTTTAATAAAAATTTTAGTGAGTTCTTTCCCGATTCCTTTATCACCACCGGTGATGAGTACTTTCCTATTCTTTAAGTTCATAATTCAATTTTTTAATTTTTCATGTTAGTGCACGGGTCGAATGAAAATAAAATTAGTTTAAATTCCAAGCGACACTCATACCTGCAAACCAGTTGCGTTTTTCACTTGGATAAAAATTACGAGGAGCATTGCTTCCAAAACCTACAGCATTTGGTACGATACTCGCCACATAAGCTTTATTGAAAAGATTATTGACACCCGCATTAATGCTCAGATTCCAATGTTTTGTAAGTCCTAGTTGGTAGCTCCCTTGAAAATGGGAAACCAGATAAGCATCTGTGTAATCTGAATTGGCATCGTCCACAGGAACGGGTCCCACACCCAAAGTGTTGATGTTCAAAAATAGTCGATCACGCCAGTTGTAATTTAGGAGTGTGCTGTATTCATATTCTGGAACATTAGTTAATTCATTTCCTGAAAAATCAATTCCTTGTTCTACGAATTCATCAAATCTATGCAGGTTATAGTTCCCAGCAAGATTGAGATTTAATTTATTATTGCTTTTATTAATAATAGGCAGCAAACTCGAAATTTCGATTCCAGTATGATCAGTAGATCCTGCATTGATACCTACAAATTGATCATTGTCAATGCGCCTGGCTATGAGGAGATTTTCAATTTGAATCGTGTATACGTTGACCTCAAATCTGAAAGGCGATTGCTGACTGAAATACCGATAACCCACTTCAAAATTCCATCCTGTTTCTGGCTGTAGATCTGTATTGATTCTCCCTTCTGGAGTCAGGGTTTCCTCAACTCCTGGAACGCTATAACCGTGACTTGCAGTTGCAAAAAAGGATTGGGTTTTATTGAGATCGAATAGCAGTGAAATTCTGGGTGAGAGGATGGGGTCATATCTATAATCCCCACTCTGATTGATACCGTCTTGAGCAAATCGATCTTCTAATTCGTAACGAGTCGTTCCTAAATTTAAACCAGCATCTATGATCATTCGCTCAGTCAAATAATGAGAAAAAGAAGCGAATACGTTTGTATAACTGCGATCTTGCTCGTTGTTACTCAAAATATTTCCCAGCACACTACCGCGATCTGGAAAATCCTCGTATAAGTTTTGATAGGTCTGTGCGCTGTAATCTTCTGAGAGCAACTCGACGCCTAGCCGATATTCTGTTTTTCGACCGGCGATCAGTTCATTACCGGTTAAAAGTCCTCGATAACCCAGCGTAAATCGGTCTTCGGTCAATATATTAAATGGACGTGGCTCATAGGCATCACGAGTGTGCATGAAAACCGTGTTGCTCAGTTTCAATCTGCCATTCTTACTGCCCGAAATTTGATGCTCGTGCGTGATGCCGGCTACCAGTTTTTTGTAAGACTCAAAGCCACGAGCATTGCGCCAGGTAAACGCCGCTGCTGCAGGATCCTCTTCAAGCTGTTGTCTTGTAATGGAACTGGGAATGTAGGCCTTGAGATTTGTATAGCTTACTAGAGCTTGAATGCTGTGTCTATCATTGATGCGCCAGGCCTGATCGACAAAAACATTATCCCTACGATAGGCGCTGTTCTGGCGGTAACCGTCGAGATCGGTTTTTGAATAGCTCGCAAACGTTTGTGAATTCTGCTCTTGGTAGCCTGCCACGATTCCATACCGCCAGAGGTCAAAACTACCTGATGTTGAGAACGCTTTCCCGAAGGGAAGTTTATGCCGAGCTTGTCGAGGTGCGAAAGCGGAACGATCATCATCCTTAAAAGTTGATTCTGGCAAAGCGGTGGGTTGAAGCAGTATCGCACCTCCCAGACCAGCTCCATAAATACTGGAATTGGGACCTTTAATAATTTCCACGCCAGCGATGTTCAGCAAATCAATGTCTTCAAGCGTGGTTTCCCCATCTCCCGTGGTCAGTGGGATCTGGCCATAATAAGCCTTGATACGATTAGTGCTGTACTGCGATCTGGAACCTATCCCACGCAAACTGATGCGCAATGTATTGCGAGCTCCTTGCTGGGCACTCACGCCAGGAACTGTTTGCAAAATTTGTGCAAACTGGACGGGATCACTTTGTGCAATCGCGAGAGAGTCCACTTGAGCCACCGCTACCGGAGCAAGTCTCAGTGGGCGTTTGTTAAAAGCCTGAATTAAAGTAGGTTCCAAACCTATGGTGTCATTCTTAATTTGCGCTTGTGATAAAAATATCGTTGTAAACGCAAACACAGCCGTGAAGATTTTCTTCATTAACTACTGTGCCGCAACTCGCCAGATAATCCCAGCATCATCATCGTTTACGAGCAAACTACCATCTGAAGCGAGCGTGACGCCCACTGGACGACCATGAACCGTTCCTTCATCTTCGCTAGCAATAAAACCGGTCATGAAATCCTGTACCGGTTGCGGTTTTCCATTTTCAAAAGGTATGAACACCACTTTATAACCAGAAAATGGCGCTCTATTCCATGATCCATGCTGACCAATAAACGCTCCGTTGCGGTATTTTTCTGGGAATTGACTTGCATCGTTAAAGATCAGTCCCAAAGATGCCGTGTGATTCCCTAAAGGCACATCTGGAACGATGGCTTTGTTTACCATATCCATGTGTGGATCGTCTTTCCAGCGTGGGTCGGGCACCTGACCATAGTAGGAATAGGGCCAGCCGTACCAGCCACCTTCTTTGACGCTGGTGGCATAATCTGGAACTAAGTTGTTACCCAATTTATCACGCTCGTTTACCGCAGTCCATAACTCCCCATTGGCTGGATTCCAGTCCATTCCTACGGGATTACGCAATCCAGAT
This sequence comes from Nonlabens spongiae, assembly GCF_002117125.1. NCBI lineage: Bacteria > Pseudomonadati > Bacteroidota > Flavobacteriia > Flavobacteriales > Flavobacteriaceae > Nonlabens > Nonlabens spongiae. The sequence continues at coordinate 352,145 of NZ_CP019344.1, forward strand.
GCGTAAACGCGTTTACCGCTACCATCAGGGTTGATTTCAAAAATTAGTGCACGGCCTTCTTCTTTTTCCATGCCTTGCTCGCCTACGTTACTGGCGCTTCCTACGCTTACGTATAACTTGCTGCCGTCTTCATTTGCAATTACATTTTTCGTCCAGTGGTTGTTATAACCACTCTCGCTCAGCTTCATGATCAGCTCGCCATCGCCTTTTAATTGAGTATCGCCTTCATTGTATTTGTATCGATACAATCCGCCTGTATTTGCGATATAAAACCAGTTGTCAAGCACCAGCATACCAAAAGGCTGGTTTAGACCTTCCTTAAAAACCATGGTTGTATCTACCGTACCGTCACCATTAGTATCCCGTAAAAGACTTATGCGGTTTGCGCTGTCCCGGGTATTGGATTCTGCGACGAAGTAATCTCCATTAGGAGCGAGATACGTCCATCTGGGATGTTCTAGACTATCTGCAAAACTATTGACTTTGAAACCGGCGGGAACTATGGGCATTTCACCTTCTTTCCATCCTATCACCTCGCTACGTTTCGTAACCGATTCTGTGGCAAATGGAGCAGCCAACATAAGCGGTCCCACGGTGGTTTGGACCGTTGTTGTTCCATTGTCTGCTATCTCTTCTTTAGTCTCCTCATCGACCTTGAGCTTATTGTTGCAGGCTACCAGCAACAAGGCAGCGGCGAGAATTCTGATGGATTTCATGCTATAGTTTTTGCTAAAGTTATGGGAATAACACTTCCGTACCTCGGCAAGCTCGGTATAAACTGACTTTCAGTCAAGGGAGATCAACAACTTTACAAATAACTTAACGAAGAAAGCGCCCCTTTCAGGGCGCCTTCGTTTTAATGATCAAATTCAGAATGAATGCGTTGATTTTACTTGATAACAAGCTTCTGGGTAACAAATTTCTCGTTAACTGCGCATTTTACAAGATATATTCCTTGCTTTAAAGAGCTGACATCTATAGAGTTATTTATTGCTGACGGCAAATTCAACGCCTTTCCATTAAGAGTATAGATTTGAACAGACTTGATATCTTCTACTGAAGAAAAGTAAACGATGTCTGTTGCAGGGTTAGGGTATAACTTGAATTCAGGTACGTAAGTTTCATCACTTAATCCTAATGTAGAATTATATTCATAAGCCCCTAAATCTATCGTAGTATTAACTACTCGATCATTACCAGACAAATCTGAATCTCCAAATAAAGCGACGTCATAATAAGCGTTATCTCCCTGATCAATAATAAAAGTTGAGGCAGATGTAGGTTTGTAATCCGTACTTAAATTTAAGTTATCTGTTGCTGGATCTAGGGTCGTTACGTTTGTTGTATTGAAAGTTCCAGAAGTTCCAGCGTTTGATGATACTTTTAAAATAGAGTTTCTTATAAATACATCGTATGTAGCAGTCGTTCCATTAGAGATATCTCTGGTTGCTGCTGCACTATTAATGGTATTCTGCCAGAAAACAGAGTTATTGATATAAAGGTTTACGTCTCTATTACCTGAGGCCGTAATAGAATTACCATAAGTATTATTGTAGTCATTATTAATAAACGTACTGTTATTAATCACTACATCTAACGTATTACCATTTCTGAAATCTTCACGGTTAATATCAAGTGCTGCAAGATTGATATCGTTATCGGCTACTAGAACATTTGCCCAACGTGTAAAAATGTAACGGTTGGTATCATCAGATTGAATAAACACTAACCCCATGTCAACTATGGTATTATTGATAAACTGAGTATTTTCAATAAGTAATCCTTGATTAAACTTTCTCATTTTTAGCAAATAACCGTTTGAATAATTATTTCTGAATACAGAGTTTTTAATTTTTAAGTTATTTGAGTTCAAACTGTTCGGTATGAATATTACACCGTTTTCTTCTACGCCCCCTGATTGGGATGTGTCGTAGATGTTTTCAAATATGATTCCATCAAAAGTGACGTTACTGGCTCTTAATTCAAACAATCGTTCAGCATTATCACTTTTATTTGATGAGAAATCTCCTGCTATATCATCACCATTTATATCACCAGTAAAAATGGTTGCATTTGTAGTGTGAATAGAGGTTAAGTCCCTATCTGCTACAGTTGTTTCTGTTCCTGCAAAACCACCGATGATATTTACTTCATCAGTGCTAACAGCAATTGGAGTATTCCTATCTATTAACGTATAAGTTCCTCGTGCTACCCAGACAGCATCATTTAAACTAGTAAGTGCTAAAGCGTCTGTTACGCTTGTAAATGCATCTGTCCACGAGCTTCCATCATTAGCTCCTGTTGCATTTGCGTTTACATAATATACCGTTGGTATACAGTTTTCACTAAAACTTGTTTGATTATCTATAGTCCATCCTGGATTAAACTGTCCGCTATTTGACGGTGGTGAATATCCAGCATCTACCTGTATACACGTTAAACGCGGATTGTTGAAAGCTTTCATATAAACGAAATTGCTATTATTTCCATTAGAAATTAACAAAGTATCTAATGAGTTATTATCATAACACAATAGTTCGTCGATACTGGTATTTAATCTGATATCTAGTCTCGATAAATCATTGAAACCAACATGCAAACGTGTTAAAGATAAGTTGTTACTCACGTCAATAGTAGTTAAGCTATTGTTAGGCACATCTAGACGTGTCAAGTTAGTAAAAGCTTCGATTCCTGTCAAGTCTGCAATACCTATACCGTTCATAATTAACTCTGTAGTAGCTTGAGCTTCTGCCATCGTTATTTCAGTATCTCCATTTAGATTGATATTGTTATCACTTACTAAAAAGTTTTTAAAATTAGCATCAGGAATGTTTACTACTTGATTAAGTGCAACACAATCCTCGCCATAAATTGCGGTATTACCTTTGGTCCAGCCTTGACTAAATACACCTACATCGTTAGGTGGTGTAAAATTAGGATCTATTTGAATACAGGATAAACTATTTCCATAAGCCTTCATCCAAACGATATTACTGTTATTACCGTTAGCTATGTTTAATTGATCCAATACACCATTATTATGACATTGAATATCATTAATCAATGTATTTACACTAATATCTAAACTTGTAATTTGGTTATCACTACAGTGTAGACGCGTTAATGCTAGGTTATTAGAAACATCTATAGTAGTTAAATTGTTGTTATAACAATCTAATCTGGTAATATTTACAAAGGCTTCAATACCAGTTAAGTCTGAAATTGATAATCCATTTACTAATATTTCACCAGTAAACGCTGTTGCCTCAGCTACTGATATTTCTGAATTACCATCTGTATTAATCGCTGTATTATTGACTAGATAATTCTTAAAATTAGCGTCAGGAATATTGACATTCTGAGCATTTAGACTGCTATAGCTGGCGACAACACCTACTATGAGATAAAGTAATTTTTTGTTCATCGTATCTTGAAATATAATTTAGATACTGCAAATGAAGTTTATATGTCAAGGCTCTTTAACTATGATTTTCTGTAAGTACCTTGTTTTTTTCTGAATGGATTACAAAAAGGTCTCTTCAATTACTTTAAGGAATTGATCGCGATTAGACTTTGAGATAGGAATTTGTTTTTTATTTCCCATAATGATATAGTCACCATCATGTTTGACCAGTTCACTTATATGTTTGAGATTGATCAAATACGATCTATGGCATTTGAAAAATAGTTTATTCTCTTGTAACTGTTCCACAAAATGCTTCAAGGGTTTGCAGATCACGTTGCGTTTTCCATCAGTCATGTAGACGTTTGTATACATCCCATCTGCCTCAAAATAAATGATGTCATTGTGCGAGGTAAATAGATAGCCTCTGGGTATTTCCATTACGATTTTGTCCATGGAGAGCTGCTGTACGGATTGTCTCAAACGCTCGATTTGCTGACTTATCTGTTGAGAGGATTTTTGTTGTTTCGCTTTCGCGAAAGCGGACTTCAATTCACCTGTATCGATAGGTTTCAAGATGTAGTCCACCGCATTCATCCTAAATGCATCAATAGCATACTGATTATATGCAGTCACAAAGATGATCTGGAAATTCATCTCGTTTTCATCAAAATAGTTCACTATTTCCAGTCCAGTCTCTCCAGGCATCTCAATATCTAGGAAAACAAGATCGGGTTGCTGAGTTTTGATAAGAGACACACCATCTAAAAGGTTTGCGGCTTCTCCTGTTATTTCAATTTCAGGAATATGCTCGTGTACGAGCGTATTTAGCAGATGCCTGGCTCTTTTTTCATCATCAATAATTATAGTTTTCATAGACGGTCAATTAATTGGCAGAATGATCGTAACCTTAGTTCCAGCGGCACATTGCTGATTATATAGATCTTCAATTTTTATATCTACTGTTCTGTTCAGTTGTTCTTTGTATAATGCAGCTCGCTCATTGTTTATAGAAGTTGCAAATGATACGTGCGATCGACCTCTATTTTTATTGAGGAGCGTAGATCGTTCTCTACCTATCCCATTATCCTCAATCACAATGTGGAGTAAGGACTCATTCTGATTCAGACTACAATTTATTGATAGTACTCGATTGCCTGGTTTATGCATCAAACCATGTTTGAGCGCATTTTCTACATAGGGTTGTACGAGTAGGGAAGGTATTTTGACCCTTGCAGTATCTATTTTATCATCGATGTTTATAAAATAGTCCAATTCATCATCAAATCTCATTTTCTCTAGTTCAAGATAGAGTTTTAAGGCAGTGATTTCTTGGCTTAGCGTGATTTCATCTTGTTGGCTATAGTCTAAATACATTCTTATAAGCCTACTGAATTTAACTAGGTAATCACTAGCCAGCTCTTTTTCATTTGATATGATGAAATCCTGGATGGAGTTGAGTGAATTGAAAACAAAATGAGGGTTCATCTGAGATCGTATATTCTCAAGCTTTAGGCTGGTCATTTTCTTCTCCAGCAGCAATCGATCCACCTCGATCTGGCGCTGTTTGTTCTTTCTGTTTTGTAATTGTTTCAATACACAATAGGTGGTTCCAGCGATTCCCAAGGCAATCAAGACATAAAACCACGAGGTTTGCCAAAACGGTGGTTCTATCGTGAATACAACAGGCTCTGTAAACTCATAATCGTTTGATTTAAGATTTTTACCTCTCAGTTTAAAGGTATAAGTACCTGGTGAGAGACTTGCAAATCCTATCTGAGTATTCCCTTGAGGTACAGATCTCCATTCTTGATTGTTCTGATCAAGCTTATACTCATAGATTACATACTCTCGAGATTTAAAACCATTAGAATTGAAGGAAATCGTGAGATCATTTCTATCGTGCTCGAGGCTATAGCTATTCCGTAACTCTTGGATTTGATCGTTAACTTTTACGTTTGTAATCTTTATAGGTGCCGTTTTAAGCGTCTTGGTAAATGTATTTTTAGGAATGTGATAGACTGCTTGATTTGAAGTCGCTATCGTGACATCATCAAAGAGTAGATAATCATTTATCAATTCACTCATGCCCATCTGACCATTGAACTCCTGTACAGAATCATCGGTCAGGTTGTATCGAGTGATTACTCCTTCATTGAGCATCCATAGAAATTGTTGATCTATTTTAAGCTCCGTTAGTGTGGTTGATGCTCGTTTACCACCGCTGGAAATTTTAAGGTTTACGCTTTCGCGAAAGCGTAACTTACCATCAATTATTGAACTTTTCAAGATTGTGTTTCCCTTAGTACTTATCCAAACCTCGTTATCAATTTTACTTAATGAGGTAGCAAATATGGTTTGATCCATATAATTTACTTCTTCCAATGTTGAAGAGGGGAAATCGTACAAATACAACCCATCTACGAAGGATATCAAAAGCTTATTCTGACCGATGGTTAAAGCATCTTTTACCCGATTTTTTCTGATTAGGACAGAATTGTTCTTGCTAAAGCGTGCATCATATAGTAAAGCCTCTTTAAAATTTCCATAGAAGAGATAATCATCGTTTAGTCGCTCGATGCTTTTTGCTGAATTGAGTAAAGATTTTAAGGGTTTGAGACTGTATGACTTGAGATCTAACTGGTAGGAATAATTATTTGAGGAGCTGATGAATAATGTGTGGGTAGCGCTATCGTGGTAGAGATAGTTAACGATACTCTCATCGTTAAGATTAAACTTATGTGCAATTGAGAGATCTCTATTATATAAATAAAGTATACCTACATCAGTTCCCACGGCAAAGTGATTATTCCCTACTTTGCACACCGCAGATATTTTTTGCTTTTCTTCAGGTAGGGGTTTGCGTGTAACTTCTTTGTTTAGAATGACAAAAATTCCATTGTCCAGAGTGGTCGCCCAGTGATTATTATTGAAATCTGTTATTACTTCTGAGATAGGCTGGGATTCTAGCAAGTGCTCTACAGCTTTTAATGAATCTGCTTTCTTGGTGAGGATCCATATTCCATCACTAGTACATAGCCATAGTTCATTTTGATAACCCTTTATATTGTAAAGTTTTAATTTTTGAACTGGTTCTGGAAGTGCTATTTCATTTAAAGTTTGATCTTTTTCTATGCTAAAAAGCTTAGTAACACCTTCCACTTTATAAGTCAAGAAAATACTGTTCTTTACTTCAAATAAAGATGGAGCTACGACATCTTTACGGTAAAATTCGCTAACCATCTTAGATTCATTATTTGATTCCAAAATAATTTTGTGAAGTTCATCATTTGATCCATTTACAGGTATGTCTAAATGCCATATTTCCTCTCCTCTTGAGGTCATAGTAAGTACTCTGTCCTTGCCTTTAAGGGTTTTCTCTTTAGAGTTTTTTGAAATTTGATAAATTCCACCCGATCTGTTGTAGATGATTACTTTATCCTTATGAACACTGAAGGGAACTAATTGCCCGTTTGTTAACTCATGTGCATCATAAAACAATTCCATTTTCTGGTTTTGAACCTTGAAAATCTGTCCGTATAAATTGTTGAACCATAGTATTCCTTCATGGTCTATTTTAAGATTAAATACCGCATCACCGCGTTGTTCAGGATGAGAGATTAAAATGAAATCAGCACCAATATAACGATAAAGGCCACTATCTGATGCCAGCCATATATTCAACTGATCATCTTCTACGATGTCATAGAAGGTAGTGTCTGGTAGCTCATCTGATTTAGAAAAATGATGAAAAACCGTTTTCTGTCCAAAGAGCAATGAACTGCAGAGACAGGTAAGGAACGCTATAAACAGAAGATTTTGCTGGGCCAAATTATTCAAAATAGGTTACAAAGCTAAAGATCTTTAAACGTATTGTTCTTGACTTTTTGCTGAGTGAAATGATTTTATTGCTAAAAAAATGCCTGTTGAAGACAATAGGCATTTTTTCAAGTTTTAATGAATTATAAATCATAAGAACATGACCGCGACTTCCAGAGGTATAAATCTACCGTCGCTCTAATATCTATAAGTAAATCTTGAGTAACTACTTCATCGCTTCCCACAGCTTCTATACTTTTCTCTAAGTTGTTAGAAACCGTAAGCACTTGAAGGGTGAGGGTTATAATGACATCATGATCTTTTTGGAAACCAGTAGGGGCGGCTGGAATACCGGCGTTTGCGGCGACTGAATTTGGTCTACCGTCAGAGGGTTTTCCCAAAGCGAGATTACGCTCTGCGAGCAAATCAATTTTAGCGCCCAGATCTCCGTAAAAGTCTTTGAGCAATTCATGCAAACTTTCAAACTGAGGACCTCTGAGATTTCAATGAGTCTGTTGCACATTCTGTTATAAAGCGATAAGATTGTAAAGCCTGGGCTGAATTTCTTGAGAAACCGAATTGACGTTTTTGACATTAGGAACATTTTTGTCATGTTGAAGGTTAAAATCTTGCTGTGCAAATGTGTGGAAGCTCGAAACCAGAATAATACCAATGAGTAATCGTTTCATAATGTTTGTTTCAAGATAATCTCACGATTATTATGATAAAAACTCTATGAATATCTTATAGTTGTACAGCTTATTTAAAATCAGAATCCTTTAAATGAAGTAATTAATTCATTTAAATCTATTTTTTCTGTTCTTGAAAGGATAGACGACTTGGTTTCCAAAATCATCAGGGAAATCTTCATCTCCATGGAAACCTATCTCGATATCGCGCCCACTTTTGGGAATGTAGGCGGTTCCAAAAATATAATCCCAAATGCTGAGCGTCAGCCCAAAATTCATTCCGTAGGGATGCTGTTCTGGAAGTTCTTTACTGTGATGCCATATGTGCATTTTGGGGTTGTTGAAAATGTAACCCAACTTTCCATAGCTCCAATCTAGGTTAGCATGATTGAGATGTCCCACAAAAACTGCAAACATGTGAACCACAAAAAATTGTTCAATCCCAAAACCTATCATCGCAAGGGGTATATATTGGATCGTTTTATAAACAATGGTTTCCATAAAATGAAAACGGAATTGTGCCGCAAACCCCATTTGTTTAACACTATGATGGACTTTATGAAAGTTCCATAACCACGGTACGCGATGGAGCATTCTGTGTACGTTCCATTGTACAAAATCGGCGATGAAAAACATGATAAGTAATTGCGTCCAAACCGGTAAAGTGTCAACCTTGATTGCCACAATGTTTTCAATGCCAATCAATCCTAGAAAATCATTGAACAATTCCACGCCTACGTTAGACAGCGCATTGTAAGCAATGAGTGAGAACAAAAAGAAATTAAAGAGTATATAAAAAGCATCCAGCCAAAATCCCTTTCTCAAAACCGGTTGCTTCTTGCGCCAGGGGATAATGATCTCGAGGGCAAACACTAAAGTGGATAGACCTAACAACCAGTAAAAATAATTAGTCCACGTTGGATTACTGATTTCTGAAACCAGATAGTTCCAGTAACCCGTAAATGAATCAGCGATAATATCAAGATATTTCTCGATCATAAATGTGTTCTTACTCTTCTTTTGCTACCCAGTTCAGGTAACCGCCTTCTAAATCAATGACATTTTCAAATCCCATATCTACAAGTCGATGTGCCGCTTTCTGACTGCGATTACCTGATCTGCAAAATATATAAATGGGCTTTGTTTTATCAAATTTTAAAAACTCAGATTTGAAATTTTCTTTGTCAAAGAAGTCGATGTTGACTGCTTTTCCTATCGTTCCTTCTTCAAATTCTTCTGGGGTACGTACATCAACTATTTGAACGTTTTCTTGAGCTACAGCTTTTTGAAAGGTATTGAACCCCACAATTGTGATGTGCTCGCTAGATTGTCCTCTCACTGTATTTATAAAACTAAAAAATGCCATGATTAAAATAATGTGTTTCATAATGTGATTAAAATGAGGCGGTCTCGCAACTTTATATTGGTTAAGCATTTCTATTTATATTTAACTGGTCAGTTCTTGATAAATGATATAAATTCCCATGACTAGTACAAACCACCCAAAACCTTTTTTTAATTTCTTACCGTCCACGAATTTATTCAACCATATTCCAATAAATATTCCGATAATAGAAAGTCCTGAAAATACCGTCAAGAAACTCCAATCGATCTCTAGATTCTGAACATCACCTATAAACCCGATCAGCGATTTGATAGCAATGATGAGTAGGGAAGTGGCTACGGCCTTTTTCATGGGTAGTTTAGCCAGTAGCACCAGCGCGGGAATAATAAGAAAACCGCCGCCGGCACCCACGATACCTGTAAGCGTACCCACAACTGCACCCTCCACAACAATCAGAGGGTAATTGTAACTCACTTCCGTTTCCACATCAGTTTCCTTTCGTTTGTTTCTTATCATGGAAACCGATGCCAGCAACATGATAACCGCAAAGAATAGCATGATGGCTAGGTTCTTTGTAATTGTAATTTCGCTTTCGCGAAAGCGAAACTCAAACAACACCTCAGGAATAGCAGGAATCATGTACGCCCTAGTCAGATAAACTGCTATAAAGGCTGGAACAGCAAAAACAAGGGCAGTTCTAAAGTCAACCATGCCCTTGAACATATTGCGAACAGCGCCAATGAGAGCGGTGGATCCCACTACAAAAAGAGAGTAGGCGGTAGCCAAAACAGGATTGAGTCCTAGCGCATAAACTAAAATGGGTACGGTTAGAATGGAGCCACCGCCGCCTATAAGTCCTAAGACCAGACCGATTACCAAGGCACCAACGTAACCTAAAATTTCAATCAATTCCATGGTTCTCACGTTTACTTGAGCAAAACTACCATGTTGAGGAGGTGTGTTTTGGTAACACTAGTTACAGGACCTCAATAAATCTGCGATGGAGAGCAATCTCGCCTTCGTTTTCCATTTTTTTAAGAAGTCTGGATATAACCACACGGCTGGTGTGTAGATCATCTGCTATTTGTCTATGTGTCGTGTGAATGTGCCTGCTGTTCAGGATTTTCATCTTGTCCTTGAGGTAACGGTTCAGCCTGTCATCCATATTATTGAAGGCTATATTGTCAATGCTATCCAGCAGCTCCATCATGCGCTCGTGATAGCTGGAGAAAACAAAATTGCGCCATGTCTTGAAGCGACTGGACCATTCCTCCATTTTTCCAATTGGGATCATGAGCAATTTGGAATTTGTTTCTGCCACGGCGTGAATTTCACTTTTAGTGTTTCCCATACAGCAGGTCATGGTCATCGCGCAAGTATCACCACGCTCGAGATGATAGAGTAGGAGCTCATTACCATCAGCATCAGGTCTGAGAATCTTGATGCTTCCTTCCAGTAGAAGTGGCATAGACTTTATGAACTGACCAGGTTTGATAAGGTCGTCTCCCTCACTAACTTCTACAAGTGTTCCTACATTGCTTATTTCTTTTACTAATTCAGGCTCAAATTGAGAGGCGTAATATGTTCTGATTAATTCTTCCATGAAGTTCAAATTTAAGTCAGGATAAAGGATTGTGAGCTGGAGTTTGAGCCTACTACATAAAAAAGCCTCAGACTAAGCGCTTCTCTAAGAATTCGCTCAATTTGAAGCTTGATGTTTTATTTTACCAAGTGATTACTCCTCCACTTCAGGCTCTACGTCCTCAGCGAGCATTTTCTTAACGATCTCGTCGTGTTCTTGCTCCATCATCTGGTGTTCTTCCTCCATTTTGCTGTGCTCGGTTTTGAGCTGGTCATGCGTTTTTTTCATTTCCTCAATTTGAGCTTTCATTTCAACAGATGATTTCTCACCGAAGCCTTGTTTCAAATCTTTGTGTGCTGCAAAAAGCTCATCATGGCCCTCTAACATGGCTTCATGCTTTTTCAAGAGCACTTCGTGTTTTGCAACGTCAGCGAGCATGGTAGAATCTTCAACAGTCATACCTGCAAGTTCAGCCTTGAACTCGTCGTGACGTTGAGACATTGCAGAGTGTGTAGATTTGAAATTTGAATGCATCTGCTCGATGCTATCGTGTTGTTTTTGTAATTCGTCAAATTGCGCTGAAAGATCTTTTTTTTGGTCATCGCCACAGCTTAATAACATCACCGCTGAAGCAAGAGTAAATAATAGTTTTTTCATGAGTATTGTTTTTTGATCAAGTGCTAAATGTAGATAATTCTTACTTTTTGATGTGATTTGTTAGTACAATTAGCATTATGTTCACTTGAATTCATTAGGCTAGAGAATACAACTTTGTGTCAGTTCGAGTGATTTCGAGGAACGAGAAATTGCATCGAGAACGTTAGAAATCGAGATACCCAACCTTCTCGATACAAATTTATGACCTCCCTCGTCGGTCAAAAATTCACTCGAAGTGACATTTTTCAAAGTTTTGATATCTAAGTCATCATAATTGTCAGTTCGAGTGATTTTTACGAGTTGTGCGAGTAAAAATCGTATCGAGAACTTTCTAGATCGAGATATCAATACTTCTCGATACAGATTTGGGTCACTCGCCGTTCCATCATTCCGATAGCTATCGAAACCACTCGAAGTGACATCTTTACATTAACATGGTTTGTCAGTTCGAGTGATTTCGAGGTAACGAGAAATTGTATCGAGAACCTTTCAGAATTAATTATTTTTATGGTAATGATCTATTATGTTTATATTTTAAAATGTTCTGATGATACCTATTACACCGGTATCACTTCTGAACTTTGGAAACGGTTGGAAAAGCATGAATCAGGTGAATATTTCGGTAGTTATACCTCAACCCGATTACCCGTCAGTTTAGAATATTATTGTTCATTCGCAAATGTTGAGCAAGCCATAGAAACTGAGAAACGAATCAAGAAATGGTCTCAAGCCAAGAAGAAAGCTCTGATCGATGGTGAATATCATAAGCTTCCCAATTTAGCTAAGAAGAAGTTTAAGACGTAGCTGATCGCTTCTCGATATAAACTTATCCTCGCTAAACCGCTCGAATAAATTCACTCAAAGTGACATGCGCTGTCAGTTCGAGTGATTTTTACGAGTCGTGCGAGTGAAAATCGTATCGAGAACTCTCTAGATCGAGCTATCAATACTTCTCGATACAAATTTTCGGCTTCCTATGGTCAACCAAAAATTCACTCGAAGTGACATTTTTTAAAGTTCTGATATCTAAGTCAGCATAATTGTCAGTTCGAGTGATTTTTACGAGTTGTGCGAGTAAAAATCGTATTGAGAACTTTCTAGATCGAGATATCAATACTTCTCGATAAAGATTTGGGTCACTCGCCGTTCCATCATTCCGATAGCTATCGGAATCACTCGAAGTGACATCTTTACATTAACATGGTTTGTCAGTTCGAGTGATTTCGAGGTAACGAGAAATTGTATCGAGAACGTTAGAAATCGAGATGTCCGAACTTCTCGATACAAATTTATGACCTCCTTCGTCGGTCAAAAATTCACTCGAAGTGACATTTTTTAAAGTTCTGATATCTAAGTCAGCATAATTGTCAGTTCGAGTGATTTTTACGAGTTGTGCGAGTAAAAATCGTATCGAGAATTTTTAGATCGAGATATCAATACTTCTCGATACAGATTTGGGTCACTCGCCGTTCCATCATTCCGATAGCTATTGGAACCACTCGAAGTGACCTCTGCATTTTAACAAAGTCTGTCAGTTCGAGTGATTTCGAGGCAACGAGAAATTGTATCGAGAACATTAGAAATCGAGAAGCTCAAACTTCTCGATACAGATTTTACGTCTCCTAGCGTCGATATAAAATCCACTCGAAGTGACAAGCCTCAAAGTGGAATGACTCAAATTGACAAAACTCCGAACTACATCTTTCTTAGATCATAAAGATCTGTCCTACGATCTTTAAGGTTTTTAACTGACCCGTAATTATGCAATTCCTTTAATAGATCCAGATCAACATCTGCCACGAGGATCATTTCTGTGTTTGCGGTAGCCTCTGCTTTAATACCGTTTGATGGGAAAGCAAAATCACAAGGGGTAAACACCGCACTCTGCGCATAGCTAATGTCCATATTTTCTACCTGGGGTAGATTACCTATACTTCCGGCTATCGCAACATAACACTCATTTTCTACTGCTCGTGCCTGAGAGCATAAACGAACTCTCGCGTAAGCATTTTGAGTATCGGTAAAAAATGGAACAAAAAGCATGGTCATACCTTCTTGTGCCAGCATTCTCGACAATTCAGGAAATTCACTATCGTAGCAGATCAAGATTCCTATTTTCCCGCAGTCTGTATCAAAGGTTCTTATGGTGTCGCCACCTTTCAACCCCCAAACTTTTTCCTCGTCAGGTGTGACATGGATTTTCTCGTACCGATCTATACTTCCATCCCGATGACACAAATTGCCTATGTTGTACAACTGCCCATCTATAATCTCTGGCATGGAGCCGGTGACAATATTGATATTGTATTGAATAGCAAGCTCTGAAAACCGTTCCCTGATCTGTACCGTGTACTTTGCCAGCGATCGTATGGCATCAGGCACCGACTGATCGTTATAAGCAGCCATCAGAGGTGCATTGAAATATTCTGGAAACAGGGCAAAGTCGGCATGATAGGCAGCGAGCGAGTCCACAAAATATTCCGCTTGCTGCATGAGCTCATCAAAATTTTTGTAGGGGCGCATCTGCCATTGTACCAGTCCTAAACGCACGGTGCTTTTACGCGTAATGGTGCTTTCCTCGACCTTGGTATAATAGATATTATCCCACTCGAGCAACACGGCATATTCCTGAGATTGCTTATCGCCATCCAGATAGTTTTTCAGCACGCGTGATACGTGAAAATCATTGGAAAGCTGAAAATTGAGCACAGGATCGCTGATTTCTCGGTGCTTGACTTTTTCTATGTATTCTTTGGGTGTCATCGCTTTCGCGAAAGCGTGATAACCAGGAATCCTCCCGCCAAATGCGATACCTCTCAAATTTAATTTCTCGCACAATTCCTTGCGGTAATCGTACAAACGGCGACCCAGTCGCATACCGCGATACTCAGGACGTATAAAAATCTCGATTCCGTAAAGCACGTCGCCCTTAGCATCGTGTGTGGTAAACTGAAAATTGCCGGTTACTTGCTCGTAGGTATACTGGCCGCTAAAGTCCTCATAATTCACGATGATGGAGAGTGAACCAGCCACGACCACGTCGTTAACTTTGAGCACCACTTGTCCCTCAGGAAACTTTTTGCAAAGTTTATTTAGTTCTGATTTGAGCCAATAATTATCTTTCTGATCAGGATAGGAGGCGATCATGGCTTCCTTGAACTCCTCATAATCAGCTTCGGTGAGGTATTCAATCGACAGGTTGTCGATCTTTTCTACAGTCTCCTTAATTTCAGACATATTCTAGTTATCAGCAATTTAATTTGTTTGATTCAGTTTAAATAACAGTTTCAAGTACGCAATTACAGTTTTCAGTGTTCAGTAGCGGTATGCAGTATCAGTATACTCTGTCTTTTCTCAATAATTACTTTCCTTAAATTCAATAAAAGAACTGCAAACTGCGAATGCCAACTGCCACTTTTATGAAAACTGCCTACTGCGCCTGCTTACTGCAACTTGCTACCGGTCACATTTCTAATAGGTAAGCAAAAACCAATGGCGCTACGATCGTCGCGTCGCTCTCGATAATGAATTTGGGCGTTTTGATATCCAGTTTACCCCAGGTGATTTTTTCATTGGGAACCGCTCCTGAATAAGATCCATAACTGGTTGTAGAATCGCTGATCTGGCAGAAGTAATTCCAAAATGGTGTATCTGTACGTTCCATATCTTGATAGAGCATAGGCACGACGCAGATCGGGAAATCTCCTGCTATTCCACCGCCGATTTGAAAGAAACCTATGCCGTTCTCGCTGTTATCGGTGTACCAGTCGGCAAGGAAGGTCATGTACTCAATACCCGATTTTACCGTACTCGCTTTAAGCTCGCCTTTCAAAACATAGCTGGCAAAAATATTTCCCATGGTAGAATCTTCCCAACCAGGAACGACCATAGGCAAGTTTGCTTTCGCGGCAGCATACATCCAGCTGTTTTTAATGTCGATCTCGTAGTATTCTTCCAGTACGCCTGACAGCAGCATTTTATACATGAATTCATGAGGGAAATAGCGCTCACCAGCTTCCTCTGCTTCTTTCCAAAGCTTGAAAATATGCTCCTGTAAACGACGGAATGCCTCTTCTTCAGGAATACAAGTATCGGTTACTCGGTTCAATCCTTTTTCAAGCAGTTCCCATTCCTCTTGCGGAGTCAAATCACGGTAGTTAGGAATGCGTTTATAGTGCGAGTGTGCCACGAGGTTCATGACATCTTCTTCTAGGTTAGCTCCTGTACAAGAAACGATATGTACTTTATCCTGACGTATCATCTCGGCAAATATCTTCCCAAGTTCCGCGGTACTCATAGCGCCTGCTAGGGAAACCAGCATCTTACCGCCATCAGCGAGTTGTTTTTCATAACCTTTTGCAGCGTCAACCAGACTGGCTGCGTTGAAATGCAAAAAGTATTTTTCAATAAAGTCAGTAATAGGTTTGTTAGTAGTCATCTTCTTCAAAGTTATTTTTCTGTTTGGATTTTGATTTTGTTTGGTCGTCCTCGTCTATTTCTATTTCCTGATCTAGAAATTTGTAGCTAAGCATTTTGTAATACAATTTTGCCGCAGTAAAGGCAGATGATTTGTAATCGCCTACTGGACATAATTCCACGATGTCAAAACCTACTACGTTGCGCTCCTCAAAAACGCGCTTCAAAAATTCCAGCGTCTCGTACCATTGCAAACCGCCCGGTTCTGGAGTTCCTGTCGCTGGTAAAATGGATGGGTCAAAAGCGTCTAAATCAAATGTGATGTAGACATCATCTGTCATCATATCTATTGCAGAATCCATCCAGTTGTCATCAATGGCAATTTCATGAGCCATAAAAACCTGATCGCGGTTCATCACTGTCGTTTCTTTCACATCCATGCTGCGTATCCCTACCTGAATCAAATTTGTGGTTTCATTTGCTTCATAAAGCGCGCACGCATGATTGTAAGAAGTTCCTAGATAGCTCTTGCGCAAGTCTGCATGAGCGTCGATCTGCAAAACGGTAAGATCATCATAATGCGCGTTCATAGCGCGTATCGCACCTATGGAAACACTGTGTTCTCCACCTACCATGGTCACAAATTTCTTGCGCTCGAGATAAGTTTTATAAGCCTCTTCCACGGCGTTCACCACGTCTTCAGGATCAGTTTGAACAGCAATTTCTTCGGTTAAATGAATGCCTACTTTATACACTTCGCTATCGGTCTCGATGTCGTAGAGTTCCATGTTTTCTGCGGCTTCAAGAAAGGCTTCTGGACCTTTATCTGCTCCTTTGCCCCAGGTGCTGGTTCCGTCGTAGGGTACTGGTATGAGTACCGCTTTCGCGAAAGCGAGACCCGCATACTCTTGCTCGATACCAGCAAAAGTTTTTTGATTTTTCATGATAAATGAAAGGTTTTAATTGATGTAAAATTATTGGTAGCCCAGCAGTTGCATGAACTGGTCTGAGGTTTGTTGAGGTCTAAAAATGCGCGTGGTGATATTGCCATCTGCATCGCGGTCTATCAAAAGATGTTTGGGCTGTGGAATCAGGCAATGCTGCAAACCACCGTAACCACCTATGGTTTCTTGGTACGCTCCCGTATTGAAAAAACCGATGTACAGTGGTTTCTCCTTTCTGTATTTAGGGAGGTAGATCGCATTCATGTGTTGCTCGCTGTTGTAATAATCGTCGCTGTCACAAGTTAATCCACCCAGCAAAACGCGCTCGTACTCATCTTTCCAGCGATTGATCGCCAGCATGATGAAGCGCTTGCTGATCGCCCAGGTATCGGGTAGGGTAGTGATGAACGAGGAGTTGATCATATTCCACTTTTCCCGATCGTTTTGTTGCTTTTGATAAAGGATTTCATAGATCGCTCCACCGCTTTCCCCCACGGTAAAACTGCCGAATTCCGTAAAAAGATTAGGAGGATCGACCTCTGCCTCTTCACAAGCGTTTTTGATTTGCAAGACGATTTCAGATACCATGTACTGATAATCATAGTCAAAAACCAATGAATTCTTTATAGGGAAACCGCCTCCTATGTTTAAGCTATCTAAACTTGGACAAACTTTTTTGAGAGCGATGTACACTTTAAGGCACTTCATCAACTCATTCCAGTAATAGGCAGTATCGCGTATACCTGTATTGATAAAGAAATGAAGCATCTTGAGCTTTACCTGTGGATTATCGGCTATCTGAGCCTTATAGAAAGGAACAATATTTTTGTACCCTATTCCCAAGCGAGAAGTGTAGAATTCAAACTTGGGTTCTTCCTCACTAGCGATTCTTATTCCTATGTTAAAGTCTTCATTTATAGATTCCTGCAACAGATTCAACTCTTCATAGTTATCTATGATAGGAATGCACTTCTCATGTCCACCATTGATAAGGCTTGCAATATTCTGCACATATTGATCGCGCTTGAAACCATTTGAAATGATAAAGGTGTCTCGATCAATTAATTTTTCCTTTAAAAGATTCTGAACGATATTAATATCAAAAGCGCTACTGGTCTCTATGTGAATTCCGTTTTTGACAGCCTCTTTCAGTACATGCTTAAAGTGCGAACTTTTTGTGCAGTAACAATAATTATAACTCGCAGGATAGCTGTGCTCCTGAATGGCATTTTTAAACCAGCCTTGGGCACGCTGAATATTCTCTGAGATTTTAGGCAGGTAGGTAAATTTGAGCGGTGCTCCATATTCCTTAACCAGTTCCATGAGATCTACTCCATGAAACTCTAACTCGTTGTTGCTGTTTAGGGAAAATTCCTCTTGTGGGAATTCATAGGTTTGATCGATAAGATCAAAGTATTTTGTTTTCATTCTTTGGATTAGAAGTTCAAAGGAAATAAATGTAAGAAGTTGAACAGATCATGTATGATAAGTTCATCTTAAATCTGAATGAAAACGAGTTTGCGTAGCAGTTGAAACTACCGCCCACGCTAGAAAGTGAAGTCGCGTTGATCAATCGGTTGCCTGTTCCCAGGATAGCTTGACGGATGGACTTCAAAGATTCCGCAAGCCCGACTGCATGAAAGAGTTTCAACTAAATAATACTACGAGATGATACTCGTTTTGACGCGCCAATATTAAACTATCAAATGTTATGGAAACGTTAAATATTTAGAGCGGTTATTGTATCATTAGATAAGCCAATCAGCCATAAACTATTTACATTTCGCAGGTTCGGTGAACGAGTCATCCTTTCCTATTTTTGTTCCTCATGAAAGATGCTATGCAAAAAGAATCCCTTTTCAAATTTATAGATAACGTACTCCAGAATATGCCTCAAGGCTGGCGAGATATTACCACGCACAGGCTAGATATTTATAATGAGTCACTCGCAAAAAGTGAGTTCTTATCTCAATTTGAAGATTTATATCAAAACAATGAGACCAGTACTGAAGCTTTACAAAAGCTCCCTACGGCATACGATTACATCAGACTCGGGCATCAGCTTTCCAGTATTCTCGAGTGGATGCTCGGCAAGTATCTGGATTTAGGTTCAGATCAGGTAATTTCCTTTGCATCGCAAATAACGCCCATACTTGCTATTCTACGCGCCAATCATTTTAAGAAGACCGCGACACGCTTGGTCTACAGCGACAGTTTGCCTAATTGTTTTGATGTTGAGAATGTAAGAACAGTTTACGGATATGATTTTGAGGTGATGTCTAAATCTGAGCACGATGCAGATCAAGACTATGAAGGTGTGACTGTTACGCTTTCGCGATGGTCGCTGAGCGGAGTCGAAGTGAAGCGAGACCACAACAATCTCCCTGAACATAATGAAGCTGACTTTACCGTTTTTGATTATGGCGATCTAGGTAGTGTGCTCACCGTAAACAAGTCCCTGCACGCCGATTATATTTCTGAAATCCAGCATGTGCGACGTAGAGAAACGGTAGCCATGACGCCGCATGACAGCCTCAATCTGCTACAGGCCATTGTCAATGGACAATCAGCAAAACCTGTAGATTACGATCAATTACAAATTGACAAATCTAAAGTTATCGACTGCCTTCAATCTATAGTAGGAGTAGATACTGAACCTTTGCTAGGATCCAGTGGTCTATCAATTCAGTATGCGATTATGATGGGGCTGGTAGAAGATGCACAGACTCGCTATAAAGGAAAGCCTATTAAATTTATCGTACCACCCAACTGTTACGGTGGGACCAATGATCAGGCTAGGAGAGTGGCGGCATGCCTTGATAATGTTGAAATAGTCGACCTTCCTGTAGATCAGGAAAATGATATGGTGAGCAGTCTGCAACGCATTCTGGGCGAACTGGCAAACGAAGACGCCATACCTTACATCATTGCCGAGATTCCTACAAATCCACGAGTGGAGGTACCAGAATTAGATGCACTGGAGGCTGTACTTACTAAAAAACGTTTCACCGCAACAGATGAAGAGGCTGTTCCTCCAGTTTTCATCTTGGATCAAACCTTTTGCCCTAATGTTCAATTTATGGTAAAAGGTGAGGTGCTCTCTGAAGTACGCACTATCGTTTATGCCAGCGGTTCTAAATTCCCCAGTGGTGGGAAATGCACAGCGGGATACTGCATCACTAACGAGGTAGCTCAAGAATTAACTCCAGTACTTAAAAAACATTTAGAGTTGTGTGATAACGAGGCCACGGCGTTTCAATACCATGTCCTTGCCGAGCAATTGCCATCCATGAACGATCGCATAGCAGCTGCTTACGATAACACTAGAGAGTTTGTAAACTTTATTGAGGACATACTTCCAGAAGCCAAAATCAATTTTGTCTCAGAAGAGCTGGCGGCGAGAGGTTTCACCCCTTCTGTATTTTCCATGGATTTGCCCACAAAGGGAGATACACCAGAGGAGCGCGAGAGCTACAAAAGAGAACTCAATCTCAAATTGATCCATATGATGATCAATGAGATTCCTGAAGAAAGTAAGTTTTGTGTGAGCTACGGTCAGCTTAAAGGAGTGTACTGGACTGTTCCAGCTACTTCTACTCAAGGAACCACAAAAGAATCTGATAAGGATTACATCGTGCGCGCCTCATTTTCCCCAGACTTGGATATGGATAAGCACAAAGAGGTTTTTAGAGAATTCGTGAAATTGATCAAATAGTAGAAGATTCATGTTCAAGGAATTTCTTGTTCAGAATAATATCGTTCCCGCTCCAGTTATGGATTTGAGCGGGAAGAAGTTGATCAAACTAGACTTAAGCAAGCACAATCAAGAACTGGCTCAGCTGGATTTGAATGATGAGTCTGCTTTTTCAAGATTTATCTCAGACCAGCTTAAAGATGATGAAATAGGTTACGGCGGTTATGGAGAGGAGCGCTCATTGTACAGTCGTAGCGACTTGTTCTCAAGCGAGGAGCCGCGCACGATTCATTTAGGATTGGATCTTTGGACAGAGGCAGGGACTTCTGTTTTTGCGCCTTTGGACGGTAAAATTCATTCTTTCAACAACCTGGCAGTTCACGGCGATTACGGACCTGTGATTATTTTAGAACATCAAATTGAGAACCGAGTTTTTTATAGTCTCTATGGCCATCTTTCCGTCAAGTCACTAGAGAATAAAAAAGTAGGTCAAGAGGTTAAAGAAGGTCAAGAATTCGCTTGGCTGGGGGGCTATCATGAAAATTTTCACTGGCCGCCGCACCTGCACTTTCAACTCATGTTGGATTTGCAAGGGAAGACTGGTGATTATTCTGGGGTTTGTAGAAAGTCCGAAAGTTCTGCTTATCTGGAGAATTGTCCTGATCCTGCACTTTTACTGATTGAACAATAGGCTTTAATGTCAGAGATCTGATATTTGTTGTCCAGTTTCACTTCGCCTCCGCCCAGCGACTGGTGAGAAAGCGAAAACATTCCTTACATAATTATTTATATTAACGATTCCAATTAGCTCGCGAAGCCTTTTCCCTAAAGTAATTAAGTGATCGCATATAATTTACAGGATAAGAATTTATTTTGATTTTTTACGTCTTAACCATTTACGTCTCCACATTAACAATCCTATTGCAATTAAAATTAAAGGCCATACCTTAACTAATAATAAGAATATTTCAATTACGATTTCCCAACCTACTTGTAACGATTCTTTGAGTTCTGTGAAAAAACCTTTCTCAAAAGTTTCGGGTTCTTCTGTGAAATCAACTTTTTGATAGATCTCAAGATTTATAGTGCTCTGACTTACCTGATCTTGCAGATATCTTAGACGGCCTTCTTTGGCTTCAATCTCTTCAGTTATTTTTCTGATAGCGTCTTCTGCAGCAATGACATCTTTTATTTCTCCTGATCGATTGCGTAGTATATCGATGTATCGCTCTCTGACTTCTTTTTTGGTTTTCAATCTACTTTCTACGTCAACAAATTCTTCTGTGACATCATTTGAGCGAATTTCAAAACGACGCATAAAGGTTGAAGTGCCCTTGATGTCATTAATCAACTTATTGAAATTTTTATCATCTACTCTTATAGTTATGCGGTTCATGACCTCATAATTGGAACTTGTGAGGTCCATATGTGATATAAAAGCTCCATATTTTGAACAGAGTTGTGAGATATTTTGGGTGGCGTCATCAACATCATCAACCTGAAACTCTAGATTTGCATTCCAGATAATTTTTCTATTTGCTGGAGCTTGAGGTTTTTCGACGTTGTAATTAGAAGCTGGGGTAGCTTGATTAGCCACTGCAAAAGATTCAGAGAAATTGTCCCGATCCGCTTCGCAAGAAAGTAGGGAGATTAAAACTATAAGAAGTAAACCATAACTTTTCATATCAAATTGCTTAGATGTAGTAAATCATTATAACTATTAACGTAAAATTCTTCATTTTATGCTGAAACAGAGTGAACTGCTTGCATAGACTCAATGAACACCATGTTTTGTACCAAAGATTGACAAGATGATATTTCTAAGATCTATTACGCTTTCGCGAAAGCGAGAACAACATCAACAGTCTTGAGATACGACGAAAGTTCAATCAAATGGGAATGGGAATTTTCTTGAATATTTCAAATTCTGTATCAGCTCTTGTAGAATAAGGCAAAAAGTCCGAGAATCGGCCCGATTGCGAGAAATGTAAATAGAAGGGTTACATCTATATAATCCATCATCAAATTGATGATCTGGATGCTAACTATAGAAATTGTAAAACCTATACAGTTTACAAGTGTTAAAGCAGCTCCACGGATTTCTGGTAAGGCGCTTTGAGCTACCTGAGTAGACAATAATGGTGAATCTGCAGTCACGGCCATTCCCCATAACATCAAAAAACCTAGAAAAATGATTTGATAATCTGTCATGAAAAGTACTGGTGAGAGCAAACAGCAAATCCCACTAGTTTCTCGGAGAGTCTGCCATAAATGCCCCAAACCGCTCCTAATATCAAAGCTCCTGAGACGATGAGTATTACGATAAAGGTAGTCATATCAAGCAGATTTTTGTAAGGCTATGATGATGGATTCAAAAAATAGACAATCTCAGTTCCTTTTAAAAATGTAGATTATTATTCCTGTAACAAAGAATCCGGCTTCAGAAATTTGACCTATGATTGGATCTGCCCAGTGAAGTATTGTCATTATTGAGCTAATCATTATCAGAAGAACGCCTAATATTATTAAAAGGAATGAATGCTAAAGCCCTCATGTCCCACTAAAGTACTAATTTTAAGTATGGACACATTTAGTCTAATTTTCGCGAAAGCGAGAACATCCCGCTCGCTACTTTTCAAGAAACAATATAACTTGAAAGCTAAATCCTGTTACGATTTGGCCATAGCTCCTTTTATAAATTGGATTCCACCAAACACGATAGCACCCCAAAATATATAACCCAGATCAGCCACGGTTGCAAAACACCGCCCAGACACCAGGCGTCGCCTAACAGCATGTCTCTGGTACTGCTATTACTGCCTTCCTCTGCGGCCATGTCATAAACCACGCCGTTCTTCTTATTCTAAATGAAGTCCTGAGGTGGGCGGCTCGCTGTGGTTTCATGCCTTTTTGAGTAAGTATGGCGTGAGCCTCCTCAGAAGTTTTATTTTGTTCCACGATTAAATCAGAGGCAACTTAGTAGTACTGGTCCGCAGTGAGAAGAGGTTGGGTAGTGAGATTAGGCTCTATAGAATGGTAAGATTGATTAAAAAGATCTGTTGTATATAGGCCGTTCAGCTATGACGTGAACAACCTCTAGACGCATGGAGCTGGATTCTGCTCAAAAAAAATCCCCTCACCAAGTAGATGAGGGGATCAAAAAAATAGGGAGATTTAATTATCCCAAATATGATTTCAAAATTTTGCTGCGTGAATTTTGACGCAGTCTCTTGATACCTTTTTCCTTGATCTGGCGCACGCGCTCGCGGGTCAGGTCAAATGTTTCTCCTATCTCTTCAAGACTCATGGGTTGTTGATTCCCGATACCGAAATAAAGCGAAATAACATCTGCTTCTTTCTGGCTTAAGGTCTCTAGTGCGCGGGTGATCTCTAAGGTGAGCGACTCGTGCATCAAATCACGGTCTGGATTAGGTGATTCACCACTACGTACAACATCATAGAGGTTTGAAGTTTCCCCTTCTTTAAGCGGTGCATCCATGGACACGTGGCGACCTGCATTTTTAAGGGATTGTTTCACGTCGCTTACGGTCATGTCCAGCTCCTTTGCAAGTTCTTCTGGTGATGGTGGACGCTCATGTAATTGTTCAAGGTGTGAAAAAGCCTTGTTGATCTTGTTGATCGAACCGATTTTGTTCAACGGTAGTCGCACGATACGTGACTGCTCTGCTAGTGCTTGGAGAATCGACTGGCGTATCCACCATACCGCGTAGGATATGAATTTGAATCCGCGAGTTTCATCAAATCTTTTTGCAGCCTTTACAAGTCCGGCGTTTCCTTCGTTGATGAGATCGGGTAATTTAAGCCCTTGATTCTGGTACTGCTTAGCTACAGAAACCACAAAACGTAAGTTTGCTGTCGTTAAACGCTCCAGGGCCCTCTGATCACCTTTTTTGATACGCTGTGCGAGCTCCACTTCTTCTTCGGCTGTAATCAAGTCGATTTTTGAAATGTCCTGTAGATACTTGTCCAGCGATTTAGATTCCCTATTGGTAACCTGCTTGGTGATTTTGAGTTGTCTCATTGAATGAATTAAGATTAATAATAAAACTGCCAGCTTTTGACAGCATTTTACTGTAGCAAAAATTATACCATACAGGCTGTGTCAGGTGAGTCTGTAAGATTCATTTTTGCCACCTTATATTAGTCGTATTTTTCTCCAGATGTTACAAGCAAATGTTTGTTTTACAAGTTGAAGGTTAAACAAAAAAACCTGAACCACTGTAAACACTACTCTTACGTTACAGCAAAAATTTTTAAAAAAAATCAAATTATTGTTTTGCCTTACGTATAAGAATGCATTACGAAGATGTTAAAAGCTGATATCTTAATCTATGTTAAAGTTTTCGTTTCATTATTTCTCTGACATTCCGTCTATTCAATCTAGGTCTCTGGATAAGCTGCCAGGCTATGCTCTGTCATGAAGTATCTTCAAAACTCACTCGATTCCTGTCAGTAAATAGATCGTTTCCTAGAGTTAATATCTCAACTCGCTGGCTTTGACTTGATAATCAAATTGTTTTTGTCCCTGACTATCATAAATCGTGAGTTTCAATTGCCGATTCTTACGATCACCAGTAACGTTCAAAATACCAAAGTTATGCTCATAAAACGTCTTGCCCTCTACTTGAAAACTGTTCCCTTCATCTCTTGCAGCATGTGTACCCGCAGTAAGTGGAGAGCAGGTAATGTCGATGAGTGGGTAGGCATTCTCACGCTCCATACGTGAGATCTCCGTGTGATGTCGGTCTCCACTTAAGAAGATCACACCAGAAATGCGCTCCTCGTGCAATCTTTTAAGCAATTTTTCCCTTTCGCCGGGATAGGTCGCATAGTTCTCATATTTTGCGGCATCGCTCACGATCTGTCCACCAGCAACCACGATTTTAAAACTGGCTCTGCTCGCCGTGAGTGCGTCGATCAACCAGTCCAGTTGTTCTTTGCCAAAGTAGGCCTTGTCCCTGTCACGAGATCGGTTAGGTGCACGATGGTAGCGATCATCGAGCATAAAGAACTCCACATCTGCCGTGGCAAAATGGCTTGTGATACCGCCTTTGCCTGTTGCATTTGTATTGAAATTTCCCCAGTAGGTATTAAAAATACGTTCTGAGATCTTTTTGTTTACATAACTACGGTCGCTATCATTAGGTCCATAATCATGGTCATCCCAGATGGCATAATTGTGAACACTTGCCAGTAAAGCTTGCATTTCTGGAAGTGAGCGTGTATGACGGTAGCGATGCTCGATGCCGGTTTCGGTCAGGAAATCTGGTGTGCGTAGATACATATTATCGCCCATCCATAACATCATATCGGGATCTTGTTCCAGAATTGAGTTGAAAATTTCATATCCCCCACCATAAGGTTCAGGCCGGTCGTCGCGCTCCTCATTTATAAAAGAACAGCTTCCTATAGCGATACTGAGCGCTGGTGGCTCGGTGCGGTATTGCCACAATTCTTGGGTTTGAAACTCAGTTTTGTAGGGAAATTCCAGTTTCTCATCGTTGATATAAACATCATATTGATACGTAGTGCCGTATTCCAAATCAGTAGGGAAGAGCTTTGCGATGTGATAATCTTCTTGAGTTGTAGTGACCTGCTGCGTGTATCTTTCGTCTATTCCTTTTGAACGGTAGGCGATTTTAACTCGAGCACTTTCAGTGGTTTGCACCCAGATCAATAGCTCCCTGAATCCAGAATAGCCCAGCATGGGACCGGCTTGTAAGAGATCTGTTGCGGTTTTGGAAACGGGTATATCTTCTGCGTAAACAGGTCCTTTTACTTGAATGACAGAAGTTATTTCGCTGTCGTTTGATTTGGAAAGTGGGTGAGATGTTTCCGCTTTCGCGAAAGCGTAACTCATCAATAGCATCACCATCAATTTCAATCTTAGAATCATATCATCTGGAATTTGCGCTAAAAATAGGAGCTAAATATAGGAGTTAGACCTATGCAATGTTTAAGCAATTGTTATTTCAGAAGTAAGAGTTTATTAATTACTATTGAGATTGATTTGCATGTATGAACGCGCTTAAAACCTACCAGTATTTAGTATACTTGTATCCATGTCCCATTTTATAGACGTCATTCTGCCATTGCCGTTAGAGCGGTTCTTTGCCTACAGCATCACCCCTGCAGAGGCTGATTATATCCAGCCAGGGATGCGTGTGGCGGTTCCCTTCGGTAAATCAAAAATCTATACGGGAATCGTAGATCGCGTGCATCAAGAAGAACCCGTCGCTTATGAGGTACGAGACATTGAATTCATCGTAGATGATACGCCTATAGTAACTCAAGACCAGCTTAAACTCTGGCGGTGGATTGCGTCCTATTACGTTTGTAGTGTGGGCCAAGTCATGCGGGCGGCTTTGCCAAAATCCCTTATGCTGGAAAGTGAGACCATCGTTTTGAAAAACGAACAAAGCAATCACGATGAAGATGAACTGGATGACAAGGAATTTTTGATACTCGAGGCGCTGGAAAATAGAAACGCCCTCAAGGTTCAAGAAGTTATGGACATTGTAGATCGCAAGTCTGTTTTACCACTACTGAGAGACATGCTGGACAAGAATTACATCTTGCTCAAAGAAGAAGTTTACAATACCTACAAACCCAAGCTTGAAAAATACATTTACCTGCATGAGCACTACCGTGACGAGGAACGCCTAAAAAATCTACTGGACGATATGACTCGCGCCCACCAGCAGCGCAACGCGGTCATGACGCTCTTCATGCTCAAAACCGGTAATAAGGATGTGACTAAAAAAGCGCTGATGGAACGCGCTCAGGTTACCAGTAGCGTGATCAAGGCACTCGTTGATAAAGAAATATTTATAGAAGTAGAGAAAGCGGTAGATCGCGTGCTCGATGAGCGTATGGATGGCGAAGACCTATATGAGCTCAACCAAGACCAAGCCGTCGCCATGACACAAATCAAAGCCAGTTTTGAAGAAGATAAGGTGACACTTCTACATGGTGTGACTTCCAGCGGAAAGACCGAGATCTATGTTAGATTGATCAAGGAGATTCTAGAAAAAGGTAAACAAGCGCTTTATCTATTACCCGAGATTGCACTGACTACTCAACTCATAGGAAGGCTCAAATTTTTCTTTAAACATCAGGTACTGGTGTTTCATTCTAAATACAGCTTGAATGAACGACTGGAAGTTTGGCAGCATATTATAGATGCAAAGGAACCTTACGTCATCATAGGCGCCAGAAGTGCCGTTTTGTTGCCTTTTCAAAATTTACGACTCATCATTGTAGATGAAGAACACGAGACCAGTTTCAAGCAGCAAGATCCAGCACCTCGATACCATGCTCGGGACACCGCGATTGTCTTGGCCAAAGTCAAGTCGGCGCGCGTGTTATTGGGAAGTGCTACGCCCAGTATCGAGAGTTATTATAATGCTACAACTGGCAAGTACAGCCTGGTAGAACTTAAAAGAAGGTTCAAAAATATTAAGATGCCAGAGATTAACATGATCGATCTTAAAGTCAAGCATCATAAAAAGCGTATGAAAGGCCATTTTTCTGACACGCTTATCGAGCACATGCACGAGGCTTTTGCAGATAATAAACAAGTCATCTTGTTTCAGAATCGGCGTGGTTTTGCGCCCATTTTAGAATGTGAGACCTGTGGCAACGCACCGCAATGTCCTAACTGTGACGTGAGTCTTACCTATCACCAGTACAAGAACCAGTTGCGCTGTCACTATTGCGGCTACCACACCTACATTCCCAAAGAGTGTCCTACTTGTTCCAGCACGGCGCTGGATACTAAAGGTTTTGGCACCGAGCAAGTGGAGCAGGAGTTTATGGAACTGTTTCCCGACCATAAAATCGCGCGCATGGATCTGGATACTACCCGAGGAAAGAACAGCTATGAGAAGCTCATTGCAAAAGTAGATACCGGAGCCGTGGATTGTCTCGTGGGAACCCAAATGATTACCAAAGGTCTAGATTTTAGAAATGTGGATCTGGTAGGCGTGATGAATTCAGACAGCATGCTCAACTTTCCAGATTTCAGATCGCACGAGCGCTGTTTTCAATTGCTTACCCAAGTCGCCGGTCGCGCCGGCCGTACAGAGAATAGGGGAAAGGTGCTTATTCAAACCTATAACCCTGATCACATGATCTTGCAGCAGGTGAGTACCTACGACTATTCCACTTTTTTCAGGGAGCAGCTGGAAGATCGGTATCAGTTCAAATATCCGCCGTACCATCGTTTGATACGCATTACATTTAAGCATCGCGATTACAACTTCACCCAAGAATCTGCCCAATGGTTTGTAAATGCCTTGAATCAGATACCGCATGGGGTTCAGGTATTGGGACCTGAATTTCCAGCCGTGGCGCGCATCAGGAATAAATACCTCACGCACGTAGTTGTAAAAATTGGTAAACAGCACGAAGTGAACAAGATCAAGGGCTATATCGTAAAAGTGCGCCGTAGTTTTGAGGCGATCAAGCAATACCGCTCCGTGCGCTGCAATGTGGATGTAGATGCTTACTAGGGATTTCGCTTTCGCGAAAGCGAGATTAAACATGTGGGCGGCGTGGCGCTAAAGTGAGATCGATATTAAATCACTGATGGCTGAATCACTTTTCAAGGTGCACATGTGTTTAGATGGATAGGATCATTGAGCAGATTTGATATTCAGCATAAATACAGCCTTATCCTTGACTCTTCTCAAAAAATCTTCTATGTACAAAGTGATTTATTGATGTCAGCATAATGAAAATCAAAATTTTAGATATCCAACCCATCAAAATCCAATATGGACCCAGAGTGAAATCATATCCGATAATTCCCTCGTTCAACAGATAATCTCGGTGAAATATTGCCACTAAAAAGGTAAACCTTTCAATACTTAGAACGAATAACAAGCTTATGAGAATTCTTGTGATCAAAAGTTTCCTTACAATTTTGAATCTGAAAAGCTGAGTTAGCAGTAACTATAGCAGTGGCTCAGCCCAGACAGCGAACGTATATTTATTAGTTAATTGATCATAGTATTCTCTTCTGAGCAAATTGTTATCCAGTTCAAAATAATATGAGATAAGACCAATAAGCCAAAGAACAAACCAGGCGATCCCAACATAAATAACTGTTTGAATTGCACTCTTATCAAAATCAGCCAGCCACTTCTTGTTTCTGAGAAAGAGTTTAATCAAGAAATAAATTATTGAATAAAACCCAAACCCTACGAGAATATCTATTCTCAATAAATCTCGAATTATCAATAGAATTTCACTCAATGATCATCATTTTTTAATGTGTTTCAACCTTCTTCTGAATTAAGAGATAGAGATTTTTAGATAGTTTGCTTTGTTGTTGGAATTATTATCTAAACATGAAAACAGGGTATGTAATTTGTATCATCGTCGCTAGAAAATAAGGGGTTTTTATCTAGTCCAGCAAAATGTGATTTTTTCAAAAAAAAAAAATTCAGTTAAGTGTATGCGAAGTTAAAATTTGACATCCGAGATTTATGATAAGCGCTAATTTTCTAAATTACTCACGAACTGATTAAAGTATTAGGACATCGTAGTAATCTATATTTCATTTAAGCAATTGATCAGATTGGGATTCGATTCACCATAGCTGACAATTTTTATATCCAAGGGAACATTTTTAAATTTTCTAATGGATTTTTGCAATGATTCTAAAATCCAATATTCTTCATTCCCAAATGCGCCACCACCAACTAAAGTAAGATAAACTTTGTTTGATTCATTATTTTTCATATTCATGATTGCAGCAAATAAAGTAGATTCATAAGTTGATTCCAAAATTACTCTCGCAAAATATTCCCAATAAAAGGATTCTATATGACTGTAAGCAACAGGAAGGGCTGAGCAGTATACTTGGGATACTTTATGCTTCGTAATTGACTTAGTAACTTCAGTATTCCATTGAACTCCAATTTTTAATTTTTGTTTTAATCTTTCTCTTTCAAGTTCGGAAAATCCAGCGATTATTTTGTTTATTTTTAAAAGACCATTTTGGTTTATTAGGGCATAGCCATTCTTCATTTTCCAAAGATTTAATTCTTCATTCTTCAATTCTCTGCCTATTAATTCTAGGCAGTCAATTTGATTATGAGCTGATTGTCCGATTTGTCCATTTACTTCTACAAAGTAATTCCTGAAAATTGTTCCTGCTCCACACGCAATGGCACAAGCTGGGCCTTGAGTAAGATCAAACTCATATCTATCTATTCCTTGTTCTGGTGTAACCTCAGGGCTAACCATTTCCAGCAGATTGAATTGTGAAGCAGCCTGAAATAAAGCATTGGAATTTTCTACTTTGCAATGCAATTCTTGAACGTCCGTAACAACTTCTTCTACTTGAATTTCTGAATGAAAATCGCTAATATCTCTACTGCGGCTTTTTAATTCTTCTAGAGTTAAAATCTCTAATTTTCCAAATGAAAATCTTTGAGAATTTCCAAGTGAAATAAAATCGTTTCCTTCAATTTTAAGATTACTTCTGACATATTCTGGTGAATTTTCTTTGAATCCAGTTAGTTGTTCAAACCACATTTACTGTATTTAAGTTACCTTAACCGGCAGCAGTATAATCTTTTTCTGCTGAAGGTTTTCTATTAATTTCAATTTCCTAAAAATACATTTTAAAAATAGAATTTTCCATCGATTAAAACTTGTTCAACTCGATCGATGTTTTCTTCATACAATCCCTAATCCCACCACCTTAAAATCACCTTCATTTCCTTAAATTGCGAGTAAGAAATTTTGATTTGAAGATACTCAGCGCACAACAACTTGCCGAAGCCGACAAGTCCACCATTGAAAAGCAACAAATCACCAGCATCGACCTAATGGAGCGGGTCGCCACGCTGGTCGTGGAGCGATTGCACGCCCGTCTCAATGGCGCGCCGGTTCCCATTAAAATCTTTTGCGGGATCGGTAACAATGGCGGCGATGGCCTTGCGATTGCTAGACTTATGATCCAGCACGGTTATCACGTCACTACTTATGTGACCAATTGCAGTAAGAAACGCAGCAAGGACTTTCTCGTGAATTACGATCGCATCAAAGACGTGACAAAGGACTGGCCCATTTTATTGAGCTGCAAGGAGGATTTTCCTGAGATCACACCCAAGGATATTGTGATAGACGCTGTTTTTGGCACGGGTTTGAATCGGCCGGTGACGGGATGGATGGCAGATTTATTCAATTATATCAATTCAGTTTCCGCTTTTACCGTCGCTATAGACATGCCCAGCGGCTTGTACGCAAATGAACCGCACGATAAACAAGACGCGATAGTCAAGGCAGATCATACCTTTACCTTTCAAACGCCCAAACTATCCTTTTTTCTACCCGAAACAGGGAATCAAGTGGGCACATTTGAAGTGCTCAACATAGGTCTCGACCCTGAGTACCTCATGCAGGCGCAGCCTCTCGCTCAGCTCATTGCACGTGAAGCAGCTCAAAACATGTACCGCCAGCGCGATAAATTTGTCCACAAAGGCAACTTGGGGCATGTATTATGCATGGGTGGTTCTCACGGCATGATGGGGAGTATTTCCCTCACCGCCGGTGCTGCGATTAACGCAGGCGCAGGCAAAGTAAGTGCTTACATCCCCAGTCATGGGAACACTATCGTGCAGACTCTTTGTCCCGAGGTGATGACCTTATCCAGCAAGGGCGAGCAATTCATCACTGATTTTGAGCATGTCTTAAAGGACTACGTGTTATGTGTAGGGCCTGGAATGGGGCAGGAGGAGGAAAGTTATTCCGCTTTCGCGAAAGCGGTACATCAACAATCATCTCCCATGATCATAGATGCAGATGCGATCAACCTGCTTGCCTCAAACCATGATCTGCTGGAAAAATTACCCAAAAACAGCATACTGACTCCACACGACGGAGAACTTAAGCGATTGATAGGCGATTGGAAAAACGACTATGAGCGATTAGAAAAAGCCAAAGAGTTCTCCGCAAAGCACGATCTAATACTGGTACTAAAAGGAGCCTACACGATTACCGTTGCTGAGAATCACCTATATGTGAATGATAGTGGAAATCCTGGCATGGCTACTGCTGGTAGCGGCGATGTTCTAGCCGGTGTGATTGCCTCTTTTGTCGCTCAAGGTTATGACCCACTTATCGCAACGGTTTTTGGCGTTCATATGCACGGTGCAAGCGGTGATCTTGCTGCCCAGACTTATGCGCATGAAGGTCTTAAGGCGAGTATTATATCAAATTTCATAGGACCAGCCATTTTAAACCTATTCAGAAATCCAGAAAACAAACCCCAAAACGCATAATGGAACATTTCATTTCAACCAAAAAACTGTCTCTCAAAGATTTCAGCTCGATCGTCAATCAGGTGGATCGCATAGAGCTCTCAGAAGAGTGTAAAGAATTGATTAAGAATAGTAGAAATTTTTTAGATGAGCGTTTCGGCTCGGAGTCAGACCAGACATCGTATGGTATCAACACGGGTTTTGGGTCACTTTGCGATACCCGTATCGAATCAAAAGATCTACAAGAGCTCCAGCATAATTTATTGAAATCCCACGCCTGTGGGACGGGTGATGAGGTCCCCAGTGAAATTGTCAAGCTCATGCTATTCCTCAAGGCAAAAAACCTTTCTTATGGTTATAGCGGTGTGAGCCTGGAAGTGGTAGAGCGGCTTATTTATTTTTTTAATAATGATGTGATGCCCGTAGTTTATGAACAAGGGTCTCTGGGAGCTTCTGGAGATCTAGCTCCACTGGCGCATCTTACGCTTCCTATTATTGGTTTTGGAGAGGTGCATTATAAAGGTGAGCGTATGAATGCCGCCGATTTTTATGAAAAAGTAGATCTTGAGCCTCTAACTTTACAAAGCAAGGAAGGGCTCGCGCTGATTAACGGAACCCAGTTTATGCTGGCTTATGGAATACACTCTCTGTTACAGGCTTATCGCAATATTTACTGGGCGCATATTACCGCTGCACTTTCAGTAGATGGGTTTGATGCAAGTAAAATCCCGTTTGATCAGAGGATCCATTTAATCAGGCCACATAAAGGACAGCTCAAAAGTGCGGCAGAGATGGAGGAATTGCTGGAAGATAGCGAGATCGCAGATCATGTAAAACCTAACGTGCAAGACCCTTACAGCTTTAGGTGTGTCCCACAAGTTCATGGTGCTACTTACGACACCCTTGCATTTGTTTCAAAAACTTTCATGACGGAAGCTAATGCTGTAACTGATAATCCCAATGTTTTTCCAGATTCTGGAGACATTCTCTCTGGTGGAAATTTTCATGGTCAGCCGCTGGCTCTAGCGCTGGATTACCTTGCGATCGCCATGAGTGAGATTGCCAATATTTCAGAACGCAGGACTTTTCAATTGCTTTCAGGAAAAAGAGGATTGCCATCTTTCCTCGCAAAAAATGCAGGTCTTAACAGTGGATTGATGATTTTACAATACACCGCTGCGAGTATCGTTAGTCAGAACAAGCAACTATCGGCTCCGTCTTCAACAGATAGTATTGTTTCTTCAAACGGCCAGGAAGATCACGTGAGTATGGGAGCTAATGCCGCAACTAAGTGCTACCGAGTCCTGGAGAATGTTACAGCCGTACTTGCTATTGAATTGATTACCGCTACAGAGGCTTTAGAGCATCGCTCTATGAAGACTTCGAGCTTTTTGGAAAATATAAAAACGCTATTTAGGGTAGATGTTCCCGCACTTGAAAGTGATCGTATCATGCACGACGATATCGAGGCCTCTAAAAAGTTCATTAAAGAGTTGATGATTGAAGATGAGTTGCTTTTTGGGTAGTTAATTTCTAAAGTGTCTATGAAAACCTTTTGGTACATATTACCAAGCTTGATTTATATTTTGTGCTTGATAAGCATGGAGAAATATATTCTTGCTCCGGTATTCATGTTAATTGTACTGGCTTTCGCAGGGAGTTTAATAAACCATTTCAGAATTTATAAATCAACATTCGAACTGCGTAGAAAGCTCATTGTAGGGCTTATTACACTGCTACCATTATTGGATATAAGTTTAGGTATTTCAAACTCAATTAGAGATCAGATAAAAGGTGAGATCGTTTTGAGTATTATTGATGATGGAGTTTTTGCCTCTTCTGCTTTCACCATTAGAGAAAAAAACCAACAACTAGTGGGGTATATAGATCAGTCTGCTGCTGGTCTTGGTGAGATAGAAACTGCAGAAGTGGAAATCATTAATGATTCAACCCTGACTTTTACATTATTAGAAAGAGATTATTATCAAATACTAATTTATGATAAAGAGCATCAAGTTTTTAATGATACTTCCAATTTGAGAACATACTGTATTATGAGAAACAAATTAATGTCTCAATAAAAATAATTTTCTACAATTTTAATTTCAAAATACCTTAGAAAACCATAATCCTAAGAATACAAAAAGCAAACCTCCGAGGATAGAAATGAGCAGGTAGCTTAACATGCCCATATAATCTTGCTGTTTCATAAGATTAAAAACTTCCAAAGAAAAAGTACTGAATGTGGTCAAACCACCACAAAAGCCCGTACCTAGCAGCAGGTACCAGCTCTGAGGAAAGTCTTGTTTCTCAAATGCTCCAAAGACAAATCCCAATGCGAGGCAGCCCAATAAGTTGACAGCAATAGTAGGTAGCCATTGAATGGTATTTGAATTGATCGTTGCAGAAAAGTAATATCTCAAAGAGCTACCCAGACCACCACCTATAAAGACCAGAATTAAATATTTAATCATTCTACTGGGATATAGACTTCAGTAATTTGATTTGCTGGGTTATAAACATCCTCTGCATCCACTCTATAAACTTCCCATGGTGCATAGCTGGACCTGGATAAACCTTGTTGCTCTATAAACTTATCAATTTTTGTCCTGACGAGCTCAAGGTTTTGAGTATCTCCATTCAATGTACATCTAATAGCTTCAACAGGATTTTTATACTGACATATAATACTGCTATTGACCTCAGTAATAATTTTCTCTTGTATGGGTATAGCAACGGTGATGATCGCCGTTCCATTTTGCTGATCTACTTGATCATAGATCAGTTTTGTAGGCCCACTCGCAGCTATATTGTGCCTTCTCATAAAGTTAATAATTCCAGCCTCAATTTTATTTCTTAATTCGGGTACAAATCCCACATTTGTACTTTGAGTCATCATAAGATGAAATCCACCACTAGTTGCGGTTTTGAATGGTTCAGAGATGGTATATGTTGCCATCATACTTTTGAGAGAGGCATCAAGTGAATCAATAAATGGATCTTGCAGCGCTGGAATCATCTCATCAGTGATTTCATCAGAAAGAAATCGAGCGACGATCTTATCAGTGAGATCTCGATCTCCCGTAACTATCGTCTTAATTTTAGTTTGATTTTTTTCAATAGAGTCTAGCAGAATATTTAGGGAGAGCGATGTACCGCCTTTACTGATAAAGTCAAATTTCACGGAATCAAGAGAGTCTAGGCTTTTCAAAGTGAGTGTTCCAAACTCTGCACTACCATACTTATACTTGGCGGTTGCATCTACATCATTCAAGAGTAGCTGATTGCTGCTGTCCTCTATTGTGATATGCTTGTTCCATTCATCCCATTTTGAGAAATCTGTAAGAACTTCATAAACTAGCGGAATAGGAGCATCCACGGTAACTTCTTGTTCTTCGTTAATCGCTCCGTCCTGAAGTGAAAAATAGATAGCACCTCCTATAAATACGATGCACAATAATATGACTAAGTACTTGATAGCTTTCATGAGCCTAGAGCTTTGCGCCAAATATACAATTTATGACAATCCACAGATATACTCTGTGTTTAAGATGTGTGCGCTTTCCCTTGGTCGCCATAGGCTTGCCGACGGCGCAGCGCGAAAGCGAGATTAATTTCAATCTACAGCCCTAATTGCACTTTTGTAGTTCTAAAATTAATAACGGTCATAGAACAGCTAATTTATGCGGAATAATACAGTACTATGATCTAACGGCTTATTCCACTGGGAAAGCTCACGATACTTTCCATACCATTTTCACCCACGGCAGCAACTCCGAAGAAATAGTTATCAATCACAATTCCTTCAAGAGTAAATTCTGTTACACTACCCACATATCTACTATGATCCCAAGTAGGGCTAGTGGTGTCTCTCCAGTAAATTTTATAACCCACCGCATCTGGATGAGCATCCCATTTAAGTTTTGCGCTAGGTTCTACGATACCGCCTATTTTCACATTTTCAGGTCGGGTAGGAGCGTGGGCTAATAGGGCTAAATTAATGGCGTTTACAGCGGTGAGTTTTTTAGCATAAGGAAAATTAACGTGTTCAACCACATCACCATATTTGATTCCGTTCTCTTCGCGTATATCCTGATGTTGTTGCGTGTAGTTTTCATGAGCCTCCATGATGCGTATTCCGGCAAAACCTAAATCATTAAAAGGTCTGTGGTGTCCACCTCGACCAAATCGATCCAGTCGATAAACCATCATAGGCTGCATCTCTGGCATATAGGTGTTAACAGACCTATAGACATAACGAGCAAGTTGCCTGGAGATTCCATCAACTTCTCCACCGTAAAATCGGCGGCCAGTGCGTTGTCTATCTGTTTCCGTCGGGTCTGTAGGTTCTGAAAAGATGCGAAACTCTCTATTACTTATGACACCGTCCACCCCTTTGATGTTACCGATCATGTCGTTATTCAAGATTCCTATGATGTTCCATTCTTTATCTTTGGCATAATCTGCCAGTACTTTCCCACCAAAAAGTCCTTGTTCTTCACCACTCAAACCCACATACACTATGGAATTATTGAATTTGCGTTTACTTAAAACCCTTGCTGCTTCAATAGTTCCGGCCATACCACTTGCATTGTCGTTTGCACCAGGAGCATCTGTAGTATAGTCCATGGTATCACTGGCTCGACTATCTATGTCGCCGCTCATGATAATCATGTTATTTGGATTTTTAGAACCTCTTTGTATCGCAACAACATTTACAACATAAGCATCTTTGGGAACTCTATTTCCCATTTCGGTAGTTACGAGATCGCGCTGGTAGAATACTTCAAGGCATCCATCACACTCGGCAGAAATCTTATCAAATTCAGCTTTGATCCATCGTCTGGCAGCACCTATTCCACGCGTATCTGAAATCGTATCAGAAAAAGTATTACGGGTTCCAAAACCGGCCAGTCTCCTCACATCAGCCTCAATACGATCAGCGCTCACCTCGTCAACGATCTTGTATAAATCCATTTGATCCTCAGTAGGAACTTGGGCAAATGCTAAACTGGAGAGAAATAAGGAAGCTAAGAGTAGTCTCATTATTTTTTCTTTAAATATAGAGGTTGTTACGCTTTCGCGAAAGCGTAAAATCCCAACTTCTACAGCCTCAATGAACTAATAAGAAAAAACCATCTACTTTAAAATTCCCAGTTGCAAAGGAAATTTCAAATAGATGGTCTTAAATATTAGGAGACCTCGAGAGTCTAATATCTCAGATCGCTATTGCTGTGGCTCAAGCATTTTCATTTCAAAAACAAGATCGCTATTTGGAGGTATAGGTCCCATGGCACGCTCACCATATCCTACCGCAGATGGTATGAAGGCTACAATTTCCTGTCCATACTCCATGGATAGTACGGCATCCTTGAATCCCTGTACTGCAGACATCTCAGGAGTGAACTTGACTCCTATAGGTCGGTAGGCCCCAGCGCGTTCTTTCATAGGGTTTACCGCGTTGAAATTTTGAGCCAACTCTAGATCAGAACTGTCAAACATAACACCGTTTTCCAGATAACCATTATAATCCAGTTGCACTTGAGCTCCATTTTCAGGCTTGACCCCAGTTCCTTTTTCAACCACATAGATCTTTATCTCACTATTGGGAATGCTCTTAGCTTTCTTTTTAAGCTCCATCAATTCCTTTTTTTTGTCAGCGATGAAAGCTTGTGATTTTTCAGCCCGTTCTCTGGCGATACGCTGTTCTTCTAAACGTTTTTCTTCAGCTTTTTTCTCAAGCCCTTCAGATGCCTCTTTGAACACTTTCATGGCGTCAAATTTTCTGGCCTCGTTACCTTTACGGATTATGCGTACACTATTCATAACCACGCTGTCTAGGGGTTTGTCCCTACCATCAGTCTGTACTGTCGCTATGGAATCTATAACTTCAGTTCCTTGAATTACTTTCCCAAAAACGTTATAATTCATATCTAAGCTGGGATTAGGCTTATGCATAATAAAGAACTGGGTCCCGTTTGTTCCTGGACCTGCATTTGCCATGGACATCACGCCTTTCTCGTCATGTTTGAGACTGTCTTGAACTTCTTGAGGGAATTTGTAACCCACACGACCACTACCTGTTCCTGTGAAATCACCCCCTTGAATCATAAATCCATCAATAACGCGGTGAAAAATTAATCCGTCGTAATAAGGCTTGCCTTGAAGACTGTCAGTAAGCTCAGTGTGCTCACCTTCTGCAAGGGCAACATAATTTGCAACGGTGGCAGGCGCTTCATCGTAGTACAGTTCAGCAACCATAGTACCTTTAGTTGTATTGATCTCTGCGTAGATGCCATCTTCTAGTTCTGGATATTTATCTTCCTCACATCCAGCAGACATGAGTATCAACGACAGTGCGCAAAGTAAATAATGTATTTTTTTCATTCTAAATTTTAAAATTTTGATTAGAGTATTTTGAGGGTTTTTGCTTTCGCGAAAGCGAGATATAAACCAGCAATTATGATGCACTACGGCTTATTACCACCCGATTTATTGATTTCTAATAATTTGATTCTGCTTTTGAACGGTGTATTTGCACCTATACGATTCTTATCTCCTATATAACCATAGGCAGAGTAGGAGGGGAAATAGGCGATAATCTCGTCGCCGTCTTGCATCAATTTAAGGGCTTCACGCATGCCTTTGAAAATCCCATATTCCTGCTCCATACTTTTAGTTACTGGTGACAGCTCTTCTTTACGATAAATTGTGTCACCATTTAGTGCAACAACGTCATATTCAAAGGTCACTCGGTCGCCAAATTCAGGTGAGGGAGTCTCCAGTTCATCTTGTTTTGTGAAGTAATAATAGAATCCATCACCACTACGCAAGTAATCAATGCTATCTCGTTCCAGCAGCGTTTCTATAGCCGCCTCTTGAGTCGCATTCAGCTTTTTATTGAATTCTACTGATGCCTGATCATTAGAAGTTGAGCCTCTGGTGACCGGTCTTCTTGCCTCAATTTTTTGACAGCTTGAAATGGTCAGTGCCAGGACCATTCCTAGACTAGATATCAGTCGCCAGAAGTTCTTTTTCATAGGCGGGCAATATACTAATTAATTTGGTCACCGTGTCTTCTAGTGACTCATCACTCTTGCCACCAGCAGCATTATTATGGCCTCCACCTTGCCAGTGTTCTCGCGCCATTTTATTAACGTTGAAAGTGCCTTTAGATCTTAGAGAGGTTTTAATAATACCTTCTTGCTTATTTTCAAGAAATATTTGGGCAAAAACGATGTCATCTATACTCAAGGCGTAGTTCACAAAACCTTCAGTATCTCCCTTTTTAAAATCATGATCATCTTGCTCTTTCTGGCTTAGGGTGATATAAGCCGCTCGGTATTCAGGTAAAACAACCA
Source organism: Nonlabens spongiae (assembly GCF_002117125.1). Lineage (NCBI taxonomy): Bacteria > Pseudomonadati > Bacteroidota > Flavobacteriia > Flavobacteriales > Flavobacteriaceae > Nonlabens > Nonlabens spongiae. Next base: position 392,351 of record NZ_CP019344.1, read on the forward strand.
GATTATTGAGAGCAGTGCCTAAAAGTTTTAGCCTATTAGGAGTATTTGTGTCATAAATACGACGATTGATCATTTCAGGATTTGCCCCATTATCTACCAGCGCTGCTGCAACTCGCAGAGTTGTTGAGGTTGTAGAACTGAATTTGAAACTTCCCGTATCAGTTAAAATCCCGGTATACATGCTGGTCGCCATCGCAGGAGTAATCACATCAATAGCCTGCATCATTTCCAAGAAATGAAAAACCATTTGACAAGTGGAGCTCATCGAGGTGTCACTGTAAGTGTATTTGGCAAAATCTCCAGGTTGCTGGTGATGATCGATCATCACAAAATCAGCCTTGCTTTTGACTAAATACTTTTCTAGCTCACCCGTGCGAGAAAGATCATTGTGGTCCAAACAAAAAATCAAATCAGCTGCATTAATGATTTCCTCAACCTTCTCAGGTTGCTGCTCCACGTTTATAAAAAGATCAGCGTCAGGCAACCATTTTAAAAACTTGGGAAAATCATTAGGGGTAACAAGACTTACTTCATGTCCCAATTGATCCAGATAACCTTTGAGTGCCGTGGTAGATCCTACCGCATCACCGTCAGGACTTTTATGTGGTACAACCGTAATTTTTTTGGGTTGCGTTAGTATTGATTTGAGTTCTTTAACTTGATTTTCATTCATAGTTCAATAATAGGAGCGTACTCAGATAGTTGTGATGAAGCACTATTTTCAAGCGCGCAGGCTCTGCATATTTACCAGAGCGTAATAATGCCCGTTTTTTGCCAGCAACTCTTCATGGGTACCTTGTTCTACAATCTCGCCCTGACCCATAACCACAATGTGATCTGCATTTTGAATGGTAGATAGGCGGTGTGCGATCACGATACTGGTACGGTTTTTCATAATGCGTTCTAAGGCATCTTGGACCAGACGCTCACTTTCTGTGTCGAGTGCACTGGTAGCCTCATCCAGTATGAGTATGGGAGCGTTCTTTAAAACGGCACGTGCGATACTGAGGCGCTGTTTTTGCCCACCGCTCAGTTTGCCACCGCTGTCACCTATGTTAGTATGAATTCCTTCATCAAGATCCTTGACAAACTCCCATGCATTGGCAACTTTGAGCGCTTTGATAATGTCTTCCTCAGTCGCATTTTTATCGCTCAAGGCTACATTTACCGCCACCGTATCGTTAAAAAGGATACTGTCTTGAGTAACGATTGCCATTTGATCGCGTAGCGTTTTTAAGCTCACATTCTTGATATCATGCCCGTCGATGGTGATGCTGCCGTTTTGAACATCGTAAAACCGAGTGAGCAGGTTTGCAATTGTACTTTTACCTGAACCACTCTGGCCTACGAGGGCGACACTTTTCCCCTTTTCAACGTTCAGCGTGAAGTTTTTGAGTACAGGATTCTCGTTATAGGCAAAGGTGACGTTTTTGAGTTGTATCGCTTTCGCGAAAGCGGGAATTTCAATAGCTCCAGGCTTATCCTCGATCGTATTTTGCGTATGTAAAATCTCTAAGACGCGTTCTGCAGCGGCGTTTCCTTGCTTGACTCCATAACTAGCCTTTGAAATAGCTTTAGCAGGCGTGAGGATTCCGTAGGCCAGTCCCATGAATGAAATGAAGATAGCACCATCTATATCGCCGTCAAACACCATCGTACCTCCAAACCAAAGCAATGTCCCGATCACTAGAATACCTAGAAACTCACTTACTGGGCTGGCAAGTCCCTTACGTAATTCCAGCTTATTTGCGTAATTGTAATATCGTTGTGTACTGTCAGTAAATGTATCTTCCATACGCGATTCGGCATTAAAACCTTTTATGACCTTAAGTCCGCCCAAGGTTTCTTCAAGCAGAGACAGAAAATAACCCTGCTCGCTCTGCACCCTATCAGATTGTTTTTTTAAACGCTTGCCTATAAGCGATATGATAAATCCAGAAACTGGAATAAATACTAATACAAAAATGGTAAGCTTGACACTAAATAATAGCATGGCTACAAGTGCAAAAAGAATGTTGAGTGGTTCTTTTACCATCAATTCCAGTACCGATAGGAAACTGGTTTGTATCTGTTGCGTATCATTTGTAGCGCGAGCAATAACGTCACCTTTACGCTTTTCAGAAAAAAATGATATGGGGAGATTCACTACTTTGTGATAAAGCTCATTTCTTATATCGCGCATCACACCATTGCGTAGAAAGGTGATGAAATACATCCCTAAATATCCAAAAAGATTTTTCAGCAAAAATAGAATCAGGACTAATGCTATCATCATAACAAGTGCTTTGTCTTGATTTTCATTCATCACATCAGTCACGTACCAGTTGACATAACTTTCTAGGTATTCCTTTGATTCCCTAATACCGGTCCAAACGGGTTTGACATATTCTTCTTCAGTAGTTTGAAACAACACTTTCATCACCGGCACTAATGCTACAAATGAAAGAGTTCCAAAAAGCGCGTAGAAAATATTACAGACAATATTAAGGACACCATACCTTTTATAGGGTTTGGCGTAAGTTAGGATTTGCTTGAAGTAATTCATTATTGAACGCCTAGATCTGACAGTATGCCGTCCATCTTATCAAACAATTGCTGCCTCTTGGCAAAGTAATTATCGATGGAATCCAACTCGGTTTTGGCGGAAATGTAGAACTTTATTTTTGGCTCCGTACCGCTGGGTCGTGCCGCGATCTTAGTACCATCGGCTAGGTAGAAGATCAGCACGTTTGACTTAGGCAGATCGATATCCTCCGTTTTATCCAGTTCTTTGTTATGCCTCTTGCTAGTCGCATAATCTTCCATAATGACCACGTCCTGCCCGCCTATTTGAGCTGGAGAATTCTCACGTAGATCAATCATCATTTGTTTGATTTCTTCAGCACCAGAAATACCTTTCTTTACTAGAGAAACTAATTTTTCTTGATACAGTCCGTGCTCTAGGTAGAGCTTCAATAATTCCTGATAGGCGGTTGAATTTTGCGCTTTCGCGAAAGCGTACATCTCACAAGCCAGTAAACTAGCAGTTACAGCATCTTTATCACGCACAAAGTCGCCCACCATGTAACCAAAACTTTCCTCACCACCACCGATGAAGTCCTGATCTGGATGGTCCAAGATCATTTTTGCAATCCATTTGAAACCAGTAAGTCCTTCCTTGCATTCCACCTCGTACTTGCTCGCCAGGTCGTGCATCATAGGTGTAGATACGATGGTCGAGCCTATAAAAGGAGCTTTTTTAGAACCAAGATCTGTCTGGCGTAAAAGGAAATCAGTCATGGCGATCATAGTTTGGTTTCCATTAAGTAGGGTCATATTACCCTCATTATCACGCACTGCGACCCCTAAGCGATCACAATCTGGATCTGTACCGATTACGATGTCTGCATGAATTTGATTTGCGAGGTCAACAGCCATTTTCAGAGCTGCTGGTTCTTCTGGATTTGGTGAATTTACGGTCGGGAAATCTCCATCAGGGAACGCTTGTTCCTTAACAACATGTAAATCTGTATAGCCAGCGCGCTTCAAAGTTTCTGGCACCATCGTAATACTGGTCCCATGAAGACTGGTAAAAACAATTTTTAAACGACTGCGATCTATATCACCGGCAATCTTACCAGATTTAATACTGTCTTCGATAAAATTATTATCGTCCTCTTCACCTAATAGTTCAATAAGCTCCCCCTTACCATTAAAATTGATGTCTGAAAATTGGGTTTTATTAATAAGGTTAAGGATTTCCTTGTCCTGAGGCGGTACGAGCTGCCCACCATCTTGCCAGTATACCTTATATCCATTATACTCTGGCGGGTTGTGGCTCGCAGTGAGCACAATACCAGCGTGACAGCCTTTTTTCTTTACCGTATAGGAAAGAACTGGAGTAGGGCGCAATTCTGGAAATAAATAGACCTTGATATTATTTGCACTAAGGACTTGAGCAACGACCTGAGCCAACTCTTGCGAATTATGACGGCAATCGTAAGCTATCGCAACTTTCACCTGCTCATCAGGAAATTCTTGAAGGAGGTATTGGGACAGACCTTGCGTATTTTTACCTAAGGTATACTTGTTGATACGGTTAGTTCCCACACCCATGACACCTCGCATTCCTCCGGTACCAAATTCAAGATCCTTATAAAAGGATTCTTTAAAATTGTCATCGTTGGCATTTATCATAGCTTGAGTGGCAGCTACGGTTTTTTCATCAAAAGGAGGTTGTGTCCATGCCTGGGCACTGCTTAATATTTTGTCTTGGTCCATATCAATTGTTGAATTACAAAAATAAGGAAACCTATTATGACAGCCATTGCTATGCAGATTTACCTTAATTCCATTTTTAGGTTAAATAACAATTCAGTTGTTGTTTTTTACAGTTGGGTAAGTACCATTTCTCTTAACCATCCTATTGAATGCATATTTGAAGCGTCTCAAGATTAGATGTATTTTAGAGACTTCAAGGAAAAACCATGACAATTAAAAGATTTTTTGAAATAGTCTACGCCTCGATAGGCATTGCTGTAGGAATCACGTTGATCAATTTCTTGTTTGGGAATTATAAAGACGGCTGGGAGAGTACTCTAATAAATTTCGGAATCAATCTCATGTTTTCATTTTCTCTAACGCTGGTCAATAACTGGTTTTTCCATTTTATGGATAGGTTCTACAGCTGGGAGCGGGACGGAATGAAAAGGTTAATAATAGGAGCGATAGGATCTGTATTCATTACCATGATAACACTGTTTCTGCTATTATTTATTACCACGGTTATCATATATGATCAGACAGTATCAGCATTCTGGGATAACCAGCAGTATGAGTGGTATATGGTAGGCCTCCTTATAACTCTTGCTATTACAGTGATCTTTCATGCCATCTACTTTTATAAGGAATTACAAGCCAGAAAGGTAAGTGAGCAAAAGGTGATAGCAAGAAGCGCTGAAGCCCAATTTGATGCACTTAAAAATCAACTAGACCCTCACTTTTTATTCAATAGTTTAAACGTTCTGGTATCACTTATAGAAGAAAACCCAAAGGCAGCTACAAAATTCACGACTTCCCTCTCAAAAGTTTACCGATATGTTTTGGAACAACGTAATAAAGAAACTGTAGCGGTAGATGAGGAACTGAATTTTGCACGTACCTACGTTCATTTATTGAAAATGCGCTTTGAAGACAGTCTAGAAATAGAAATCCCTGAACAAAGTCAGGATCCTGACGCTCTGGTTGTGCCTCTATCACTCCAGTTACTGTTAGAAAACGCCGTCAAACATAATACCGTAAGTGATTCAAAGCCTCTGAAAATTAGAATCTTTGAAACGGGAGGTGAGTTAGTCGTAGAAAATAATTTGCAGCCCAAGTCTGTAGTCAAAAAGGGTAGCGGTGTAGGACTACAAAATATCGCATCAAGATATGGATTGCTTACTGATCGTAAAATGTCCATCGAGAAAACAGATTATCAGTATAAAGTTCAGGTTCCTATACTTAATAAGGACGAGATAAATAAATCAAAAAATCATAACACAATGGAAAATTACTCAGTAGAAGATGTAAAAATGGTTCACGCACGTGAACGGGTTAAAGAGCTCAAGGGTCTGTATAACAATGCCTTTAAATCTGTAGCGATCATCCTATTTTTAGTGACGATCAATTTTTTCACTAGTGATTTTCCTTGGGCAATCTTTCCAGCTATAGGAATCAGTATAGGCTTGTTGATGAATTATCTACGTACAACTGACCAGGATGTGTTTTTAGGAAGACAGTGGGAAGAGCGCAAGATTGAGGAACACATCAGACAGAATTCTGAAGGTATAACGGCAACTTATCAGGAACGCTATACGGCGGCCAAAGAACAAGTAGGGGAGATCAGAGGTTTCTACCACCACCTATTAATATATATTGTGATCAATGCCGGTATTGCCTATCTCAACTACTTTATAGATCAATGGGCGTTTCCTTGGTTTTTGTTTCCGCTTGGGGGATGGGGACTTGGGGTCATAGGTCATGCGATAGGTACATTTAACTTGAATCCATTTCTATCTAAAGATTGGGAAGAGCGCAAGATCAAAGAGATCGTAGAAAAGGAAAACAATAAATTATAATTTCCATACCATGAATAATCAAGAAGAAATCTACAAAAAGGCAAAGGAGAGAATTCATCAACTCAGAGCATTTTACACGCACTTCACAGTTTTTCTCGTGATTGCTATACCCTCCTTGATCATAGGCTGGATATTATCTAAGGCTGTATTCCATAGTTTCTTGATAGGTTATGCAGGCTGGGGATTAGGAGTGCTTATTCATGCTATCGTAACGTTTGAGATCTTCAACTTCTGGGGTAAGGACTGGGAGGACCGCAAGCTTAAGGAAATCATCCAAAAAGAAAATCAAAATGCGTAGCATCATAATAGAAGACGAGAAACCTGCAGCGAGACGCCTACAGCGCATGGTGACTGAAATAGATCAAGCTCCCGTAGCCGTGTTGCATAATGTTAACGATAGCATCGAATACCTAAAGAACAACGACCACCCTGATCTTATTTTTCTGGACATACAATTGAGTGACGGCTTATCTTTTGAAATTTTTGATCATGTAGAGGTGAGCAGTTCCATAATCTTTACCACGGCTTATGATGAGTACGCCCTGCAAGCCTTCAAACTCAACAGTATCGACTACCTTCTCAAACCCATTGATGAAGAGGAGCTTAAGGCAGCGATGGATAAATTTAGTTCACGCTTTCGCGAAAGCGAGAAAACGACAACCACCGTTCAGCAACTGGACCTGGAAAGTATCGCAAGACTTCTTCAGAATCCCGTGGATAAACAATACAAGAAGCGATTTACCGCAAGAGTAGGTGAGCACATTAAACTGTTTCCCGTGGATGAGGTCCAGCTTTTTTATTCTGAAAATAAGGGGACATACCTTAATATAGAAAACGGGAGAAATTACCTGATTGATTCCAAGCTTGAAGCTCTGGAAGACGAGCTGGAACCCCAAAAGTTTTATCGCATAAGCCGGCAGGCGATCGTAAATGTAGATGCCATACAAGATATCGTTGCTTATACAAACAGCCGCTTACAGGTTAAGATTAAATCATTTGATGAGTTCAAACTCATCGTAAGCAGAGAACGTGTAAAAGATTTTAAAAATTGGATAAACCGCTGATAATTTGTAATTAAATCTTAAAATTCCTAGGATTATTAAGCCTTTAACAAATTATTTCAAACCAAAGCTGCTTCCACTACGTAGTTTGAATAAATAATATACTTAAATCAAATTACAAATGAAAAAAATTGCTCTCTGGTCGTGTGTAGCTTTGTGTGCCATCGCCGGTACTATTATCGCTGCAGACCACCTCGACGCACCGGCTGTTGCTGGTACAACTTCTGACATCGCTGATTTTTATGCCTTTGAAGGAGAAGATGATGATTCCACAGTTTTTGTAGTAACGCTGCCTGCTGGTGATGCTGCTTCAAATTTTGATGAAGACGTGCTTATTGAAATTAACATTGATAACACTGGTGTTGATACTCCTAACGGTGTGCCCTCTGCTGGTGTAAATCAAGATCTTGTTATTCAGGCATTGAGACAAGGTGACCGCATGTACTTCTTTGGGCCTTATACAAACACTTCCACTGAACTTACAAGTACTATAGATGTTGATGAATTTACGGGTAGTGTACAGATCAACTCTGAAGGTGGCGAGATGAATCGCGGTGTACGTGCATTTGCTGGCCAGCGTCAGGATGCATTCTTCTTTGATTTTCAAGCATTCAACAACGTGATCATGAACGCACCTGCTGAAGGTTTTGGAACAACTGGAAATAATGATTTTGCAAGTGCAAACGTTAATGCAATCGTAGTAGAAGTGCCTAACTCATTATTGGGAACTGCACCTACCCACCTAGTAGATCAATTGGCAACTGCTGTTGGTTTACCAGCATTCAATCTTCCTGACTCTTATAATGTTTGGGTAGAAACAAAAAGACGATAATACCAACTTTTAAAAAAATAGAAATGAAAATATTTAAATATATAGGAATAGCAGCATTTGCTCTAATGGCAGTAAGCTGTAATAATGATGATGACGTAGCAACTGATGGCGGTGTAGATACCGATTTTACAGGTACGTTTGCACAAGAAGATCAAATGGGTAGACCCGGTATCAATACTGTTTTTACTCCTACTGATGCTGACGAGAATCAATTTAACGTTACTACACCAGCAAATCAGTTGAGTTTTCAGCCTACTTTTCAAAGTCGTATAGAGGCTTATTATGCGGCTTACAGTCAGACAGCTGGTACAACTCTTGAATATGAGAATAATATTTTGGGTGTGGATTTACCTACATTAACAACAGTTCTAGCAATTGATGTACTACAAGTGTCTCCTAATGCAGATACTTCTTACTTTAATCCAAATACAGGTGTGCCGCTTACAGGTCGTACGCTGGAAGATGACGTAATTGATGTGTCTTTGATTTTGCTTTTTGGTGGTAATGACGGTATGCGTTTTACCTCACCTACTAATTTAGTAAGTGACAATGTAGGAGTAGAAGCTGGTGCAGCTAGCTCAAGTTTTCCTTATTTAACAGCTGCAAGATTTTAAAATTTGATAGTTATAAATTTAAGCCGATTCTTAAAAAAAGGATCGGCTTTTTAATACCTGCCTATGAAAAAAATATCTCTATTACTTGTTCTTTTAATCCTTGCCAGCTGCAAAAATGATTCTGGTAAAGATGCTGCAACTAGCATAAAAGATAACAACGCCATCGTAAACTTTAGTGATTTTGAAGATCATCTTGATCATGATATATCTCAGAGAATCGGCGAGATCAATACTGAAATTGATAGTCTGAAAAAAGTTCTTGATGACCGACCTAACAATATTCTAGACTTAGCAAAGGTTGCTTCGCTACTAGATGAACGATTTGACCTCAAGGCAAATGTGGAGGATTTGAATGAGTCAGTACGCTTTCGCGAAAGCGTAACAAAAAAAACAGCCATCAAACCAGAAGGTGCGCAACGCATGCTCGCACAATCTTATATCAAGCAGCACCGTTTCAAAGACGCTGATAGTGTGATGAAATCCTTCACGCAAGAATATGCGAGTAGGGAGAGCAAATATGTGCTTTTTGACGTGGCGATGGAGTTGGGCCGTTATGATGAAGCAGAAAAATTACTGGACGAGCTAAAAAACGATTCAGATTATAATTATCTTATCCGGTCCGCGAAGTGGAATGATTATATAGGTAGACTAGACAACACCATCATAGCGATGGAAAAAGCTCTGAAACTTGCTGAATCTAGCGGGAATACCGGATGGAAGTTGTGGAGTTACAGTAACATCGCAGATTATTATGGCCACGACGGTCAGGTAGAAAAAAGTTATGACCATTATCTAAAGACTCTTGAGATAGATCCAGGAAATACTTATGCACTTAAAGGAATTAGTTGGGTAGCTTTTTCAAAAGATGGTCAGGCAGAACAAGCACTGCAAATCATTAATAAACTACAAGAAAGACATCCATCACCAGACTATCTGCTATCAAAAGCAGAACTGATGGAATTTATGGGAAAGGAAAAAGACACTGATGCTTTAAAGAGTGAGTTTATAACCCGCGTGAACCGTCCAGAATATGGCGAGATGTACAATGCCTATTTAATTGAAGAATTAGCTTCAGGATCTGATGAGGAAAAAAGTAAATCCCTCGAAATTGCTCGTAAGGAAATTGAGAATAGAGCGACTCCTGAGACCTACGATCTTTTGGGTTTAGCTTTATTAGAAAATGGGCAAAATGAAGAGGCTTTGGAAAACCATAAATCCTACGTGATCGGTAAAACTTTTGAACCTGTTGCTCAAATGCATACTGCGATGATTTATAGGGCAAACGGTATGGATGACGAAGCCGAAGAGCTTAAAAAAGAGCTTCTTGAAGCTGAGTATGAGCTAGGTCCAGTGGTGATTAAAGAAGTAAAGAAAATTTAACAGTTGTTCAAAAACTAAAACAAGTTTTTGTTCGTAGATAGAGAGTAATAGTTTTTTGGTTGGTTAGTTGGGATGCCTGATCTGATTCTTTTCAGATCGGGCATCTTTAATTTAGGAGATGTTTAATTGCCTTAACCCTTCATAGACAACTATTGCAACGCTGTTTGCCAGATTGATACTTCTGATTTTATCGCTGCGCATCGGGATGTTATAAAGATCTTCTGTGTATTTATCGGTGATAGCAGAATCTAAGCCTTTAGACTCCTTACCAAAAATGATCATGGTCTCTTCTTCAAACCTAATCTCAGTATAATTCTTTATTGCTTTGCTGCTCGTAAAAACCTTAGGCTTGTCCGCATGTAGTTTTTCAAACTCCTCAAAATTCTCGTAGATGTACAGATCGATGTGCTGCCAGTAATCTAACCCAGCGCGTTTAAGTCTGGCATCAGTCAATTCAAACCCAAAGGGCTTGATCAAGTGCAAGCTGCAACCAGATGCCAGTGACAGCCTGCCTATGTTACCGGTATTAGTATGAATTTCAGGTTCTACAAGTACGATGTGCATATTGTTGAGTTGTTTGTTTATAGTTGACGGTTCTCAGGTTGGTAATTTGAGTGACTTCATGAAATTCTCAATTTTGTTTTACTAAATCGAATTAATAATCCTAAAATTGATTTCCCGATACGAGAACACGGATTTTTGCTTTTAATCAACCTTGGATTTTAAACTTTGGAAACTATTTTCGAATTAATTCAGCAGGGAAGAATCAAAGCTATTTCTGGACTTTTAAATTTTCTTCGAATACAACCTTAATTCGTTCATTTGCAAAGTATTTAACAAACATTTCTTCAGTAATTCCGATACCTGTGTATTCCACCAAGTACAATATGTTGGCACCAGATGCTTTCATTTGTCTTAAAACAGCTGGATAATCATCACTCACCGTAGGTTTGATTTCAATTCTAATAGGTTTTGTTTCATACTCATCACTTCCTAAATAATTGAACATTCCGTCTTCAAATAAATCCATAGTTTGATCAAATACTATCTTGAAACTCAATAAAACGTCAATTCCAGCATTTTCAAAGGAGCGTGTCGATATTCTTAAGCTCGTGATTTTTTCTCCAAATTTAAAACTCCAGTTCCTGTCAGGAATCCGTGCAGGATTCTCGAATAATGTTGGACTAATATTTTTGAGAAAGGCGATACAAAATTTGTCGTCTAGAAAATCTCCTTGCAGCTTGTTATGTTCAGGTGTTTCATTTGTCTCCTTGAAATTGTTTATTATGATTAATTTCAAATCAGGAAACTTCTGAGCGAACCAACTCTGTGCTAATAACCAATTTCTATATTCAGGGTCATTTATCAGAATTTCTATGGGCTGATCTTTATATTTTCCGAATGGAATTAGCTTCATATCATCTATCAATTAGGCTTATCAATAACTACTGATTTTTTCTAAAATAAACTTACCAATGTAGATCTTTAAGAGAATTATTTCATTTCTGGGATATTTCCGTATTGATATTTTTTTCAATAAATCTATCAAACCCTATTCTCACTGTAGATAACTCTCGTTTACGACTGATCGACACCTTTTTGTCTCCAATAAAACAAGTTCTAGAGCCATTATTCTTCATTACTCTTCTCCACCGCATCCCAGTACTCATAAGCTCGGCGCAGGTGAGGAATCACGATGGTTCCACCTACAAGCGTAGCGATAGAAAGGGCTTCCACGACCTCCTCTTTTTTTAATCCAGCTTTGTGGCTCGCCTCCAGGTGGTATTTGACACAGTCGTCACATCTTAAAACAGTACTGGCGACCAGTCCTAAGAGTTCTTTGGTTTTCTTGTCCAGGGCGCCTTCAGTAAAGGCATTTGTGTCGAGATTGAATATGCGTTTCAGGATTTTATTGTTATCCTCAAGTATCGCGTCGTTCATTCTTGCGCGATACGAGTTGAATTCTTCTACGAGATTACTCATGCGTTTGCTGTAATTTTTCTTTTTTCTTGTTTTTTCAATACGTACGCTGAGATCCAAATACTGATCTCATAAAGAATTAGTACTGGGATAGCAACGATGATTTGGCTGGCTACATCTGGTGGGGTAATGACCGCTGCCACGATCAAAACGATCACCAGAGCAAATTTTCTGTTCTTACGCAGGCCTTTGGGCGTGGCAAGACCTATTTTGGTTAGAAAATAAATAATGATGGGAAGCTCAAATAGTAATCCACTGGCTAATATACTCGCCCGTACATAAGCTATATAACTTGACAGGCTGGGCTCAACGGATATCTCTTTACTCAAATCATAGGTGACCATAAAATGAATGGATAACGGTGCTATAATGTAGTAGCCAAATACAACTCCCAAGAAGAATAATAAACTACAAACGATTATAAAGCCGCTACTGTACTTGCGCTCACTGCTGCGCAATCCAGGAGATACAAACCTCCAGATTTGCCACAGAACCCAAGGAAATGCGATTACAAATCCTACAAGTATAGAAGTCCAGATGTGCGTAGAAAACTGATCTGACATTTCACGCTGCTGAACCTTAAATTGAAAAGTAGGATCACAAAAATCACTTTCCACACCTATAAATCGTCCCATCTTGCAGAAAAACTCATAGGTCACAAAGTCGGCGCGCTTAGGACCAAAGATGATAGTATCAAAAATAAAATCGGTAAAAAATGCTGCAAGAATTGCTCCTGCGACAATTCCTAGAATAGCGCGGATCAAGCACCATCTCAATTCCTCAAGATGATCCAAGAATGACATATTGTTGGGATCCTTCCTAACTCGTGCCATAATTAAACGATTCCTTCTCTTATTAAATCATGAATGTGGACCACACCTGCATATTTATCATCTTCTAGAGCTACCAGCTGTGTGATGTTGTATTCCTCAAGGATCTCACGCGCCTCAACCGCCATGGCATCATTATCAATCGTTTTGGGCCCTGAGGTCATGATATCTTTAGCCGTAAGTGAATCAATGTCTTTATTAGTAGTCAACATACGCCTTAAGTCACCGTCAGTTATGATTCCTATCACTTTTTCGTTTTCAGTCACTACCGTCATTCCCAGGCGGTTTTCAGAAATATTGATGATTACTTCCCTGAGCGTAGACAGTTTATGAACTTGAGGTCGTGCATTTATAGCAGTGAGGTCACTCACTCTCAAATACAATCTCTTGCCTAAAGCCCCACCAGGATGGTAGCGAGCAAAATCTTGGTCTGTAAAACCTTTTAATTCTAACAGGCAAATCGCAAATGCATCACCTATGACAAGCTGTGCGGTGGTGCTCGTAGTAGGAGCCAGACCATTGGGACAGGCTTCTTCTTCAATAGGCGCGTAGAGAATAAAATCTGCTTCTTGCCCTAAGAAAGAGTCCTTATTACTGGTAATGGCGATCAATTTATTTTCAAAATTCTTGATGAGTGGTACAAGCACTTTAATTTCTGGAGTGGTACCGCTTTTTGAGATACAAATGACCACATCGTCTCGCTGTATGTTTCCCAGATCACCGTGAATAGCGTCAGCGGCATGCATAAAAACAGCAGGTGTTCCCGTACTATTGAGGGTAGCCACGATTTTTTGGGCGATAATGGCACTTTTGCCTATTCCAGTGATGATGACTCTACCTTTTGATAAGTGCACGTGTTGTACCGCTTTCGCGAAAGCGGAATCTAAACTATCCAGTAAACCTTTTATGGCTTTTTGTTCTATTTCTACGGTACGTCGGGCTACGGAGAGGATTTGCTGCTCGTCTTGCAAAGTGGGCGCTATTTTAGAATTTGTGATAACGAAATTATATCGTAAATTTAGCTTACAAAGATAGTTAAAAACCCTACAGCCATTATGGCACATACTGAAGTTGCGCTAGAAGAATCTCTAAAGAAATTTTTTGGTTTTGACCAGTTTAGAGGACTACAAAAGAGCGTCATAAAATCCCTCCTCAATAAAGAAGATGTTTTTGTAATCATGCCTACCGGTGGTGGTAAGTCACTTTGCTACCAGTTGCCTGCATTGATGCAACCTGGTACCGCGATCGTGGTATCCCCACTTATCGCCCTGATGAAAAATCAGGTAGATGCTATAAGAGGTGTCTCAGATAACGATGGTGTGGCGCATGTTTTAAACAGCTCGCTTACCAAAACTGAGATTACTCAAGTCAAAAGCGATATAGAAAACGGCGTTACCAAACTGCTTTATGTAGCACCAGAATCGCTTACTAAGGATGAATATGTCGAGTTCTTAAAAGAGCAGGACATCTCTTTTCTTGCTGTAGACGAGGCACACTGTATAAGCGAGTGGGGGCATGACTTCAGGCCAGAATACCGCAATTTGCGTAAGATCATAGATCGCATAGGAAAAGATATACCTATTATAGGGCTCACGGCGACTGCTACACCTAAGGTGCAGGAGGACATCATGAAAAACCTGCAGATTCCTAACGCTACAAGTTATAAAGCGTCCTTTAATAGACCTAATCTTTTTTATGAGGTGCGACCCAAAACGGCTCAAGTAGATTCAGACATTACGCGTTTTATCAAACAAAATGAAGGTAAGTCTGGGATTGTTTACTGTCTATCACGCAAGCGTGTAGAAGAACTAGCCCAAGTTTTACAAGTAAATGGGATCAAAGCGGTTCCTTATCATGCTGGATTGGACTCTAAAACCCGTGCTAAGCATCAAGACATGTTTCTCATGGAAGATGTAGATGTCGTAGTGGCTACGATCGCCTTCGGTATGGGAATCGATAAGCCTGATGTGCGCTTTGTGATCCACCATGATATACCTAAAAGTATTGAATCCTATTATCAAGAAACCGGTCGAGCCGGTCGTGATGGTGGTGAAGGTCACTGTCTAGCTTATTACTCTTACAAGGACATCGAGAAATTAGAAAAGTTCATGAGCGGTAAGCCTATCGCGGAGCAGGAAATAGGACACGCATTGCTACAGGAAATGGTGGGTTATGCCGAGAGCAGCATGAGCCGTCGCCAGTATATTCTTCATTATTTTGGAGAAGAATTTGATCCAGCTACCGGTGAAGGTGGTGATATGGATGATAATATGCGCAATCCAAAGCCTCAAAAAGAAGCCGGTGATGATGTCAAGAAGTTGATCAAACTGGTAGATGATGCGGGTGAGCGCTATAAATCAAAAGACATTGTCAATATTCTTATGGGTAAGAGCAATGCGATGATTTCCAGTCACAAACTGGATCAACACGATTATTTTGGTAGCGGAAAGGATAAGGAAAAAGAGTACTGGACTGCGCTTGTGAGACAAGTCATCGTTGCTCGTTTTCTTAAAAAGGATATCGAAACTTACGGTGTTTTAAAGGTCTTGGAAGGTGGTCGTGAATTTGTCAAGATAGGCAAAAGTTTCATGATGACTGAGGATCATAGCTATCATGAAGGCGACAGTGCTGGTGTGGCGGCGAGCAAAGGAGGAGCCGTGGACGCACAACTGGTTAAATATTTGAAAGATCTGCGTAAAAAAGTCGCGTCCAAAAAACAGGTGCCACCTTATGTGGTTTTTCAAGATCCATCGCTAGACGATATGGCAACCAAATATCCCATTACGATGGAAGAAATGGTGAATATTCATGGAGTAGGTGAAGGAAAAGCCCGTAAATATGGAAAAGATTTCGTAGACCTAATTGCCAAGTATGTTGAGGACAACGATATTACACGTCCCGATGATTTGGTTATAAAGAGTACAGGTTCCAAGAGTGGTAATAAATTGTATTTTATTACCAGTATAGATCGCAAGTTGAGTTTTGAGGACATGGCAAGTGCCAAAGGTCTTGAAATGGATCAGCTTATAGACGAGTTGGAAAGCATTGTTTATAGTGGTACTAAACTCAACATAGGTTATCAAGTAGATGAAATGCTCGATGATGACCAGCAAGAAGAACTTCACGAATACTTCCTTGAATCTGAAACCGATAAAATTAGTGAGGCATTTGATGAGTTTGATGGTGATTATGAGGAGGAGGAGCTCCGTTTGTATCGATTGAAGTTTATTAGTGAGGTGGGGAATTGATCGGTTTGCTGCTTTGCGCAGGTCCAAATCTTAGCGTTTTCTTCCTAAATATACCCAAGATGTAGAAAGTCTCGCAGAAATTCTCGGATGGGAAAGAATCCGAGCAACTGCGTATAGCCCGTGTTGCCCAGAGTTATTATTCGGTTATTGTCCTTTTCAATTTATGGAATGGCTCCCATTCATCCGAAGGATAATCATCTATTATAAGAGTTGAATCTTTTGAAACAACGCTATTTACAATTCCACCGTGAGTGGGCATCGAGCTTTTTGTAATTTTCTCTTTGGCGAGATGATAAATGGCATCTTTAATCAATAGTAACTGTTCGGTTGTCAATTCAACACTATCTATCTTACGTTCCAACTTTTTGTATTCATACCAGACTTTCACTTCTTCATCTTCTTTCGGTTGTTCTGGTGGACCAGGTTCTCCCAAGTACTTAGCATAATTTGCATAATATACCTTTCCATCAGAGTAAATTTGAATTATTTCGGAATCACCACCCCATTCACCGTATTCATCATTAGTATGAGCTAATTCGATGCTATTCCATTCGTCGATATAACCTAATTCGGCACTTTTGTTGTTGTCCGATGCATCGAAATTATTGGATTGACTATTTTCTAATTCGCCATTTTTATCAACGCAGCCAGCTAACAAAATTCCGATCGATAAAGTCAGCAGGATATTTTTCATAATAATGGTCAACATGGATATTTAATTGATAACATAAACTATACCAGCCTCCCCACCGAAGCTGTTGTGTCCCGAATTGGGTCTTCTCAATCCAGCATTTGAGGTATGTCTAATAATGGCTCTAGCATCTAGGCGCCAGTTTTGGGCGAATTCATATTGAAAACCAGCTCCTAGAATATTTGAGAAGGCAAAGCCGCCTTTTAATCGTTCGGTGGATTGTTCGGAATACATAGGGCCTGAACTAAGTAATCCGTAAAAATCTAGTCTTTCAAATAGGGATCTAGATACGCGTAGGCCAGCATTCAAAGCATACTCGTTAAAAGTACGTGGCATTTGAAAACGTTCTCTTCTTTCAAGGTAATTTGGATCATCTGGAGTGATGAAATAAAAATTGATCAACTGATGGTCTACCCTATAAAAGCCAGGCTCAATTAAAATATGGGCATCCCATTTTCCCCAGTTCCACAATTGCCGATTGTATTGAAATTTAATTTGCGTGGAAGAATATATGTACCCGTTGCTGGTGAAGGGAAATGTCTTTTGACTCGCCTTGCCGAAAACGACTCCTATGTATTCAGATTTGCTAGAATTCTGCTCAGACTGATCTTGACTGTAGCAAAATAGAGGGAGAAATATTAGTAAAAAGCTGAATAATCTGAGCAACTTGATGAATTTGGTTGCAAAAATAGATCAATTGATGGAAGGAATTGCTGCGAACGATTTCCAAAAAGAATCACAAGTGTAAACTATATTTCACCCGTCCCAGCCTTTCCTCAAGGGAAGCAGTTTCTATCGCTCAGTATACATCAATTATCAAAAGCCCCCTTGAAGGGGTTTGGGGGTGTTATCTAATACAATTTCGGAGTGTCACCCAATATTAATAAAAAAGCCGCTTCAATCGCGAAGCAGCTTTAACTTAAGGTATTTCTATCACTCTACAATTACATAGGACGCAATACAAAATCTATCGCGTGTACGACACCGTTTGTACCAGTTACATCAGTTACTACAATGTTAGTTGTGGTTGCAAAACCATCGGTTATAGTCGCGCCTCCAGTGATGTTTACTGTAAAAGTTCCTGTAGTTATAGGATCTACAGTTAAATTATCTGATAACTCATCTGAACGTACCTCATCTCCGGCTACCACATGATATAATAGGATATCAGATAGGTTGCTTAAACCTAGAACATCATTGATATCGTTTAAACTATCGTTAGCATCAGCATCGATCAATGCTTGAAATGCATCGTTTGTCGGCGCAAAAACGGTAAACGGCGATGGAGGTGTTGCATTTACGTCAGCTGTGGATAAGGCCTCTACGAGATTTTCTCGACTCAACGCGGTTACCAAGTTAGAGAAATCGGGATTGTATGCTGCTAAATCAGCTACGGTAGGCATAGGAAGTACACCTTGGACAGCATGAATTACTCCGTTATCGACTTCTATATCCAGAGCAGTGGCATCAAGAGCCACTCCATTTATTGTTGTATTATCTGCGCTGATGTATGCATCAAGTGAATTGCTACCATTATTTGCTGCCGTTTTTATATAGCCGTTAGCAAAAGCACTGCTCGTGATTTCAGTGCCTAAAATATGATATAATAACAAGGATTGTAATGTTGTGATGGGCACTTGAGCCAGCTCGTCAAATTCGTCACTATTATTAATAAAGGCTTCAAACGCATCATTATCAGGTGCAAAAATGGTGAAATCACCATTTCCTTCTAATGTAGATCGCAGTCCCGCTGCATCAACCGCTGCTTTCAGACTACTATAATTAGGATTGTTTTCTAGAAAATCATAAGCTGTATTTTCTGATGCTACAGCATTGTCATCGTCATCATCACAAGATGTGAGAAAAGTTGCGGTCAGTAAAATCAGCACCGCAGTTGTAAGTTTTCTTAGGTTTTTCATTGCTTAAAATTTTTGATAAAAATACGCCTCAGGTTCACAGCTATTATTAAACTAACAGTTAAAAGGCTAGACCAGCAATCTCTACTGGCTTCAGGTCAGCGCCATTGGGAATAAATTTTGTCCATTGAGAAAAGCGATCATGAATCATGTCTATCTCATTTTCAAACCAACTATTTTTGCAGCATGGCAAGAGTAGTAGTAGGATTATCAGGTGGAGTGGACAGCAGTGTTTCTGCATATCTTTTAAAGGAGCAAGGACATGAGGTGATCGGGCTTTTTATGAAGAACTGGCACGACGATTCTGTAACCATTAGCGATGAATGTCCCTGGCTGGAAGATTCTAACGATGCCATGCTGGTGGCAGATAAGTTGGGAATTCCATTTCAAACGGTGGATTTAAGCGAGATGTATAAAGAGCGCATCGTTGATTATATGTTTGATGAGTATGAGCGAGGTCGTACGCCTAATCCTGATGTACTTTGTAATCGAGAGATCAAGTTTGATGTTTTTCTAGATATCGCGATGGATTTGGGAGCTGATTATGTGGCCACCGGCCATTACTGTCAAAAAGATTCTTCTATGGCAAATGGCAAGGAGGTATTTCAATTAAAGGCTGGAGCAGATCCTAATAAAGATCAGAGTTATTTTCTTTGTCAGGTTTCTCAAGCACAACTTGCCAAAACCCTTTTTCCCATAGGCCATCTGCAAAAAAGCGAAGTGCGTGCCATCGCCGCAGAACAGGATCTGATCACTGCTGGTAAGAAAGATTCGCAAGGTTTATGTTTTATCGGTAAAGTGCGTCTTCCGGATTTTCTGCAGCAAAAACTCCAACCTAAACCTGGAGAAATAATAGAGATAGACGCTTCAATTAGCGATGCCAGATCTTCAGAAGTAAGTGTGGAGCAAGAAGAATTCAGTAGGGATGAATTGATCTCGCTTTCGCGAAAGCGTACCTATCAAAAAACCGATGGAAAAGTAGTCGGCAAACATCAAGGAGCACATTACTTCACCCGTGGACAGCGTAAGGGACTCGCCGTGGGAGGAACACCAGAGCCCCTTTTTGTGATCGATACGGATGTCAATGAAAACATTATTTATACTGGTCAGGGAAAATCGCATTCTGGATTATACAGACACGGTTTACGAGTTGCAGCAGATGAAATTCACTGGATCAGGGAAGATTTGAAGCTGGCAGTAGGAGAGAGTAAGCCAGTGATGGCGCGCATACGCTACCGTCAGCAATTGGAACCGGCTAGACTTTTTATGACCGAAGATGGTCTTTTTGTGCTATTTGATGAAAAACAGAGTGCGATCGCTCCTGGTCAGTTTGTGGCATGGTACGAGGGTGATGAATGTTTGGGTTCAGGAGTTATTTCGTAACTTTTCTGGCATGAGGATATGTATTGTCTTGTTTTGGTTGCTGTTTGCTCAACTGTCTTTTGGTCAGCAATTACATGCATGGGTATACTTTGCTGATAAACCCAACGTCTCAACCTCACTGGCAAATCCATCGACTATTCTTACCCAGAGAGCGCTGGTTCGTAAGGCTAGGCATAATATTGTAATTGACCAGCGCGATGTGCCCTTGAACCAGAGCTATGTTAATCAAGTGAAAAACAGCATTGGCATTACTTACAAGGCACAATCAAAATGGTTCAATTGTGTGCATGTCATTGGCTCACAATTAGATGTGGAAGCACTCGAGTCTCTTGCATTTGTTGATCGAGTTGAATTTGCTGATCCTTTGTTGAATCCGCGTGTGGAAGGTTCTTGGGATAAATATGCTGAACTTAATACCCAAAATCAAAATTACGGCAGTGCTCGGAATCAGATCGAAATGATTGATTTAGACCAATTGCATAATGCTGGTTTTAAGGGAGATAATGTGTTCATCGCGGTAACGGATTCTGGATTTCCGGGAATTCCAAATAATGCAGGTTTCAGTCATTTAATAAATAATGGCCGCATTTTAGGCGGGCGTGATTTTGTAGAGCGCGACAATAGCTATTATGGAGATAACATTCATGGAACTAGAGTTTTAAGCGTTATGGCAGGACTGGAATCTTTTCAGTTTCAGGGAACAGCGCCAGACGCCTCCTATTATTTGTTCAGAACAGAAGAAAGCGCGCAAGAAACGCCAGCAGAATTAGCTTACTGGGTAGCCGCTGCGGAACGTGCCGACTCTTTGGGTGTAGATGTAATTAATGTTTCGTTGGGCTATTTAGGCTTTGATAATCCTGCAGAAAATTTGACCTACCAAGACATGGATGGAATGACTAGTTTTATCTCTCGAGGAGCAAACGTTGCCTTTGAAAAAGGAATGGTCGTGGTTACGAGCGCGGGAAATAGTGGTAGAAGCACGGTTCATCCTTATATCGCCGCACCTGCTGATGCGCTGGGTAGTCTATGCATAGGATCTGTAGATGCTTCTATGCAGCGATCTGTATTTTCTAGTGTGGGACCCACTTTTGACGGGAGAATAGCTCCAGATATTGTGGCGCAGGGAACTGCAACCGCCTTGATCGATGAGAATGGGTCGGTAACTACGGGTAATGGAACCTCGTTTAGCGCTCCCCTGATTAGCGGTGCGATAGCTTGCTTGATGCAGGCTTTTCCAGATTTGACGCCGCTGCAGATTTACGATTTGGTACGACAATCAGCCAGTCAGGCGGCTACGCCAGATAATCAGATTGGATATGGAGTTCCTGATTTTGGGCAGATTCTCACCACGTTGTCTAACGAAAATGAATTGATAGATAATATGTCAATTTATGTTCGTGATGGAATCATAAACCTTTCCTCGAGTAATGAAGACCAAGAATTTCAAATCTTTGCGCTAAGTGGTCAACTGGTGCATTCAGGTTGTAGTGTAAAGAACCAGATTGATGCTACTGTTCTAAAATCTGGGATTTATTTGTTGCGGTTGAGGTCTGAAGGAACAATTATTAAAATTGCTATTTCTATTTAATTTAGGTGTTCAGACTTTCTATTGTAGCAAGTAACTTCGTTAATATTTCTGGTGATAACTAGCTTAGTTATTCATTGATTTATAAAGGCTTTACACTATATTTTCGCTTTGTTGGGATTTGCGCTTTCGCGAAAGCGTAACCACTCAATAACTATAGTGGTTCATAACCACTTGACAAGGACTCAAATCCTGAAGGATAATCCATGAACGAACACAACGACGATTTAGAACATATCAATAGCGGCCAGGAAGAACAACCCACGGAGACGATTACTCGTGTCACGGGAATGTATAAAGAATGGTTTCTGGATTATGCGAGTTACGTAATTCTCGAGCGTGCCGTTCCTGCGATTGAAGATGGCTTTAAACCGGTGCAGCGTCGTATCATGCAGTCCATGAAGGATCTGGATGATGGGCGTTATAACAAGGTGGCCAATATTGTAGGTCATGCCATGCAGTATCACCCCCACGGAGATGCGAGCATAAGCGACGCAATGGTACAATTGGGTCAGAAGGATTTGCTGATCGACATGCAGGGGAACTGGGGTAATATTTTTACGGGAGATCCTGCTGCCGCTTCTCGTTATATCGAAGCGCGTATATCCAAGTTCGGCCTTGAAGTCCTTTACAACCCAAAGATTACAGAATGGCAGGCCAGCTATGACGGTCGCCGCAAGGAACCGATTAATTTACCGGTAAAATTCCCACTCTTACTCGCTCAAGGAGCAGAGGGTATCGCGGTAGGTTTAAGTACCAAAGTACTGCCTCACAACTTTATCGAGTTGATCGATGCCAGTATCAAGCACCTTAAAGGAAAGCGATTCAAACTCTATCCAGATTTTCCAACGGGTGGCGAGGCTGACATTTCAGATTATAAAGATGGGAACCGTGGTGGCAAGGTGCGCGTGCGTGCAAAGATGCATTCGCCTGAAAAGAATACGATTGTCATCACCGAGATCCCTTTTTCTACGACGACGAGTTCGCTTATCGACAGTATTTTAAAGGCAAACGACAAGGGTAAGATCAAAATCAAGAAGATCGAAGACAACACCGCTGCAGAGGTCGAGATTGTCATCCATTTGCCAGCTGGCCTCTCACCAGACAAAACCATGGATGCATTATATGCGTTTACTAACTGTGAGGTGAGCATCTCGCCTTTGGGGTGTGTGATTGAGGACAACAAACCACTTTTTATAGGAGTTTCAGAAATGTTGCGCCGCAGTGCTGATCACACGGTGGAATTGCTCAAAAAAGAGCTGGAGATTCTTTTGGGAGAAGTAGAAGAGCAGTGGCATTTTGCATCGCTCGAGCGCATATTTATCGAGAATCGCATCTATCGCGACATCGAGGAAGAAGAAACTTGGGAAGGAGTACTATCTGCAATTGATAAAGGTTTGAAACCACATATTCAACACTTAAAACGGGCAGTTACAGAGGATGATATTGTACGATTGACCGAGATACGCATTAAGCGCATTTCAAAATTTGATATTGACAAAGCACAGCAAAAAATTGAGGCGCTTGAAGACCGTATTGCAGAGCTTAAACACCACCTGGAACACCTCGTGGAATATGCCATCGATTATTTTACCAAGCTTAAAAAAGATTATGGTACTGGTAAAGAACGCAAAACGGAGCTCAAGAATTTTGAAGATATCGTAGCCACAAAAGTGGTGATACGCAACACAAAGCTCTACGTGAACCGCGCAGAAGGCTTTATAGGTACCTCGCTCAAGCGTGATGAGTACGTCTGTGACTGTGCAGATATCGATGATATTATCGTTTTCACGAAAGATGGCACCATGATGGTCACCAAAGTTGATTCAAAGACCTTCGTGGGTAAAAACATCATTCACGTAGCGGTATTTAAGAAAAAGGACAAGCGTACTATTTACAATTTAATCTACCGCGACGGTAAAAGCGCACCGAGTTACGTAAAGCGTTTTGCGGTAACCAGCATTACTCGCGATAAAGAATACAGCGTAGGCTACGGCAGTAAGTCCACCCAAGTCCATTATTTCAGTGCTAATCCTAATGGAGAGGCAGAAGTGGTGACCATCAATTTACGCCAGCAGGGAAGTATCAAAAAACTGAAGTGGGATCTTGACTTTAGCGAGATCAAAATTAAAGGTCGGGCAACTAAAGGAAATTTGGTTACTAAATACAACATCAAACGTGTTGATCTGAAAGAGGAAGGTGTTTCTACACTTAAACCTCGTAAGATTTGGTTTGATGATACGGTGCAACGTTTGAATGTAGATGGTAGGGGAGAGTTGCTGGGCGAGTTCCGTGGTGAGGATCGATTGCTGATCATTAATCAGAAAGGAATCGCAAAAACCATCATACCAGAAGTTACCGCTCGGTTTGATGACGATATGATCGTTTTGGAAAAATGGATTCCCAAAAAACCCATAACGGCGATCTATTATCATGGAGAACGCGAATTGTTCTATATCAAGCGATTCTTGATTGAAAACGAAGAACGTGAGGAAGAATTCATTTACGATCACCCAGACAGCTATCTAGAAGTCATTTCAACTGATTATCGTCCTGTTGCTGAGCTGGTACACGTGAAGCCACGTGGTAAGGAGCAACCGCCTAACGAAGAGATTGATCTTGAAGAGTTTATTGCTGTAAAGGGAATAGGAGCCCAAGGAAACATGCTAACCAAAAGCAAGATCAAGCAGATCAATCTATTAGAGCCGTTACCTTATGAACCTGAAGAAACTACACCAGCTGCAGAAGTTGAGGTGAAAGATGAAGAGGTATTATCATCACAATCTCAAGATCAGAAAGCTCAAAGTTCAGATTCAAGTTCAAGTTCTACCGATACTGATCCAGAAGTGGATGAGACCGGGAATTTTAAGTTGTTTTAAAGTAGAAAAAAGTTTTTTATATCGCTTGTAAATATTTTAATAAAATAAACATTTATCATGGGAATCGAGATGATCGTAAAATAAAAACTCTTTCAGTTAATTCAAACTGAAAGAGTTTTTAAGATTAAATTGCTCAGGAAATAGAGATCCTATGGATCAAGGCTAGGATCCTCATTACCTCCAGTAGTGGTTCTCTTACAATCCCCTTTAACACCACTCGGCCCATAAGGTCTACATTCGGTGCAATACTGACCATCAGGTACGCAACCGCCGCCGCTAGCACATCTCGTGGATTCACATACTGTCTCACCTAAAGAAACATCGCCATTCTGAGGATTAACATTCAGAGCAACGGTGGCCACTTTGTTGTTATCTCCACTCCATCTCAAATACGATTTACCGTCAATGTCTTCTACATGATATTCAACTAGCGAAGCTTTTTCATCACCTTTCCTAAGAAATTTTTGCGCCTCTATTCTAATTGAAGCATCCGTGGCGGTCAAGTGAATAGCACCATCGCTATCAATTTTGCCTATTTTTGAGTTCATTACAGATTTGAGTTCCAAATTTCTTTCGAAGATTTGTGACTCATTTGAATCAGCATTATCACGTTCACAAGATGCTGCGATCAGAATTATCCCGATTAATGACAAGATTTTTTTCATAATATTTTATTTGGTTATTCCTTAAATATACAATCATTTAGTAGCGTTTTTTTTTTTTTTGCCTTTTTTAACAAGACTTTATTATTTAATATTTTTCGCGATTTTCTATAAAAAAACCTCAAAATGCTGCTCCTGAAATGAATGAGACTGGTAATTTTAAGTTGTTTTAATTTACTCTGTTGTCATTCTGAACGGAGCCTTGCGACGATTCAGAATCTGCCTAATCGGGAAGTCGGATAGGATTTCGAGGTTACTTATTGAGACTCTGAATCGCTCGTGCCTCGCGTTCAGAGTGACAGAAAAATTTCTATTATGATGGGCGCAATCCAGCATTTATTTATTTGCATCGCGAGGTTAATGCATTACAGCCATTTGTGGAGACTCTGAATCGCTCGTGCCTCGCGTTCAGAGTGACAGGTCGAATTATATTAACTTCAACTTTAATTTCAGCTTCGACTTCAACTCCAAGTTCAACTTCGTGCCGATAGCTATCGGGATCAACTTCTCTACCCCAGCCACCCATCACGATCTAGGCTGCGGTACTGTATGGCTTCAGCGATGTGGGTGCCGTTGATGTCTTCGGTTGCTTCTAGGTCGGCGATGGTGCGGGCAACTTTGAGAATGCGGTCGTAGGCGCGCGCACTTAGGTTGAGTCTTTCCATGGCGTTTTTCAGCATTTCTTTGCTGGCGTCGTCGAGTACACAGTATTTTCTAATGTCTTTAGTAGACATTTGAGCATTGTAGTGGGTTCGAACTGCGTTCTTATCCGCCGCGGCGGAAAAGCGTGCCGTCTGAATATCCCTAGCCGCAGTAACCCGTTTTCTAATTTCTGTAGAGCGCTCTGCTCGCTGGTCGTCAGTCAATTTTTCAAAGGGAACGGGTGTTACCTCGATGTGAATATCAATGCGGTCGAGTAGTGGCCCGGATATTTTACTGAGGTAGCGCTGCATCTCGGCTGGGCTGCTTTGCACGGGAGCATTGGGATCGTTGAAATAGCCTCCCGGGCTGGGATTCATACTGGCGACCAGCATAAAACTGCTGGGATATGTGACGGTAAATTTGGCGCGCGAAATGGTGACCTCGCGATCTTCCAGCGGTTGGCGCATCACCTCAAGTACTGTGCGCTTGAATTCGGGTAACTCGTCCAAGAAAAGAACACCATTATGACTGAGCGAAATCTCGCCGGGTTGCGGGTAGGCTCCACCACCTACAAGCGCGACATCGCTTATCGTATGATGCGGGCTGCGGAATGGCCGCTGCGCCATCAAGCCCGATTTTTCTTGCGTGCGACCGGCAACACTATGGATTTTTGTGGTTTCCAGCGCCTCGTGAAGCGTCATGGGAGGTAGAATGGAAGGCAGTCTTTTGGCGAGCATGGTTTTTCCGGCTCCCGGCGGGCCGATTAAAATAATATTGTGACCGCCAGCGGCTGCAATTTCCATACAGCGCTTGATAGAATCCTGTCCTTTAACATCGGCGAAGTCAAATTCTGGATGTTCCAGAGCTTGAAAAAACTCATCACGAGTATCGACTACTGTTGGTTCTAATTCAGCATCACCTTTGAAGAAGTTGATAACCTCTTCAATATTTTCTGCGCCGTAGACGTCTAAGTCGTTGACAATAGCTGCCTCTCTGGCATTTTGAGCTGGAAGGATAAAACCCTTAAAGCCTTCTTCGCGAGCCTTGATGGCAATGGGTAACGCACCTTTTATGGGTTGCAAAGTCCCATCAAGCGACAGTTCACCCATGATGATGTATTTATCAAACTCATCTGTAGAGATTTGTCCGCTGGCGTTGAGTATACCGAGAGCTAGTGGTAAATCGTATGCACTGCCTTCCTTGCGTAGATCAGCTGGGGAGAGGTTAATTATTAACTTTTTACCCGGCATTTTATAGCCCACATTTGAAAGTGCGGCGGTGATACGGTAGGAACTTTCGCTTATAGCTTTATCGGGAAGCCCTACGAGGTGATAACCTATTCCCGTTGCGCTATTCACTTCGACAGTTATGGTTGTTGCTTCCACGCCAAAAACGGCGCTTCCATAAACTTTGGTCAGCATAGAAAATTATTTATGCCTAAATGTAAACAAGAAATTTTACTTAGTCACCTGTTAAGGATTTCATCAGTAATGCTTGACTTAGCTAAAGTCTCTTGAAAATCAAGTTAAATGAAATTGAAGTAAACGCCTTGCTAGACTAGCTATACCTATTTTTAAGCATGGAAAATATTTTAGTAGCAGGTGCCACAGGTACTACAGGAAGACAAGTCGTGGATTTTTTGAGCAAATCACAATATTATAATCCTATCGCTATGGTGCGTAAGGAAGAACAGAAAGCCGAATTTCAAGCAAAACAAGTCGATTGTGTCCTCGCCGATCTAGAGGATGATGTTACCCCAGCATTTCAAGGTAGTAAGCCCATTGATAAAGTTCTTTTTGCCGCTGGATCTGGAGGTAAAAAGGTGGTAGAAGTAGACCGAGAAGGTGCTAAGAAATTGGTTGATGCTTCCAAAACAAACAACATACGCAAATTTGTGATGTTGAGTTCTATGGGAGCTGATAATCCTGAACAGGCCGATGATCTCAAGGAATATCTCAAAGCAAAACACAACGCTGATGAATACCTAAAAAATAGCGGTCTTAATTACAGTATTGTACGTCCAGGTTCTTTGACAAATGAAGAATTGACCAACAAAATCAAGTTGGACAAGAATCTTGGCGAAATGGGAGAAATAAGTCGTGCCAATGTCGCTCAAACACTCACCAGAGCATTAAGTGATGATGTAGCAAATAAACAAACCTTTGAAATTTTGGATGGTGATACTTTGATAGGGGAAGCTCTTGATAAAGTCTCTACCGATTGATTTAAGCAAATTTGATATTGAAAAGAGATCAGCATTTGCTGGTCTTTTTTTTGTTGTTTGCCCTCGCACGCTTTGCAAAAGCGCGCGACATGGTAAAAGCGTGCGGCGTGGGACAATTGTATTAAATCCAGACGTTATCGATTGGGATGGAAGTTTGGATAGTGATAATTTTATGGCGTGGTCTATGTCTCAACCAGTTCCTCTTATAGCTTTTATTAGTTTGATGATTTCCCGATTAACATTTTTTCTTTTCGTATCATTAAGGATGCAATAGGTAAGCATAACCAAAAAGACAAAACCTAAAAAACTAAAGAAAAGGGTTTTTATAATTAGAAATACTTCAATGACTATATTGCCAAGAGACAATAAGATCATATTAAATCCAAATTCACTTGTGAAAACGGAGGTGTAGATAAACTCATACATAACTTCATAAATTTGTTTGTGTGGCGCAAAGCAGTAAATGTAATTATTTGTAACAATTCTAAATAATACAATAACTTACTAGTTTTCAACATGCTTTGTCAATATCTAAAATTGTTTATAATCATAACATCTATCTCCAAATCGCAAAAAGACGTCTTAAAAATTCACCTGAACCAGCAAACAGATCTAAAGCGTGTAACTACTTCATACAATGATCACTCAATTGTCTGAAAACAAAAAGTACAAGCAATTTTAACCTGTAACTATCTGTTAATCAAATTATAATACATTATTAGTTCAAGACGAACCTTTGATTGTGGACACTTTGTCCATTTAGCTTAAGCGTTCTTAAACAAAACTAGAAAGCCGATTTTGATTTTGCTTGAACTTAGATATTTATACTGTTTTCTTCACTTATGCTTTGTAAGAATACATGGTTAATTGGCTGAAAACAAATATGATATATAAATTTAGTACATATGTACTACAAATTTTTTAGGATAATATCGATTAAGTGCATTTACCAAATGAAGCCAAGCAATAAAAGAACTTCTATACAATTATTGCAACATGTTTTTTTACTTCACAATCCCAATATGATACTTTGATAGGAGAAGCTCTTGATAAGGTTTCAGCCTAAAAGATTTCAATCTTTAAAACTACAAACGGTCAGCATATTGCTGACCGTTTGTAGTTTTGAGATAATGTGAGAAACTTACTTCTTCTCCTCACGATTGAAATAAACGAGGTAGTAATACATCTGGCGTTCCTCGTCCCAGCCTTTCTCGATGAATTTTTCTGCGCTGTCGCTGTTGGTAAAGTCCATTTTGATTTGAACGTGGGTGTCGAGGTTGATCACGCTCTTAATGCCCTTTCTAGCCGCGGTCACGGCCGTATTTGAGATAGGGAAGGAGCTCACGTCTTCAATGCTGTATTTGGGGCCTTTCTCAACTTTGTAATTCTTGAACTCGGGTATGAGTTCTGGATTTTCTAATGTCTCATTTAAGAATACCGTTTCTTCAAAATCGTCATTCTTCGCAAAGTGGTTCACCGCACGGTTCATGAACATTACCTCTTCTTTTTTGTCCTCGGCTGGTAGGACGACTTCTTTGGCAAAATCCTGACAGAATTTGAGGTATTTCTTAGTGAAAAAGTTCTCGTCCTCAAAAACATCAACACCCAAAAAGCTCTCCAGCCAGTATTTTGCATCATAGCGGTTGCTGTCTACTGATAGGATCTTATAGCCCGATTCTTCTTCAACATTAAAAATGATGGCACCTTTGTCCAGTTTGTTAAGATTCACACCTTGCTGCAGGATCATGCGTAAATCGTCTTCACGTTCCTCAAACTGCAAAAATTCTTGCTTGATCTCGCTTTTGAATATCCCGACGGCGTCCACCTTATTGTTGTCCACCATCAGGTTTTCTAGATGACAGACGTATATCTCACCACTTCGTATGTGTGGATGATCTGACTGTTGATAGAGGTGTTTGGCAATCTTTTTACTCGTATCCAGCAGAGAAGCTGGTGTGTTAAATATCGCTTTCGCGAAAGCGTACATCTCATGAAACTCCAAGTCTTCTTCATGGTGAAAGCTGTAATAAGCCTCCTCCTTAGAGCGGAAGGGTTTCAAGAAATACTCCTTGAGTAGCGAGTGCATCTCATCGTCCAGCGGTGTGGTGTTGCTGGAGGTAAGCAATAGCTCGCCTTTATTCTTATTGCCCACGCGGTGGATGGCGAGGTTTTCAATGCGGGTATTGAATAGATTGATCATAGTCTAATAGAGGTCGTCGTAGTTGTCAAAGTTTTCTTCGTCATAGTAATCTTCTTCATCGTCATCGCCTTCATCATCATCGTGAAAACGAGGATCTGCTTCAAACTCCTTGTCTGGTGGGGAGTCAGGCAACTCTCCCATGGAAAATATCACCTGAGGGTAGGCGATTCCATCAGTCGGGCCTACGATCTCAGCAAGTTCTACAAGAAAGGTCCACATGCTCAAAAAGTCGTAGACGTAGATCAGGCGCGTATCTTTCTTGCTTAAAACATCTTGGATCTTAGTTTCGGCCATCTTCTGAACCGGATTCAATCCCTCGCTCATGTCAAATAGGCAATACTCTTGACCTTGATTCCATTCTTCATCGCTGGAATAGAAGCTTGCCATCTCATCTCCCTGCAATTGAAAGGATTGCGTGATCACGTTATGAAAGTCCTCAAGCGTACTGTCGCCTTCTATTTCTATGTCTCGGAGGCAGTCGTTTGCCGCGTCCAGCAGCACCCTCAATCTATAGATCATATAGTCTGTTTTTTTAGGATTGCAAAGGTAATGAATGGTGAATTCAGAATTCAGAATTCAAAGTTTTTGAATTTGTTATCTCTTAAGTTTATATAATAGACACTTTCAAGATTATTCAATTCCCTCTCAGTCGAAGAGTGTTGGGGTGAGGTAACGGTTCTTGTATCAGCGAAGTAGCAGTTTTCTCCTACGTACTTTCTAGCTTAAAACTTACCTTTGATTTATTCGTTTTCTTTTGTTTCTGAACCACCACCGCTATTACGTTTTATACGGTATTGTGCCTAGCGCTGTACGTATGGCCCAAGAAACTTATCCCCATTGAAATGCACCAAATGGTCGGGATTGTCAGCTATCCAGACTTCCGTTTCCCAAGCGATATCTGCAATATACTGACGGAATTTTTTTCTGTCAAGAAATGCTGTCACATAGACTATGTCCGCTTTACATTTTTCTGTTAATTTTTGTAACTGTATCAGCCTAAGTTCGCTAATTGGCCCAGATGAATGAACAGCTTCAATTAAGTATATCCAATTTTTCCGCTTTGAATATGCTATGACATCAGGTAATTCGTCGTGTGAAATCTCGAAGAAATTCAATTCTTCTAATTTTTCAGTCTCCAAATAGAGATATTTGTTAGAAGTGTCTCCTACATAATAGACCTCTGCATCAAATCCGTATCTCGGTAAAAAGTCTTCGATTATCGCTTTCTGTAAATCGTTATGTTTTCCTGCGGAAAATACCAGTTCTCCTCCAGAAGGTAACGTTACATTAACCTTGGCAAGCTGTCGCTCTCGCTTTAACTTTTTGCGTAATGGCTCAATGCTTTCTAACTTCTTTTCAACAAGACTTTGCCAATTGCTTGTGCCGTAAAGTCTTAAAAGTTCTGCATAAACTGGATTGATCGAATAACCGCGAGTTGAGTCATTTGTGGCTGAATTTGGGCTGGATTGAAGAACAACCTGTGCAACAGTAAGAAGTTTTAAATCCTTTCTGCGTATATCATCATATGAACCAGAGCTGATGTTCTCTCCAAAATGCTCATTTACGTACTCAATTATACCCCTTGTTTTTAGAGCATACCCTGAATTCAAGTCTCTTACTGATCTAAAATGATTGATATCCTTAATGTCGCCGCAAGCAAGAAAAGCTATAGCCATTCTTTCAAGACGTCTAGGTGTATTTTCAACTGGAATACCGAAGCAATCTAGTATGTGAAGTGTCGTGTTTATCAGTTCCTGAACTTCCTTGGTTTTTTCTCTATAAGTTCTGGATTTATCTGGACTGATATATTGCTTCATTCTCAAATAGTTTGAATTGTTGGTTTTCTGTAATAAGATATGTTTGTTCGTTGGATAAATAGTTTTTCACATTCTTGGCCAAATGAAAGGCAAAGTATGGTGCAACCGCATTACCTATTTGGTAAAATTGGTTAGTTTCTGTGCCAACGAATGTAAACCAATCAGGGAAACTTTGAAGTCTAGCAGCTTCACGAACGGTTATTCTTCTTCTTCTGCCGTCTTTTAGCCTAACTCTATGCATATCACCCGTAGCACCAGCTAAATTTCTACAGGTCAAAGTTCGGGCAGGTCTATTTAGATATAGGTCTCTTGGATTTATACATTTGGATGCTTTCTCATATTTGGCAACATATTCATCCATTGATTTAGTAAAAAACTTAGAATTATCATTGAATTGAAAAGCCAATTCTCCTAGGGCTTCACCAGCTGTTACTTTTCTATTAATTTTCTTTGGAAGTCTGTTTCGCTTTTTCGTGCCTAGTACAATGACCCTTTCCCTGTTTTGAGGAACTTCATAATCTTTTGCATTTAACAATGCATAATTTATGAAATAACCGAGGTTTTCAAGTTCGTCAATTACCTCTTTGAGATACCATTTGTTTTTGTAAAGCATTCCACGAACATTTTCAAAAAGAAGAACCTCTGGGTCAATTTGTTGGATGGCAGATAAAAAAATCGGAAACCCGTCACGGGAATCTTTAAGTCCAAGTTGTTTTCCACCAACGCTAAATGGTTGGCAAGGTGGTCCACCGATAACTATATCAGCCTTTGGATATTCAGTATCGGTCGCTAACTTTTGTTGGAAGCATTTTCCTAATAAGTTTTTGTTGTAGGTTTTGGTAGCGTTTTCATCCATTTCATAACCAATGGTTTTAAATCCATTGGCCTCAAATCCAAGAGAGAGCCCACCACAGCCTGCAAATAAATCTAGTACCGTCTTATCTAAATCAGTATCAATCCAAGGCTTTAGTTTTTCATTTATTTCTTCCCAATATTTCATTGGTTAAAGGTACGAATTTTAGTGTTTTTTCCGAGTGTTCTAGCATTAGGCACAACGTACTCCTTTATTATATCTCTACGGTTTAGAGACCTATTAAAATGCCATGAAAGAAACGCTAACAATATGCAATTAAATGATCAATCGATCCTTGTTGCAGATCCCTTATAAATCTGATCGCGACCCGACTGGCGGAATTCAAAATCATAGGAATCTTTTTCGGTACGCATGATTTTAAATAGGTAAGCGCGGCTTTCTGCGTTAGTTTCAGGATTGATAGGGATGATACGCCACTCGCACTCGTTGATCCATTCCACTCGGCTCGTGTCAGTAACTCCTTCAAAGGTTTCAATTTGCAAACTATCTGTTCTTGTGAAAGTAGTGGTTAGAAGTTTACCACCCGATTCTTGTGTCCATTCAAAGCTACCGGTTCTGAAATCAGAACATTCCCTAGGATTTTCATAACAACTCGCTGTTGCAAAAATCAAAACAATAAGAATCATAAATCGCATACCACAAAAGTAAGGTCTAGAGTCAGAATTAAAGTCGGCTTATGGAGTAAAACTTTCAAAAGTTCCATCTTCATAAAACAAAATCGCTTTTGATATATTTTTCCCTTTTTCGGATTTGGTATTTGACATCTTTCTTGGGTCGTTCTCAGATGTCTTAATTGGTGTCCCTTCTTTATTCACGGGAGAAACTGACTCGGCTGGAGTAGGGGGCGATGGAGCATTCTGTACTGGAGAACGCATTGCTGGTTGAGCAACGATTGGATTTTTAGGATCTGGATAGCGATCATAATCAGTGATGAACCATTCAAAAGTGACTTCATCAAAATGGGTCAATACGGACATCACAAAGTCTAAACTCGGTTTGTTACGACCTGATAAAATATGAGAAAGCGAACTGCGTCCCACGCCAATTTTTTCAGCAAATGATGACGCATTGAGCTGATGTTTGTCCATTATCAGCTGAATTTTATCCGAAAATTTTTTGAGCTCCATACGTGTTTACAAATGTAATATTTTATAAATATAAACTGACTGTCCTGAAGTGCTTTTTCATAAAAATAAGCAGTATTTCGTATTGATGTAGTTAAAGTTTATATTTAATTAAATACATGTAAATACCTAGAAATAAATTATAAAAGTAATTAAGAGTGGGGGTGCGTTCTAAAAGTGAAAAAATCACGATTTTCAAACTGTAGTTGTTTACTGCTGTTACTTATAACAAGTAACATCGTGTTTACAGTTGTAAAATATCAATTGTTTACCGATGTAAAACCGATAGTTTAGTGAATCAG
This sequence comes from Nonlabens spongiae, assembly GCF_002117125.1. Taxonomy (NCBI): domain Bacteria; kingdom Pseudomonadati; phylum Bacteroidota; class Flavobacteriia; order Flavobacteriales; family Flavobacteriaceae; genus Nonlabens; species Nonlabens spongiae. Next base: position 426,693 of record NZ_CP019344.1, read on the forward strand.
AGGAACAGTTTACGGTTGTTAAAGAATAGACTCGTAATTTTAGCCTATGAAATTGAATCGCTATTTTAAGTACTCAGAATTTGAAAAGGGTCTCGATCAGATTTTAAATCGTTCAAAAAATCATTCTTGGCAGAAATCCGTCATCGGGAAATCAGTTTTAGGAAAATCGATTTACGGACTCAAATTTGGAAGTGGTAATAATCATGTCTTGATCTGGTCGCAAATGCACGGTAATGAAAGCACTTCTACTCGAGCGCTCATACGATTACTGGATTCCGATTTTTTTCACCAGTTTGAGCAAAATTTAGAATTGTATATTATTCCCGTTTTAAATCCTGATGGTTGCGATTTCTGGACCAGAAATAATGCAAATAATGTGGATCTAAATCGGGATGCGATAGACCTCTCGCAGCCCGAAAGCAAAATATTGAGAACCGCAATTGATGATTTTCAACCTGACTTTTGTCTAAATCTACATGACCAGCGTACCATTTATGGAAACGACTCAGGAACATTACCGGCACAATTTTCATTCTTGGCGCCTGCCGGTGATGCCGAGAAAACAATTTCTGGTGCCAGGTTAAAAGCCATGAGCCTGATCAATTCGATTGCTGGTGCGATAAATTTAGAATCTGCATACGTAGGACGTTATGGAGATGATTTCAATATTAATTGTATAGGTGATTACTGCATGTCCCGTGGTATACCTATCGTACTTTTTGAAGGTGGACATGCCGGTCAGGATTATGATAGGGAAGAAGCTGCCCAATTGTACGAGAATGCCCTCAAAATAGCGCTGACTAAATTATCAAATGACCTCAAACTTCAAAGTCGTGATGAGATTGTTGATGGTTATAATGAAATCCCTTCCATTGCACAAACCTATACCGATATACTCTTAAAACAAGTATCAGATGCCAGAGGATCGCGACAGGATCTGGCCATCATGTACCGAGAGGTAATCGATGGTGATCGATTATGGTTTATTCCCGTTATTACCGATATTGATCAGGAACAAATAAAAAACGCTCATCGAGTGTTGGATGCCGCTCATCTCTCCTTCGAGGAATTGGATCTGTTAATTGAAGAATGCGGAGTTGTTCAATCTACATCGTTTTCGATACGCTCTTTTTACAAATAATTCATTAAAACTCCAAAATACTTAGATTTTACTACTTAAAAACCTTTATTTTGTAAATTAAATGCATAAAAAGCTGCAAAATCATGAGTAGGATAGATGACATTGATAAGCAAATTCTAGATGTTCTTATTGAAAATACTAGAACCCCTTTTACAGACATTGCAAAAAGACTCAATATAAGCGCTGGTACCGTTCACGTAAGAGTAAAAAAAATGGAAGAGTCTGGTATCATCCATGGATCATCACTCACTGTGGACTATCATCAATTAGGTTATACTTTTATTGCATACATAGGTGTGTTTCTTGAAAAAACAAGCCAAACTCAATTTGTGATCAGTCGTATTAAGGAAATTCCGTATGTGACAGTAGCTCACATAACCACTGGCAAATTCAATATTTTTTGTAAAATCAGGGCTAAGGATACCACCCATGCCAAAAAGATTATTTTTATGCTCGATGATATCGATGGTGTGAGTCGTACGGAGAGTATGATCAGCCTTGAGGAAAGTATCAACGATAAGAAGAGATTACTCCACAAGGTTTTTCAAGATCTATAATGTTCACGATTCAGGATCTCAAATCTGAGGAATACGATACCTATTTTAAGCAATATTTGGGTTTATAGATGTGATTCTGGAAAGGTTTGAAGTACTTGTTCGATCTTTGAAACAAATTCTGGATTTCAAAGTTGGCCTTCAACAACCTTTGGAACATCATTACGTTCCTGGAAAATGGAGTATCGCTCAAATGTTTATGAATAAATTGGATATGGAGCGGGTTTTTCATTACAGGGCCTGGAGGTTTCTAGGAGGCGACAACACGCCTTTGACGGGTTTTGATAAGGATGAATTTGTGGGTGCTCTTGGAGATCTCGTCCCGATAGCTATCGGGATCGCGAAAGCGGATTTAAAACAATTATTTGCCATCACACGAACTTTAACGATCGATATATTCAAAAATGCTAGCTCAGACCAACTCCAATTCAAAGGAAACGCCAGCGGTAAAAACATAACCGCCCGAGTAATTCCGTTTTTTCATAGCTGGATACAACAAACATCATGAAAATGTGATTGCCGAGCGATATTAACGCATTTTAATAGAATCATCAAATCTTTAATAACCTGCTAGGACAACCTTAGCAGGCTATTATCATGAATAGGGGAATTGTCATGCGATCTTTGGGGAAAATAAAAAACTATTATGAAAAAGAAAGTAGCCATATTAGCAACAAATGGATTTGAAGAAGTAGAATTAACAAGCCCTAAAAAAGCGCTAGAAGACGCCGGTGCCGAAGTTCACATCGTGAGTCCAGAAGCCGTAAGTATCAAAGCATGGGATAAAGACAAATGGGGAGATACTTATAAAGTAGATAAGCAAGTTTCTGAGGTATCTGCTTCAGATTATAATTCGTTGATGTTACCTGGAGGCGTTATGAATCCAGACCAGCTGAGAATGAATAATGATGCGATAAGCTTTATAAGAGATTTCTTCAAGCAAGGAAAACCTGTAAGTGCTATTTGCCACGGTATTCAACCGCTTATCGATGCAGAGGTATTAAAAGGTAGAAAACTTACTTCTTACCCATCACTGAAAAAAGACGTAATGAACGCTGGAGGTAATTGGGTAGATGAAGAAGTAGTCGTAGACCAAGGTTTTACCACGAGTAGAACGCCTGACGACTTAGATGCTTTTAATGCAAAACTAGTAGAAGAAGTAAAAGAAGGTAAACACGATGAGCAACACGCGTAAATTGTAAACCTTCATAAATCAGAAACGTCCCGAAATTCATCGGGACGTTTTTTTATGTAATTAAATCAAGTCAAAAAGACTATCCACTGCGGGATAACGCTCTGCAATAAATCCCTCACCGTAGTCAGTTCCTATAATTCTGCCATAATTAGCGCTTCTATACTTGATGGAATTGAGAAAGTTCTTAGTAGAAATGGGGGTGTCCTCGCTCTTATCGTCTGGATTGTAAAATTGGGTTTTATACGCTTGAACGGCATCAATTTTCTCATCGATGAATCCCGTAATGTCAACGACGATGTCTGGCTTAAGTTCCAACCATTGAATGTAGTGATACACTTGCTTAGGACGCCAGTGTTCTTGCTGCCTACCGTCCAGTTCGGTTTTAATTCTTTTCAATCCTGATAGAAAACAGCTCACGCTCGCTAAATCGCTACCTCGACCATGATCAGGATGCCGATCTTGTGGTGAGTTACAGATTACGATCTCTGGGCGGTATTTTCTAATGATTTTTATGATCTCCATCTGGTGTTCCCGATCATTGCTGAAAAACCCATCGGCAAATGCGAGGTTTTCACGCACGCTCAGTTTCATGATTTTTGCAGCATCTGCAGCTTCATGATCTCGTATTTCAGCGCTCCCTTTAGAGCCTAATTCACCACGGGTCAGATCTAGGACACCGGTTCTTTTTCCTCTGGACTGTTCTTTAATCAAGACGCCCGCACAGCTTAATTCAACATCGTCTGGGTGCGCGCCTATGGCTAGAATATCTAATTTCATTATTGCTTTTTTGATTTCTCAATGGCGTTTTCTATGTCGGTTTTGAGCACCTCAAATTCCTCAATTCCACAGGAGAATCTCAGTAATCGGTCTGAAATTCCTTGCTCTGCACGCTGTTCTGGGGTCAGAAGGCTATGAGAAGTGAGAGCGGGAGACAAGATAATACTTTCTACACCTGCAAGGCTTAGGGCAGGTCTTATAACCTCAAGATGCTCGAGAAACGCATCAGGATCTACTTGTTCATTGAATTCAAAAGAAAGCATCCCGCCGTAACCGTGCATTTGCTTCTTTGCTACCTCATGATTTTTGTGATTTGGTAAACCGGGATAATTCACGCGAGCTACACAATCGAGTCCATCCAGCCAACTGGCAAGTTCACCGGCGTTTTTAGTCTGTTCTTTAACCCGCAAGCCTAAAGTTTTTATACTGCGATCCAGTAACCAAACGGTATGATCGCTGAGGCTCCCACCATAATTCTTAGCCGTTTTCCACAAGCGATCCATGTCATCGTGAGAGCCACAAACCGTTCCCGCACAAATATCGCTGTGACCTCCCAGATATTTTGTCGCGCTGTGCATGATGATATCTATTCCCCAATCGGCAGGATTTTGGTTGATGGGCGAGGCAAAGGTGTTGTCGATAACGGTTTTTAATGAGTTCGCTTTCGCGAAAGCGGAAACCACTTCAAGATCAGTAATCTCTAACAACGGATTGCTGGGCGTTTCTACGTAAAGCATTTTGGTTTCTGGCTTCATCGCCTGCTCCAAATTTTCTGGAGTAATTTCTTCCAGTAGGGTATAATCAATTCCCACACGGTGAAATTCTGCCGCGGCAAAATGGGCAGTTCCTCCATAAATCGCGCGCTGCATGATGATATGGTCACCACTTTTGAGAAATGCCATAAACACCGCACTGATCGCTGCCATACCGCTACCAAAAATCAAACCAGCTTCAGTATGTTCCAAAGCTGCTATTTTCTCGCCCAGCGCTATTTGATTAGGAGTATTAAAATAACGCGGATATAGATTTGTGCCCTCACTACGGTAATCATAAGCCGTGGAAGTGTAGATGGGCGGTGTAGCACCTCCATATACTTCGTCTCGCAACTCGCCAGCGTGGACACAAAGATGATTAGGTGCGGGTTTCTTTTTCATACCGTGAAAATAAGCAAGAATTTATGGATGTTGTCATGCGCTGGCGGTGGAAAGGTTTCATTCATGAAGGCTCGACCCTCTTATCTATGTTGATTCTAGATCGTTGAATGCTTAAATTGCGGGAAATTATAAATATTACTTGATGAGCACACAAATCGCGAGCAAATCGCAAGAATTCATAGATTTAGAAGATAAGCATGGAGCGCATAACTACCATCCGTTACCGGTAGTTCTTGAGAAAGGTGATGGCGTTTATGTTTGGGATGTAGAAGGCAAGCGTTATTATGATTTCTTGAGTGCCTACAGTGCTGTAAATCAAGGGCACTGTCACCCTGCGATCGTGGGAGCAATGAATAAGCAAGCACAAACGCTCACCTTAACGTCTCGAGCTTTTCACAATGATAAGCTAGGTGTTTACGAGAAATACATTACGGACTATTTCAAGTTTGATAAGGTCTTACCCATGAATACGGGTGCCGAGGCTGTAGAAACAGCTATTAAGATTGCACGTAAATGGGCTTATGAGAAAAAAGGCGTTGCCGAAACTGAAGCGAAGATCATAGTTTGTGAAAACAATTTCCACGGTAGGACAACGACGATTATTTCGTTTTCAAATGACGAAGGTGCTCGTAAAAACTTTGGACCTTATACGCCAGGTTTCGTAAAGGTGCCTTATGATGACGCAGAAGCGCTTGAAGAAGCTTTGAAAGGCGATAATATCGCTGGTTTGCTGGTGGAGCCTATTCAAGGTGAAGCCGGAGTCTACACACCGTCAGACGATTTCATGAAGATATGTCGTGAGTTGTGTTCAAAATACAATGCACTTTTCATAGCTGACGAGATCCAGACTGGTATCGCACGTACGGGTGCCTTACTTGCCGTTTGTGGAAAATGTAGTTGTCAGGGACACTGTGAGCGTCAAGAAACCTATTCAAGACCCGATGTTTTAATTCTGGGTAAAGCCTTATCAGGTGGAGCTTATCCTGTAAGTGCCGTGCTTGCTGATGATGAAATCATGAATGTAATCAAGCCTGGGCAGCATGGAAGTACTTTTGGCGGGAATCCAGTCGCGGCTGCAGTAGCAATGGCTGCTCTAGATGTTGTGAAAGATGAAAACTTAGCTCAGAACGCACGAGAACTGGGGAGTTACTTCAGGGAAAAGATGAACGATTATATCCAGAATTCAGACCTTGTAACTCTTGTAAGAGGTCGCGGATTACTTAACGCGATCGTAATCAATGACTCAGAAGAAAGTGATACCGCATGGAACATTTGCTTGAAGCTGCGTGACAACGGCTTGCTGGCAAAACCTACTCATGGGAACATCATTCGTTTTGCACCGCCGCTGGTCATGAATAAAGAACAGCTGGATGAATGTATAGAGATTATCATCAGAACGCTGGAGGAATTCTAGAGATCTAAAACGACAATAAATAAGAAAGGCTGCCCTGGACAGCCTTTTTTTGTATTAAGCAAAGTAAGTACTACAGTGCACAACCCTCTTGATCAGCCCAATCATAAAGAGGCTGTAATTGTTCTTGAGTCACGTCAGGATTTTGCTCTGCAAGATCTATGTACCATTCGATAAATTCACACGTATCATTGAATTGTGCAAAAAATGCAATAACACTTATCAAGCCTATTACAGATATGATAAGAGAAATTATAGCTACAACCTTAGCATTTTTCATTGCCTTACCATTAGAGTAAAGGGAAGGGTCAGCCTCATATTTTTTAAGCTGATTGATCGCGATAATAAGAGCGATGATTGCAGCGATTGTACCTAATCCAATACAGCAGCAGAGAATTCCAACTACAGAGAGAATGTAAACAGCAGTGGTATTTAATTTTTGCATGAGATTTTTGATTTGATTCAAATATAGGATTTCAATCTATAACACAAAGCAAAAAAAAGCTGCCAATAATTGACAGCTTCTCAGATTTGATGAGAGGTTGCTTATTCTTCAAGGTTATCTAATTCAGCTTCCATGGCATCAATGGCTTCTTGTGGAGCTCCAAATTGCTCCATCCATTCAATGGTTTGTTCTAATCTTTCAGCTTCAGAATACATAATTGCATTATAGGCTGTCCAAGCGGCAACAATTCCACTAATAACCATTGCTACGATAGCAAGAGTCCTCGCATTTTTCATGGCTTTACCATTGCTGTATTCCTCTGGATTAGCAGCATATTTCTTTAATTCGCTAGTAGCTATTACAAAAGCAATAATGGATAGAACAAATCCTATTCCCCAAAAGCAGCAACAGAGTATTCCTAGTATGGAAAGTACATAGACAGCAGTAGTATTTAATTTTTGCATAGAAAAGTGATTTAGTTAGATTTTAATTGATGTGAAAATAATAAGATTTATGAATTAACTAAACATTGGTCTTTAGTTGTTTGTGAGTGTTACACTTTGAAATCTGAAATTTCAGTAAAATATTCTCAAAAAAAAATTGATCGATTTGTAATGAGATCATTTATAGAAGAAAAGATTCTTATCATTTAAAAAATTGTGCTAAATTGATATATTTATGCTAAATAAATATAGAAATGCTTCAATGTCCTAATTGTCAATCATCTGAAAATGTAAAAAGCGGTATCATTAAAGATCGTCAGAGATATAGGTGCAAAAGTTGTAATTACCACTTTACGGTCCAGAAAATGGGTAAAAAAATAGATAGCTATTATGTGAACAAAGCGCTTCAGCTCTATTTGGAGGGTTTAAGTTATCGTGAGATAGAACGCCTACTAGGTGTGTCACATGTAAGTGTCATGAATTGGGTTAAAAAGTACAAGATCAAGAGACCGTATAATTCTACCTATCACCCCACCTATAAAATTTTGAATGCCACTGAGATCAAAGTTTTTTTCTCAAATCCAGAAAATATGAGTGGGGCTGGTGTTGTCGTGACCGAGCTTGGTGACAAGTATATGTTGATTAAATGGGAGCGATTCAGAGACTAAGGTATAGTATTAACATATAAGTATATTAAATTTTTATTAACAGTTTCTTTTAGAGAGTTTAGCGCAATCGTTTTAGGAGTCCGGGTCTTGAAACTTTAACTTAATTGATCTCTCTATTATGAACTTAAAATTAACCCTTTTCATAGGCGCTTTATTAGTAGCGCTGGCTGGATTCTCGCAAGGCTCCATGGAGTATACTGATGGGATGAAAGTGAAACTTAATGACGCTGGAACTAAATATTTCCGAATAATTTCCTGGGCACAATTCTGGACGCAGTACAGCGATCTTGAAACGGTCAATGCTGCGGGCAATGAAGAGAGTCAGTTCGATTTTTCCATAAGGCGCGCACGTGTTTTGATGTATGCGCAGGTAACTGACAAGTTTTTGATTCTTACTCATTTTGGTCTCAATAGTCAAAATGCACAAAACATGTCTCCCACTGGATTGGGGGCAAACTCACAACTTTTCTTCCATGATGTATGGGGACAGTGGTCTCTTACAAAGGATCATGCCGTAGGAGGTGGTTTGCATTACTGGAACGGTATATCTAGATTGAACAATCAGAGCACCCTTAACATGCTTACCCTAGATAATAACCGCCAGAGCTGGGCGAGTATAGGTCTCAGCGATCAATTTGCTAGACACATGGGGGTTTACTTTAAAGGTAAATTTAATAGGTTTCAATACCGTTTATCAATCAATGAGTCGATAGAGAATAGTCTGGATGTAACCTTGGATAATGCACCAGGAGTTGATCAAGCCGTTTATCGTGGTCGCGAGTTTTTGGGAGGAAAAGAGTCTGGGAAAAATTTTGCAGGTTATTTTGATTACCATTTCTTGGATCAAGAAAGTAATTTTTTACCCTATAAAGTTGGGTCTTATTTAGGAGGTAAAAAGGTCTTTAATGTAGGTGCGGGATTCTTCTATCATCCTAATGGAAGTATTGCCCTGGACAATTCTGGAGGTATAAGAGCAGAGGATGTTTCTGTTTTTGCTGTTGATGCATTTTATGACGCTCCCATAGGTGATCAAGGCGCGGCAATTACCGCTTACGCGACCTTTCAATCAAATGACTATGGTACTAATTATGCCTTAGGCTCGACATATACTACTGGTAGCATGTTCTACTCCCACATAGGATATCTCTTGCCTAGTGAAAACGCAAATCTCAAATTTCAACCCTATGCTTCCTTTAATACCCGCAGTATTGATGCAATTGATGATAATGCTTCAAGGTTAGGAATAGGAGGAAATCTGTATCTAAGCGGTCACCATTCAAAAATTTCTCTCGAATATTCCCGCGACCAGGTAGGCGATCTCGATGCGATCAACACTTTCACACTTCAAGCAATGATCTACCTCTAATCTAAAATTAAAATTATGTCACAAAAAAACAAAAACGCTTCCGCATACTGGAAGGAAAACATTAAATACCTGGCACTGCTCCTAGTGATATGGTTTGCAGTTTCTTATGGCGCTGGAATTTTGTTTAAAGATGCGCTTAACAATTTTACGTTAGGCGGTTTTAAGCTTGGATTTTGGTTTGCCCAGCAGGGATCGATCTATGTGTTTGTAGTGCTCATCTTCGTCTATGTCCGCATAATGAATAAGCTCGATAAAAAATACGGCTACGACGAGGCAGATTGAATTTTCAATGCGTTTACAAGATTTTGAAGATATTCTCGCTTTCGCGAAAGCGAACTCCAACATAACAGCAGAAAATTCATTTATCTCTCGATAGATTCAAACCTCGGAACGTGTCTATCACCATCAATTTTAATTAATGATTACTAAAAAATAATATTATGAGTGTTCAATTATGGACTTACATCCTGGTAGGAGCTACGTTTGCCCTTTATATAGGTATTGCGATCTGGTCTCGCGCTGGATCGACCAAAGAATTTTATGTAGCTGGAGGAGGCGTCTCTCCGCTAGCAAACGGTATGGCTACCGCAGCAGACTGGATGAGCGCGGCTTCATTTATATCCATGGCAGGAATAATCGCCTTTGCAGGCTACGACGGCTCGGTATATCTTATGGGATGGACAGGTGGTTACGTGCTTCTAGCACTCTTGCTAGCTCCTTACTTAAGAAAATTCGGAAAATTTACGGTACCTGATTTCATAGGTGATCGTTATTATTCCAAAACAGCCAGATTAGTAGCTGTTTTCTGCGCATTGCTTGTTTCTTTTACCTATGTGGCTGGCCAAATGCGTGGTGTGGGACTTGTGTTCTCGAGATTCCTAGAGGTTGATATCAATACAGGTGTTATCATAGGAATGATCATCGTATTATTCTACGCCGTTCTCGGTGGGATGAAAGGAATTACTTATACCCAAGTGGCGCAATATTGTGTCTTGATATTCGCCTTTATGGTTCCTGCGATTTTCATCTCCATACAGATGACCGGAAACCCGATCCCGCAATTGGGAATGGGGAGTGAAATGGTGGACGGTTCTGGCTATTTACTTGACAAACTAGATGGGCTAAGCACAGAGCTGGGTTTCAGTGCCTATACTGATGGATCAAAAAGCATGATCGACGTATTTGCAATCACACTTGCACTCATGGTAGGGACTGCAGGTCTGCCCCACGTAATCGTTCGTTTCTTCACGGTCAAACGTGTTAAAGATGCACGTAAGAGTGCTGGATGGGCGCTTTTGCTGATTGCGATTCTTTATACAGCTGCACCAGCTGTTGCCGTTTTTGCAAAGACTAACATGTTAGAAACGGTAGTTGATAAATCTTATGAAGAGCAACCTGAGTGGCTCAAAAACTATGAAGATATAGGTCTTATTGCCTGGACCGATAAAAATGGCGACGGGAGAGTACAATACAGCCCTGGAGATGCTTTTAAAGGAAATAAGAACAAGCCTGACTTTGCAGCTGAATCCAGAACAGCTGTAGGAAATAGAGAAACCTTGAACCCAAGTGAGAATGCAAATGAACTGTATGTGGATCGTGATATCATGGTGCTTGCTAATCCAGAAATTGCAAACTTACCAGACTGGGTGATAGCTCTCGTAGCTGCTGGTGGTCTGGCTGCTGCATTATCTACGGCTGCAGGTTTATTGCTCGTGATCTCTTCATCTGTTTCTCATGATTTGATCAAAAAAGTTGTCAATCCCAACATTTCTGAAAAAGGTGAATTGATTGCTGCGCGTCTTAGTGCAGTAGGAGCTGTTTGTGTGGCAGGTTACTTCGGGATCAACCCACCGGGCTTTGTAGCAGCGGTTGTAGCATTAGCTTTTGGTTTAGCAGCTGCGTCCTTTTTCCCAGCAATTATTCTAGGAATCTTCTACAAACGCATGAATAAAGAAGGTGCAATCGCTGGTATGGTTGTAGGAATCGTGTGCATGCTTTTATATATGATTAAGTATAAACTGGGTTGGTTTGATGAGGAATTGCCCTCTAAAGATGAATGGTGGTTTGGAATATCACCAGAAGGCTTCGGTAGTATTGCAATGATCATAAACTTCGCTGTAAGTATTATCGTGTGCCACCTCACCACACCACCTCCCGCGGAAGTTCAAGAAATTGTTGAAAATATAAGGATACCTAGCGGAGCTGGGGAAGCAACAGGACATTGATTTTGATTTGAATGAAAGGTTGGTACCCTGAGTCGTCTTTAATGTACGTTCAGGGTACAACCTGTTTTTAACAGTATTTAAGTATTTTTAGAATTCAAACATATCGTTTACAGGATATGATCTCATGAAAAAAAGACACCAGCAAAAACTTGTTATTTTATCTATAGGTTTAGTCTTTGCGCTCAATCTGCCTTTATTGTTCATGTTTAACGAGGTTGATGCTGTGATGGGAATACCCTTGATGTACCTCTACATTTTCGGAGTTTGGTTATTGAGTATCATCATCACTTATGTTGTTTTGAAGAGATATGCCTAGTATTACCGTCATTCTTATAATATTGTTTTACCTAATCTTTTTATTTGGAGTGGGTATTTGGGGCGATCGTAATTACAAAAGTAAATGGGTCAATAACTCTTGGGTTTACGCACTTTCACTCGCTGTTTATTGTAGTGCATGGACGTATTATGGTAGCGTAGGGGTAGCAGCGACTGAGGGAATGGGATTTTTAACCACTTATCTAGGACCCGTGATTGCTTTACCGCTCTGGATTTTAATCACGAGACGCGTAATTATTGTTTCAAAACAACATCAGGTCGCCAGTGTTGCCGATTTTATAAGTCTGCGTTATGGGAAGAACCGGTCTCTCGGTGCTCTTGTAACACTCATTTGCGTAATTGCCATAGTTCCTTATATGTCGCTGCAATTAAAAGCGGTATCGGAGACTTTTGACATTTTGAGTACTACAGGAGATAATGGCAGCTATCTTGAAGATAGTACATATTATATCGCACTGATTTTGGCATTATTTGTTACATTTTTTGGAACTCGATTTACTGATGCATCACGTCCTCGAAGCGGTCTTATGTTTACGGTCGCGGTCGAAAGCGTTCTGAAGCTACTCATCTTTTTGATCATTGGCTTATACGCTACTTATTACCTTTTTGACGGCATGCAGGATATCTATTCCCGCGTGAGTAGTCTGGAGAACTTTGAAAAATTGGTCACGTTTTCAAGTCTGGAATCCGGTATCAATTGGTATTTCATGATTGCGTTGAGTTTCTTTGCGATCTTCTTGCTTCCCAGGCAATTCCAAGCGAGCGTAGTGGAAAATACATCGCTGAACCATCTTAAAAAGGCAAGCTGGCTGTTTCCGTTGTACTTGCTGGCTTTTAATGTATTTGTAATTTTTATCGCCTGGGCAGGGAAATTACTCTTAAGTCCTAACCTTAATCCAGATTACTATACACTGTTTTTACCATTAGATCAAGGTCATTTCCTACTAGGTGTGATGGTGTTTCTGGGTGGTTTGTCATCCATCATTTCTATGGTAGTGGTCAGCGCGCTGGCATTAAGCACAATGATCAGCAACAATTTGATTATCCCTTATGGACTATTAAACAGATTCAGCGCAAAATCAACTGAGAGCAACAATAAAACCATCCTTATCATAAGACGTGTCTCCATTTTCATTTTGATAATGGGCGCTTACTATTTTTATCGCGGCTTTAATCAGGAGCTTTCCTTATTCAGCATTGGACTCATTGCATTTGTATTCATTGCTCAGTTAGCCCCATCATTTTTCATTGGTTTATTTTGGAATCGTGGTAGTGCTTTTGGGGCAAAGAGTGGTCTAATTATAGGTAGTATCGTTGTAATTTACACATTGGCACTTCCCGTGTTTCTCAACGCTGTCTCTATGGATAGAAGCTTTATTGATCAAGGTCCAGCTGGGTTTACGAGTCTAAGACCTTACGCCCTTTTTGGTATTGATATACTTTCACCGGTAGTACACGCATTGTTCTGGTCGCTACTGATAAATGTCTTCTTCTACTTAATTTTTTCAGTTTTAAGGAAAGGTGATTACCGCGAGCGCAACTATGCAGAGCAGATCGTGAATGCCTCTTCTTATTCTGAGTTGGAGGAAAATGCATTTGTGTGGAAAGGAGAGGCTTATGTAAATGATTTAAAGGAAGCTTTAATCCGTTTTCTCGGTGAGAAACGTACAGAAAGGGCACTCGATATTTTCTATCGCAAATACCCTATTGATCCCACAGATAAGCGAGCAGATGCCCGTCTGGTAGACTTTTCAGAAAAACTGCTTACCGGTTCACTGGGAGCCGCGAGCGCAAAATTAGTTATAGGAAAAGTGGTCAAAGAACGTCCAGTGACTCTACCAGATGTTTTGAAAATTCTTGAAGAAAACAAGGAAACTACTAAATCAAATAAACAACTTGAACTACAATCCTACCAACTTGAGAAGCTGACGAATAATCTTAAGCAAGTCAATGAGAAGCTGAGGGAACAAGATGCTCAAAAGGATGAATTCCTAGATGTCGTTGCCCACGAACTCAAAACACCTACAGCAAGTATCATGGCAGCCGCCGAAGTGCTATCAGAAAACGAGGACATGCCTGCCGAGCTACAAAAGCAATTTATGTATAACATCATGCAGGATTCTGAGAGGCTGAGCGTTTTGATCAATAACATCCTAGATCTGGAAAAGCTCACAAGCGGCCGGGCCACCCTCAACTTTGATTCAAAATCCCTCAATCAGACGATTACAGACGCGGTAGAGGGAGTTGCATTACTCGCAAAAAACAAAGGCGTCCAGTTTTTTATGAAAAATATACGTCCCATAGAGGTTATTCATGATTCAGAACGCATGAATCAAGTTTTTACAAATCTGCTGGGCAACAGTATAAAGTTTGTAGAAAAGAATCATGGTGAAATTCATATCGAGATTGAAGAGACTGATGATGAAGTTTTTGTCTCAGTCGCAGATAATGGTCGTGGCATACCAGAGGAAGACATGAATCTCATTTTTGATAAATTTTATCAGGCAAAAAACCAAAACATACGCAAGCCTGCTGGTAGCGGCATGGGGCTCGCTATAAGCAAGCACATCGTGGAGTCTCACGGTGGAAGGATCTACGCAAAAGAAAAAGAACGCGGCGCCACTATTGTTGTAGCGCTAAAAAAACACAGCTATGAAAAAAATACTAATCGTTGATGACGAACCCAATATCGTCATGTCCCTAGAGTACACTCTTAAAAAACAGGGCTATGAGGTGTACATCGCACGGGATGGGGCAGAGGCACTTGAAATTATGCAACAGAGCGTCCCTGACTTAGTCCTGCTGGATATTATGATGCCGCATATTGATGGGTATGAAACCTTGAAAAGGATTAAAGAAGATCCCGCTTTCGCGAAAGCGAAAACCATATTCCTCTCTGCAAAAAATAAAAAAAGTGATATAGAAAAAGGTCTCGCACTAGGCGCTGATGCCTATTTCACAAAACCATTCAGTATAAAGAAACTAATCACCAAAGTAGAAGATTTAATAAACTAAACTTAAGATCATGAGCAATTACCACATCAAACATTTAGAAGAATACTGGCAAGTGTACCGCAAATCAGTGCGCAATCCAGAGAGTTTCTGGGAAGAAATCGCTGAGGAACATTTCCTGTGGCGCAAAAAATGGGATAACGTTCTGAGCTGGGACTTCTCTAAACCCGAGGTCAAATGGTTTGAAGGCGCAAAACTCAACATCACAGAAAACTGTATAGACAGGCATCTAGCCACAAGAGCAGACAAAACAGCCATACTCTTTGAACATAATGATCCTTCAAAAGAAGCAGAACACATAAGTTATAAAGAACTCCACAGACGCGTCTGTAAAATGGCAAACGTTCTCAAGGCTAAGGGTATCAATAAAGGAGATCGCGTTTGCATATATCTGCCTATGATTCCTGAGCTGGCGATAACGGTTTTAGCATGTGCTAGGATAGGAGCAGTTCACTCGGTTGTTTTTGCTGGTTTCAGTGCGACAGCGCTTGCCACCAGAATCAATGATTGTGATTGTAAAATGATCATTTGTTCAGATGGTAGCTACCGCGGTAAAAAAACGATTGACTTAAAGCATATCGTAGACGAGGCACTCACAAAATGTGAGGGTATCGATACCTCGCTCGTAGTTAAACACACGGGAGCAGAAGTGACCATGCAAGAAGGTCGTGACGAGTGGCTCGCACCACTTTACGAAGAGGCTTCTGAAACTTGTAAGGCTACCATCGTAGATGCTGAGGATCCATTGTTTATTCTTTACACGTCTGGTTCTACAGGTAAACCTAAAGGAATGGTTCACACCACTGCGGGCTATATGGTATACACTGCTTATAGTTTTAAAAATGTATTTCAATATCGTGAGGATGATATCTACTGGTGTACAGCTGACATAGGCTGGATTACTGGGCATAGTTATATCGTGTATGGACCGCTAGCAAATGGCGCAACCACAGTCATGTTTGAAGGCGTGCCGTCCTATCCGGATTTTGGTAGGTTTTGGGAAATCGTCGAGAAACACAAAATTACCCAATTTTACACCGCACCGACTGCGATCCGAGCATTGGCAAAGGAAAATCTGGACTTTGTGGAGTCTCACGATTTGAGCAGTCTGAAAGTCTTGGGAACTGTAGGTGAGCCTATTAATGAAGAAGCATGGCACTGGTACAACGATAATGTAGGTAAAAAGAACAGCCCTATCGTGGATACATGGTGGCAAACAGAGACTGGTGGTATCATGATCAGCCCCATTCCATATTCTACGCCTACGATACCCACTTTTGCAACCTTGCCTTTACCGGGCATTCAGCCAGCTCTTATGGATGAAAACGGTAAGGAAATCAAGGGCAATCAGGTAGAAGGCAGGCTGTGCATTAAGTTCCCCTGGCCCAGTATGGCACGCAGTATTTATGGGAATCACAACCGTTATCGCGATACTTATTTTAGTGCCTACAAGGACATGTATTTTACGGGCGATGGAGCTAGACGAGATGCCGTAGGTTACTATCGCATCACTGGTAGGGTAGATGACGTTATCATTGTAAGTGGTCATAACCTGGGAACTGCACCTATCGAGGATGCGATAAATGAGCACCCAGCTGTTGCTGAAAGTGCCATCGTAGGCTTTCCACACGATATTAAAGGAAATGCTCTGTATGGATACATCACGTTAAAAGAATCTGGAGAGAACCGTAATCAAGACAATCTGCGCAAGGAAATCAACCAGCTTATAACAGACCGTATAGGTCCCATAGCAAAACTGGACAAGATACAGTTTACTGCAGGTTTGCCAAAAACGCGAAGTGGTAAAATCATGAGAAGGATTTTACGAAAAATAGCTAGTAAGGATACAAGTAATTTAGGCGACACCAGTACATTGTTAAACCCTGAAGTAGTAGAGCAAATTATGGAAGAGGCGCTGTAGTTTAGTAGGCAGTAGGCAGTAGGCAGTTGACAGTTAACAGTTGCAGTATGAAGCCTAAAATCTAGCTCAAATAGTAAGGTCTCTGAGCATTCCGACTGAGCCTGTCCTGAGTTTATCGAAGGGCTCAATGACCACGGAGCCGAAGAGTCGTTTTATAGTTCGCCGTCGCAGTTACCAATTGGCAGTTTAAAACTTATTTGATAAAGGAGAATAGCGGGAGAGAGTGAATAATTAACTGTTATCAGTTGTTTATGGTATTGATTAAATTTATCAATAAATAGTGGATTTGAATAATGTAACTATCTAATCTTTAATCTCCTCCCACAGCTTTTCAGAAGTCAGGCGATAGGTACCCACAAAATCCCAGTTGCATTCATGGGGAGCAATGACGGAGAGGAACGGCTGTCCCTTTCGATCTTTGTACAAATGGTAAGTCTCGCCCACTATAGGCTCAAATGAGAACTTTGCACCATAAACTAGCTGATTATCCTCATATTGCTTAAGCATGGCATCATATTGCGCCTTGAGCTGGTCAAATTGCGATTTGATTTCATGGTTCACCTTATTGATATTGTTCTGTTTCCACGAGGTAATGTCGGGAGTAGTAATTTTAGGCGCTCCCACACCGCTGGCATAAGGCAAAATCGCGGCGTTATACGTTCCTGTTTCTTCGTCGTAAACGATATGGTCTGGCTTTTTCTTCTCGCTCATGACACAAAGGTAATCATGCCCTGAATTATTTGTTTATACTTAACTGGATTTTATTAAACAGAAATTAGTTGGTTGTTGATTATCTCGCTTTCGCGAAAGCGTAACAATCAACACATATTTATCTAAATAAAAAATTTTCCTACGTAACAAACTTCGCAGTAGGCTTACTTATGAGATAAATGCCAAGAAATGACAAACCAAATTCAATTTAAAGACTTTCATCCGCAGGTCATAGAAACCTCATTTTGGAAAGGCAAGAAATATGAGTCAATCGAGATGGTTCTGGAACGAGTTAATGAATGGATCCGTAAAAGTTATAATAGGGAAATTATCAATGTTGAGACCATTCAGGCATTTACCGGTCATACCCAAAAAAGCTCTACGCCTTATAAGCCAGTAGTTACGGGCGGCGGACATATGTTTACTGTGCAGTTCCTGAGACTGTGGTACAAGTGAGTTATCGTTTTCAGTCGATAGTGGGGTTGAGCCGTATTTCTTTAAACTTTACCTTTCACCAAAGGTTTCTCACCAGCTACGCCTGCCGATTTAGTGAGCAGTAGAAAGCATGCATTTTATAAAGTGAGTCGATGATTTGCAAAGAATCTTCAAAATTTCAAAATCTAGTATGGTGTCACCCTTCAGGGCTTGGGATTCAATTCTCCGTTTTTTCATGTTTAAATTTTGAAGAAAAACCTAGCCCTTCAGAACTTAGAATAAGGTTTTAGGATTATGGCTTGTCAGTTATCTTTGATGAAAAATTAGACTATGTCCCAGATAGAGTGGAAAACCGCCATCGAGTTTCAAGATATTACCTACAAAAAATGTAACGGTATTGCGCGTATTGCTTTCAATAGACCTGAGGTGCGCAATGCATTCAGGCCACTAACTGTTTCTGAGTTGATTAAAGCCTTTTATGATGCTCAGGAAGATCTTTCTGTAGGAGTTGTGATTTTGACCGGAGAAGGACCATCACCCAAAGACGGAGGCTGGGCATTCTGCAGCGGTGGCGATCAGCGAGCTAGGGGAGTAGATGGTTATAAAGACGATTCCGGCACGGGTCGTTTGAACATTCTTGAAGTTCAGCGTATGATACGCTTTATGCCTAAGGTCGTTATTTGTGCCGTTTCAGGCTGGGCAGTAGGCGGTGGACACAGTCTGCATGTAGTCTGTGACATGACCATCGCGAGCAAAGAACACGCCATTTTTAAACAAACCGATACTGATGTGGCCAGCGTAGATGCTGGTTATGGGAGCGCTTATCTCGCCAAAATGGTAGGACAGAAAAAAGCTCGTGAGATTTTCTTTTTGGGACGTAATTATTCTGCGCAGGAAGCGATGGACATGGGAATGGTTAACGCTGTAGTTCCTCACGATGAATTGGATCAAACCGCTTATGATTGGGGACAGGAAATTCTCAAAAAATCACCTACAGCTATCAAAATGGCAAAATTTGCCATGAACGCGACCGACGATGGTATGGTAGGACAACAGGTATTTGCTGGTGAGATGACCCGATTGATCTACATGACTGATGAAGCCCGTGAAGGTCGTGATGCCTTTCTGGAAAAACGCGCTCCTGATTGGGGAAAGGATCGATATATTCCTTAAAAAAACTTTTTTCTCAAACCAAATAACACACCAGTACTCAGTAAAAAAGACGAGCAAAGCAACAAACCTAATACGGTTTCTCCATAAAGCAATTTGCCCATCCCAAACAAGAGGCTGTAAACTCCTATGGTTCCTAAGAGAAAACCTAGTGTTTTAAACTGGAAGTTATGAAATTTTGACTCTTGACCAAAAATCATATTGTCAAAATGCATAATAGTCTTTAAGTCGTTTTTAGGTCCTAGAAGGGTTGCGAGTATCCACGCGATGGTGGTAATAAACACATTGAGACATATGCTTTCCCAGCTCTGCAGTTCGCCAAACAACTGGTTTTGCAATCCGAGTGCTTCACTACTATTGACAAAAAACAAAATGGCATTTAAAAAAGAAACAATCATCGCCACGATCTCAGACCACGGATTGATACGATACCAGAACCAGCGTAGAATAAATAACAATCCAGAACCGGCACCTATTTGAATGATGAGGTCAAAGGCGACTTTAGCTTCTTCTAGAATATAGGAGAGTCCAGCAGCGGTGGCAATCATCAAGATCATAGATAACTGCCCTACGCGTAATTTCTTTTTTTCAGATGCTCTCTGATCGATGAATCGCGCGTAAAAATCATTGACTACATAACTGGATCCCCAATTGAGGTGAGTGGAAATTGTGCTCATAAACGCGGCGATTAGGGAAGTGACAACCAGACCCAATAGCCCAGCTGGCAATAAGGTAAGCATAGCAGGATATCCCAAATCATCTTTAATGAAACTGGATTCTAGATTGGGAAAGGCAGTCGCCAGAGCATTTAGATTGGGAAATACGATCAATGATGCAAGCCCTATCAAAATCCACGGCCAAGGCCTCAAAGCATAATGCGCTAGATTGAAAAAAAGCACGGCCCAAGTGGCGTGCCGTTCTGTTTTAGCCGAAAGCATGCGTTGAGCAATGTATCCACCACCTCCAGGTTCAGAACCGGGATACCAGGTACTCCACCATTGTACCGCAATAGGGATGATGAATATGCCCATTACCAGATCAGTATTATTAAAATCTGGAAGCAGCTCTAATTTGTTGACGACATTGGGATGGGTCACCATAGCTTCCAGTCCGCCTATCTCTGGAAGGTTGATTAAATAATATGTTGCCCAGACCGAGCCGCCCATTGCTATAAGGAACTGGACAAAATCTGTGATGAGAACTCCTTTCAGCCCACCGATTAAAGAATAGATCAATGTTACGATGCACGCGAGCAAAAGAGTCTCGTGACTTGCAAAGCCGAACATTACATGTCCTATTTTAATGGCTGCTAGACAAACTGTTGCCATCACTACGATGTTGAATACTACGCCTAGATAGATAGCTCTGAAACCTCTCAAAAAGGCGGCACTCTTGCCACTATAACGCAACTCGTAAAACTCCAGATCTGTAGTTATGCCGCTGCGTCTCCACAATCGGGCATAAAAAAATACCGTGAGCATTCCAGTCAGTAAGAATGACCACCATACCCAGTTGTTTGAAACACCTTTATCTCTAACTAATCCAGTGACCAGATTAGGCGTATCTGCTGCAAAAGTGGTAGCAACCATGCTCACGCCTAGCAGCCACCAGGGCATATTCCTATCTGAAAGAAAGAACGATTTACTGCTTGAGGTACTTTTGCGAGACACTAGAAAACCTATCAAAAGCGATAGAATGAAAAATCCTATAACTATGGAAATATCAACGAATTGCAGCTTCATTAAAGAAAGTTATTAACGATAACGTTTGAAATTTTGAGAAACGCTAAATATAGATTAATTCACTTCAAACCTTACGATTTCTTTAGTAGATTGGCGTGCTTTTTATTAAAAATACAATGTCAACGACAATAAAAAAGATAGGTGTAATGACCTCTGGAGGAGATTCTCCAGGAATGAATCCAGCGATAAGGTCAGTGGTTAGAACCTGTGCATATCACAATATAGAATGTGTTGGAATTTATCGCGGTTATCAAGGATTAATTGAGGGCGACTTTAAATATCTAGATGCTCGTAGTGTAAATAATATCATCAACAAGGGAGGAACAATTTTGAAAAGTGCTCGCTCCCAAGAATTCAGAACTAAAGAAGGTCGCCAGAAAGCTTATGATAATGCTGTTAAGGAAGGTATCGATGCATTGGTGGTCATAGGAGGTGATGGTAGCTTCACAGGAGCGATGATTTTCTCTGATGAATTCGGCGTTTCTGTGATGGGGATTCCAGGTACGATTGACAATGATATTCATGGTACTGATTCAACTCTGGGGTATGATACGGCTTTGAATACTGTGGTAGAGGCTATTGACAAGATCAGAGATACGGCCAGTTCTCACAACCGTTTATTTTTTGTGGAGGTGATGGGACGTGATGTGGGTCACATTGCGCTTAACGCTGGAGTAGGAGCTGGTGCAGAAGAGATCTTGATTCCTGAGGAAAATTTGGGTAAGGATAGACTTATTGAAAGTTTGAGAAGATCAAGACAATCTGGAAAATCCAGTAGCATCGTAGTTGTTGCAGAGGGTGACAAAACAGGGTCAAATGTCTTCGATTTAAAAAATTACGTAGAAGAGAATCTCCCAGAATATGAAGTACGAGTATCTGTTTTAGGACACATGCAGCGTGGTGGATCGCCCTCCTGTTGGGATCGTGTGCTCGCGAGTCGCATGGGTGTTAAAGCCGTTGAGAGTCTTATGGAGGGTAAAACTAACTATATGGTGGGAATTAAAGAGAACAAAATGTCTCTTTGCCCTATAGATAAAGCGGTAAAAGGAAAGACTGAAATTGACATGGAGTTGCTGCGCGTTAGTGACATCATGACTACATAATTTAATTTGAATCCAATAAACAATAGATAGAAATGAGTAAGAAACTAAGATTAGGTATAAACGGATTTGGGCGTATAGGACGCATTGTGTTCAGAGCAACTTTGAAAAGAGAAAATGTTGAGGTTGTAGCCATTAATGATTTAGTAGATGTTGAGCAACTTGCCTACCTACTTGAATATGATTCAGTTCATGGACGTTATGGTGGTTCCATTGAAATTAAAGATGGTAATCTTATTGTAGACGGTGTTGAAGTAAGGGTAACCAGTGAGCGTGATCCTAAAAACCTTAAGTGGGATGAAGTAGGAGTAGATGTGGTAGCAGACTGTACCGGTATCTTTACAGACCTTGATAATGCGCAAGCACATATCGATGCCGGCGCTAAGAAAGTTGTGATCTCTGCACCTTCTAAAACAGCTCCTATGTTTGTAATGGGGGTAAATGACTCTAAACTTACTGCAGATCACAAAATCGTTTCAAACGCATCTTGTACCACAAACTGTCTCGCGCCTATGGCTAAGATCCTAGATGAGAACTTTGGTATCGAGGAGGCTCTTATGACTACCGTGCACGCTACAACAGCGTCTCAATCTACGGTAGATGCTCCGGCCAAGAAAAACTACCGTTTGGGACGTAGCGCATTAAATAACATCATCCCTACATCCACGGGAGCTGCAGTAGCAGTTACTAAGGTAATTCCTGAATTGAAAGGTAAATTGACGGGTATGGCTTTCCGTGTTCCTACAGCAGATGTTTCTGTAGTGGATCTTACGGTGAAGTTGAAAAAAGAGACGAGTCTGGATGAAATTAATTCCGCTTTCGCGAAAGCGTCACAAGGCGACATGGCTGGAGTAGTAGGTTACACAGATGAGCCAGTCGTATCTCAAGATTTTGTAAGTGATGCCCGTACCAGTATTTATGATGCGGGAGCTGCGATTGAACTCAATCCCACATTTTTCAAACTGGTAAGCTGGTATGACAACGAGTTTGGTTATTCTAACAAGTTAGTAGACCTTGCCGAAAAGGTAAACTCACTTTAATAATTTTCTAAAAGCTGGGATCTAAATTTGATTCCAGCTTTTTTATTTTTCCAACTTAAACAATCCATATGATACTTATTACCGATAGTGGATCTACTAAATGCGACTGGATTGCCATTGATAACGATGGTAATGAAATCTTTAAAACAAGAACTAAAGGGATGAATCCCGCGATTCTAAGCGTGGAGCAACTCCAGGCGAGAATTGATGAGAGCGTTGAGTTAGTAGAACATCGGGAGAAAGTTGAAAAGTTATACTTCTACGGAGCAGGCTGCGGGACTGAAAAACCCAGACAAACGCTGGAGGTTTTGTTGAAAGGACATTTCAGTAAAGCTGATGAAGTCATGGTCAAAGAAGATACTGCTGCTGCCGTTTATGCTGCAGTGGGCGATCGTCCTGGGATTGTTTGTATACTGGGAACTGGATCAAATTGCTGTTTTTCAGACGGTAAAGAGATTCATCAGAAAATTGTTTCTTTGGGTTACACCATTATGGACGAGGCCAGCGGTAACTGGTACGGTAAGGAACTGATCAGGGATTACAGTTTTAAAAGTATGCCACAACGCCTGCGTGAAAGATTTAGCAGTGCCTATGATCTAGATCCTGACTTTGTGAAGAAAAACCTTTACAAAGAACCTAATCCTAATGCCTACCTCGCAAAACACGCGGAGTTTATCTTTCAAAATCTAGATGAACCTTATATCAAAAAGGTGCTACGCCGTGGTTTGCGTAAATTCTCTCGTAATATGATTCTTCAGTTTCATGAAGAAATCAAAGAGTACAAAGTACACTTTGTTGGCAGCATTGCTTATTTTGCCGAGCGTCGTATCAAGCAAGTAGCAGATGAGTTTGATTATGAAGTAGGGAATATCGTAAGAAGGCCTATTGAAGGTTTGGTAGATTACCACATCAAAAAATTAAAATCAGCTTAGAGCTTCTGCTTGAAGAATACCGATTCTTTTAAATCTGGATCGTAGAAATAAAACACACTACAGTTTTCAGAAAGCTTGAATTCAAATAAGAATTCAAGCTTTTTTATTTTCCTGAAATCCATATCGTTGATCAACCATTGCGGATAACCACCTACTTGAAGTGAGTACTCCGGTGAAGTTGCTACCTTATTTTTTGCTTTTTTGTACAGGCTCCACGGCGCATTGGGCGCTTTTGTTTTGATTAAATCATTCAAGTCCTTATTCCTATGAACCAATTCTTCCCAAATGGGTAGGGAAGGAGCCGTTAGAAATTTTTCACTGTCCGGTGATGATCCATTGCTATCAGAATTTAGAATCAGCGCGTGGTATTTATCATTCTTAACCGCCTTTTCCGGTTGAGCATAAAACTTGCATAAATGATTTCCGCATGTAAACTCTGCAATGAGTGGTAAAGGCTGCAACTTGGGATCCAGCGGATGCTCGTTTTCGATTTCTTGAGGGATCTCTTGTAGAACCGGAGTGCCATAAGAAGCAGCGATGCTAATGTCTTTCAAACGCTCTGAAACCGCTCTTACATCAGCATCGTTAAAGCTCACGAGCTCTTTTCTACTGCGCATCAGGTTCTCATAGTAGGTGCTGACTCCGCCCAGCCATTTTTCTAATTTGGAAAACATAGTGTTCATTGAGTTTTCTAAAATAAAAAAGCGCCAGGGAACCGGCGCTTAGTTTAAGAAATTCTGTTGAAGAATTATGATTCAGTAGATTCTTTTGTTTCTGAAACCTCATCTTCTTTGTTGACTTGACGCTCCAGAATATTGATCTGTTTTTGCTTTTCTTTGATAACGGAAAGCTCTTTCTCAAGATTGGCAATATTCTTGCGTTGCTGCACCAAAAACGGATTCTTATCATCTTTAGCATTGATGAACTGTAGGTTGTTCTCCAGCTGAATCATTTCGTTTTTAATTTCCTCGCGTCGTTTCTTTAAATAAAAACGTTCATTTTTGAAATCACGCTCGCTACCATCTTCAAGACGGTTGAGTTTGTTTTGATACTTCATCATTTCAGCATCTTCTTCACTCAATCCAGCTGCTTTGAATTTAGCTTTTACGAGCTTTTCAAATTTATCCTGAATCTGGCGCTTGCTGTAAGGAACGCGACCTACCTTGTTCCATTCTTCCATCACGTTCTCGATGCTCTCTTTCATCGCATCTTGATCTCCATCTGGAATTAAGGTTTTGAGCTTGTCGTAAATCTTTAGTTTTGCTTCATAATTAGCGGTTTCCTCTTTTGAGTCCTTATTACGCTGAGCCGATTTCTTGTCGAAGAATGCATTACACGCTTTCTTGAAACGCTTCCAGATCTTGTCGCTGTCCTTACGCGGTACATGGCCTATGGTTTTCCATTCCGCTTGGATGCGTTTCATAATTTCTAAGCCTTCAGCAAAGTTTTCTGAGTCTTGATGCTCTTCAGCGATCTCGACCAATTTCATTTTTGCTTCGAGGTTTTTTTGTTGCTCCTTCTTGATTTCTTTATAGAAGTTGTTCTTGGCACGATTGAAATCGCGAGTCGCATTGCGATATCCTTCCCAGATTTCATTGTTCACTGCTTTGGGAGCTCTACCCGTTTTTTGAAATAGCTCTTTAAGAACGTTGATCTCTTCAAGTCGCTCTTGCCATTCTTTATGTGAATTAGCGCCAGCAGCTGTGATCTTTTTGATTTCAGCAACGATGTTCTCTTTGATGGTCTGGTTCTTCTCAGCTTCCTTTTCACGCTCCTCGTAATAAGCCTGTCTACGATCGTGAATCGCTTTTGTCGCTGCGCTGAATTCGTCCCAAATAGGATCTCTCAATTCACGAGCTACTGGCCCTGCATCTTCCTTCCACATTCTGTGGAGTTCTTGCAATTCTCTTAATGCTTTATGGATATTTTCCTCATCATTGAGTTCTACTGCGCGAGCGATGATCTTTTTCTTGAATTCTAGATTACGTTCAAAGTCTTTGTCACGCAGTTCTTTACTCAAGTCTATGTAATCATAAAAGTTCTGAACGGCAAGACGGTAATCTTCCCACGTGATATTGTAAGCATCGTGCGGTATGTTCCCAGTAGCCTTCCAGATATCCTGCAACTCGTGGAACTTTTTGAAGGTGGTCCCTATGTTTTCTTCCTCATCGATGAGTGCTTTCATCTTCTCGATGACCTCACGCTTCACTTCAAGGTTTTTCTCCTCTTGTTTTCTTTTCTCTCGCTGGTATTCACCTTTTTGCTTTCTGTAGAGTCGGTGAAGGTCGTTAAATTCCTTACGCAATTTGTCATCATACTGAAACTCTGGCGCTAGGAGATCATCACTCGGCGGATTTGCCTTGTCAAAAGCTACCTTATCTGCTTTTTCTTGAGCTTGATCCTGCTTTTCAAATTCCTTTTTGATGCTCTCAGCTTCATCTCTAAAGCTGTTGATGGGGTATTCTTGCATCATCTGTCTGAGCTCGATGATCAAGCCCTCGGGATTCATTTTAGTATAATCCTTTTTAGGAATACTTATCTCCTTATCCTTCTTATTAGAAGTTTCAGAGACCACGTTTAATTCTTTGTTCTCTAAACCAGCTTCAGCAGCATCGTCTACATCCACGATAGAATCTTCAGCATTCTCCACATTGGTTTTTTCAGTTACTATAGCATCCTCATGGGTAGTAGATGCATCTTCGGCAACTTCCTTTTTCTTATTGTCTCCAGCAACCACGGCTTCATCTTCCTTCCCGGTCTGAATATTATCTTCTTTTGGTGCTTTTTGGGCGTTTTCTGAAGTTTCAACGATAGAGTTTTCAAGCAAATCCTTTTGCCTGTCGTTCTCTTCTTGTTTTCCGTCTGCCTTTTGTGACAGGTTATCGTTCTGTGACATTTCCATATATTTTATAGAGCGGGCAAGATACTTAGTTTAAGAGGTACATGCAACTTCAAAAATCTATCAAATTCAAAGCTATTTTACCCAGTGTATATGGTTTCTACAGGATTGCTTAAGTATACATGAATACTTTAAAAATTTCTTAGATGCTTATGGATGGTTACGCTTTCGCGAAAGCGTACACCCCACATATTATTATTAACTAAAAGTTTTCAAAGGCTTTTTTTCAAACGTATTATTTTGTCAATGCTAACTACCCAGGGAGCCATATATGAGCTGCTCTGGACCTAATCAAAAATAGTCAATGGAAACTCTGAAAGTTAAGTCATTACCTATCAAAGATGTACTGAATAACCTAGCTGATGAGATGGGTGGGAAGGTGGTAAATGATTGTGAAGTTTATAGTCTCAAAATCCCTCAAGAATACGGCACAGGTTTTATAAGAGGTGTAAACTTTACTAACGGCTTAGCATGGGTACAATACGACTGCAAATTCAAGCAAGATGTAGAGATCAGGTTCACTGTAAACCAAGTTCATCCACTCAAATTCCTTTACAATCTAAGTGATCCATTTATCCACACTTTTGAGAATGATGATGAACTTCATACAGCAGAGCAATTTAAAAATCTGATTGTAGCGAGCAAAAATACTAATGGACATATCCTACGATTTCATGCGCAAAAAAGTGTGAAGCTGAATAGTATCGAGATCGATCGTGAGCGTTTTGAAGTAGGGCAGGACTGTTATTACAATCAATTGAATGAAACGATTAAAAATGCGATCTTAGACTCAAATGCAGAGAGTCGTCATTTCCTAGAAGGGGGTATAAGTCTTAAAATAGCTCATGAATTCAGAACCATAGACCATTATAAATACGACAATTTTATTAGGAAAATGTTTTTAGCTGGTAGAACCTATGAGATCCTTGCACTGCAGTTACGGGATTATAATACTGTTACTATAGTTGAAGACAGCGATCCTACACCAGAATTGATGCTTGAAATTGATGCTCTGCTTCAAGACGATTTTAGCACGTACGGTAGCGTACGAGCTATTGCAACAAAGTTGAAAATTCCTGAATCTAAGCTCCAACATTTTTTCAAAAAGTATTATGGTATGACTGGCAACGAATTTTTAAAACAACATCGTATGGACTTAATCGTTGAGTTACTGGAGGAAAGTTCATTAAGTATTAAAGAAATAGCCAAACTGGTAGGAATTGAAAACAGCAGTTATTTGAGTAAGATCTTTAAATCAAAATTCAAGTTAACGCCAGCTGAATACAGAAAAAGATGCTGATAAAAATTAGTTATACATTAACTTTTACTATAAAAGACTTACAGTCAGTTCTATAAGAATAAAGTTTACATATACTTAAGTTAATGATTTTACAATTTGTCCTTTGCTCCTAAATATGTGTTAGTTCCTAAAATGCATAAGTTTATTTTTAAGGATTAACACAACTTAATTTGTACCGTTCTTCCTTACTCTCAGTCGTCTTCGTGTCAGCTATAAGCATAGCTACATACCTATTAGTTCCACAATTTTTAATATTTATACTAATACTACCCGTTGTGCTAGTCAAAATTAAAAAATAGATTTGATAAAAGACCGTGCATTTTATTGATATTCAGTATATTAATAGTGTCAAATCTTTAATTCTGATATCATGCACGATCTGCCTGCAATGTACAAAAAACACCTTTCCTACCTTATTGACGTCTTTGACGGTGTTACCGTTGACGGAAACTTCAAAAAGCGACCGATCAACACGAAAATGAATGACCTGGAGGTCATGGCTCTTGCCATCACTGGCGAGGCTGCCTCGATTCCCAGCGAGAACCTATTGTTTGCCGAGATAAGGAAACACTTTCGCCAGGATTTTCCAATGCTGATCGACCGCACCAGATTCAACCGCCGCAGGCGCTCCCTCGAGCCACGCCTCAGGGAGTCCGCGGGACTTCTGGGCGATCGTATGGATGACGGCGAGTCCGCGCTACTGGTGGACTCGATGCCATGTCCCATCATCCACAACGCCAGGGAGCAGCGCATGAAGGTCTGCATGGAAGACCCGGGCACGGCTCCCAGAAAGGGCTACTCGGCAGTCGACCGCCGCTATTATATCGGTTACAAGCTCCACCTGCTCATGAGCACGCAGGGCATCTTCCACGACATGGCGGTAACCCCTGCAAACGTACACGACATAAGGTTCTTGAAAGAGAGGCAGTACGACGGTAGCGAGGACAGGGAGATCATCGGCGATCGTGGCTACATATCCAGGGAGCTCCAGGCCGATCTGTTCACCAGCTACGGTATAGAACTGGTCACCCCACCCAGAAGGAACCAGTTGGTCAAAAGGGCATTTTCGCCGGAGAGGAGAAGGAACCGAAAGTTCATAGAGACAAGGTTTTCACAGTTGTGCTCTCAGTTCTCCATCAAGATCAACCTTGCAAAGAGCTTCAAGGGTTTCCTGACAAGGATCTCAAGCAAACTGGCCGCAGTTGCCATGCTGCAGATGTTCAACAGGGAAAACAACAGACCAATCAATAGAATCAGGCATGCGTGGAACTACTAGCACAACGAGTTAATACTGAATGTTCTTTCTGTAATTCTTTTAGGTTGCTATAGATTGTATTTAATTTCCCTCAATAGTTATGGCGCTTCAAAGATATCGCTCAAAGAAACTCCGCAGCCATTCATAAGCATACATATAGCAGCTTGCAGTGAGCCTGTTAATGACGTTATCAAGACCATTAAAGCTGCTGCTCGACAAGATTATAAAAACTATGAGATTATCGTCCTATATAATAATACAGATGATAGGAAATTATGGAAGCCTATAGAAGCTTTTTGTGAGTTTATTCCCAGAGTAAAATTTTATAACCGTGATAATGTTGCTGACTATAAGGCTGGTGCTTTAAATATTTGCCGTGGATTAATGAATCCCAGAACAGAGTTTCTTTTCACTCTGGATGCCGATTATCTTCTGAGTCCTAATGCACTTACTATTGCAAACAACAACATACACGCACAAGGAGTAGATCTTTTACAATTTCCCCAAGCTTATACTAATCATAGTAAAGAAAATGGTCTCGCATTAGAATTTGAACATTATTTTAAATTGTATAGCGCAGCTGCGGGAAGTTTAAACATGAACTTGCCTACTGGAACCTTGACTTTGGTTAATGTCAAGTGTCTGGATTCCATAGGTGGATGGCCTACCACCTCTATTACTGAAGATGCTTTTCTCGGTATAGAACTGCTTAAGAATAATTGCAGTATAGGTTACTCAGATAACATTATAGGTAGGGGGATAATGCCTAGTTCTGCAAGGGATTTAAAAACCCAGCGTATGCGATGGATATTTGGGAATTTTCAAACTATAATTCACACGCTACGTACTACCGTTCTAAGCAACCGGGCCAAATCAGTCCTTATAACACAACTATCATCGTGGCTCAATCTTAATGGCTTGGCTTGGATATACTTAATTATTATAGGTTTACTTGCTCCTGTCTACAGAAACACCACAACACTCACTATAGTATTCTTGAGTTTATTTGTCATAGGATTTCACAGTGTGTTCCAGCTAATAGCATTTAAGAGAATCTGGGGCAACTGGAGACATGCTATAAAAAGCTACACTATACATATAGCAAATAGTGTGGAGGGTGCATATACCTGGTGGGGTTATGTCATAGACCGAGATCGCCCTTTTGCTCGCACTAGCAAATTTGCTCGTAGTGTAGGAATCGATACCGAGCAGATAATCTTTAATTCATTGATTCTTCTCAGTGCTTTACAAATTTATGTACAAGTAGATAAAGTACTCGGTATAATTTTATTTGGATACGCTTTAACTCGAGCATTTTCAAGATTTTGTCTATATCACAGTCTCAAAAATGCGCAAGTAACAATTAACAAATCTCAAACTATCAGTCTATGAAAATTGCAATCTTGGCACATTCCCTTTATCCTCTCAACGAACCGTTTGCCGGTGGACTCGAGATGATAACCCATTTGCTTGTCAAAGAACTAGCAGCGCGAGGAAATGATGTCACCCTATACGCTCATCCTTCTACTCAACTGGGGGTTGATCTCGTTCCTGTAGATACTGAGACTGCCGGACTCTCTGAGAATGAAATTCAAATGCTTGAAGAAGGCAATCAATCAGTTGTTGATATCGCTTTCGCGAAAGCGGTAACTCATATCGCAAAATCAAACTATGACGTTGTGCAAAACCATTCACTGAACTGTGCGGCGCTTACTTATTTAACGTTTCTTGAAACCCCTGTCGTTCATACTTTCCATACTCCCATCATTGCATCTGTATTGGGCGGAGTGGTCGGGATAGATAATCCAAAAAACATAACCTTTACCGCTGTCAGTCAGTTCATGAAAAAAGAATGGGAGGAAAAAGTTTCAGAAGTACAAGTTTTGTATAATGGGATAGACATAAATCAGTGGCCGTATGAGGAAGAGACAAATGAGGATTATCTATTCTGGTATGGCAGGATATGCAAGGAAAAAGCTCCCCACCATGCCATCATAGCAGCTATCAATACAGATACTAAACTACTGGTTGCAGGCCCGGTTTATGATCGTGAGTATTACGAGATGTACGTAGAGCCCTACTTGGACAACCAGTTTGTTGAATATGTGGGTCACCTAGAGCACGATGAAATAAAGGTTTATCTAAGTCGAGCAAAAGCATCGCTTTTTACCAGTCTATGGAATGAACCTTATGGGCTAGTGCTTGCAGAATCCCTAGCGTGTGGTACTCCAGTATTAGCATACGATTCGGGTGCGAGTCCTGAAATTATTGATGATTCTTGTGGTGTTATAGTTCCTCAGGGACAAGTGGATATGTTGATGCAGTTCATTCCTCAGGTAGTGCAAAAGAGCAGAAAAGCTTGTAGAGAACGGGCAGAAACTTTTTGCAGTCACTTAAAAATGGTGGATAGCTATGAGCAGCTGTATGAAAAGGTACTTGAGCAGAATAAATCTTTGCAGTTGATATGATAGGTTACTACGCTCATAGTCAGGGATATGGCCATTGTAGCTATGCCCAACTTCTGGCAAGAGAGCTCAATGAGAAATTGATCATCTTTACCGATAGCGATTTCCCATTTGATGATTCTTGTACAGTTGTTCATCTTGAAAATGAGGACTTAAATGGAAATGAATTGTATTTGGAAAATTGCATGATTCCCAACTACTTACACCACAATCCAGTCGGTCTTAAAAAAATTCAACGCAGATCACGTGATATACTCAATGCTGTTATCCATAATGATATTAGCTTAATGCTCATAGATGTAAGTGTAGAAGTTGCAACCTTATGTCGAGTTTCAAGCATTCCATACGCTTACCGTCGCATGCCAGGCAATCGCAATGATACTCCACATTTAGAGGCCTACAGAGGAGCAGTCTTTTTATATGCTTTTTATCCCAAATCTTGTGAACATCCAGATGTTCCGGAATGGATAAAAGAAAAAACAATTTACTTAGGTTTCATAGCTGCATTAGATGTTAAATCTAACCTTGAGAGACCTATTGAAGCTGATCTTATACTTGAAAAATCCATTCTGGTAATCCAGGGTAAGGGAGGAAATAATTTTGACAGAACTAAAATTACGGAATTGATTCAATCATTTCCTGATCATTATATTAAGACCGCTGGTTCTTTCAATGATGTTCCTACAGCAGTAAACTATGAACATTTAGGTTTTGTAGACGATCTCTCGCGGTATATCGCTCAGTCAGAAATTATTTTCTCAGCTTGCGGTAGCAGTACAGTATCACTACTACTTCAAAACAAAAGAAAATTCATCTGTATGCCGCAAGTACGGCCGTTTGAAGAGCAGGACTGTATAAGTCAATTTTTAGTAGATAATGAACTCGCTGTACTTCTTAAGGGGAATGACTTTCAAAAAGCCGTTGCTGATTTGAAAGGTTTAAATCCAGAAATTTCTCAGGAGTTTGAACCCAGAACTATGAAGGAATTCTCGCTAGAGTGCACACGCTATTTACAAGTTTTAACTCAATCAAAGACAAAAGAACAAATTGTTGAGACTTACTAATATGAAATCTACTCTTATAACTATCCATTACGACCGTGAAATTCAGCTTAATAATTTATTGAGAGGATTATCTCTAGGTACAAATGTACCAGATGAGGTAATCGTAATTAATATGGGCCAAAAACCAAATATTTATAAAGATTACAATCTCAATTTAAAAATCGAACAGATAGAGGGTGATGATCGGGCACGCCTGCCCATAGGTCAATCTCGTAATCTAGGGGCAAAACTAGCCTCGTTTGAAACTTTACATTTTCTAGACGTGGACTGTATTCCTGATAAATTTTATATCGAGAAAATGAATGACGGACTCCTCAATCAAAATGGTTTATTTATGGGAACTCCTAAGTATTTATTTGATGAAGTTTCAGAGGACTTTACTTTCAACGAATTAGAAAAACAAAGCACTGAGCACCACAAACGGCCTTCTGTAAAAGGTATAGAAAGGTCTAATGATGCGGGATTGTTCTGGAGTTTGTGTTTCTCTATATCCAGGAGTAGTTTCAAAAAATTAGGGGGCTTTGATGAAGGCTACTATGGTTATGGTGGTGAGGATACTGATCTGAGTTTTACATGTAAAAAGCTGAATTTCCCATTCTTTCTTACAGAAGCCGTTGCGTATCACCAGCAACATGGTTTTTACAAACCACCAGTAGATAAGCTTCAAGCCATAGTTGATAACTGTAATTATTTCTATAGTAAATGGAATCACTGGCCTATGGACAAGCATTTAAAAGCATTTGCTGAATATGGTTATGTAGACTGGGAAGAGAATCAAAAGAAACCTATCAAAGTAATTAATAAACCAGACCAGTTCTCAATAGAACAATTCTATATAAAAGATATTCCTTATGCCTAATCCACAAACTAGTAAACAATTTTCTACTCAATTAGATAAAGTGGTGAATAATTTGAGCGATGTAACTGAGCCTAAAAAATCAAGACCTAATTCTTCCATTCCTCTTGAAGCTGAAGTCGATGAGCTGCTGCGAGATATTGTACATGGCAATCATTATACAAACGTAGAGGAAATTGCCACGTTAAAAAATGGAGTCCGTAAACTTAATCGAAGTAAACGAATGCGATTTAAGGAAATCTGGAAAAAACGGTGCAAGAAATATAGTTACGTTCCTTTAATTCCAGCGAGTGGATCTGGTTCAAGATTGTTAGAAATGGTGATGAATTTCGCAAAGAATGTTGAATCAAAAGACATAGCTCATGTTTTCATAAAATACCATATTACACCATGAAAAAGTATACTGAAAGTAGAATAAGACAATTCATTCTAGACGACCATCCATGTGTTATGGCGCAAAGTGTTTTTGCCGATGAATCCGTACAGATACATTCTTATGGCAAAATGGATGATAATGTTACTGTAAATAAATTGTCAGATGATTTAAAAATGTATGTCGATAAGCAAGATCCAGATTCAAAAGATTTTGAATCTTTTATTGCGGTTTTTAGAAAAGACAAGTTTCTAAATGAAATCCATTTTGAAGAAGCTTTGTGGAAAATGCTATACAACTTAAGAGAATTAGACAAGTCACCTTGGGATCCCAAGACTTCTTCTGATACTTCTAGCAATAATTTTAGCTTTAGCCTCCACGGGACCTCATTTTATGTAGTGGGTATGCATCCCATGTCGTCAAGATTTGCAAGAAAGTCTCCCTATACTATGGTAGTTTTTAATTTACACGACCAATTTGATAAGCTTAGAGAGATGAACCGCTATAAGCGAGTTCGTGATTTAATAAGACGTAGAGATAAGCATTTTCAGGGCAACATCAATCCTATGTTAGAAGATTTTGGTTCCAGCAGTGAAGCCCGGCAGTATAGTGGTCGAGCTGTTGATCAGGACTGGAAATGTCCTTATTCTTTTGATTAATGCTGCCTGATTCTACAACATATCGAAATTTAGAAATAGAGGATTTAAAGGCTATTTTATGTTTTCGCTTTCGCGAAAGCGAGGAAATAACTATTTTATGAAAATGAATATAATTGAAAAACGCAGTGGCATCGCTTTTACTATTAAAAAGGGGGATAAGCTTAAAGTCACAGATATATCTGGCCAACAGGTAAGCGATCTGGTCATATTCAATGCCCATGATAAAAGTGAAGCTCTGAGCGCAGGTAAAACAATGGATTTTGAAGAATCCATATTAATCACCCAGCGCAACTATCTATGGTCAAATCGTGGCAACAAGCTCATGAAGATTCTTGAAGATACAAACGGTAGAAACGACATTTTACTAGCGCCTTGTAGTCCAGAAACCTTTGCTATAATGTACGACGACATACCTGAGGGACAGCCTAGTTGTCTTGGAAATCTAGCTGCAAATCTTGAACCTTTTGGAATTTCTAGAGATGAGATACCCACGGCATTTAATATCTTCATGAATGTTCAATTTACAAAAGATGGTCAACTGTCTGTAGATACACCTACGAGTCATGCGGGCGATTATGTATTACTGGAAGCGCTGGAAGATCTTATAGTAGGCCTGACTGCTTGTAGCGCACCAGATAGTAACGGAGGATCTTTTAAAACAATAGGATATGAAATATTATAGTCTCAAAATCTCGTTTAATGAGGTAGGAAAGTGGCTGATGCCTGACTGGAATACCTCTGCCATTATCATAACCAGTGTGCTAGGTATTTTTATCGGATTAATCATAATAGTTAGAATCGCTGGGTTACGCACATTTGCAAAAATGACCAGTTTTGATTTCGCTACAACCATCGCTATAGGTAGTATACTTGCGAGCGTTAGCATCAGTCCTAAAAATAGTATAGGTAATGGTATTGTAGCCTTAATCACAATTATTGCATTTCAACTGCTTTTTGCACTTATCCAGCGATATTCAAAGGTATTTAAAAAAACCGCTACAAATGAACCCGTAATTCTGATGAGAAACGGTGAAATCCTAGAGGCTAATCTCGCAAAATGCAATCTAGATCGTAGCGAGCTCATTGCAAAATTACGAGAAGCTAATGTGTTGAAATTTTCTCAGGTACAGGCTGCTGTTTTTGAAAGTACGGGCGATGTAAGTGTCTTGCATACCTCTGGAGAAGAAGATATTGAATTGGAGGAGCGATTACTGGATTTTCTAGATTCATAATAATGATTGTCAATCCTACTCAAACAGGTTATGAGATTATAACTCATTACGCTCATGGTCTACAAGCGGCTCAAATAGGTCAGCACATCATTCAAGATTATAGACCTAAGTACTGGATGGAAACCTTGTGCGCGATGATTGAGCATGACGACAAGCAACTAAATTTTGAGCATAACAATAATGTTGCTAAAGATGGCCGTCCACTTGATTTCACATTAGTTGAAAATTCTCCTGAAGAAATTCTAGAACGTTGTAAACGTGTTGTCCTGTCTTCCAGACATCGTTCAGGTTGGGTAACGCTCATGATTGCTCAACATTTAGAATTTCTCTATAAGCAACAAATTCAAAATCACTCAGCTACTAATCAGTTTTTCTCAGAAGTCCATGAGCTCAAAAAGAAGATAAGGAAGGTTTATGCTATTAATGAGACACAGAGTAAAGAATACTATGAACTATTACGGTTTTGTGATAGATGTTCACTCATCCTTTCTATGCAGCAAATACCTACAGAAGGGCGAGAGATTGAAATAAATCAGAGTATCAATGGGTGTAAATATTATTTAAGCGATCCAGGGAAAGGTATAAACGTGTCACCCTGGATATTTGACAAAGATGAGTTCGAGGTCAGCACTGAGGTTTATAAAGTTGAACAAATTAAATTTTCTGACAGTAAGGACTTACAACAGCATCTTCTGGATTTGAGTCCGGTGATTAAAACATGGAATTTCAGAAAAAGTTGAGTCAATCAACAAGTGAAATCATAGAATCTAACTCAGAAAGAAAATTCACTCAAACTTTTGTTAATCAGTCTGCTATTATGTCTTATAGAAATAAATTAGACATCAATAAAAATTGCAGATAAAACCTAAAGAAAAAAATTATGGAAACAACAAAAGAAGCAGCAGACAGAATATCACGAGAGCAGAAGGTAAATGCTTTGAATGAATTACTGATCAAAAATTATGACAGCGAGAGTGGTTATAAAACCGCCATCACAGAAACCGAAAATGTGAGACTCAAGAGCTATTTTCAGGCTCAGGCGGCTCAGCGGTCACAATATGTAAACGAGCTGGATAAGGCCATACGCGATCTTAACGCAGAACCTGCAAAAAGTGGAAGCGCATTAGGTAGTGTACACCGTTCCTGGATCGATTTTAAAACGGCATTTACGGGAAAAGACGATGAAGCTGTACTTGAAGAATGTATACGTGGCGATAAAACGGCGGTAGAAGAGTATGAGGAAGTCCTTAAAGACACGACCCTGTTAGAACCCACTCGCCAAACCGTCCAACTTCAATTGAACGGTATTAAAAATACCCTGGACACCATTAAGAGTCTTGAGGATATTGTGGATTGATTCAGCAGTATTTTCAACTTAAACATAAATCCGCTGGTGTTTAATCAGCGGATTTTTTTTTGGATCAAGCAAAAGAGAGAAAAGTAAGAATCACTTATTCCACAACTCCCAAGCCCGTTCTGCCTGCCAGCGCAGCATTTCTAATCCATTGATGACTCGGGCTCCGTTGCGGGCGCCTTTTTTCATGAAAAGGGTATTGGCGGGATTATAAACGAGATCGTAAAGAATGTGGGATTTGTTTAAAAGTTCGTAGGGTAGAGCAGGAGCCTGATTCGTATCAGGATGGGTTCCTAAAGGTGTGGTATTGACTATTAATTCAACATCACCCAAAACCTCGCGTACCTGATCATAGCTGATTTGAAAATCACCCTGCGGCTTGCGGGAAACCAGCAAGTAAGGAACTTGCATACTTTCCAAAACATAACCCACCGCTTTTGATGCACCGCCAGTTCCCAGAATCAGCGCGTTTTTTGCAAGGGGAAGAAATGGCGTGAGACTTTTCGCAAACCCATAAGCGTCCGTATTATGCCCGGTCCAGAGGTTATCCTCGATCACGATCGTATTCACGGCACCTATCGTTTGGGCTTCTTCAGACACTTCATCGAGAATTTCCATAACCGCTTCCTTGTAGGGAATGGTCACGTTCAGACCGCGTATGATCTCGTTTTTGTCATTAGTGGTGCGGGATTGTGGGTCGTATTTTACGCTTTCGCGAAAGCGTAACAACCCATCTACATCTTCAATCTCAAAATTGCGGTACTCATGATCATCCAGTCCTGCACGTTCAAACTTTTCTGAAAAATAAGCTCTGGAAAAGCTGTAGTTCAGACGTTTGCCTATGAGTCCAAAAATGCTACGAGGGTAAGGATTTGTTGCCATAAAGATCGAGTAGATAAACGATGACAAAACCTGCCACCATGAGGATTAGTGCGGCGAGTGTGTGCAGGCTCAGCAGTTCTGGCCAGTAACGATCGTAGTTCTCAAGAATGGGATTGTTCATGGCGTCCACGATCACTTGTGCATTTTCATCGCGCTTAAAAACTTCTTTTTTCCACGGCCAGACCACTCCCAGCGAACCTGTGATAAAACCTATGATGATCGCGTTAGTCTGCTTGCGATAATAGCGCATGGTCCAGCCCAGTAAATGTGAGAAACTGATCAGGCCCGCAAGACTTCCCAAAACAAATACGGTTAAAATCTTAAGCAACAATAGCATCTCAGGATCATTCCACCAGCTGAAATTCCCTTGAAAACTCATCACGCTCACATCAAAAAAAGCATTAATGCTGTCCACGAGCAACAGCACATAATTTCCCAAAAGAATCAAGATAAAACTGCCGCTCAATCCAGGGATGGTCATACCGCTCACGCTCACCATACCGCAAAAGAATACAAAAAACAGGTTGTCGTTTTGGGTGGCGGGATCCATAAGCGAGGTGGCGACACCTATGGTCATACCGGCAATCAGAAACAAAATGTTTTTGAAATTCCAGCCCTCATAATTGCGAGCCAAGAAATACACAGAACCTACAATCATCCCAAAGAAAAGCGACCACACCAGAATAGGCTGGTAGGCAATAAGCAAGTCAAAAACTTTACTGACCGTAAAATAACTGATGAATTCTCCCAGTAGCAGCAGGCTCAGAAAAGTACCGTTGATATACTTGTAAAATTCGCTGAATTTACCACGTCTTATGAACCCCACTGATTTTAAATCCAGACGTTGCAGGGAGCGAATGAATTCCTCATAGAAACCACCTACATAAGCTACGATACCGCCGCTTACGCCGGGAACCTTGTTTGCAGTTCCCATCGCGATTCCTTTCAGAATCAGAAATAGTTTATCAGAAAGGGTTCTTATCTGTAATGGCACCTATATCGCGTTTTTAGCCGCCCAGCGCTCTAATATTAAAATAAGAGCAAAGCCTACTAGAGCGAGAATAATAACTCCGATCAGTTGCGGGTCTCCATCAAAATTTTGGGGAAGAACACTTGATTCTAAGAAAGGTATTTGCTCACCGTGGCTGTTCTCCCGGTATGAGATCACCTGTTTCCAAGGCCACAACTTATTAAGCGAACCTATCATAAATCCGGTAAGCAGCGCCAGCGTCAAATTTTTATAGTGATTGAACAGCCAGGTAAGAATTCGCGAAAAAACCTTTAAACCTATAATACAACCTACTGCAAAAAGAAGTAAAATTTGTATAACCTTCCAAGCCGCAGTCCAGTCTCCTGAAGAAATTGCTTCGGCAACTTCAGAAATGCTCCCCAGTATCGTTTTATAACTTCCTAATAGTAATAGTAAAAACGCTCCTGAAACTCCCGGTAGGATCATCGCGATGATTGCTATAAATCCTGAGAATATGATATACCACCAGCTATCTGGCGAACCTAATGGTTCTGCAATCGTGATGTAATAGGATACTCCCGTTCCTACGATAATGGCCAGAATCACGAGCGCGTTCCATTTGGATATTTGTTTCCCAATGTATAAAACGCTGGCGAGCACGAGTCCAAAGAAGAAAGACCACAACAGAACCGGCTCTTCTTGCAATAAATAAGTGATGAGTTTGGAGAGACTCACGA
This sequence comes from Nonlabens spongiae, assembly GCF_002117125.1. Taxonomy (NCBI): domain Bacteria; kingdom Pseudomonadati; phylum Bacteroidota; class Flavobacteriia; order Flavobacteriales; family Flavobacteriaceae; genus Nonlabens; species Nonlabens spongiae. The sequence continues at coordinate 466,517 of NZ_CP019344.1, forward strand.
TACTTATGGCGATCCCGAGTAACAAGGAAAGTAGAAATCCGAGATTGTATTTTTTTGCCGTTTGAGCAACGCCTATTTTGAATAGATCCTTGAAAAGACCTAGATCGATACCATCGATGGTTTTGATCAATTCCTCATAAATACCTGTAATGAAAGCAATAGTTCCACCAGAAACTCCTGGGACGACATCTGCAGCTCCCATCATCATTCCTTTTACAGTAACTGTGGTCCATTTTTTAATTGACATAAAATTGGTGTTAGCTTTCTAAAATTCCAAAATCAAAGGTACGATAGGGATGCTCAAAAGCTGAATTTTAAAGCGTGTAAGACTCTTGAATTTTGAACGTAATTCAAGTTTCCCTGCATAAACTGGAACGATCAGTATCCAGCAATCTGCTCAAAGAAAGAACCTCGTTTTATTTTGGGATCTACCAGGTGAATCTCAATAATCCAGAATCGCTGATTTCCATTTTGATCCTTATTTGAAAGTGGAATGTGATTTTCTGGATGTATGTAATTGGTTTTATCCTCTTTTTCCAATTTCTCATGAGGGAATTTTCCGATCAAATGACCAGCAATAGGTCCACCGAAAGTCCAACCTGCATCCTCAGCGATCTTGACACAATTCTGGTAAAGTTCAGCACCGGTAAGGTCTGGATTTGATTTCAAATATTCGTTTGCTATGTGCCATAATCGCTCAGAATCGGCAGCTAGTTGTTGTTTATTTGGGTCTTCGCCCAAAACGTACGTACGACCAAAATCGGCCTCCCATTCTTCCAAAATAGGTCCAAAATCCAAGAAAACGATATCATCATCCTCAACAACCACCTCTGGCGGATTTTCATCATAAGGACATAGCGTGTTTTTGCCTGCGCGCACGATGCGTTTGTGCCAGTATTTTTTGATGCCTAATAACTCCTCGGCAAGCTCAAGAATCTTGAGATTGATTTCTTTTTCTGAAAAACCCGGCTGAATCAGCCCTCGTTTTTGAATTTCATCAAACAGATAAGCAGCTTTAGATTCGGCTTCTTGTAGGTGTTTTAAAGTGCTATTCATTTAAACTATCCCTTAAGACCAAATTTTAAAGCGATCAGCAAAAGAAAAAACGCGAGAAAACCTACGAGGATCCAAGGAACTCCCTTATAGTTTTTTTTGTGTAATTTCTTATCTCTGCGGTACATCATTACCGTTATGATAACAAAAACCACAAAAAATGCGATGGCAAAATAGATTTGGCCTTCAGAAAACATAAGCGGGAGTGCGTGAGCGATCATGATTTTAAATGAATTTCCACAAAATTAGTTGAAATCGTTCAGGTGGTCGTGTTTTTAAGACATTCCTTAATACAAGCACCCGCGGACAAACCCTTTTCGCTTGGCGGTAAGCCGCCAAACATCTTTCCCTTCGTCTGAAGGGCAAGGCTCTCACTCATGAGTCAAATGTGGGTAATTAATGGACGAGCTTCTCCCTTCGTGGAAGGGAGACCGGTCGGCGACGAGCCAACAAAGTTGGCGAGCGACCAGAGGGTTTCACGATGGCAATTCCAGCACCTCGATCGGTCAAACCCTTTTCTTTTGGAAGCTCGCTTTCGGACATTTTAGCACATTCCTCTCGCTCCACTCGTCGGATGTGAGGTCTAAAGGGAAAAGCTCTCACTCACACGCAGTAGAAATAGTGATTAAAGAAAAGCTTCTCACTTCGTGGAAGGGAGACCGGTCGGCGACGAGCCAACGAAGTTGGCAAGCGACCAGAGGGTTTTGCGGTTGCTTGGAAAAAGACTATTCCAAAAGCTCATCCTTTACCTCCTTGATCCAGCCGATAATGCTATCAAGGTTTTCAAATGCCATTTTGTTTTCAAATCTCAAGACTTTGAAGCCCAACTTTTCTAGTTTTTCATCTCTCTTAGCATCTTTATCTATTTGCTCTGGATGGTGGTGATAATCGCCATCAAGTTCAATGATGAGTTTTATTGAGGCACAATAAAAATCCACGATGTAATTATCTATAGAATGCTGTCGTTGAAATCTTAGTCCAAAAGCTTGTTTATTTTTCAAATGAGTCCAAAGGTAACGTTCTGCTGGAGTAGCATTTTTTCGCAGTTCACGTCTGTGATTTTTGAGAATCGATTTACTGTGTATTTTTTTTGACATTGTTTAAAAGTAGCTGAAATTCAACGCGTTGTCAAACCCTTTTTGCCCGAGATCAAGCTTTTTGGCATTACTTGCACATTCCTCTCGCTCCGCTCGTCGGATGTGAAGTCTGAAGGGAAAAGCTCTCACTCATGCATTAATTCTGGGTAATTGACGGAAAAGCTTCTCCCTTCGTGGAAGGGAGACCAGTCGGCGACGAGCCAATGAAGTTGGTGAGCGATCAGAGGGTTTTACGGTTGTATTTCCAGCACCTCGACCGGTCAAACCCTTTTCGCTTGGCGGCAAGCCGCCAAACATCTTTCCCTTTAGCTAAAGGGAAAAGCTGCTCTCATGAGAAAAGCTTCTCCCTTCGTGGAAGGGAGACCGGTCGGCGACGAGCCAACGAAGTTGGCAAGCGACCAGAGGGTTTTGCGGCCGCTTTGGAAAAATTATTCCATACACTCATCCTTTACCTGCTTGATCCACCCCAAGATGCTATCAAGGTTTTTAAATGCCATTTTGTTTTCAAATCTCAAGACTTTGAAGCCCAACTTTTCTAGTTTTTCATCTCTCTTAGCATCTTTATCTATTTGCTCTGGATGGAGGTGATAATCGCCATCAAGTTCAATGATTAGCTTTATCGAGGCACAATAAAAATCCACGATGTAATTATCTATAGAATGCTGTCGTTGAAACCTTAGTCCATAAACTTGCTTATTTTTCAAATGAGTCCACAGATAACGCTCGGCTGGAGTAGCATTTTTTCGCAGTTCACGTCTGTGATTTTTGAGAATCGATTTACTGTGTATTTTTTTTGACATTGCTTAAAAGTAGCTGAAATTCACCGCGCTGTCAAACCCTTTTTGCCCGAAAGCTCGCTTTCGGACATTTTAGCACATTCCTCTCGCTCCGCTCGTCGGATGTGAGGTCTAAAGGGAAAAGCTCTCACTCATGGATCAACTGTGGGTAATTGATGGACGAGCCTCTCCCTTCATGGAAGAGAGACCGGTCGGCACGCAAAAAAAGCTCCCTCTCCTTTGGAGAGGGATGGGGTGAGGCCTTCACGCTAAAGTATCCAGAGGGTTTTACGGTTGTATTGCAAGTGCCTCTATTAATCTTCTATTCCCTATTTTGCAAAAAACTCAAACACCCATGAAAAAACAGATCGACGCTGTAGCGCTATTCCATAAATCATTTAAGCTTAACACACAATCCAGTCCTACTGTTGCTATTCCTGATGAACGCAAGAAGTTGCGATTTGAACTGATGAAGGAGGAAAATGAGGAATATTTTGAAGCAGCAATGAATAACGATACGATCGAGGTAGCAGATGCCTTGGGAGACATGATGTACATACTCTGCGGTACGATCATAGAACATGGTATGCAGGGCATCATTGAAGAGGTTTTTGATGAAATACAACGGTCTAATATGTCTAAACTGGGAGTTGATGGTCAACCTATCTATCGTGAAGATGGCAAAGTCTTAAAAGGTCCTAATTACTTTAAACCTGATTTTTCTAAAATTCTCAATAAATAATCACTCACAAAGTTTGCACCTGTTTGCATGAGCTGGACAACGATTTTATATTTGAATTCTTAAACAAGAGAACCTATGGGAAGAGCCTTTGAATTTCGCAAGGCGCGTAAGATGAAACGATGGAGTGCCATGTCTAAGGCATTTACGAGAATAGGTAAGGACATAGTCATTGCCGTGAAAGAGGGTGGGCCTGATCCAGATTCAAATGCACGACTTAGAGCCGTGATCCAAAATGCTAAATCGGTGAACATGCCTAAGGCAAACGTGGAGCGCGCGATCAAAAAGGCGACTGATAAAGATACCGCAAACTACGAGACCGTGCTTTTTGAAGGTTATGCACCGCACGGTATCGCCGTTCTGGTTGAGACCTCGACTGACAATAATAACCGTACCGTCGCAAACGTGCGCAGTTATTTCAATAAGTGCGATGGTAGCCTAGGAGTTTCTGGCTCGGTGGAGTTTATGTTTGACCATAAATGCCATTTCCGCATTGCGGCTGGAGATCATGATCTGGAAGAACTGGAGCTGGAACTAATCGATCACGGTGCAGAGGAGCTGTTCCTGGACGAGCGCGATGAAGATGATGACAACTCCGTAGACGGGATCATGATCTATGCAGAATTCCCGAATTACGGGAGCATGCAGAAGGCATTAGAAGATTTGGGAGCAGAGATTTTGAGCTCTGATTTTGAGTACATTCCCACCGTTCAGAAAGAGCTGACCGCAGAACAACGTGAAGATGTCGATAAGCTCTTGGAAAAGCTGGATGAAGATGACGATGTCAATAACGTCTACACCACCATGAAGGACGAGGAGTAGATCAGTGGGCAGTTGCGGTTTACAGTGAGCAGATTTTAAGCTAGGATGTGTTGATTTTACTCCTGTGATTTTGATTCATCTTTTGAATACTGGTTGATGAGTCACGCTTTCGCGAAAGCGTACCTTAAATCCTTCTATTTTAATATTTCATACAACTTTCACATAGTCAGATTGTGAGAAAGCGCGGATAATTCTATCTTTTCACCTTAATCAAAAAACGATAACAATGGTAAAAGAGAAATACGACAGCGTCTTGAAACTGGGCGAGAAACTAAACGTTCAAGACGGCGACGTGCAAGTAAAGGGCGATAAACTGGAAGTGCGCGGAACGACGAAGACCCAATACGAGAAAAACCTACTGTGGGATGAAATTAAAAGGGTAGGTGGTGAGAACCCGCAAGACATCATGGCTGATATTAAGGTTGCCGATGAGTCTGTATATGCCTATCATACCGTGAAAAGTGGCGAGTCACTTAGTCTGATCGCAAAACATTATTATGGCGATCCCATGAAATACAAGCAGATTTTTGCAGCGAATACCGATATTTTAAAGAATCCAGATCTAATTCACCCGGGACAGGAATTGAAGATTCCTAACGAGTGAGTGATTAAATATTTAATTCAAAGCCAGCAAGATTATTTTTTTTGCTGGCTTTTTATTTTGGGAAAATCTCATCCACATAATCCATGAGCTCTTGCATAAATTCTTGAAAATGCTCTTCCAATTGCTGATAATAAATAACTAGGTCTATGGGAGCAAAGTCCATCTTGCTTTTTCCTCGTGTGCGGTTATTCATCTGGTAAAAAATACGGCTTATACCTTCAATAGTCGCATAATTGCTTAACCAGTCTTGCTCAACCATGTAGGGAAGAAAATTTTGAACCTTTTTAGGTAACAACTCATGGTTGCTTTCTAAAAGATTGTAAAAATTACCGGCAAAAGTTTCTAACGGAACTTGATGATAGTGTTTCCAATTGGCCGCAAGAAAATGGTCGTAATAAATATCTACGATCACGCCACTCCAGTGACCGTATTCTTTTCTGATTAGATCTTTACTTGATCTAACGATCTGATGCTGATCTGTATAGGTATCTATGTAGCGGTGCAGCATAATACCTTTTGCCACACGATCAGGATATTTGCTAAAATCCTTGCCTCTAACAGAATCGGCTATAAAGTTACCGATGGTGATAAAATCATCACCTTTAGATAGAAAAACATGAGCTAAGAAATTCATGAAATATGGTGGAGTAGTGGCATAGCCTTATTTTTGTCTCAAATGTAACCAATAACTATCATGACGCTTATAAAATCTATTTCAGGAATACGTGGAACCATAGGAGGAGAACCTGGAGATAACCTAACACCTCTTGACGCGGTAAAGTTTGCCAGTGCCTACGCAAAATGGCTTAAGAATGCGAGTGGTAAAATCAATCCTGTAGTCGTGATAGGGCGTGATGCGCGGTTAAGTGGAAGCATGATTCAGTCGCTGGTTCAGAATACCTTGGTGGGAATGGGTTGCGATATTATAGATCTCGGCTTGAGCACAACGCCTACCGTAGAAATCGCAGTACCTAAAGAGAATGCAGACGGTGGAATCATCTTAACAGCAAGCCACAATCCCAAGCAATGGAATGCCCTGAAATTATTGAACAACAAAGGAGAATTCCTAGATGGTGTAGAAGGACAAAAGATCCTGGATACCGCTGAGGCAGAAGACTTTGATTATGTAGAAGTAGATGATTTGGGCAAAGTGACTAAAATTGATGATTACATTCAAAAGCATATCAGCGATGTGCTCGCAATGCCTATTACAGATAATGAAAGCATCAAGAACGCTGGATTCAAAGTGGTCGTGGACGGTGTGAATTCTACCGGAGGCATCGCGATACCACAACTTTGTAGAGAGCTAGGCGTTGAAGTTGTTGAGCTTTACTGCGATCCTACTGGACATTTTCCACATAATCCAGAACCCTTAAAAGAACACCTAACCGATTTGTCAGATGCTGTAAAAAAGCACAAGGCCGACTTCGGTATTACGGTGGATCCCGATGTAGACCGACTAGCCTTCATGGATGAAAATGGAGAGATGTTTGGGGAGGAATACACGCTGGTTGCCTGTGCTGACTATATTCTGGGACTCAAGAAAGGAAATACGGTAAGCAATTTATCTTCTTCCCGCGCTTTACGTGATGTGACTGAAAAGCATGGCGGTGAATATCATGCCGCGGCGGTAGGTGAGGTGAATGTCGTTCAAAAAATGAAAGACGTCAATGCCGTTATAGGTGGAGAAGGTAACGGAGGAATTATTTACCCAGATTCTCATTACGGTCGTGATGCGCTGGTGGGAGTAGCGATGTTTTTATCCTTGCTTTCGCGAAAGCGTATAAAAGTAAGTGAGCTTAGAGCAAGTTATCCGGCTTATTTTATGAGTAAGAATAAGGTGCAACTCGTGAAGGGGATGCCGGTAGATGATATCTTGAAAAAGATTGAGGAAAAATACGCTTCTGAAGAGTTGACAACTATCGATGGTGTAAAAATTGACTTCGCTGATGAGTGGGTTCACCTGCGCAAGAGCAATACAGAGCCTATAATTAGAGTATATACAGAGGCAGATTCACAAGAAAAAGCAGATGATTTAGGTGAGCGTTTTGTGGGTGAACTCAATGAGATCGCTGAGCAATTCAAATAAAAATATTGAACCTTCCCAGCGGAGATTAGATATGTTTCTCAAGCTTAGGAGAACTGCCTAATACACCCCAAGTGTTTTCCATAGTGACTTTCCAGCGTTTGTGAGTCCACATATAGCATTCTGGTTGACGTTTGATTTGGTTTTCCAGTAACTCATAAAAGAGATCGATCATTTCCAGCTCCTCTGTTTGCGAAGTATCTGTGGTCATAGGGATGGCTTCCAATTCATAGTAGCCACGACCTGTTTTTTCAATACGTGCAAAAAATAAGGGAAGTTTATACTCACGGCCTATTTCTTCAAAACCGGTAAATGAAGCGGTAGGTCGATTGAAAAAAGAGGTGAAGTGGTGTCTTCTGGATGGTTTGGGCGATTGATCTGCAACGATGCAGATAATTCCAGGTGATTTGACTTGAAGTAATTTTTTTACATAGTCCCTGAATTTTTTCATCGGGATCATGCGGCTCCCCAGTCTACGTCTCGAGTTTCTCAAGAACCAGTCTAGGGTTCTGTTTTTGAGGGGCTTGTAAAGTGAGTGTAAGTTGCTCTCCAAAATCTCATTTCCAATCATACACCAATCAAAGTTTGCTTGATGTCCGGTAAGAGCTATGACAGGACGGTCGAGTTTGTGGTAGGACTCAATCTGCTCTAGGTTTAAGAATTTGTATCTTCTTAATATTTCCTTTTTACTGATGGAAACTGTTTTTAGAGTCTCGAAGAGATTATCGCAAAAATGCCGGTAACTTTCTCGGGCGGTGTTTTTGATCCAATCCTCGCTCTTGCCAGGGAAGGCAATTTTAAGGTTAGCGTAAACAACCTCTCGCCTGTATTTAAACTTATAAAATAGTAAATGAGAGATGCCATCGCTCATAAAATACAGAACCTTGAATGGCAATAGTGATATAAGATAAACCACGGGAATAATTAAAACTCCCAGTAGTTCTAGAAATGGTCTTAAAACTACCTTCATCACTTCAAGGCGATTCTATCGTAGGAGAGAAGTCTGCCGTGGCATATTTTTCAGCTGGTATGGTGCGCCACCTTTTGTGGGACCAGAGGTAATAGGCGGGTTGCTTTCTGATTTGATCTTCTAGCAGATTAAAAAATTTATCGGTAATGAACCAGTCTTCAGTTGAAGCGCCGCTATCTGTGACCAATTCATATCGAGAGGTGTAGTAGCCTCGTTTAATCTTGGTGACTCTTAGAAATACAACGACCCCATCGTATTTCTTCCCAAAACGTTCTCCACCCCTGAAAACGGCAGTAGGGCGATTAAAGAATTTTGTGAAATCACTGGATCTGCCACGTTTAGGAGCTTGATCAGCGACCAAAGCAAAAAATACATTTCCCTTTTTTGATTGACTACGCATTTTTGTACTGGCTTGTTTCATAGGGATCAACTGCGCATTAAATTTTTCTCTTATGCGGCGTATCAATCCATCAAATTTTTTGTTTCTAAGCGGTTTGTAAACTCCAAAAACATTGAAATCCATTTGCTTAGTTAGAGCCATAGTCCACTCATAACTCGCCTGGTGACCGTACATACAAATGATAGGTTTACTTGATCCAGCGTATTGATTAACTAAATCTACATTTTCACAGGTAAATCGTTTGAGCATTTGTTTCTCGCTCATTCCCATAGACTTGATCATTTCTATAAACATGTCGCAAAAATGTTTCATATTTTGCCTGTGTAGCTTTTTGATCTGCTCTTCGTTAAGTTCTGGAAATGCGATTTTTAAATTACCTCTGATGACATCTTTACGGTAGTTGATGACGTAATAGACTATAAAATATACAAAGTCACTGATCCAGTAGACTACTGTAAATGGAAGTCGAGAGATCACCCAGAGCAAAGGGTAGGATGTATAATAAAGAATGGCTTCCAAGCTGTTTTTGAGCAAAGATACTATCTTGTATGTTTGTCAAAAATTTATCCAAAGAATGTTGAATCTAGACATTGCGACCATCGTTATCATAGCTTCAAACTGTGTGGTCAGCTTTAAGGGTTTTAGCGACTTGCTATTCAAATCTAAATATTTGTTTAATATAGCTGCCATCCAGCGAGGAGAACAATATCGATTCATAACAAGTGGCTTTCTCCATGCAGATGAGCGCCATTTATTGTTCAACATGATCACACTTTTCTTTTTTGCAGGAACGGTGGTTGATAGGTTAGGCAGTTTGAGTATGGTGATCATCTATTTAGTAAGCCTCATAGGAGGGAACTTGTTGAGTTACGTCTTCCATAAAGATGAATATCACTACAGTGCTCTCGGAGCCAGTGGAGCTGTATCCGGTATTATCTATGCTGCAATTTTATTGGATCCCAGCATGCGTATTTATTTTGGGATACCGGGATATATTTTTGGGATAGGCTACCTTATTTATTCCATTTATGGGATGAAAGTGAAAAGGGATAATATAGGTCACGACGCGCACTTTGGCGGTGCCATGACGGGTTTTGCCGTGACATTGTTCTACGATTTTGACATCGTTTATCAACAGCCTTTAATCGTAGGCGCCATGCTTATTCCCATTATCGCACTGTTTGTGCTTATGAAAACTGGTAGAATTTAGAGGGAAGCTTTTTGGGTTTACGCTTTCGCGAAAGCGTAATTATCACAAATCTCATTGCTATCAAATTACATAGCTCCTTGAGACTGACCTTCTCCTAATAGGTCTTCCAATCGATTATGAAGCGCCTGACCTCGCAGGTTTTTATCAATGATTACTCCATTTTCATCCAACAAGAATGTTGCTGGGATGGCATTTACGTTATATAATTTTGCCAAAGGTCCAAAATACTGCAATCTAGAAATGTGGTTCCAGGTCATTTTATCGTCTTCTATCGCTTTTATCCACGATTCTCTTCCCGTTTTCTGATCTAGGGAAACACTTAGGATATTGAACCCTTTATCGTGATACTTCTCATAAGCTGCAACCACGTTAGGATTTTCTGCTCTACAAGGCTTGCACCAGCTCGCCCAAAAATCGATAAGGGTCACTTTCCCCATTATCTCTTCAAGTTTTATGACCTCACCATCAGGATTATGACCTTCAAATAAAGGTGCTTTTTGACCTACTGCAACAGACTCGATTCTTTTAAGGTAGGCATCTATTTGCTGGCTCATGGGCAGGTTTTGCACATTTTTTTCCAGTTTGTTATATTGTTCACGCGCAATCTTTTCATCATAAACCTTCATGTTGATGAGCTCTCCTAGAGTCATTGTGCCTACCAGATTAATTTCATTCTTGCGTTGAAGTTTCTCAAGGATTTGCTTATAATTATTGAGGCCTTTCTGGTAGTCTGCATTATATTGATTGAACGCATCTCTGTCTTGATCTTGCATGGCTTGATTGCGCTTAGAGGACAGATCTTTAACAAATGCCTGGAAATTTGTTTTCTCAGTTTGATACTCAGTCATGGCATCATTAATGGGTCCACCCTTAACCGTACTGTTTGCAATACTGTCTTTGTCTACACTGATCTCAACACCCTCAGGAGAGGTTATGAATAAGAGATTAGAGTCGATACCATCTATCTTGAGCACTCTCAACTCAGGAGATTCCAGATTTTCCTTGATGTCAAATACAAATTTTTCATCCATGATAATACTGGTATCTATGGCAGTAAGTTGACCACGCTCATCCATAACGTTGTAATAAGCCCTTATACCATTGAGAACTCCTGGAGCAGTACCAGATACAGCATACTTTTCTTCTTGTTTTGAATTACATGATATGAATAACAAAACGGTAAGACAGGATAAGAGGTAACGCATATTTATATTTTTTTGCAAAAGTAAATGATAGCCTGCTGAATGCCTAGGGTTAAATAATTCTAAAACCTCAATAGATTTGCCCTCTTGCGCTGCAGGAAAAATTATCTTTGATTATGGTCCAGACTATTTCAAACGCTATGATGGATATGACTTTAAGCCTCAAACTGGTAGTGGAAAACTACCGCCATAGGCTAGAAGAAGAATCCAGTAATTTTAAAAAACTGTATCTATCATCCCTGCTCAGGTTTGCCGACCAAAATGAAGAGCTGGTAAATGGTTTCCATCCAGATGAGCTAGAGTATCACAAGGAAGCCATTAGTGTACTCTTATCTGAGCTGTTTCCCAGAGCTCTCACTTTAAATGAGATAAAAGCAGCTACGGTTCCTTTTACAGATATTCTTTTCAACAAGACCGAAAGGTTCAACAATATCTTGCAGGATGCTGGTGAAGACTTCAGGCTTGAACTAATGGATCAAAGGTTTTTTGACACCTTTAGAATGGCTTGTGGTGTCATACTCAACCGTTTGTATGATCGTCAGATCGATTTTAGTAGCCCTATCTTCTGTAATATACCCGATAAAAATGGTATGAATCGTACCTATAGGGTTACCTACAATGCAGATTTTGTAAGAGTCAATTTAAACGAAGGCTACAAAAAGCTATCAGTTAAAAAAATAAACGAGTTGCTGCGCAATCCAGATGATGAAGATCTATGGAAAAACACGTTTGCAAAGGGGGCGTACTCTTTTGAGGGATTTGGTATTTTATCCTTGACTGATGTGACCATGGATCGCGCCATATCAGACCTTAAGACCATCTTGCTCGGGAATACAGATGGGGAGTTTTCCAAAACCCTCGATATCCAGCGTATTTTCAGAAATATGTTTAATTTGGATTTTCTACGTGTGGGCTTTACCGCTTTTGATAGTTATGATGGCAATTTTGAATCCATGTTTCATGAATCTGCAGATAGCTTTATTCTGGGAGAGTCCGTAGAAAAAAGATGTGACGATGTGCTTTGCCACCATAGTTATTCTACTTTAATAGAAGAGAAAAAACCTCTGGTCATTACAGATGTTGAAAACTACGCAAAACAATTAAATAATAAGCATCTAACAAATCAACTTGCTAACCAGAAGGCTAAAAGTGCCATCCTTTATCCCATTGTAGATCATAATACCCTAATAGGTGTACTTGAGGTAATCAGTCGTCAAAAATTTGCTCTTAATTCGTTTAACGTTAGGAAGATAGATAGTGTCGCTCAATACATTACGGCAGCACTCATACGCACTGAGCAAGAATACCAGAATAGGGTTAAAGCCCTCATCCAGACTGAATGTACCTCGATCCATTCAAGCGTACAGTGGAAATTTGCAAGAGAGGCCAGGCGCATTCTTAAAATTAGAACACGCACGGGAAGGTTTGAACCTTTTAAGGATATTAGATTTCCTGATGTTCACCCGCTGTATGGTCAGATTGACATTGTAGGCAGCAGTGATGCGCGCAATGAATCTATTAAACAGGATCTGGTAGATCAGTTGAGCTATGTTTGTGAGATTTTCGCTTCCGCGAAAGCGATAGAACCACTACCCATCTACGACCAGATTTCCTACCGCGTTTTTGAATATCAGAAAGAACTGGCTGATGGTCAGATCAATGCAGATTCAGAACGTGAAATCATCAAACTTCTTACGGAAGAAATCAATCCAGTTGTAAAACACTTGGAAAATCTCTCTAGTGAGCTGAAGGAGATGGTGCAGCATTATAAACAGAAAATCGATCCTACAAGTGGGGTTATCTACAGCTCAAGAACTATCTACGATGATACAGTCCAAGAAATCAATGAATCGCTCTCAAATTTTATAGATAGAAAACAGCTTGAGGCTCAAGAAATATGTCCGCACTATTTCGAGCGTTTCAAGACTGATGGTGTAGAGCACAATATTTATGTGGGAGCGAGTATTGCTCCTAAAGTAGATTTCAACGTGGTCTACTTATACAATTTAAGATTGTGGCAGCTTAAGACAATGATCGAGATGGAGAACAAGTTTTACTCTCTTCAAAAAGATCGTAAAAACCTCATTCAGGCAGCTTCCATGATCCTCGTATTTGACAATACGCTGAGCATCAGATATAGAATTGATGAGAAGCGATTTGATGTAGATGGTACTTATAATGCTCGTTACGAAGTCATCAAAAAACGCATCGATAAAGCTCATATCAAAGGAACCGATGAACGCGTTACCCAGAAGGGGAAAATTGCAATCGTCTATACAAACAAAGAAACAGAGCGTGAGTATCAAAGATATATCAGCTTCTTGCAACATAATAAGATGATCAGCAACGAGGTGGAATCTCTCGAGCTTGAAGATGTTCAAGGAGTCATAGGTCTCAAGGCACTTCGCGTGAAAGTACTTTATCACATCACTGACCATCATGAAGATTATGATGGTGACGCAATTACTTATGATACAATGATTGATCAACTCAACATTCCAGAATTAAACCAGTAGAGCCCACTGGTTTAACCTCTGGAATTTTGAAAAGAATTTGAGATTAGAGTTGGAATTTAGCTTTTTACTCCAGTCGGGTTTGTTTCGATGGTGGTACTAATAACATTTTCAATACTGGAATAGTCAAGAGTTGCAAAGGCTATTACAAAAGCAATTACAGAGCTTACAATACCTATCATGAAGATGGTGTAGGTCCAGCGCAACAGACTATACTTACGATTGAGTACTACTCCCAGGAGCCATAAATCCTTTATAAGAGACTCATAAACCTCTTCTTTATCTTCAAGAAGGTTCATTACAGCTCTTTCATATCTTTTGAAAGGGACTTTATGAAAGTTTCCAAAAAACAGCAGATTTACCTCTCGCTTTTGAACCTGTTCATCTGTGAATTCACCGCTGGTCACATTAGGTCGCGTACTCATGATGGATAGAATGATGCTGGCTACTGAAAATAATATCAAAATTAACGTAGGCCATAGTAAGTGGCGATTGCTTACTTGTTCCAATTTAGGAATCAAGTTAGCTAAGGCAAGAGATATAATGATTGCATTTACTGAAAGCAAGATGTTTGCTTTTGTGTCTGCGATATCACTGAGTTTAATGTGGTTCCTTAAAGTAGTCCTGAACAGGGTTTGGATCGCACGTTCCGGACTTTGATTTTTAAGGTCAACTTTGATTTTCTCTTTACTGATCCTCTTCTTCTTTTTTTGCTTTTTCTTGATCAGGGAAAGAAGGTTTTCATTCTTAAGAGGGTTCCAGTTCTTTATGGCATATTCACTGTAGTAGCGATGCTTCTCTGTGAAAACGGTGATGTTTTCATCTCTCCATTCTTTATTAGTGTATTCTTTGCCACGTAACGCATATTCTTTTTTAAGCAGCTGGCTGGTCTCTTTATAATAATCCTTGGCAAAATGGGAAGCATCAGCATCGCGTATGATTTCTTCAAGTTTACCTTGAGGAGTATCCTTAAACTTTGTCGCCATGATCAGTTTTTTGACCTGATCTATGATCCCTTGATCAACATTATTATCATGTAGAAATTGCTCCGCAATCTTACAACTTTCTTCTTCATGATTATCCTCATCTACCGTATAGCCAGTGTCATGCAGCCATGCGGCAAGTAATAGCGCCTGTTCCTCTTTAACACTTATTTCTGTATTGTCGATGATTTCCTGAGTACTTTTAACCACACGTTTTGTATGCGTGTAGTTATGGTATACAAATTTTTCATCGAGCTTGTCTTTGAAAAGATCAAGCACAAAGGAATCGGCCTTATTTATGAGGTCTGACATGTAAGCAAATTTGAAAGTAAAATTAAAGGTCTTTTACCTAGTATGAATAAATATAACATTCTTTTATTATCTGCGTTTTTATTCCTATACAGCTGCGCTAGTTTCAAACCACAATATAAAGAAGAAAAACAAGTAAATTTTCCTACTGGGCAACCCATAGATCGCACGTTCTATCTTATAGGGGATGTAGGTCTTTCACCCATGGGAGGTAAAAGCGACGGCTTACTCGCTCTTGAAAATTACATCAAAGATCAAAATACAGAAAATGATCATCTGATCTTCTTGGGAGATAATATCTATCCCATAGGTTTGCCTGATGAAAATGATGAGTTCCGTCCCGTTGCAGAAAATCATCTTGACGCGCAAATTGAGGTTGCCAAAGGCTTTAAGGGTACTACGATCTTCATTCCAGGGAATCACGACTGGTATCATGAGGGCATCGAAAATGTCGAGCGTGAGAAAGATTATATTGAGAAAGCTCTAGATAATGATCAAATTTGGGAACCTCGCGTAGGTTGTCCCTTAGAAACCAAGGAATTATCTGACTCTGTTCACTTGATACTCATCGATAGTCAGTGGTATCTGGAACAATGGGATAAGCACCCTACTATTAACGATGATTGTGATCAAATCAGGACGCGTGAGCAATTCTTCCTAGAATTAGAGGGTGAATTCAAGAAAAATCAAGATAAAACCATCGTTTTTGCTTTGCACCATCCATTGTACACAAATGGTGTTCATGGTGGGCAGTATGCCGCAATTAAGCACTTGTATCCATCGCAGTCTGACCTACCGCTTCCTATTTTGGGATCGCTGGCATCACTCATACGTACCAGTGGTGGAGTGAGTGCACAAGACAAGCAAAACAAGCGGTATCAAGAAATGGTGGACCGCATTACCACACTTGCCCGCGCTTCAAAAGCGCCTCGTATCATTTTTGCAAGTGGTCACGAGCACACCCTGCAATACATTGAAAATGATGGAATAAGACAGATCGTTTCAGGAAGTGGCTCTAAAGAAAGCTATGCAACTCTTAGTAATGATGGACTTTTTAGTTATGGAGGTAAGGGATTTGCCCGCCTAGACATCATGAAAGATGGGGGCTCGTGGGTGCGTTATTACGGGTATGAAAACGGTAAGGAAAAACTCTTGTTCACACATAAGGCTATTGAAACTCCTGAGACATTTGACTTGGAGAAGCTGCCTGTGGAATATCCCGCTTTCGCGAAAGCGAGCATATACGACCAGGAACGCGTAGATAAAACTGAACTCTATGAATCAGTGTGGGGAACAAAATACAGGGAGTTGTATGGAACCAAGATCAACGCAAAGGTCGGGATTCTCGACTCTATCAAAGGAGGTTTGCGAGTGGACCGAGCAGGAGGAGGCCACCAGACTAGATCTCTTAGACTCGTAGATAAGGATGGCAAGGAATACAACTTAAGAGCATTAAAAAAGAGCGCCGTTCAATTTTTGCAAACTGTTGTTTTTAAAGAGAATGATGTCACTGCCAGCTTTGAGGATACGGCTACAGAAGATCTCTTGTTTGACTTTTATACTGCGGCCCACCCATATGCAGCACTAACGGTGGGTAAGCTGAGCGACGCAGTAGATATCTACCATACAAATCCAGAAATCTACTATGTGCCAAAACAACCCGCACTAGGCGACTATAACAAGGAGTATGGAGATGAACTCTTTATGCTGGTAGAGCGACCTGAAGAGAATCATAAAGATTTAGAGTCCTTTGGGAAACCAGATGATATAGAAAGTACGGCAGATGTTTTTGAAAGATTGAGACGAGATGAGAAATATAAAATTGACGAGCCCGCCTTTGTAAGAGCTCGCGTTTTTGACATGTTGCTGGGAGATTGGGACCGTCATCAAGACCAGTGGCGCTGGGGAGAGTACGAGCTTGAGGACGGTACTCATTTATTCAAGCCTATACCTAGAGATCGTGATCAAGTATTTTCCAATTTTGATGGAGCAGTTTTTGGGGCTTTGCGCACAATGGTAGGACTTACTAAACAATTTGCTACCTATAATGATGAGTTAGACAACGTCAAGTGGTTCAATAGTGCTGCGAGTTACTTAGACCGCAGTCTTGCTCAGAACTCTGATCGTGAGGTCTGGATGGCTCAGGCAGAATTTATTCAACAAAATCTCACAGATCAGGTAATAGAAGAAGCTTTTAAAGATCTTCCGGCTGAAATCTACACTCACCCTTCAACAGCTAGGATCAAGAAGAGCATGAAAATAAGAAGGGATAATATTGTTGAGGTCACAGAACGATATTATAATTATCTCTCAGACCTAGCGGTTTTAAGGGCAACTGACAAGGATGACTTCATTATCGTCGATCGTATAGATGATAACCGGACTAAAATATCAATCTATAGAAATAAGGATGGGGAAATGGCAGATCTAGTTGCAGAACGTACGTATCTCGCTGATGAAACTAATGAGGTATGGGTTTACGCACTAGATGATGATGACATCATAAGAGATCAAGGAAACGGTAAGTCAACCATTAAAGTACGGATTATAGGCGGCCAGAATAATGATATATATGATCTTGAAAATGGTGATGGCATCTCCATCTACGATCACAAAAGCAAAGAAAATACTTTTGTCAATAAGGGTGGTGCGCGTATACGATTAACAGATAGTTATAATACCAATCTCTACAACCCTAAAAAAGATATCAAGTCATTTAATGTCCTAGCTCCGGCTATAGGATTTAATCCAGACGATGGCTTTAAAATAGGGATTCAAAATATTTTTACGGTGCAGGGTTTTAATAGAAATCCTAATACGAGAACGCATAAGATTACGGGAGGGTATTATTTTGCCACTCAGGGCTATGATATTGAGTATGAAGGAATTTTTTCAGGTGTGTTTAATGATTTCAATCTCTTGGTAAAAGGACGTTTCGCTGGACCCACATTTGCCGAAAACTTTTTTGGTTTTGGAAACGAGACTGAATTTGATCGTGATCGGGATTTTGATTATAATCGAGTGCGGATCAGTGAGATCTCGGGAGGTTTAGGAATTCTTTACCGTGGTGAATACGGCTCAAACTTGAGAGCAGATCTTGAGGTTCAAGGATTTGAAGTAGAAAATAACAGCAACCGGTTTATAACTGATTTAGTAGATCCCGATAGTAATCCAAACTTCTATGAGCGCAAATGGTTTGCAGATGTAAGTGGTAATTATAACTATGAAAGCTACGATAACCCGCTCAATCCTACACGAGGTATGTTGTTTGACCTCACTACAGGTGCGACGATAAATACTGATGATACTGATAGAATATTTGGTTACATTAAGCCTAAGTTAGGATTCCACAATGCTTTGAATACAAACAGAGATCTAGTTTTAAAAACCCTTGTTCAAGGTACGTTTAATCTAGGAGATGATTATGAATTTTATCAAGGTGCGCAAATAGGCCAAGATACTGGATTAAGAGGTTATAGAAATGAGCGTTTTACAGGAGACAGTGCTCTTGCTGGAAGTGCAGATGTAAGATATAGTTTCAAAAAGTTTAAAACGGGTTTAATTCCGCTTCAAATGGGAGTATTTGCAGGTGGGGATGTAGGTCGCGTCTGGTATGATAATGAGAGCAGTGATCGCTGGTACAATGATTACGGCTTAGGTTTTTGGGTCAACAGCGCGGAAGCCATAGGAGCAACATTCAATTTATTTAATGGATCTGACGGCCTTCGTTTCAGCTTCCAAGTCGGATTTAATTTCTAGAGAATTATGTTATTAAAAAACACAGGAGTTCAATTAATGATATTGGGTTGTCTAATCGTTGTAGTAGGAGCGGTGTTAAGACTGCTAGAAATTACTGGTGCAATAGGATTATTGATTCTAGGGGGAATCGTGGAAGTAGCTGGGCTTTTTATGTACGTATTGCGAAAGAAGTAAAGTCAAAAAGATGATCACTTTCAAATATTTTTGACAGGCTAAAATCATGAAAATACCTCGTACCACTATTAAATTAATAGGTTACAGTATTCTCGTTTTTGTGCTATTTCATTCATAAGCTTAATCAGTTATTTAGCTTCTCCGATAAATAAAACAATTGGCTACTCAAAAATTAAAATTGGATATCCTTTTACGTTTTTTGAAGAGCTAATTTTCAACCGTGATTATACACATTACGTTTGGCAGCTTGATCATCTATTTTACGACCTGGTAGTTGTAATGATTGTTGTGATTTCAATCACTTTGATAACTAAAAGATTTTTTAGCCGACAAGAGTAATCCCTAGTCATATAAAGATCAAAATAAGAATGAGAATCACAGCAGCAATTGCGGCAAAGATGACAACGGTCTTCAGCAACTCCATTTTTCCGTTCCCTCTGAACTTTCTTCTAAAATCAGCTTTAACCTTCTCTAGTTCGCTTTCAGACAATTTTTGAAATTCGTATTCTGGAATAGCATTAGAACTTTTATAAGCTGAGGCATTTCGCTCTACGCGAGCTTGCCGCTTTTGATTGCGTTCTATTTTTCGCGCAAGCGTCGCCTTAAAATGTGATAGACTGCCGTCGGGCCTATCTCTAGTTTAGAATGCTAAGCCTTTTCAAATAATATGACTTGAGATAGCATCAACTAAAAGTACACAGAATTTGGTCAATGTCAGCTATGAGCAGCGTTTTACCTCAAAACCAACTTCAAACTAGAGCGATTACCATCCTTTTCAACGGTCAGAATGTAAATTCCAGCTTGCTCTAATTGTATAGAATCTTGAGTCTGATCAAAGCTGATAGATCTACCAGAAAGATCAAAAACATTTAACTCAATCTCTTCTAGATCAGTTTCAAAGTAGAAAATACCATCTTTTGATGGATTGGGATAAACTTTGAACGATTCAGCAATCAATTGATCTTCACTGGCCGTCGTAACAGTATGCTGTCCTAAATCCGTATAATTACTTTGACCAAAACTATTCCAGTCTCTGGTCAAATTGAAGTCTAGGTTAGGAACAACCGCATCCGGTTTGCGAACTAAAACCACATCTTTAGCAAAGTCAGTGCTTCCGGAGTTGAAAACTCCCACGATATCAATCAGGTTCCCATTTCTAAATAGACCTACAGGATCGTTACCGTTGAAATCCAGCGCATTTCCATTACCGATCAAACGATCTGCCTCGTCAAGGATCGCCTGATCAGCGTTTCCTCTGGCAAGAACATAAACTTCTCCGTTGTCAAGTGTTCCGGACAAGCTGATTGTGCCGGACCATGTACTGCCACCATTGGCATTACGCTCGATACTGTAACCACTTAAATTGACTTGACTTCCTGTGAAATTGGCGATTTCAATCGCTTTATTGGATCCTGATCCTTCTATGTATTCACTGATGAATAATTCAGACACCGTTCCAGTACTTCCACCACATACGTTTGAGATGGTAGGATCATCGGGTAGATTGTCGTTATTAGAATCTACATCCTGAAAATTATCGGGATCATCACTAGCGATGCTCAGTCCACCGGTATTTTCATTAGCACTGAAATCTGCGGTAACTTGTAATTGATTGATAACATCGCACGCTCCATTAGGATCCACATCTTGCGTTATAAGAACGACCTGTAGATTCCCGAATGGATTATTGATCACCTGGCCCGGCGCGATGGATGCGATGGGTGAAACCGTGTTTGCAAAATTCCCTCTACTAGCAGTAACTGTTACGTTATACAGAGTCGTGTTCCCTAAATTTTCAATGGTATAATCGTAATTGATCTCGTCTCCTGCATCGTAACCATTGCTGTTCACATCATTATAGGAGTCGGTTAAAGTGGCAAAGATGCTACCGCTGGGAGCTTGGGAAGAATTCCAGATCATGTCCACAAACTGCGGATTATCAATGTATGGATTTGCATTGTTTTGGAAGTTGTATATATCATTATTACGATCGATCTCACGCTGGCTCACTGGGTCTTGGGCATGCCATGAAAGTAAAAGATCGATGTACCACTGCTCGTAATATTGATCTTGTGATCCATCTCTGGGATCATTTGTCGCGTTAGGACTATCCCAACGATTATCATTGAATCGATCTTCATATCGTGTTGCGAAATACAACAACATACGCGCAATATCTCCTTTAAATTCGTCTATGGGTTCAAAAACATCGCCAGTGTAACCTGGTGTTGCAGAGGGACCTTTGCGACTTCCATTTTGATAAGTGCGAATTCCCGAACCTGAAAGATCAACTTCTCCAAAAGGAAGATTACTACGTCCTCCATTTACGAATCCATCAGTAGGGATGACGTGGTGTGCATCGCTGCGCATGGGCTCCAATTGATTAAAAAAGCCTTGAGGAAAGATGTGCTCTCTGTTCCAGCAATCGCCTTCACCGCTATAATTTCCACAACGATCGTTAGTGTTCGTTGCTGAAAATGTATAAGGATCAGCACCGTTGGGATTTTCTGAGTAGAGGTCTAGAATAGTAGTGGTCTGCTGACCGTTGTCATAATAGGCATCGTTATCAGAAATCGCATATAAATCCCTTAGATCATCATAACTCTGCGCATTATAGTTGGCAGAGATGATATTGGCCAATTCACTTTTCAATGCGTAACCGGTAAGTCCAGCTGCCGAATCATAATAATTGGACGGCACCTGAGC
This sequence comes from Nonlabens spongiae, assembly GCF_002117125.1. NCBI lineage: Bacteria > Pseudomonadati > Bacteroidota > Flavobacteriia > Flavobacteriales > Flavobacteriaceae > Nonlabens > Nonlabens spongiae. The sequence goes on from NZ_CP019344.1 coordinate 487,920, forward strand.
CCAACTTTGAGCTGTGAAGACAGATACAGTTATAAGGGTGATATAAAATTTATTCATCATAATCATCAATCTTTTTTAATCAGTCGCGCCATGTAAAATCCGTCAAAACCTTCTCGGTGCGCGTACATATTTTGCGATTCCTGCAGTTCAAAACCTGCACCAGCCTCACTGCTCAAGAATTGTTCCACCTGTTTTTCATTTTCTGAAGGCAAAATAGAGCAAGTAGCATAAACTAGGGTGCCGTCTTTTTTGACCACGCGGCTATAGGATTGCAAAATTTCTTGTTGGGTGGTTTTAATTTCTTCTATGAATTCTGGGGTCAGCTTCCACTTAGCATCTGGGTTACGTCTCAAAACGCCCAAACCACTACAAGGTGCATCGATCAGTAGGGCATCCATTTTCCCTGCGAGTTTCTTGATGGCTTTTGTAGAGTCGATCAATCGAGTCTCGATGTTGTGCGCACCGGCACGTTTTGCACGGCGTTTGAGCTCTTTCAACTTGCTAGGGTAGATGTCCATAGCGATGATCTGGCCTTTATTTTCCATCATCGCGGCAAGGTGCAAAGATTTGCCACCTGCTCCCGCACATGAATCCAGAACACGCATTCCAGGCTCAGGATTCAGGTAAGGTGCGATCTTTTGGGAGCCGGCATCCTGTACTTCAAACAAACCATCAGAAAAAGCATCGGTTTTAAAGACGTTTGCGCGCTCGTTTAAAATCAACGCATCAGGAAAATCATCGTGCGTGGTTGTGGAATGCCCTTCAGCAATCAGTTTTTCCTTTAAAGTTTTAAGATCGGACTTCAAGGTATTTACCCTAAGAACGACCGGAGCCTGATTGTTAAGTGCCGCAATTTCTTTTGCCCAGAGATCGCCCAGTTCCTTTTGACCCAATTCGTTCAACCAGTCTGGAATCGATTCTTTATAAACCAATTGGCTAGAAAGCTCATCAAACTTGCCTTTGATACGGCGCACAGGCGTGTTGTAATATTCTTCCCAAGCGGGTAGGGCATGACCACGCAAAACGATCCACACGGCGGTAAGTCGCCACAAATCACGAGAATTGTAAACCGTTCCAGCGCCCACAATTTCTGTGTAAAGACGCTTGTAGCGTACGATGTCATAAGTCGTCTCGGCAATGAAACCACGGTCACGAGAACCCCAGCGGGTATCGCGTTTCAGAATACGTTGTATGGCTTGATCGGCATATTTACCTTCATTAAAAATCTGGTGAAGCGCATCTACCGTCGCCTGCAGTAAGTTATGATGAAATCTCATTTTGCAAAAATAAGCCTATACAAGAGGAATTGATTGTTTTGCTGGAATGATTATGTTAATATCGCTTTCGCGAAAGCGAAATACCATCAAACACCCACGATCATGAAAAGATTAAAAGAGATCAAAAATCATTTAGCAAACCAATTTTTCACCGTGCTGCTGTTAAGTTTAATCGTAAGCAGCTGCAAGCAAGAAGGCTCAAAAGCAGCGGTTGCTCAAGAACCTGAAATCAAAAAAAAAGAGAAAATAGACATCGCACTCAGAGCCGTGGAGGTGGATTCCATAAGCATAAGAGCGCTGGAATATGATGGAGTATACTGGTTTGCCGCCAGCAAAGGCCGCTACGGAATCATTGATGCTCAAAACGCAACAGTTTCTTTTATGGACTCGATTCAAGAGCCAAAAAATCTTGAGTTCCGTTCTATCGCAGTGGGAGAAGAGACTGTCTTTATTTTAAATGCCGGTGGTCCAGCTTACTTATTTGAAGCAAATGAGAACGACTACGTCCAGCTTTATACAGAACAGGGTGAAGGCGTTTTTTACGACAGCATGAAGTTTTGGGAGAACGGTGAGGGGATCATTTTTGGCGACCCGACAGCGCAAGATGATGTAAAATGCCTTTCTATATTAAAGACTACCGATTTTGGTAAAACCTGGAACAAAGTGTCATGTGACAAGTTACCAGAATTCATCGATGGCGAGGCGGGATTTGCTGCGAGCAATTCAAACATTTCCATCGTGGGGGATCAGGTCTGGATCGCAACCGGTGGTGCTGCGGCAAGAGTGTTGCACAGCCTCGATAGAGGCGCGACTTGGGAAGTACAGGAAACTCCTATAGTCGCAGGCGCGCAAATGACCGGGATATTTGCCATGGATTTCTATGACGAGAACGTGGGAGTGATCGTGGGTGGCGACTGGTCTGACAAAGAAAAAAACACGCAAAACCTAGCCATGACCCGTGATGGAGGAGCCTCTTGGGAACTTATTTCTGAAGGCTCAGGACCCGGATATTGCAGCGACATTCTTTTTATACCCAATACGGATGGTAAGGAGTTACTCGCTGTGGGAACACCCGGTATCTGGTGGAGTGGGGACCAAGGCGTGACTTGGAAACAAATTTCAGAAGAAGGTTTTTATACCGCTGCCATGGAAAGCAAGAACAAAGGCGTACTAACCGGTTATGCAAAAGCTGCTGTTTTTGAAATTTCTGAATCCAAAAATTAACCGCAAGCATATCCAAAGATCATTTTTAACGTTATATAACTTGGAAGTTTGTGAATATCACTGAGCCGAGTTTCTCAGCGTTTGGAATAGGAATTTTCAAAACTGAATCGAAGCCATGAATGGAAAACAAACATTTGATCGCTGGCAAGCATTATAACCATATCAGTCTTACATCTTATGTCATTGAGCAACGCGGTCTTATGTCCTTGCTCGATTTATAGAGCAAGTATTTGCCATCCTTAATATAAGGAGTACTTTTGCAGCGCATTTAAAAAAAGAAAAATGGTCACTAATAGAACATTTACAATGATCAAGCCTGATGCCGTAGAAGACGGACACACAGGTGCCATACTAGAAAAAATCACGGCAAGCGGTTTTAGAATTGTTGCTCTTAAGAAGACACAAATGACTACTGCAGATGCTGAAGAATTTTATGCGATCCACAAGGAGCGTCCATTTTTTGGAGAGCTTGTTGAGTTCATGACGCGCGGTCCTATCGTAGCGGCTGTTTTGGAAAAAGAAAACGCCGTTGCCGATTTCCGTACGTTGATCGGTTCCACAAACCCTGCTGAGGCTGCTGAAGGCACTATCAGAAAGCAATTTGCTAAAAGTGTAGGGGAGAACGCTGTACACGGTAGCGATAGCGATGAAAATGCTGCTATCGAGTCTGCATTTCATTTCTCAGGTCGCGAGATGTTTTAAATAACACCTCGATTAGATATAAGAAAAGCTCCTCTTTTGAGGGGCTTTTTTTGTACTGTAAAGAGTGAGGGCAAAACGGAGTGTCTCAGCCTTTGCTATTCAAATATCTCCAAACCGTAGGTAATTACTCAGAAATTTGTGGTTGAGCAGCAAACCAGCTTTGATTGCAGTATGCAACAAGCTACTGAAAAAAGCTTTTTCGGTTGATAGATCAGGATTACTTTAAAACCAAATTATTGTTGTGTAATCAGATGAAGAAGTAATAAAAGGAATTATTCACCTCAGTTCTTTGCTAGCAGTTGTGCTTTTCCCACTATTTTTATTTCAAGCAACCTTTTTTTGTGAGATTAGATATTTTTCAAGACTTGGTCTCACATTGTCTATATCTGACTTAGGTATTGGAAGTTCTATAAAGTATGTAGATGACAGTAGTTCAGAAGGTAGTATGCGCTTAAGCTCATTATTGGAATATAAATCTTCTACAGAAACTCCATTTTTATCGGCATAAATTTTAAGATACTTATTTATATAATCAAAAAGCCATTGTTCTACAGATTCGAGAGAGTCTTCATCCCAATCCTCAAGTTTAATATATTCTTCATTATTAAAAATGAATCCTCTAATTACTTTAATACAAAAACCCACACAAGTTGTAATATCGTGTTTAGCATTTAGGAGAAAGGACTGTTTTGTATTAGAATCATAATAAGAATCGTTAAAAACAAAACCGTATGCAGGTTTTACTCCTTTGTTTTTTAATTTTTGACAATGACCCAAGAATGAAACTACATCTTCTTCAACAATCACTTCCAATTTTTTTATGTATGTTGAGTCAAAAGAATCTAGAGTTTTAGTGATGTCTTCCAAATGTACTTTTACACCTGTGAAGTGGAAGTAATATATACTTTCGTCAAAAGAGATGATCAAACCTGAATGCTTACAAAATCCTTCATCAGTTATTTCACAACTGATAGCGACAAAATCAGTTTCAAATTCACAATTTTTGATAGTTACCAAATCGGCATTATCAAATAGTTCTAATTTATTTTCCATATCTAATATACTTTGCCAATTTTAGTTGATAATAATTCTTCAACTTGATTCAAGATATTGGAAAAATACTCGTCATTTTTAAATCCTTTAGAGATAACTAATATGGTTCTTAAGTACGTTGGTATTGCATATTCATTGAGAAAAAGTCTTATAAATTTTCTTGCTCCTGAATAATCTTCTCTGTCATAAAAATCTTCTAATTTGTCGCTTATGTAATGAAATGGTTCAGTACCATTTTTATTCTTTAATTCTAAAAAGAAATGTTTGAATTCCGAAAAATACTGTTCTGATTCGCCAGCATATATATCACAAAATTGATATTCCATACCGTGTTTTTTTGCCTTTACCCAAGTGGCTATTTTTATATCCTTATAAAGAAAGGAATTAACTTTTTGAGCCTCTTTTACAGAACATTGAATTGTTATAGATTCGTTATTTGAAATCAAATGAAAATTAGGTTTCTTTCCACCATTTAATTCTAAGTAGCCGTTAATAAACTGAACATTAAAATTATTTTCTATTTTTTCTCTTTTTCTTGTTTTTCTAAATTTGTGACTAAATAGAGGCTTTATACTTTTTTTATTGCCTGAATAAGAATTATAATAAATCTCCCAATCTTGAATATCTTCTACATTATTCCTAATTATATTCAACTGATTGACGTAGACATTTTCTCTAGACGGTTGAGATTGTGAAGCTTGGATAATTTTATTATATACTACTTTTAAATTTGTAGGTGTACCTATGAGTTTTTGTGCTGCACTACCTTTTTCTAACCCGATTTTTAAATTTAAATCTTTTTCGTGTTCAGCTATTAAGATTAATGCGTCTAGAATCTGCCTCAACGATTTAGAAGCCTTCAACGACATTTGATTTAGGTTTATATCATTGCCCTCAGAGTCTTTTTTGAGAACGATTTCTATGCTTTCCATTTATAGATTTTCAACATTTAAAAGTAACACAATTAAGTCAATAAAACAGTTAAGTTTTTCTTTTTTCGCATTACTGTTAATGGATTGCAGCTATGTGCATTTTCGTAAATTAGTAAAAACTCTCGCAAGTTCAAGACAAGCTAAAAATTCCGCAGGAAGTCTTAGGATTAGAAATAATAGCAATTGTTTTAGTTATTGTAACAAACAGTTTTATTAGTTGCGATTTCGGGAATTGTCAGGCGTAAACTTTTCATTCAATTCAAACATTTTCTTTCTGTACTCTAATTCTTTTTCATAAAGTTCTAAGCGGTTCTCCGAAGGTAAATTGAATTCAAATGGAACTTCAATGGATGAAAGAGCGGATATCATATTGTGACGATTGGTAACTTTACCAACGGTATTATAAAATCCAACTATTCTTGGTGTTATTTGGATGTCTTCTGCGTCAGAAGTGTAAACAAGAGCCCTTATTTGTGAGATTGACATCAAAGCATTTTGTATGGATGTAGGATTTATTTCACTAGGTAGAGGTAAACTAACCGATTTTCCACTAACGCCTAACGATTGAATAATCAGATTACCTTTCACTTTATCAGCTGAAAAACTTCCAGAGAGACCAAAAATTCCGCTTACGTTCATACCTAAGCTATCCGCCTCAAACGTCGCCATAAGTCTTAAGCCTATTCCAGCATATATCGGTATTGAATTTTTATCTTTTGATTGATTCGTTTCAATTTTCTCATCCTTACTCCAATTATCTGTCTCAAAGTAAAGGAAGGTCTTGTCAGAAATCGAATCAGTTTCACGAATTATAGTCTTTGGAATTGTCTTGTATTTTATCCAATCCATAATAACGGTATACTTCCTGCCTTTTATTGTACCACCTATTGGTCCAAATGAAATCGTTCCATCCAAATTATGTATGCCTGTAGCAACTAAAATAGATTCATCTGGAAGTGCCTTTAAATAGTCTTCATTTGCTGGTGTAAAATGAGAATCGTAGTCTTTAATCAATAGTGGCATAGGGTCAATCGGAACATATCCAAAGCTCTCAATATTATCGTTGTATTTCTCCTTGTTCCTTTCTTCAGCCCATACTTCATCGCTATTGATTGGAACTCGTTCAAGACTCTTTGGTAAACAAGATGTTATTGTAATTATTATAAGAAGTAACAAAATTTGTAATAGTAATTTCATATTGTTTTGGTTAAACTGTTTGAATCAGTTAGCGGTCTAACATAGTGGCATCTTAAACTTATGATTTCAAATATACCTAAACCTTGGATAATTAAACAGAAATTTGTGGATGAGCAAGAAACTGGCGTTGATTGCAGTATGCAACAAGCTAATGAAACAATCTTTTTCAATAGTGAGATCAGGATTACCATACGACCCGAATCATTGTAGTGTGATCAAATAAAAAAGGTGCTAAAAAGAGTTGTTTTTTACCTCAGTTCTTTGTTAGCTGCTGGGTTTTCTATTTTTTCTACAAATTGCAATTCATCCATAAATGTGGATAGTTCATTGTCGTCAATGTCTAAAATTACAAGATTATTCATACACCTTGTAAATCCAGTATATACAAGTTCTTTGTATGTAGTTTCAAGTGTGTCTTTTTGAACTATCAGAAATAACGTTTTTATTTCCCATCCTTTATAACTATGTACAGTCGAGAATTTAGTAACACCTGAATTCATCCAAAAATGAAGTTTTTTGTTCTTTCTAATTTTATCTAATTCCTTGTAAAACTTTTTGGTCTGTCCATATTTTTCTTTTAAATGGTCATAAAATTCTTTCGTTTCAGCCATTATATAAGACCTCTCATTTGTTGCTTTTCTAAAATGGAAATCAATTTCTCTTATAGTTTCTATGGATAAAGAAAGGACACAAACATCATTTGGGTGACTTTCTAATTTCGTTGAATATGAACTTATGAAATCAGCTAAGACTTTAAAGTCAAGTGTTCCGAAATACTTATAGTGAACCTTATCAAAAAGAGCTGATTGAAAATCTATATTTTCAAATTCATCAGGAATATGCCTTTCTGCTAAAAACTTTTTTTGAAAGTCAGACGCAAATGCTGTAATGATAGGTGTTAATCTGAATGATTGATTAAGTTCTGCCCACCTTCCTGGACTGTCAGGAATAACAAGAACTTTTTTACTTTCTACTAACGAAACTCGATTGTATATGTCTTGTTTACTATCTCCAAAAACAACAAATTCTCCATTTTCTGCTAAAAAACACTTTTTTATTAATCTTAACCAAACAGTCCTATAATCTTGAACTTCATCAATTAATATCGCAGAGTATTTTTCAATTCTGTTTTGGAAATCTTTAAATAAGTTAATATTCCCATAGTACTTATCATTAAAAAATTGTTCTTTTCGCCAATTTTCCCAATTGTCGAAATCTTCCGGAATGTCAAATTCAATTCCAAAATTATTCATCATTGAATTGAAAAAGTCGTGGTAATTCAAAATATGGAAATTCTCCCAATAAAAATCTTCTCTTACTCTACTAACTTTGTCGTGTATATAGTTTTTGAGAGAAATGTTGTATGTGAGAACTAATACTTTTTCGTTTGTTCTTATATGAGCATTTACAGCTCTTTTTGCAAGAACTAAGGTTTTTCCCGCACCTACAATTCCTTTTATTTTTTGCTCTCCTTGTTTACTTGTCGAAAGCTCTAATTGTTTTTTAGTGTATTTAAAGTTTCTTCCATCATCAAGTGAATGAAAGGAAGGTTTCAAATACCTTTTAAAACTGTCATATAACTCGCTTGAGAAATTAAATGATTGACGACTAATCCATTTTCGATATAGTAGGTCTTTTAGGTCTTTTGAATTTAGATTATTCTTGCCTATCAATTCAATATTCTTATTTAAAAAAGTTAGATAACTTTCTTCCGACTTTTTTAATCTATCATATGCATCTTTCTGTGCTTTTTTATCGTTAAGAAACTCTCTTTGTTGTTCAAATGGTGATAATAAAAATTCTCTTACATCGTTTTCATTTTCTTTATAGAAGAATATTGCACAATTGACGATATACCAATATCTATAATCTCGCAATTTTAGTTCTAAAAGATTTTGAATATGCAAGTCATACATATTTTCTTTGTATTTCAGAACTTGAGAAATTGGCGATTTTATTAAAGCATTATTGTAGTTTACAAACCACCTTTTTCGATAGTCGAGGTGGTAGCTATTAAGGTCCCAATCTTTTACTTCGATAATGAGAACTCCACCGCCTTTTCGCATTAGGATTATGTCTGGGCAATCTCCGTTTAAAAACGGTTGAAAATAAATTTCATATTCATCATTGAGATTTTCAAGAAGAAAGTCAATCATTTTAAATTCCCCTTCAGTTGGTGGAACTCTCAAGTTTTTTATCGTTTCATATTTTGGATAAAGGATTGCCATTCGTTGGTTTTACCTTGCAGCTAACATGTTATACCACCATAAAAATAGCATTTTATGAAGACTAGATTCCTAATAACCGCATATTTGTGTACATCTATTTAAAGATAACTAGTGATCAAACAAATAACTGACATTTTGTTTTCGACTCAAATCTCAGCTCGCGAGATGTTTAAAATTACTTATCAATTAGATTTTTGAAAAGCTCCTTAGTTTGAGGGGCTTTTTTTGTACCTACTTTTTATGAATTCGGAAACTAGATGGATAACAAAGAACGTCACCGTAAAATAGAACCACTCGCCCCATAGACTTTCAAAAACAAAAAAGTCAAAAATTTGAAAATGAGATAAGGCAAAGAGTACTCCCACGAGAGCGGCTGCTAGGATCATACAGGCTACAAACGCGCCCAACAAATTTTTTGAATTAAATGCTGACATGATGGGATGAGTTTTATAACCCGAAAAGTATCAAAAAAATCAATTTTCCTTTTTTCCTTTTGCACCTCTTGAAATCAAAATTGTAGTGACGAGAAAAATAATTACAAAAAAAATGAATTGCTTGGTGAATTTCCACAGAGTCAAATGCTGCCATTGAAAAGACACATCTGAAAGACTAAAGAGTAGGCTGAAAATAAATGTAAAAGCCAGTGCAGACAGCAAGAATTTTATATTCCAGAGGTTTTTCATTAAATAACTTTAAATGATCATCTCCCTCAAAAACCCATACACCTTCGGCAAAGGCAATCCCATCACGTTATAATAACAGCCGTTGATGGAAGTTACTTTTGCAAAGCCTAGCCAGTCTTGAATGCCGTATCCACCAGCTCGGTCAAACGGTTGGTACTTATCAATGTAATAATCAATCTCCTCATCATTGAGCTCACCAAAAGTCACCTCAGTGGTGTCATTGATCACCTTTTGATCGTCAATGGTGGTAAAACAAACTGAGGTATGAACCTTATGCTTGCGACCGCTAAGCTGACGCAACATTTTGCGAGCTTCGTCTTTGGTCTTTGGTTTTTCAAGCGCTCGGTCATCCAGCCAGACTATGGTATCGCTGGTGATTAAAAAATCGTTTTCAGCCAGATCAGTAAAAGCTTTCGCCTTGAGCGTAGAAAGGAAATCAGTTATTTGAGTTCCTTGCAGCTGATCATTATAGACTTCATTTACGAGTCGGGTTTCAATGACGAATTCTATGTCAAGACCTCGCAATAATTCTTGTCTTCTGGGAGACTGTGAGGCAAGGATAATGTTGTGGTTCTTGAGTTTGTCTTGGAGCATTTCAGATTCAATAAAACGGATGAGAGATGATCGCCTAAAGGCGAATTGAGATTTCTAAATGAGCCCCCAGTCCTTCGTTGATAATTCTTTGTAAAGTTGAAAATCGAATATCCTTTAAATTTCTCTCCAATCTTGAGATATATGATTTGTTTGTCCCAGCAAGTTCAGCCAACTGTTCTTGAGTTAATCCTTTCTCCTCTCTAGCTTTTTGAATAAGGATACCGAGTTTGAAAGCATCGTATTCAGATTCAAATTCTTCCCGTGTTTCTGTCCCCCTTTTACCTATTTTATCATCAATAAATTGATCTAAGCTTTTAAGGTTTTTATTCTTTTCCATCGTAATATTCTTTTTTGATGTTTTCTGCTCTTTCTATTTCCTGTTTAGGTGTTTTTTGGGTTTTCTTTTGAAAACCATGACCTATAACAACAATATTCTCTCGATCAAAAAAGCAGAATATTCTGAATATATTACTGCTTACTTGAACTCTGATCTCATAGAGACCCGTCGAATTTTTGATGAATTTCAAGTAATTCTCAGGTATTCTATCCAGATCTTCCAGGATTTTCAAAGTCCAGATAATTTTCTTTTGAACTTTTTCTGGCTGGGAATCATAAAACTCCTCAAAATAGGTTTTAAAAAAGAACAGTTTTCTTCTACCGGTCATAATGTAAAATTACAATAAGTTGTCCAATTGAGCAACTTGATAAGCTCTCAATTTCTGTTAGCACCTAAAAATCAGAAAAGCTATCTGCTTGATAGAAAAACATGAACAAAACCCCCAGCAGCATCGTGATTTTCATAATAAGGGAAAGCTTGTGAAATTTGGCAGGGCTGTCTGCAGCCCACAATTGGATTCCCACGATACTCAACGGCGCCATCAGTAAAAATATCCAGTACAGTAAGGTCACCTGATCGGCAGCAAAATAAACGACTGCTAGATAACCCATGACTACCACCGTAAGCATTATCAAAACGCTGGTCAACCGAGCTGCTCGTTGTCTTCCTAAAACCAGCGCCATAGAATTGCGACCACCCAATCGATCGCCATTCACATCTTCACAATCCTTGATCCACTCGCGGTACAGATTGATTAAAAAAGCTCCGAAACTAAAATAAAGAATGGGCTTCATCACCGCGGCAAGTTGGGCAGGGGAGTGCATCTCGGCGATGGGATAAAACTCAAATACACCTACAATCAGCACCGATAGACCTACCAACAAAGAGATCAATATATTACCTACTAACAAAATAGACTTGAGCGTGGTAGCGTAGGAGTAGAGGGTAAAACTCACGATAATAAAAACACTCGCAAGTATAGGTTTATCGATGGCGTTTGCAACAATAAATCCCATCACTACGGCTGTGATGGTGAGTGCCATATAAATACTGAAAGCACTTTTATAAGTCATCTTTTTACCTACGATGACCTTATCAGGCTTATTGATTTTGTCAACCGCTATATCTTGAATATCGTTGATAACATTGCCGCTAGCCGTTAAAAGTGCCGTGGAAAGAATCAGCAATACCAGCTCCCAAGTTTCCATGGCCAGCAACAATCCAGATGGCTCGATCAAGGCTTGATATACCACAACTTGCGCTACGATGGTCATTAAAACATTAGGCCAGCGGATGAGTTTGAGGAAGGTCAAAATACGGTTGGATTAAATGTATTAGGCTAATGTATTTGTCTTTTCTAACTCCGGCTCCAGATACTCGCGCTCCATCCAGAAAGTTCCAAAGGGTACCACAGACATCGCCAATGAAATCAACATCTTTTTAAAATTCCACTTGAGCAATTGGGCTACCAGAATGGCAACTACCACATAAGCAAGAAATAAAACACCATGCGCCATTCCCATGATTTTATTGGGAAGTAATAGACCTCCCAGATACTTTAACGGCATGGTGATAAAAAGCACTACCAGAAAAGAATAACCCTCGATTATCGCGAGATACTTGAAGAATTTAACCATTAGTCGTCTCTTGTTTATTATTGAGAGACAAAGGTAGTTCAGAATCGCCTCTTCCGTAGAGTTTGATCTCTTGGATATCGGCAGGTAGGTAGAATCCTGCATCCATAAGCGCATATTTTACGCGACCTATAACGCGTCCTTTGGTAATATTAGCAATACGTCCAAAATCCTTAGTGTCGACCCAGAAAAACACACGCAGATTCACGGTACTGGTGGCGAGTTCGTCTTCGATTACATAGTTCACGTGTTCAGCATCTTGAATGACGGCGGCATCAGCGTTTAGGGTGTCTAAGATTACTTGTTTGGCTTGATCCAGATCATCATCATAATCTACGCCCACCACAAAATCCCAGCGGAAGAATCCGTCTTCCGTATAGTTGGTTACAGGTTGTGTAATGACGTCAGCATTAGGAATATATACGTCTTTACCGTCAAAGGTTTTAATTTTGGTATGACGGAATTCCAGCGCCTTGATTCTTCCAAAATTATCACCTATCTCTACCGTATCATTGACGTTGAACGGTCTATTAAAACTCAAAATGACGCCGGCAATAAAGTTCTGTCCTATATCCTTAAAGGCAAAACCCAGAACAACAGCTCCAGCACCTGCTGTGGCGAGGATTCCCGCACTTATATCGCCCAAACCGGCGGCTCTCAGTGCAATCATGATAAAGACGATAATCCCCACAAAACGTATGGCCTTTCCCAAAAATCGGCTCATGAGAGGATCTTTAGTACTGCTGCGCACGCGAGCTGTGGTAAATCGGCCTAAAGCTCCAGCGATGAGAACTCCCAAAATAATGATCGCCAGACCCAGCCCCAGTCTGGGTAGGAACTCGATAAAGTTGTAATAGAAATTGGTGAGTGCATCTGTGAATTCAGTTGCTACAGATTTGGTGGTGTCGTTTTGTAAGCTCATCGCCATCATTTTTTTAAAAATAGAATCGAGCTACAAAAGAATTGTTAACCTTAGAAAAACTCTAACAGCTTTCAGCCGGCTGACCCTACATTTGTTAAGATGAAAAACGAGAAAACCATTCATATCATAGGCGCTGGCGTCAGCGGCCTCGCAGCAGCAATTACTTTAAATAGAGCAGGTTATAAGGCCACGGTTTTAGAATCCAGTGATCAGGTGGGCGGCAGGCTCAAAACCGACCATGTTGACGGTCAAATTTTCGATCACGGTTTTCAGGTTTTGCTGGAATCCTATCCAGCGGTGGATGAATTTCTCAGCCTGCAACAGCTGGACGTTACGCGCTTCAGCCCAGGAAGTTACATTTTTAATGAGGGTAAGAAATCTAAGTTGGGCGACGCATCTCGAGACCGCAGTTTTCTCATGCCCACGGTACTCTCAGGAGTAGGATCGTTGAAGGATAAGTGGAAAGTGTTCTCGCTTTCGCGAAAGCTAAAACAAAAAAGTCTCCAAGACATATTTGCGGCACCAGAAACAACGACACAGAAATACCTAGAGGACTACGGGTTCTCAACCAAGATCATCGAGCAGTTTTTTAGACCATTTTACGCTGGGATATTTTTAGAATCAGAGTTGTCTACGAGCAGCCGCATGTTTGAATTCATTTTCAAAATGTTTGCTGTGGGAGCGGCCACCTTGCCCAAAGGAGGAATCCAGAGCGTAGCGCAACAAATGTCAGAAGGATTGAGCGACGATCAACTGCGATTGAATGCTCAGGTACAAGAGGTAGTGGGAGAAACCATTACTTTGCAAGATGACTCCACCTTACAGTCAGATTTCACGATTATTGCGGCAGCCGCGGGAAATATTGTGCCTAATCTGCCAAAAGACGATATCAAGTGGAAAAAGACCACCAATGTGTATTTCAAAACAGATCACGATGGATTTGGTGAGCCTATTATAGGACTCGTGGCAAATAAACAATCTCTGATCAACAACTTCCATTTCATGCACGATGTTTATTCCGGTCATGAGAAGGTTTTGAGTGTAACCGTAGTGGGTGATCATGGTCTGGATGATGACCAACTGGCTTCAAGATTACGAGAAGAATTAAAGAAAGAGGTAGATATAAAGGTGGGTGAACCCTTAAAAGTTTATCACGTAAATAAAGCCTTGCCAGATTTAGAGTCCGTAAATTACAGCATGCCTGCCACAGAAACACAATTGACGGAAAACATTTATCTTGCCGGTGATATCTTGAGCAATGGCTCGTTAAACGCAGCTATTCTAAACGGAAAGGCTGCTGCACAAGCTGTTATTTCCAAAATTGAGGATGGAGTTTTGATGTAAGGGTAGTCTTGTTTGGATTTATAAAGATGGAGTTCCTTTCTTATCTTTAAGCCCAAACAAAAAATCTATATGAAAATTAACCGAATTATGCCGCTGTATTTTGCAGCGTCCCTTGTTTTGGCTGGGTGTAAATCCAGTGAAAAAGTTGCAGCTCAGTCAAAAGCCAATTCAGAAGCACCCGCAAAGAAATCCAAGTTCAAACCTTATTCTAAAGTTATCACCAAAGACGCTGTAAGTGATGAAGGACTTTTCGACGTGCATCAAGTGGATGATAAGTACTACTATGAGATCCCTCACGATATGTTGCAAAAGGAAATGTTGTGGGTGAGTCGCATCTCTCAAATTCCTGCTAATCTAGGTGGAGGTTATCTCAACGCCGGTAGTAAAACCAATCAGCAAGTGGTTTCTTGGGAGCGTTTTCAGGACAAGATTTTACTTAAAGTCAAGTCTTACGATGAGGTTGCGCTGGATACGACCGCTGCGATCAATAATTCGGTTAAGGTAAACAACTATGAGCCTACATTGTATGCTTTTGAAATTGAAGCTTTTGATAAAGACTCAACGGCTTCCGTCATTGAAGTGACTAAATTTTTATCAGGAGATGTAAAAGCCATAGGGTTGCCTTCCTTTTTGCGCAGTCAGTATAAAGTGCGCAATCTGGATAACTCAAGGAGTTTTGTCAATAGTGTGAAGTCATTTCCAGAAAATGTAGAAGTAAAACAAGACCTGACTTACAATGCTGCAAATCCGCCGTCTAATAGTTCAGTCGGTTCTATAAGTCTGCAAATGAATCAGTCGATGATTCTTTTACCTGAAGAGCCCATGCAACCTAGATTGTATGATCCACGAGTGGGCTTTTTTACGGTAAATCAAATTGACTATTCCAGCGATGCTCTGAAAGCCGATGAAAAGACCTACATCAGAAGATGGAGGCTCGAGCCTAAGGATCCAGAAGCTTACGCCAGGGGTGAGTTGGTCGAGCCGGTTAAGCCAATTGTTTATTACCTAGATCCTGGAACTCCAGAAAGTCTTCAGAAATATATCAAACAAGGAATTGAAGACTGGCAAAAGCCATTTGAAACAGCAGGTTTCAAAAACGCAATCATCGCAAAAGATGCACCTACTCAAGAAGAAGATCCAGAATTCAGCCCTGAGGATATACGCTACAGTGTTGTGCGGTACGTGGCAAGTACCACTCGGAACGCTGTAGGGCCTAGTGTCAGTGATCCTAGAAGTGGTGAAATCATTGAAAGTGATATCATCTGGTACCACAACCACTTAAGATCTTACAGAAATAGGTATCTCTTGGAAACAGGAGCTGCAAATCCGAACGCTAGAACTTTAGACACAAATCCTGAAGAAATAGGGGAGATGATGCGTCAGGTGATTGCGCACGAGGTAGGTCATGCCTTAGGATTTCCTCACAACATGGCGGCGAGTTATGCCTATGATGTAGAGGATTATCGCGATGGTGATTTTACCCAAGAAAACGGAATCGCTGCGAGTTTGATGGACTACGCCCGTTACAATTATATTGCTCAGCCAGGCGATGAGAACATTCGCTTCGTGCGTCAAATGGGACCTTACGATCATTATGCCGTGAACTGGGGTTACCGAGTTATTCCAGATGCCGATTCGCCTCAAGAAGAAATAGCTACACTCAACAAGTGGATTGAAGATAAAGCTGATGACCCTAAATACAAATTTGGTCGTCAGAGCAGCCGTTTTGATCCACAATCACAGACGGAGGCTATCGGTGACAATTCCGTTGAGGCAAGCACTTACGGAATGAAAAACCTTAAGATCGTTGCTAAAAACTTACCAGAATGGACTTCTGACAAAACAGAAGATTACGATGATTTGAGTGAACTTTATGGTGAATTGCTAGGTGTGTGGTCTAGATATGCAGGTCATGTGGTGACTAATGTAGGTGGTGTCAACGAAAACTTGAAGAAACCATCACAAGATGGATCTGTTTACAGCAATGTAGATAAATCCTATCAAAAAGAATCCATGAAGTGGATCGAGGAAAATGTTTTTGACACTCCTGAGTGGCTCATTGATCAGAAGATTGTGAGGAACATCAGTCCAGACGGGTATTTTGATCGCATAAGATCTTTGCAGGTACGTCATTTGAATAGTTTGCTCAGTTTTGATCGTATAGGGAGATTGATCAATGCAGAGACTGTCGAAGACGATTATTACTCGGCAATTGACATGTTTAAGGATACGCGTCAGGCGCTATTTGGTAGTAGAAATTTAGATATATATAAGCGAAATCTTCAAAGAGCCTATGTAGAACGCATGGAATACCTGATGACTGAAGAATCTCGTCGAGCCGGTTACGATGTTTCCCAGAGTGATGTGAGAGCTTTGGTGAGAGGAGAGTTGGAATCCTTGCAATCTACTTTGAGATCTAGAGGCAATGCTGCAAGGTCTACCGTAGATCGATACCACTATAGAGATTTAGCATCTCGTGTGGATATGATTTTGAATCCGAGGGGTTAAATAGAGAATGAGTGATCCAATTTCTCATAGGGTTGAAATAGCAAGTACTTACCGTGACGACATTCTGAAAATATGGAATGATTTTAAGCAACTTGATATTTTTGATGAAGAGCATGTTTATCGAAAGTATCCCTTAGCTCCAGATTCAATCAAGAAACATCAATTGACGTTTATAGGTATTAATCCATCTTTTAATAAGAAGCATCAGGTTCATGAAGATGAAAAACCTATTTGGTTTTACCCAAATGATTTCAAAGTTGATGATAACTCAATTTCATATTTTAAGAAGTTTCAAGAAGTCGCAGATTACTGTGAAGCAGAATGGACACATTTGGACTTACTTTTTTTAAGAGAGACCAATCAAAAGTTGATTGAAAACTTGACCTATTCAAATATCGATTTCATACAAAAGCAATTAGATATCTCTTTTGAAATTTTAGAAAAGGCGAAGCCTAAGTTGATAGTTGTTGCAAACGCATATGCGTCTGAATTTTTTGGTAAAAAAAAGTTTAAACATTATGCGTTTGATAAAATTTGGCGAGGTCATGATTTTGTTTTCAACGACAACCCTAATAGTTCAAGAAGTAATTTCAATGAGGATATTGGAACATATGAAATTCAATTAAACGGCAAAAAGACACCGATTTTATTTTGCGGAATGCTTTCGGGTCAGCGAGCTCTTGACCTCGGTTCTTTCGAAAGATTGAAATGGCAAGTTAAAATGATTTTGCAGAAGCTATAATTTAAGAGTAAGTCTAATTTTACAATCCCAGCATCACTATATGCTGGGATTTTTTATGTCTGTTTTTTTAATCTCATGAAAAGCCAACTGGTTATCGCACCGATTATTGAGAAACCTGCAAGACTAGCAAAAACTAATTGAAACCCAACCAATCCAGGATAACCATCTAAAAAATAACCGATGAGCGGTCCCATAAAAACATCAGGTGTGTAGCCTAAGAGGGAAATGACTCCTACAGCTGTTCCCGTTACCGCTAGTGGAATGTTACCTTCTTGCACCGCAGCAAAGTATAGGGTGCGTATTGCGTAAACTCCTACGGCGGTTGAGATGATTGCGATTAAGAAAAAGATGAAATCTCCGTCTTGAACCCATCCCAAAGCAAATAGTAGTGCGCCGAGAAATGTTACAAGAAATCCGCTCAACATCATTCTCCCAGAGGTGAAACGATCTGCAAGCAAACCGGCTATCACTCCAATAAATATGCGTATCCCCAGCATATTAGCGCCTACTTTAGCTGCTTTCACTTCATTGTAGCCCATTATTTCATTGGCGTACAGAGAATAAACATCAGTGATTTTGTAACCCGAGTAACCACATAGAATGATGATCATTAAAAGATATACCGCAGGGATGCGTAAAACCTTTACGTAATTTTTTAGGGTGTCTAGAATCCTTTCAGAAGACTTAGAAACTTCTTTTTTTGGATTACTTACAAATAAGGCTGCAAGAACCGCAATGATAAGGATCACGATGGAGCAGAAATAAATTACTTGAGAAAAGGATTCTTTTCTGTCGGCAAGGTTCACATATTCAATCTGAGTACCAGAAAAATAGTAGAAAACTACGATTCCAGCTACTCCAAACAAATACGATACCGCACCACGTCCGCCATCGAGCAATCCAAAAGCCAAACCTTGTTTGTCGCTTCCGCCCCAAATACGTGTAGCTTTAACCATCGCCGCCCAGAACAGAAAAATCGTTGTAAATCCCCAGTAGCCGTAGAGTACCAGCAATTCTTCAAAACTGGGATAGCTCGCGAGGTAAAATCCGCCAGCGGCTGTGAGTACGAGAGCCGCAGCGATCAGGTATCGAGGTGCAAAACGGTCTGCCAGTCCACCTCCCAGCACGTAAGAAACCATCGCTACCAAACCGTAGATCGAGAAACATGCTCCCAACTCGGTGTTGCTCAACGCAAATACTTCCAGCACGGTAGGTCTAAAAATGCGCGTTAGTACAAAAGGTAAGATGAATACTGCCTCTCCGGCTAGGATCAGGAGTATTATTTGAAAGATGCGTTTGAGAATAATTGAAAGTTTTGAAAATAATTGTTGAGGTTACGTCCCGATAGCTATCGGGATCGCGAACCTGCCTGTCGTGCCTCTGGCAGGCAGGAGCGAGATAAAGGTAAAGTGTCTAAAGCTAAGGCTAATAATTAAAGTAGATAATATCTTAAGTTACAAATCCCAAATCCCAAATCCCAAATCCCAAATCCCAAATCCCAAATCTCAAATCTCAAATCTCAAATTCCAAGTTCCAAGCATCAAGCTCACGGCGCTCAGCACATCGCTACATCACTATAACGTTTGAGTAAATGGCAATTAGTAAAACGCGAGTTCTTTTTCAGGCTTGTTTATTTTTGAGATCAAATCACAATTCAAATGAGACTTTTTTCTTCACTATTAGTAATTCTTGCTGTTTTGACGGCTTGCAAGGATCAAGAAACCAAAGTAGCCGACCCGGAAATGACCGAAACCTCAGTAACTGAGCAAGCCTATTTTGACTGGGACGCGGCAAATGTCTATTTCATGCTAACCGACAGGTTTTACAATGGTGATACTACAAACGATACAATAGTCAAACGGGATCAGCCTACTGGTAAATTACGAGGCTTTGAAGGTGGAGATTTTGCAGGAGTGATCAAAAAGTTGGATGAGGGATATTTCACAGACTTAGGTGTCAATGCTATATGGATGACTCCTATCTACGAGCAGATTCACGGTGGCGTAGATGAGGGGACTGGCTATAGTTATGGTTTTCATGGCTATTGGGCTAAAGACTGGACTGCAGTTGAGCCGAGTTTGGGAACGCTTGAAGAGTATAAAACGCTGGTAAAGAAGGCGCATGATCAGGGAATAAGAGTCCTAATGGATGTGGTGATCAATCATACCGGTCCGGTGACGCCCATTGATTCCGTTTGGCCAGAAGACTGGGTGAGAACAGGTCCCGGCTGTAGCTATCAAAATCAAGAAACGGCGGTCACTTGTACGTTAACCAACAATTTACCAGACATAAGAACTGAGAGTCAAGAAGAGGTTGATTTACCGCCACAGCTCGTGGAGAAATGGAAGAAAGAAGGTCGTTACGAGCAAGAGGTAAAAGAATTAGATGCCTTCTTTGAAAAATCAGGACTTAAAAGAACTCCTGCAAATTATGTGATCAAGTGGGTGTCAGATTATGCAAGAGAAACGGGAGTCGATGGTTTTAGAGTGGATACCGTGAAACATGTCGAGGAAGATGTGTGGCATACCATGATCGAGCAGGCTAGAATTGCTTATAATGATTACAAAGAAGCTCATCAAGACGAATTAATTCACGATGATGAATTTTTTGTCTTGGGTGAGTTATACGGATATTCCATAGATAATGGCCGCGCTTATGATTTTGGAGATACAACAGTGGATTACTTTAATTACGGGTATGATGCGATGATCAATTTCGGTTTGAAATGGCAGGCAAGCATGCCCTATAAGGATCTATTTGAAAAATATGATTCATTAAGAGATAGCTTAATTGCAGAAAATCCAGAAGATCCAGCATCTTTCATGAATTACATCAGTTCGCATGACGACGGATCACCTTTTGATCCTGAGCGTAAAAAAGCGATTGAAGCAGGTACAAAACTGCTCCTGACCACTGGAATTTCACAGATTTATTATGGAGACGAGACTGCTCGTAGCCTTATGGTGGAAGGTACTCAAGGAGATGCCACTTTAAGGTCCAACATGAATTGGGATGCTGGTGATCAAGAAGTTTTAAAACATTATCAAAAGCTTGGTAATTTTAGAATCAACCATCCAGCAGTAGGAGCAGGTGAGCATAAGACAATTCCTCATAAAGGTGAAGGAACTCTTGCCGTGCGCACTTACGACAAGAATGGCGTTCAGGATATGGTTCTTTTAGGCGCTGGATTACCTGATGGAAAAATAGAGATCAAGGTTTCCGAGCATTTTCCCGATGCTGATAAGTTGAGAAATGCGTATACCGATTCAGAACTGAGCGTTGAAAACGGTATTGTTAAAACGCAGGTAAAGAATGGAGTGGTTTTACTCGAGCGGTTAGATTGACATTACTTCTCTAGAGTCAACCTGAATTATTTTTTGACGAGACCTCTTGGGTTTTAAAACTCAAGAGGTCTATTCTTTTTAGACGCTGCTGCATTCCAGAAGCATCCTTTTTATATTTGCACCAACTAGAAAATTATGGCACAAAAACCTTCTATTCCCAAAGGAACGAGAGATTTTAGTCCGCTGGAAGTTCAGCGCAGGCAGTACATCATGAATATCATACGCAAACATTTTGAGTTGTTCGGGTTCATGCCTATAGAGACGCCTAGCTTTGAAAATTACGGTACGCTCATGGGAAAATATGGGGATGAAGGAGATCGATTGATTTTCAAAATTCTCAATAGCGGTGAATACTTAAAAAAAGCAGATCCTAAGGTCTTAGAAGATAAGAATGAGCAAAAATTAACCCCATCCATTTCAGAAAAGGCGCTTAAATATGATCTCACTGTGCCTTTTGCACGTTATGTGGTGCAACACCAGAACGAGATCAACTTCCCGTTCAAGCGTTACCAGATGCAGAATGTTTATCGTGCTGATCGACCTCAAAAGGGCAGGTTCAGAGAATTTACTCAGTGCGATGCAGATGTTGTGGGTAGTGATTCCCTTTTACAAGAGGTGGAACTCATCCAGTTGTACGATAATGTCTTCAACGATCTAGGGATTCAAGGCGCGACCATCAAGATCAATAACCGTAAGATATTGGCTGGAATCGCTCAAATGATCGGTGCCAGCGATAAATTGATCGACTTTACGGTAGCGCTGGACAAGCTGGACAAAATTGGCCAGGAGAAGGTTAAGCAAGAAATGCTCGAGAAGGGAATTAGTAATGATGCTGTTGAGGCATTGACTCCTATTTTCAGTCTTTCAGGAAGTTATGATGATAAACTCGCCACCATGAAAGAGTTGCTCAAGGATTCTGCTGAAGGCTTAAAAGGCATTGAGGAGCTTGAATTTATTCAAAATCTTTTAAAAGATTATAATTTTAAAAGTGTGACCCTGGATCTGGACATCACGCTGGCGAGGGGATTGAATTACTACACGGGTTGTATTTTTGAAGTAGCTGCCCCTCAGGGAGTTAAAATGGGAAGCATCGCTGCCGGCGGTCGCTACGATGATCTTACGGGCATTTTCGGTCTCAAAGACGTGAGCGGCGTGGGTATCAGCTTTGGTCTGGATCGGATCTATCTCGTTATGGAGCAGTTGGAACTTTTTCCTGATACGGTGCGCGCCGGTGTAGACGTTTTGTTTATAAATTTTGGGGAGCGTGAAGCTGCCTACTGTGTGGGATGGTTGTCTCGCTTTCGCGAAAGCGGAATAAAAACAGAGCTCTACCCAGAATCTGCCAAAATGAAAAAGCAAATGACCTATGCAGATCGTAATGAGATTCCTTATGTAATCCTGGCGGGTGAGAACGAGATCGCTGATGGAAAATTGAACCTCAAGAATATGCGTACGGGCGAGCAGCAACAACTGACACCCGAAGACATTATCACAAAACTGACGGATTAAAGATGAAGAAAAACCGTGTAACGCTTAAAAATCTTGCTCAGCAGCTGGGACTTTCTATTTCTACGATTTCCAAGGCGCTCAATAATAGCCCAGAAATCAGTGAGGAAACCAAAAAGAAAGTGCTGGACAAAGCTGATGAGCTGGGGTATAAAAGCAACGCGGGAATAGAATATGGTCATAAAACGATTGCAGTTTTATTGCCGGATATCAAAAATGATTTTTTTGCTCAAGTGCTTACAGGTCTGGAAGGCGTGGCCTCTGAGGAGGGTTTTAAAATAATCACTTGTCTAACGAATGAATCTTACAAAAAGGAGGTAGATTACCTCACGACTTTATCAAAGGAAACGATAGACGGATTCATCATCGCAGCGGCACAAGAAACCCAGAAGCTGGAACAATACGATCATTTTCAGGACATTATCGATTCCGATATTCCGCTGGTGATGTTTGACCGTGTCATCGATCAAATGGAGTGTGATAAAATCGTAATAGACGATTATCAATCTGGAGCACGTGCGGTAGATGCGCTCATAGACAGCGGTGATCGCAATATTTGTATGGTGAGTCTTACCAGCACTTTGAGCGTGTCTAGATTAAGGGAACAAGGCATACGCAATCAAATGGCGCGATATGATGATGCGATTTTCAATGTCATCACATGTGAAGATGAGCAAACTTTTCAAGATAGAGTAG
This sequence comes from Nonlabens spongiae, assembly GCF_002117125.1. Classification (NCBI taxonomy): domain Bacteria; kingdom Pseudomonadati; phylum Bacteroidota; class Flavobacteriia; order Flavobacteriales; family Flavobacteriaceae; genus Nonlabens; species Nonlabens spongiae. The sequence goes on from NZ_CP019344.1 coordinate 510,843, forward strand.
GAGATGCACTCAATTATGATGGGGTGCAAAGCATTATTGCTCTTGACCAGATTTCTGGAAAACTCGCGCTGAATAAAGGGATGGAATTAGGTAAACGAGTACCCGAAGAACTCCAGATCATCAGCTATTCAGATGGTATTTTGAGTAATTACTCGCGACCCAAGATCTCGGTAATGGATCAGCACGCTGAGGAACTCGGGAAGAAAACGTTCATACGCATGCAAAACCTAATCAATAACAAAGATGAGGTTAAAGTCACCCGAATTCATACTTTAAGGACTTCGCTAATTAGGAGGGAGACGACGAGGAATTAGTTTTCTGTTATTAGTTGATGGTTATTAGTTGACAAATGTTGGTTGCTAGTTGCTAGTTGTATATTATTCGAATTCGAGTGCGCTTCTACCGGCTCAGCGTGACACTTAGATTCTCAGAATTTATTCAAAAATTATTGTCACTCTGAACCCGACCTTAGGAGGGATTCAGAGTCTCATTAAGAATGTCTCGATCTTTAAATGCATTTTTAGAACACCCCAAACCCCCTCGGAGGGGGGCTTTTTGGTCTGTATCCAAAATCTTATTGTCACTCTGAAACCGACTTTAGGAGGGATTCAGAGTCTCATTAAAATGTCTCGATCTTTAAATGCATTTTAGAACACCCCAACCCCCTCAGAGGAGTCTTGCTTATTTCGAGTGCCTCAGCTCTTAGATCTGACGGTAAAGCGAGCCCTGAGGTTCTCGAAGGGCGACTATAATGAATTGATAAGCCCCAATTTGATTTTCAAAAGGTTCTCGATACTCGTGAAAACTTCCAAACGTCGGTGTTCACGAACTTGAACTAACTTGTTTTTTCAAATAGGAGCCTCGAGTACCTCAGCCCTCAAATCTGACGCCAATTCGAGCCCTGAGGTTCTCGAAGGGTGACTGTAATGAGTTGACAAGCTCAGTTTGATTTTGCTAAAGGTTCTCGATACTCGTGAAAACCTCCTTAGGTCGGTGTTCACGAACTCGAACTGACATTAAATATTTTTCCTTCACTCAATACAAAGATCAACTGTCTAGGTTCTTAGGTCTCATAGCAAAAAATTTGTCACTCTGAACCCGACCTTAGGAGGGATTCAGAGTCTCATTAAAATGTCTCGATCTTTAAATGCATTTTAGAATACCCCCAAACCCCCTCAGAGGAGTCTTGCTTATTTCGAGTGCCTGAGCTCTCAAATCTGACGCCATTTCGAACCCTGAGGTTCTCGAAGGGCGACTATTATGAATCGATAAGCCCCAATTTGATTTTGCAAAAGGTTCTCGATACTCGTGAAGACCTCCTTAGGTCGGTGTTCACGAACTTGAACTAACTTGTTTTTTCAAATAGGAGCTTCGAGTGCCTCAGCTCTTAGATCTGACGGTAAAGCGAGCCCTGAGGTTCTCGAAGGGCGACTATTATGAATCGATAAGCCCCAATTTGATTTTGCAAAAGGTTCTCGACACTCGTGAAGACCTCCTTAGGTCGGCGTTCACGAGTTCGAACTGACATTTTTATTCTCAACTCTTACAAAGATTCTAACCAGCCTTTTATTTTTTCCTCATTAAAACATTCCAAGATCGCATCAACGCCATAAATACTCCCCTTGGTTAAACGGCTGAAGCTGTAAAGTCCTTCTACTCGTCGTTCATTTACGATGTGGGTGCAATCTTGATCTACGTGAAAGGCTAGCTTTTCTGATACTTGTTGCCCAAGATTCTTATTTAATAAATCGTTAGTGAGCAAATCACTGGTTTCTTTCACATCTGGTGAAGCCTGGATGGCGTCGATCAGAGCGTGTACGGTTGTGGACTTATCGCTAGAGACTATTTTGAAGCCATCAGCAATGAGCTTGATTTCTGGATCTGTGACGTAATCTAGGTTAAGGATACCGGCTTTTTCTAGCGCAAGCAGTTGCAACATACTCTCAACCGGCGGGCCATAGCTGTAACGTTTAGTTTGTTCATCTACTTTAATGAAATCATTCAGAAGATCTGGTCGGGTTTTGTAACTGAAAATATTATACAAATCAGGTTGTAGTTGTCGCCACATTTGTCCTACTGCAAAATCCAGACTGGGTGGCGTATCGCCCATTGCCATGCCGCAAGTGGTCTGAATGTACTCTGTGATGGGAAGTTCCTTGGATAAAATATGATCGTGAGACACATCTGGATCCTCCAGCCACGCTGCAATTATTTCTGTGCACCCTTTGTTATCTAGTGGCTGGTCACAAAAAGTAGTGTTCAGGCTCAGATACACTTGAGCCATCACATCTGCGAGGGGTTTCAACAGATCGCCTATTTCAGTATTTTTTTGATCTCGTAGATGTTTTAAAGTTTCAAACAGTGCCGACTGATCTGCTTCGGGTATGCTGAATGGATCATCGATATGTTTGCCCAGCGGTTTAGGGACTAACGGCAAACCATCGAGCGAGTAGGGGATGATGCTGATTTCACGATCTCCACCCACATATTTTAAATGGTAGCTTCCATCTAATTTTTCAAAATGACCTCCATCGTGCTCTAAAATCATGCGCACAACGTCAATCATGGAAAGTCCCAAGCCTTTAATTCCTATGGCTTTGGAAGGATCTTTTGAATTGCTGGTTGTTCTGGTGTTTTTTTGATCCAGCTCTGCTGATGAGGTGGAATTGCTGTTTGAGTTTTCTGCTTTCGCGAAAGCGTAAATATCCATAGCCTCCTGAGAATAACAGTTAGCACTAAAGTAGATCCCGTCCCGATTTGCGTGCTGTTTGAACTTTTTGTTCTCATCGCTCATCTCTGTAGGCAAGTGGCCCTGAGTCAACATGACTTTGTTTGAGAAATACTTTTTTTGTGGAGTGTACAGCAAAAAATCAGTATGATTTTTATCCAATCCTACCACGCGCTCCTGTATGATCTTGATAACTTCTAAATCCTTGAGGGACTCTATAAACTGAGTGCAACGTTGTGTCAGGTAAGCGCCCATGATCTTGCGGCGGTGGAAGGTGTCCTTTACATCACTCATATCGTGACCCATGACTTCTTGTAGCCATGATGTGTAACCCTGAAATTCAGGGATGGTCAGATTACCTAATTGCATGGCAGGTCGAGCAGGGAAGGACATGAGTGCCCGATCAGCAATGTTGATCCAGTTGGCATCGGGTTGATGAACGCTCCAGGCCTTACCTACGGCTAGTTCTTCATCTTTCTCAAAAATGAGCACCTTGGGGAGTTCTTCTATCTCCTTTTCAGAATGCTTTAAAAAATACTGTTCCAGCACGTAAAGCCCACGTGGTCCGAAACCGACAATAGCAAGATTAAAAGTGGTATCCATATCACAAAGTAAAACAAGACGACGGTAATGAAGGCACGTTTAAGGTTTACTTTATGATCTCAAGTTCAAATAGTACAAATCTTCAAGGTTTTTTGAATTGATCGGCTTTGTTCTGGGCGTATTTGTAGCCCTGTTTCCACCAGCTTTTCATGAGTTTTTTATCAAATATCAGCGAGTTCTCCGTAAGTTTTGAGGGCGTATAATACAGGTTGAGCGTGACATCACCACGGCTCACGGCAGCCAGTTTGCCTAAGGCGATATCGTTCTTCTCGGTTTGGTCTTTTGAGAAGCTCAGCAGACTCAACAGCAAAGAAAACGGATTCTTACCCAGCACCTGCCGGCGGTCCATTTTTTCATCGTCCAGTACGATCGCGTCCACGTGTTTGGCACCGCGCCTTATGGCTTCGCGTATGGGAATCAAACAACCAAAACCACCATCGGCGTACTCATAACCATTTTTCTCTGCGAGACTCATAAAGGGTACAAAATTGCACGAGATCCAGATCCAGTCGAGAAACTCATCGTAATCAAAATCCTTGATGGATTTATACTCCACTTTGTTCAGGGAAAGATTGGAAACCGTGACCACCAGATCGGCTACGGTGTTTTTGATCTCCAAGAACTCGCTGTAGGAAATACTTTTGCTGATGGTTTTCCTCAGATTTTTGCTTTCGCCAAAGGTGCGTTTGTTTTTCATGAACTGCCACAAGCAGGTCAGGTAATTAATGGTCACGTACTCACGATTATCCTTTTTCTTGATCACAAAAGGATCTACGCTAAACACCGTACGTTGCTTTACCGAGGTGTAGATTTTATAGATTTTATTTAAATCACCCAGTGCCAGGTGCGGTAACAACAAACTACCGGTAGATGTACCCAGAAACAGATCGTATTTCTCGCCCTGTTTGTTCATAAGGTAATGTGCCACGCCACCCGCATAAGCGCCTTTACTACCACCACCAGAAATGACTAATGCTCGCATGGGGCTAATTTACGGTAAAGTGATTTAGTCCTTTGTGAACGTCAATTTGAGTTGATCATTTTTCATGGTCAAACTATTCTCCCTAAAAATGAAAGGTTGATCGTTTAATAAATCAAAGAATTGGTTTTCCCATTTGTTACCGTCTTCGCAGCCTATTTCAGTTGCCATGGGTGGCTCGGAAAATTTAATTTGGGAATCACTGATTGTAAAAGGGGCCGTAAAATTATTGCAACCGCTGTGACCGCTGGCGATGTTACTGGTGGTATCAAAAGTTAGATAGGGTTGTGTTGCCTCAAAACCATAATATTCGCTCAAATTAAAAACAGTATCGTTCACGGTTTTGAGTTTGAAGATTCCAGACAGGTAATGTTGTTTTATGACTTCAACTTTTTCTGGACGGTTGATTTCAAAGGATGGTTCTTCTTTTTTCTGGTTGCAGGAGAGGAAAATAAGCATTGATATCAGGAGCAGGGAAAGTTTCATAAATTATCTTTTGACTGATATTAATTGAAATATAATTATTCTGTTACGCTTTCGCGAAAGCGTAAATAAAACCATTATTAATTTTCCCACAAATTCTTATAACTTAGCGGGAATTATTTTTTACTGAGCCGCTAAATGACCGTCAACCAATACATCGACAAACTTAATGAGCGTTATTCCCAAGGTGTTGCTACCGAGCATAGTTACCGTGGCGACCTGCAAACTTTACTGGAAACGTTTATTCCCGATTATGCGATTACAAACGAGCCTAAACGATCCAATGTAGGTGCGCCAGATTATATTGTACAGCAAGGGGACATAGCACGTGGTTATATCGAGGTAAAGGATATCGATAAAAACCTGAATGACAAATCTTATAAAGAACAGTTCACGCGATATAAGAACGGCTTGCCCAACCTGATCATAACCAATTATCACGAGTTCCGTTTGTATCAAGATGCTGAGCTGGTCAAAACGGTGCATGTCGCGCATCTCAATGATCAGGGTGTTTTTGTGCCAAATACAGCTGCTTTTGGCGAGTTTGAAGCACTGATCAAGGATTTCCCGCAGCACATAGCGCAAACCATATGCAGCCCGCGACAGCTATCCAAGCTTATGGCCGCCAAAACGCTTTTGCTCAAGGAGTCTTTTGCGCGATCACTTAAGGAAGACATCGCAGATGATCTTAATCCAGATACAGAGTTGCAGGGACAGTTCAACTCTTTTAAGGATTTATTGATTAAGGACATCACGCCAGAGCAGTTTGCCGATCTTTACGCACAGACCATTGCTTACGGTATGTTTGCCGCGCGCAGTAAGGATCCTACGCTGGAAAGCTTTGACCGTCGTGAGGCGGCCGAGCTGATCCCTAAAACCAATCCTTTTTTACGCAAACTTTTCCATTACATTGCCGGATACGATCTGGACCCGCGTATCTCGTGGATCATTGATGGACTGGCAGAGGTTTTTCGCGCGACTGATGTGGACGGCATCCTGCACAATTTTGGTAAGGCGACGCGCATGGAAGATCCCATCATCCATTTTTATGAGGATTTCCTGAAAGAATACAATCCCGGCCTGCGCGTGGAGCGTGGCGTCTGGTACACGCCACAGCCCGTGGTACAATTTATCGTGCGCGCGGTAGATGATGTCCTGAAAAATGAATTTGGCATCGCGGCCGGTCTCGCAGATGACAGTAAAATCGATATTACCGTAGATACTGATATACAGGATAAACGTACGCTTTCGCGAAAGCGGAAACATACAAAAAAGGTGCATCGCGTGCAGATACTCGATCCTGCCACGGGAACCGGTACTTTTTTGAGCGAGGTGGTGCGTAAGATCAGGGAACGATTTGATGGCCTGGAAGGTATGTGGTCATCTTATGTGGATAACCATTTGATCCCACGTCTCAACGGTTTTGAGCTGCTTATGGCGAGTTATGCCATGGCGCACTTGAAACTGGACCTTCTTTTACAAGAAACTGGTTATAGCCCCATCCCTAACCCTTCCCAGAGGGAAGGGGAAACTATGGGATTAGATCGATCATCTAAAAATTCCCCCTGGGGGGCTAGGGGGCAAACCAGCGTTTCAATATTTACCTCACCAATTCCCTAGAACCCGGCTTTAAGGAAGTGCCCAACCTGTTCATGAACCAATGGCTCACGACCGAGAGCCAAGAAGCCAGCCGCATCAAGACCGAGACGCCCGTGATGGTCGTGCTGGGTAACCCGCCCTACAGCGGGATAATTGCTAATAATGGCAAGTACATCATGGACCTGATGGAGGCCTATAAAAAAGAACCTGGTGGTAAAATAAAATTGCAGGAGCGCAAACATTGGCTCAATGATGATTACGTGAAGTTTTTGCGACTGGCGCAACATCTGGTCGCTAAAAACAAAGAAGGCGTAGTCGCCTATATTAATCCGCATGGGTTTTTGGACAACCCCACCTTTCGCGGTATGCGCTGGCATCTGCTTAAGACCTTTGACAAGATCTACACCATAGACCTGCACGGCAATGCCAAAAAGAAGGAAACCGCACCTGACGGCAGCAAGGACGATAACGTTTTTGACATACAGCAGGGCGTGAGCATCAACATCTTTGTAAAAACAAATTCAAAAACAAAAACAAAAGATGATCTCGCCGAGGTTTTCCATTATGATTTGTACGGTCGTAGAAAGGATAAATACAAGTTTTTGGAAGAAACTTCTATCTTAGATATGATAGCAGCCACGGAAAATTCCCCCTTGGGGGGCAGGGGGCTGATATTGCTTTCGCGAAAGTACCCAACGTCGCACCCGATTATTTTATGGTGCCGAAGGATTTTGAGTTGATGGAGAGGTATAATGGTAACTTGAGTATTGAGAAAATATTTCATCTTTCTGGCGCTGGTATTGTAACAGCACATGATGAATTTGTTATCGATTTCAGCAAACAAGTTTTAGAGATGAAATTCCAGAGATTCGCAAATTCTTTAAGAGATACTGAAAGTTTACATCGAGATTTCAAAGTTGCTAAGAAAAAAGGTTGGGATATTTTAGAGGGATACGATAATCTTCAGAACAACGTAGACTTTGGTAAATACATATATAACATTGATTATCGACCTTTTGATACTCGTGAAATATTCTACGAGGACAAATTAGTATGGAGGACAGTTAGACAGGTATTTGACAATATAAATGGTAAAGAGAATTATTCTCTAGTCTTACCTAAACAGAATAAAAAGGACTGGGGCGTTTTTATATCAAAGTTCTGTACAGCTCATAAACTAGTTAGCGCTTATGACATTAATTATAATCATCCACTATATCGATATGAGTCCAATGATCGCATCCCAAACTTAAATCGTAAAATGATCCAGCAGTTTGCGTCTGGGTTGAGTTTGACCTTTTTACCAGATCATGATCTGGAGCGATTGCGAGAAGCGGTGGAGTTGCGAGAGCAAGGTCAAGATGTGTATAGTGGGTGGAAGCTGCCGGAGACTGTTGAAGATATAGAGCAATTGTTTGAAAGGAGAGAGAAAGCTCAAAAGGGGGATGATATTGCCCCCCTAATCCCCCAAGGGGAACTATTGAGAGGTCAAAAAGCAAAGTGGAAGACTGCAGATCCCAGGATTTATGAAGTCATGAAGGAGCGCGCTAAGGAATTGCGCAAAAACATGACGGCTACTGAGAAGGTATTTTGGCAGGAGATCAGAGCAAACAAACTAGGAGTGAAGTTCAACAGGCAACACGTCGCCGCTGGATTCATTCTTGATTTCTTTGATCCAGAAATAGGACTGGCAGTAGAAATAGATGGCGGCTATCACGAAAATCAAAAAGAGCAAGATCAGCTGCGCACGGAAGAATTGAATGCACAAGGCATACAAGTCATTCGATTTAGTAACACTCAGGTTACAAAGAATCTTTTGGTTTGTATAAGAGAATTGCAAGATTCTATTGATAAAATTCAATCAAATACTAAGGATTCCCCCTTGGGGGCTAGGGGGCGACAGGAGCATTCACTCCATTAGATGTATTGGATTATATCTACGCGGTGTTGCACAGTCCGTCTTACCGCGAGAAGTACAAAGAATTTTTAAAGACAGATTTTCCACGCGTGCCGTGGCCGGCCTCGCTTGCCTCTGTGGCCTCACCCCAGCCGGAGCATTCCTCTCGCTCCAGCTCGTCGGATGCTGGGGAGAGGGAGCAAGTCCAGTCGGTGTTTTGGAAGTTGGTGGAGTTGGGTGGCGAGCTGCGTCAATTTCATTTGATGAAACACGAGGACAGCGATAAAGTCAGCGTGACTTATCCAGCTGCAGGCGATAACGTGATCCGCAATAAAATGACGAAGACGAGCCCGGGATGGAGCCCCCTTTCTCCTGCGGAGATTTCCCCAAAGGGGAAAGAGGATCTGAAGTTGGACACGAACTCGAAAAACGAAGATGTCAGTACCAGCCGGTCCCTGAGCGGAGTCGAAGGGCATGGCGAAGTGTATCGAGAACGATTAGGCCGCGTAATGATCAATGAAACCCAGTATTTTGACAACGTCCCAAAGTCGGCATGGGAATTTTACATAGGCGGTTATCAGCCCGCTCAAAAATGGCTTAAGGATCGCAAAGACCGCGAGCTTAAAATGGAAGATATTCAACACTACCGGAAGATCATCAAAGCGCTGGTGGAAACAGAGCGGTTGATGGGGGAGGTTGATGGGGTTTTAAAATTAGATTAACCAGATGAACTTAAACTACAATCCCGATTCTTTTCAAAAAGGCAAACAATTTGAAGATTTTGTCGAAAACGTTCTGTTTCCTGACTCAGAATATTCAATTGAGCATAAAACGAGTGAGTTCAAACAGAACCGCGTCAGGTATGTGGGCGATGCGCAATTGCCTGATTTTAGATTCAAAAGCAAGGTTACCGGTCAAGAGTTTCATGTAGAGGCGAAATTCAGTTCCAGCAGTTGGCAGGGCGAATACACCATCGCAAGCGAGAATCAGGTCAAAATATTCAGCAGGATTGATATTGACAAAACTCCAATTTTTGTAGCGTTGGGCTATGGTGGACAGGCACATGAACCTGATTTTGTAAGCTTGATACCCTTTGAAAAATACCCAGATGGAAAAATTCCTGAAACTGAGGTCATGGAATATCGGGTTGAGAAGTCAACGGTAGCATCATCAGAAATACATGATCGAATTCAATCTTTACAAGTTATCGGTGAGGTAGAAATAGCTCTCGAGAATTCAACATCTACAGAGCCAATTGATCAAGATTCAAAAACAAAGTCATCTCAAGTCGAAGAAACTAAAGCACCAAAATCAAGCAAACGCAATGTTGTAGTCGGTGTTTTGGCGGCGCTAATAGTTATTGTATTTGCAATTTTCATGTTCAATAGTGATTCTGTTTCTGATGAAGAATTGCTTAAAGAACGTATTGAGAATTATTACAAGATTCTTGATGCCAACAAAGTCCATGAGATCCACAACTACGTTTCAGAGGATCTGCATACTTGGTACAGCTACGATGATCCTGATTTTGAAACCGTAATCAGCGATATCCAGCGCTACCGTGAGAAATATCCTTTTACCATTTCAGAAATTGATTGGTCTCAATTCAAGCTTACAGAATTAGAAAACGGGCATTTTAAAGCAGAATATCCACTAGAGTATAAGATCAAATCAAAGATGAAAAGTCCTTATAAGCTGTACAATTTAGAGATTACGACGATTTGGGATGAGGATATGAAGCTGGTAAGTGCGGTGGAGGTGAGGAGGTGAACCTAATATACGCTGTAAGTAAAGAATAATGTGCGGAAGGAATAAAATTTTGATGAGTGATACTATAAATTTTTGAATCATAGATTAATAATACGAAACGACATGGCTGGCACTAACCGCAAAATTTTGACGTACGAGGAATTTAATAAGCATTTCGGATTAGCTGGCGAATATGTAAATACTAGTTTACTCAAGTCAGAAAACATTATAAGGAATCGAATAATTAATCAGCCAGTTATAATCAAACCAGGAACACCAGAAGTTCATTTTGAAAATTGTGAATTCAATTGCAAAGTCAAAATTTGTGAAGGTTCTATTAACGAATTTATTCCAAGTTATCGACAGATGGAACTCATCGTGGAGGAGGAAAAAAGAAAAGAATTGAGTGAATACGACTTCGAAAAATGGAAAACAGATAACGAGCTTAAGGAGGCTATTAGGTCAAAAAAAACAAACACAATTAAACATCAACTTTCCTTCACCAATAATTGCGTATTTAATATGGCGTTCATAGCAAATGATATGATTTTCGAGAAAAAATTTATCGTACATAGTTGCAGACTTAATGAATTCCATTTGAGAAATACGAAATTCCATGGTCTGGCAGATTTTTGGAATTCTACTTTCAATAAGGGCATGACCTTTTATAAAACTGACTTCAATAAAACGGCCGTTTTCAGCATGGCTACGTTTGAAGAAAATGTTCTATTCACATACAGTTTGCTAGCGGGAAAAAGCATCTTTGCTAAAACTGAGTTCAAGGCAGGTCTTGATTTATCCCAAGCAATCATTTCGGGTGAATTGAAGATATTTGATCTGCTATTTAGAAAAGAGGAATTTGACACCAATTATTTCGAGAAGGAAAATAAAAATGGATATCAAAAAGCCATAGATTATCAAGGAATTATCCCAACGGAAAATAAAGTGCATACCTTCCAAATTTTACGCAAGGCTTTAGAAGATGTAGGTAATTATGATGACGCTACAAAGATGCGTCGAGCTGAAAAGTCCGCTGCAAGGCAACTGAATTATGAATCATTAGAGTTGGGTGAGATACCCGTAATGGAGAATCAGGGAGATAACAATTTATTATTAAACTGGGCAACTGAGCCTTTTCGTTCTTTCAGATTGATTAACTGGAAGGAATTACGATCAAACGACGGACTAATTTTATTTCTCAATCGCAGATCAAATAAATACAAGACAAGTTTTTGGACAGGAGTTTGGTTTACGGTTCGAATGGCGTTACTTTTTGCCCTTGTAACATTATTGTCATTAGGGGACTTTTGGGCTCATTTACCGTGGATCGATCGTACTACTCCAGATTATGAAGCAATGCAGAAAGGTGTTAAATTCATCGTTCAATTTTTTAACCCGGCTAGGAGAATAAATTATTTGGATGCTCTTAATCCATGGTTTGGATTAGCATACATATTTGATTTTTTAGGTAGAATAGCTGTAGGCTATGGAATTTACCAAACAGTTCAGGCATTTAGAAAATTTAAGTAGATGATAAAAATTAATCAGCAGTATAACGATTTTGAATTCTCTCTGCGAAAAATTTGGAGTTCTAGTAATTTTGAAAAAATGCTGATCGAGATTGCTCAGATGTTATTTCGTACCCGATCTGATATTAAAGATTGGAAGAAGCCAAATGATAACGATGGATACGGTGTTTATGCTTTCTGGTATAAGGGTGGTGGTAAAATTGATTTTGAAACTTTCAATACGAAATGGTCGGGTTTAGAGAAGTGTAGTTCGTCTAGACCCTACAAGAAATGGTTTGAGACTGTAGCCATGAAAGAGCTTCATCGAGAATTAGGTCTACATATTCAAGGTAATAGCCATCGTTGTTTCTATCTCGGTAAACGAGAAATGATATTTACCAGAATTTCAGATCATATTGATGGTTCATCACAGACTACCTATGGACTTCATCTAAATCGGGATGGAATAGATTTTCGCGATCAACTTTCTGTGGGTTACTGGCGTGTACCGATAGATGTTGACGTCAAATGTAATACCTCTCGGATGGTCAATCAACATTTAATCTCTTACATTGAATCAGAATTGCGCTACTACCTAAGTCCGATGGTAGGTAAACAATAGAATTTTAAAAATTAAAATATGTCATTCCAACCTGAAAAAATCACAAAAGAACACGTTTTAAAAGCCTTTGAAGAGATAGATAGTGGCAAGATCGGTATTAGACCTTCAACTAAATACGATATACTTTATGAAGGGCAGACTTATCCACCAAAGGATGTCATGCGCTTGGCACATGAATATGCTACTGGCGATTATTTGTGGCATCCTGGGGGAGGAGAGCCTACGAATAAATATCTTAGGAACTTAGGTTTTGATGTCTTAAATAAAGATGAGATTTTTGATCCCTACAACTGGACTGAAACCCACCGAGAACTCGCTGAATATTTGCGAGACAAACGAGAGCAAACGCCACTTTTATTAAACGTTCTCGAAAAAGCTGGAGTTAATGTAGGTACCGACCAAAAAGAACAGGGAGAAAAGAGTCCTATCGAGAAAATCGATCCATTTACATTTTTCTGTTATATCTATAAATATGGCGAAAAGAAACGGCTTGAGGTTCTGCAAAATATTGCTGACCAACTTGATTTGACTCATCCGGAAGGTGAGCGTGGCATCCCGAGCGCCAATGCTCAAAAAGTTTGGATGTTTCCCTATGCCTACGCTAGAACTGGAAATGAATTTGATATACTGTGGGAATTGTTTGACCGTGTTTTAAACGATAAAGTCGATGACCAAATTTTTCAGAAAGCACTCGCCATAAAAAATGTAGGTAAGACTAAGCTGACCGAGGTACTTTTTTATGTGCGCCCTGATCGATACTTTCCGATTAATGGCCCGTCAAAGCCTTATTTAAAAGAAGTTTTGGGAATCGATCATCAATTTGAAACTTTTGAAGATTATCAAAAAATCAATGAAGCTATTAATGACAAAAGCAAAAAGTCTTATCCTGAACTGTCTTATGAGGCTTGGCAGTTTTCTTCACAAATGGAATCATTATTGGGAGATGATGCAGAAATCTTATTACAAACTCTAAAAAAGTACAAACAAGAAAATGTTGTAGACTATTTCACATTATTGGATCAGTTCATCGATGAGGTAGCAATTGATGCTAGAGACAACTGTTTTACATTTAATGTACGAGAGGGGAAAATTCGTTTGATTGCAGGTCAGATGGTCATCTGGGATCTGAATCATTTGAAGGAGAACAAAGGCTTTGCAATTATTGCAAACAATGAGTGGGGGCACGTGACCTATCGTTATAAAAATGAATCCTTTGTGATGGTGACAGTTTCAGATGTCGATCAAATTGATAATTCACAATTGGATTCCGCTGTTTATATAGCCAAGTCCATTCAATCTAAAAGTGAGAAGTCAGGATACAGGAATAAAATGAATTCTGCTTTCGCGAAAGCGGCGTTTGATAAAGAATACAGACAGTATATTTATGATCAGCTAGATGATCAACCAAAAGTTGACTATTGGATCTTTAAAATTGATCCTGATGAATTTGATATAGCCGCTTCTCTTAGCGGAGGTCATTTTAGAAGTTGGGGAGTTTTAGCTCACGAAAATAAAATAAACGTAGGTGACAAAGCGATAATTTGGAAAAAGGGAAAAGATGCGGGCTGTTATGCGCTCGCAGAGATTATCACTGATATAGAGAATTCTGAACAGAAAGAATTTGAGAATTATTACTACAAGACTGAACAAAACGCTGAGAACTCTGACAGAGTGGGACTAAAAGTAACCCACTATTTTAATGATAATCCAATACTAAAGGATGATATTAAGAACCATCGGGTTTTCAAGACATTAAATCTAGATAGTGAAGAAGAGATTTTAAAGTCTTCTCAAGTCCAGTTTGAGTTTTTTGAAAATTTCAAAGTTCCTCTATCAGAAAATCACAAAATGAACATCCCACTAAACCAAATCCTTTACGGTCCACCGGGAACGGGAAAAACCTACGCTACTAGCAGACTTGCTCTGGAAATTATCAAAGGCAAAGAATATGTAAAAAATCTTTCTAGAGATCAAATTCTTCGGGAATATGGTAGTTTGCTAATACGGGACTGGGAAAGTACTACTGGACAAATCACTTTCTGTACGTTTCATCAATCCTTTTCTTATGAAGATTTTGTAGAAGGAATCAAACCGAGAGTCGTTGAGGAGAAGGATGTCATCTATGAGGAACAGGACGGTGTGTTCAAACTTTTATGTGAACGAGCTAGAACAAGCTCAGATTCTGATAGCTCAGATTTGCAAAAAGTATTGAATGAGTTCAAGAAAAATATTATTGAGAATGGTCCTAAAACCTTGAAAACAGACAGAGGACTTAAATTTGATGTTGATTATAGCGGTCATACTACATTTGGAATCAGACCCCACGAGTCATCGGCAGAGAACCCTAAATACCCTGCCTCTATAAAAAATATCAGATTGCTTTATGAGGGAGCACCTTTGACAAGTATTTATAATCCTTCATACGTAAAGGGTATTTTGAATCATTTGTTTGAGGAATACCACCTGATTGAGTATGAGAAAATCAAAAAGGAGGGAAAGCCACATGTTTTGATAATAGACGAGATCAATAGGGGTAATGTCTCATCAATTTTTGGAGAATTAATTACACTTATAGAGACAGATAAACGAGAACAGAATAAAGAAGAGTTAAGTACTATACTTCCTTACAGTAAGAAAGAATTTAAGGTTCCCAAAAACGTTTACATTATCGGCACCATGAACACCGCAGATCGAAGCATTGAGGCTCTGGACAGCGCGCTGCGCCGTAGGTTTGAGTTTGAAGAGATGATGCCAGATTATGAACTTATAGATGAAGTTTTGGACAGCAATGAGTTTGAAAATTTCAAATTATCTGAAATACTTCAAACTATTAATAAGCGTATTGCGGTTTTATTGGATCGCGACCATCAAATCGGTCATTCCTATTTTCTCAAACTTAAAGACTCTGAAAATCTTGAAGAAGGCTTGAGAACCATATTTGCCAAAAAAATTATTCCGCTGCTTCAAGAATATTTCTTCAACGATTATGTAAAGATTGCCATGGTTCTGGGTGAGGGCTTTTTGGAGAAAAAAGAAACTGAAAAGAATCTTTTTGCTCAGTCTGCTGAGAGCTATGCCGGCGACTACGATGAGGTAATTAGATATGAAATAAAGCAACCCGTAAAAATTGACATTAAAGAAGCCATTGAGTTATTGATGAATTAAAGCAATTGCAATGAAAAATGATCTCATACAGGTTTTTGAATATGAACGCATTGCTTACAAAGGTAGGTATGCTCATGATCAGTTTGACGAAGATCTTTATAAGGCATTTCAATCTTACCACGAACGTTTTCCAGACACGCCGTTTTTTAGCCTGACAGCTTATGGGGTTAAATTCACTCAATATGTAGGTGCAATTAGAGTAGGGAACATCACAATTGAAGTGCTTCCCAAGGCTGGAAAATCTGGCACTCACGCACAATGGCAAGGAATTCTTTTAGAGATGTTGAAGAAATGTCACTTGCTTCAAGCCAAGCAATCTGGTACCGCCAATCTAAAATTGAAAGCCAATTCAATTTTGGAATTATATTTTGAACTGTTTATTGTTGAATTGGAGCAATTAATCCATCGTGGCCTCATCAAAAAATATTATCAATCCAGCGGTCAACAACTCGCATTAAAAGGTGCATTGTTGTTCAATCAACAAATCGCCAAAAATCTAGTTCATAAAGAACGCTTCTACACTCGCCACACGATTTATTCTAAAGATCACTTGCTGCATCAAATCTTACATGAAGCCATATTTGTTATAAGCCATTTAGTCACGAGTTCTGCCTTGGTGGATCGGATAAAGCGTGTTCAAAGCTTATTTCCAGAAGTTCGTAGAGCACAGGTTAATGCAGCTACGTTTGATAAAATTCCGCTTTCGCGAAAGCATCAACCATATCAAACTTCGATTTCGATTGCTAAGCTGATTCTTCTTAATTATCGCCCAGATATCAAATCAGGCCGAAAGGATCTTCTTGCGATTATGTTTGATATGAATAAGCTGTGGGAAGAATATGTTTTGGTTTGCTTACGCAAGGAAGTTAAGGATCGATGGGCTGTGAATGGTCAGAGAAAGAAGTCTTTTTGGTATGCAGAAGCTGGTTATTCCAAATCAATCAAACCAGATATTTTGTTAACCAATGGCGATACTTCCATTATCATTGATACGAAGTGGAAAATTATAGATGATGGCAGACCGAGCGACAATGATCTTAAACAGATGTATGTGTACAATCACTATTGGGATTGTGATCATAGTTTTTTGGTTTATCCAAGATCCTTTTCTGCTAATGGAATCTCAGGACGCTTTTCAAATACCAAAAATTCAAAAGATAAAGGCTGCGAGATGATTTTTCTTGACGTCCATCATGAAGGTCGATTGAATCAATCCATAGGTAATGATTTGATTGAAGAGATCAAAAGTACCGTAGAATCCATTCATTTTTAACTCTTAAAAATTCCCATACAGTTTAACATTGTACACTTTTCAACTTAGTACAGCCCAGAACTGTACAATCCTGTACACTTTTAATTGGTACATTTTCTAAAACTGTACGGTAAAAACTGTACAAACTTTTCTTGTACAAACTTATTCTTTGTACAAATCAACCTTGTACAGCTTTGTACAAACACTTCGTGTACAATTTTAAACTTTTTACAGATTTACCTTGTACAATCCTGTACCCACTTTTTTCGTAACGATCTGAAATCAGTACAGTTTAAAATGTTACAAAGCTGTCACAGATGGCTCTGTCCCATATTGAATTTGTGACAGAAGGATTTGTGACAAGATAAATTGCATCGCTAGGTTTATTTCTAATCGCTTTAACGCGCTTTATCGCTCTATTAACACTCAGCAGTATGTGCAGGCTCTAATTTTGTCTGAAATAAATAGAGGGTTGTATGAGACAGCTCACTAAATCGAAAAAAACAACATTATGAACGTATTATTTGTACTGACATCACACGATAAACTGGGAGACACCGGCAAGAAAACCGGGTTTTGGGTGGAAGAATTCGCTGGGCCTTATTACACCTTAAAAGACAAAGGGGTAAATATCACCCTCGCCACACCAGAAGGTGGAAAGGCGCCCATAGATCCTTCCAGTACCACAGAAGATGCCTCAACCGAGTCCACCGAGCGCTATGATAACGATCTAGAAGCTCAAGAACGCATCGCTAACACGACCAAACTTTCTGAGGTGAAAGCAGCGGATTATGACGCGGTGTTCTATCCAGGTGGTCACGGTCCGCTATGGGATCTATCGCAAGACAAAACTTCCATCGCGCTGATCGAGTCATTTAATCAGGCTCAAAAGCCTATAGGTTTTGTATGTCACGCACCAGCAGCCCTCAAAAATGTAAAGGGTACTGATGGCGCACCACTGGTAAAAGGTAAAAAAGTAACTGGATTCGCTAACACCGAGGAGCAAGCCGTGGACCTGGTAGACGTGGTGCCTTTTCTCGTAGAAGACATGCTCAAGGAAAACGGCGGTGACTACTCAAAAGTAGCTGACTGGGATGAGTATGCCTTGCAGGATGGCAATCTAATCACGGGACAAAATCCAGCTTCTTCTAATAAAGTAGCTGAAATGCTCTACGATTCTTTGAAAAAATAACTAGAACCCGATTAAATATGACGCCTGATCTTTCGCGAGATCGGGCGTTTTTTTATCCCCTAAGATGATGCTCATTTAAAGTTTAATATTATTCATGCTCAGGTGAGTTTATTATTACACGCTTTCGCGAAAGCGAGAAATGAATAGCTTATAAGAAATTTAAAAATCCTACCATGGAAAATTTTTGCATTACCATTTCCAAAACGTGTTTAGAATTTATTTTAAAGAAATGGAATACAGAAAGAACAAACAGATCCAAGCGACTCAAGTAAAGTCGAAAAGATTTACCATAATACGATAGCATGAAACTTATTTACATCTACGACGCCCTCTGCGGCTGGTGCTATGGCTTCTCGCCCGTAATCCATGAGTTTGTAGCTACTAACAAATTAGATTGTGAGGTGCTGTCTGGGGGGATGATCACGGGAAATAGGGTCGGGCCTATCGGTGAGGTCGCTGGATATATAAAGACCGCTTACAAAGATGTGGAAGAGCGTAGTACGGTGCGATTTGGTAAAGACTTTTTGAACGGCACGCTGGAGGAGGGGAGTGCCGTATTCACGTCTATTCCTGCTGCGATTGCCATGGCTGTTTTTAAAAACGTTATGCCTAAACACCTGCTGGATTATGCCAGCGAGATACAAAGAGCCATCTATCATCAGGGTAAACCACCAGCAGATCATGCCACATATGCCAATATCGTGATCAAATACGGCATCGAGCCCAACAGTTTTAAGGAATTGATGAGTAAAACTGAATATTTTGATCAGGCTCAAGATGAATTTGACCACGTTGCTCAACTAGGCGTTTCTGGTTTTCCAACTTTGATGCTAGAAAAAGATGA
Source organism: Nonlabens spongiae (assembly GCF_002117125.1). Taxonomy (NCBI): domain Bacteria; kingdom Pseudomonadati; phylum Bacteroidota; class Flavobacteriia; order Flavobacteriales; family Flavobacteriaceae; genus Nonlabens; species Nonlabens spongiae. Next base: position 529,464 of record NZ_CP019344.1, read on the forward strand.
TGAGCTCTTTGTCATTGCAAAAGGTTACTTGCCAGTGCAACAACTGCAAGCAAATTTTGAGCGGACACTAAATATGTAATTTATGAGTGCATGATGTTATGTCAAGCGCTCCCGGCACGTTTCTGGACGAGAAAGGTTACATATCTCGATTTTAAAACGATCTCGCTCTGATAAAATCAGGAAACGTTTGCCCATGGCCGCTGAGCGGAGCCGAAGCGCAAGCTGGCTGACACCAACTACATACGAAGCTCATTTTTTAACTAAAACAGGCTCAAAATTTAACCAAAAAAATGATGTTTAATACTTATTGTGGATGCACTTTTACCATGTTTTAAAAGTCATAATACCATGGCAAACAAACCTAAAAAGCAGGCTAAAAATTTTGGCAAGCCAGCAGCTTCAAAAGCTCAGGCTCCTACTGCAAAGAAGGCTCCTAAGAAATAATCTTAGTACCAGCCTCACGTCAAGTCAAGGACTTGACAAGCAATGTCTAACAATCACAGCCACTCGCAAGGGTGGCTTTTTTATTGGTCTCAGGACAGGGTATAAAACCCTGCAATTTCATTGCAGTACTTTAGTTATGCGAAAAAATCTATACATTGGTCATTATGGGATCAGCACAGAGAAAAGGCTCGCATACTGTAACTCGTCTCACCTGTCATATAGTATGGTCAACGAAATATAGGTATAAGGTTTTGGAGGGCGACATCAAGATTCGCTGTCGTGCTCTCTTGATACAGATCTGTGAATCTGAAAGTGTAGCGATACTGAAGGGTGTGGTCAGCTCAGATCACGTCCATATGCATGTTGAGTACCCGCCAAAGTTGCCAATCAGTATTTTAGTAAAAAACCTTAAGGGTCGGTCATCACGGAAGCTGCAACAGGAGTTTCCAAAATTGAAGAAGCGTTATTGGGGGAACCACTTTTGGGCAACCGGCTACGGAGCATGGAGCAGTGGCAACATAACGGATGAAATGGTCAACAACTATCTGGAACACCACCGCAAGGAGAATGACAACGATAATTCCAACTTCATATTGGAGTAGTCAGAGCAAGGACTTTCAGTCCTGTGTCAAAAACCCCTGCACTTGAGTGCAGGGTGGTTTAGTGACAATTTTTAATTGATTTGGATCTGCTATAAACTCCAATAAGCGCAGTAATTTGTAAGATTTGATTTGATAATTGTTTTACTTGTTCGGTCGGACTTCGAGAACCTCAGTCCTCGCGATCTATTGTTCTTGAGCCCTGAGGCTCTCGAAGGGCAAATCAGTAGACGAATCTTACCGTTAACTAACTTGTTGCCGACTTTAGACTGTCTCGAGCTTTTCGAAAGACTTGAGCTGACATTAGGTGGGTTCATAAAACCGTTCCCTAATAACTTAGTAAATTGATAATTGTTTTTATTGTTCGGTCGGACTTTTAGAACCTCAGTCGTCGCGATCTATGGTTCTTGAGCCCTGAGGCTCTCGAAGGGCGAATCAGTAGACGATTGTTATCCGTTAACCAACTTGTTGCCGACTTTAGACTGTCTCGAGTTTGTCGAGAGACTTGAGCTAACATTAGGTGGGTACTTAAAACCGTTCCCTAACAAATTAGTAAATTGATAATTTTTTTATTGGCTTGATCGGACTTCGAGAACCTCAGTCTTCGCGCTCTATTGTTCTTGAGCTCTGAGGCTCTCAAAGGGTGAATCAGTAGAAGATTCTTATCCGTTAACTAACTTATTCCCAACTTTAGACCGTCTCGAGCTCGTAGCGAGGCTCAAACTGACATAAGGAACACTTATGAAATCCGCTACTTTTCATGCTATGATAATTGTCTTTTTCATTTGACTTCATACATAAAAATTGGTGTAATCCACCGCCCCCTTGAAGGGGTTGGGGTGTTACCAGAATCTGTATCATTCCAGACTTAATCTAGGACTCCTTTTAAACCTTGTTAGATCTTAGATAACGTTGTATCAATTTCAAGGTGACAAGAATTTTTAAAAATCTGATGGCATCAAATTTTCTTAAAAAAGAAACCACATAGAAGGTTTTGGAATCTCATAAAATTTTACCTTTGGCGGCTTAATCGTAAGTTGTAGTTATGATCAACGTTACATTGCCAGACGGCAGTATCAAACAGGTAGAGCAAGGATTTACACCCATGGACATCGCCATGGGAATCTCTCATGGACTAGCGCGCAACGTCATCAGCGCTAGTTATAATGGTAAAAAAGTCGAAACCAAAACGCCACTAACAGAAGATGGTAACCTGGTACTCTATACTTTTAAGGATAAAGAAGGTAAAGAAGCCTTCTGGCATTCTACCTCGCACATCATGGCGCAGGCGATCGAGGAATTATTTCCGGGAGTGAGTCTGACCATAGGCCCAGCCATTGATAATGGATTCTATTATGATGTGGATTTTAAAGAGCACAGCATCAGTGAGTCTGATATTCCCAAGATAGAGAAACGCATGCTGGAGATCGCTCGTGGTAAACATGAGTTCACCATGCGCGAAGTCTCAAAAGCTGATGCGCTGGAGTTCTATAAAAAGAACGATAATCCATACAAAGTTGAGCTTATTGAGAACCTGACCGATGGTGATATCACTTTCTGTGATCACGATTCATTTACCGATCTGTGTCGTGGAGGTCACATTCCAAACACAGGTCTCGTTAAGGCGGTAAAGGTCATGAGCATCGCCGGTGCTTACTGGCGCGGCGATGAGAACAATCCGCAACTGACACGTGTTTACGGGATCAGTTTCCCGAAGCAAAAAGATCTGAAAGAATACCTCGAGCTTCTGGAAGAAGCTAAAAAAAGAGATCACCGTAAGTTGGGTAAGGAACTCCAGTTGTTCCATTTTTCCCAGCGAGTAGGGCAAGGGCTGCCACTATGGTTGCCTAAAGGTGCCGCTTTACGCGAAAGGTTAGAAAACTTCCTCAAAGCCGCTCAGAAAAAAGCTGGCTATGAGATGGTGGTGAGTCCGCATATAGGCTCTAAAGAATTGTATGTGACTTCTGGTCACTACGCGAAGTATGGTGAAGATAGTTTCCAGCCCATTAAAACACCGGCTGAAGACGAAGAGTTTCTACTTAAACCCATGAATTGTCCACACCACTGTGAGATTTATAAAAGCGCGCATTGGTCCTATAAAGACTTGCCAAAGCGTTTTGCAGAGTTTGGAACGGTTTACCGCTATGAGCAAAGTGGTGAATTGCATGGTTTAAGTCGGGTGCGTGGTTTTACGCAAGATGATGCTCACATTTTCTGTATGCCAGAACAGCTGGATGCCGAGTTTAAAGCTGTGATCGATTTGGTGATGTATGTTTTTGGCTCATTAGGATTTGAAGACTTTACCGCTCAGGTAAGCATACGCGATCCTAAAAAACCTGAGAAGTACATCGGTGACGTGGCAAATTGGGAAATTGCAGAGCAGGCGATCATCAGCGCAGCAAAGGATAAAGGTTTAGACTACGTCATTGAAGAGGGTGAGGCGGCCTTTTATGGTCCTAAACTAGACTTCATGGTGAAGGATGCACTGGGACGCAGCTGGCAGCTGGGAACCATTCAGGTAGACTACAATTTGCCAGAGCGTTTTGATTTGAGCTATAAGGGAAGTGACAATGAGTCACATAGACCTGTCATGATCCACCGTGCGCCATTCGGTTCCATGGAGCGTTTTATCGCTATTTTGTTAGAGCACACGGCGGGTAATTTCCCGCTTTGGTTGATGCCTGAGCAATGTATCGTTCTGTCCCTGAGTGAGAAATACGAAGATTATGCAAAAAAAGTGGTAGATTCTTTAGAAAATAACGAAATTCGCGTCACTATCGACAATAGGGCTGAGACCATGGGTAAGAAAATCCGTGAGGCTGAGATGAATAAATTACCCTATATGTTGATCGTAGGCGAGCAGGAAGAGCAAGATGGTACGGTTTCTGTTCGTAAACATGGTGGTGAAGATTTGGGAGCTATGAGTGTTTCCGCTTTCGCGAAAGCGATACATGAAGAAGTATCCCAGAGCATCAAAAAATTTGAAGTTTAATTAAAATTATATAGCCATAGCAATAAGAAGACGCAGAAGCCGCGGCCCGGCTCGAATTATCAAAGAAGATAAGCACGCGATTAACGAGAAAATACGCGCGCGCAAAGTACGACTGGTAGGTCAGGGTGAACCTCGCATCATGGATACTCGTGATGCCATGAAAGAAGCACAAGAGAAAGAAATGGACCTTGTGGAGATTTCACCAAATGCAGAACCGCCGGTTGTAAAAATCATGGACTACAAAAAGTATGTCTATGAACAGAAGAAGCGTGAGAAAGCCATGAAGGCAAATGCCAGTAAAGTGGTGATCAAAGAGATACGCTTCGGTCCTAATACGGATGATCACGATTATGAATTCAAGAAGAATCACGCTGAGAAGTTTCTGAAGGAAGGAGCTAAACTAAAAGCGTATGTATTCTTTAAAGGTCGTTCCATCATCTACAAAGATCAGGGAGAGATTCTCTTATTGAGACTCGCTCAGGATCTTGAAGAATTAGGTAAAGTAGAACAGATGCCTAAAATGGAAGGTAAGCGCATGAATATGTTTATCGCTCCTAAAAAGAAATAAGCTCAGGCCTTTTTTCATATAAGAAGCCGTCTCAATAGATAATTGAGGCGGTTTTTTTAAGTCTCTACAGTCAACATGCCAAGTATTTTTCTTTGCAAGTTTGTATTTAGAAAGTCAAACCTGGCTTTTTACTGTGAACGCGACGAAAGTAGCTTTCCTATAACTATCGGGACAGAGTACCCATTAACATTCCTCCACCTTGTTCAATAATTCTTAGCAATTAAAAAAAGAATGTCATGAAAGTTATACAGCATGCACTCTTCTCGTATATAGGAACGGGATAATTTTCTGAGCCATTAAATTATAACAAGTAAATTTGTGAATACAATTGATTTGATTTCCTTCAACCTCCTAATTCTTTCATTTCTCCATGTTACGTAAAATTATTTCAATATTCATTGTAGTCTCTACAAGTTTCCTTGGACACTCTCAAAATAAAAAAGCTTATAAACTCAGATCTAAAATCATCACCGCAAAGGATACGATTCATTGTTTCCTGACAAATGATGAAGGGTTTGAGGATGAAATTGAATACAAATTAGGTATAGAAAAGGATAGTCCTCTTTACCGCATCAACACAGTTCATGTTTTAAAAATTGATCAAGGAGCAAGAGAATTCTACAATATACAGTACAAGGGCAAATCAAAAATGGTCAAAAGCATCGTTGATGGAACTGTGCGTCTGTTTGAATACAATGAACCTACCTCATTCACATACTTCGATCATGATCAATCAAGTCCAACCTATAGGGAAAGCCGTACGGTGTTCAACATGGACAAGCCTAAATATTATTTAGAAAAGGACGGAGAGATCTTCTATTTAGGTAAGGGAAACAAGAAGAAAACGTTGAGAAAGGCGCTTACCGGAAATCCCGAGGTAACAGAAATGATTAATGATTTAGACAATTCATTGATCCGTTTCAGGTTGCGCAATATTGTTAAGAAATACAATTTCTGGCTCACTGAGAAAGACTAATCTCATTGAACTTAAAACTTAAGACTACACAGCCATTTCTGCTCCCGCTCAGTAGCATCCAGAATATCTAACTCTAATACTTGATTGAAGTGCTTTGCTGTCCTGAATACATCTTCTTAACACCCGGTACAGTAAAAAGTTATGCGCTGATTCCTATTGTGAAATAAATTCACGAGATACAGCTCTCCTTCAGTAGTCAAGGAGGTATTGATAGACCGCATACGCTAACTTGTTCGACCTTTGAAAACAGATATGTATTCAAAATCGGGTAGTGGTTTCCATCTACCAATATGCAGCGCAAAAATCGACCAGATCTTGCGATACCTTTTCGCACCCAGATCAATCTGCGATTCCGTGCTTGACGCTAGATATACCGAAAAAGATAGCATCTAACCACCCACAAGCAGACTTTCACAAGCTCCTACATAAATGAACAAGTAAATACTATAAAGGCAAAGGCTTCACGTTAGAAGGATCTCGGTTCTAAGTAAGTAATCATGGATGGTTATTTGATTCCAAATTTAGATAAACCCGTTTAAAACTTATGATTAACTATACACATCTGTCGTACATTCCTTATCAAAAAAGCATACATTTGAGTAGATAATTGATAATATGATAGCCGAACAGCCCATAGACTTAATTTCTTATTATAATAACAATCTGGATGCTGCGACTCAATTACAGCTCTACAAGCGCATGTTATTGCCGCGCATGATAGAAGAAAAGATGTTGATTTTGCTGCGGCAGGGGCGCATCAGTAAGTGGTTTTCTGGAATAGGTCAAGAGGCGATCTCAGTAGGTGTTACCATGGCGATGCGCGATGAAGAGTACATCTTACCCATGCATCGCAATCTGGGCGTTTTTACCACGAGAGACATCCCGCTCTGGAAGCTTTTTGCGCAATGGCAAGGTAAGGAAGAAGGATTTACCAAAGGTCGTGACCGCAGTTTCCATTTTGGAACGCAAGAATATAAGCTCGTAGGGATGATCTCGCATCTCGGTCCTCAACTAGGCGTTGCAGACGGTATAGCCTTAGCAAACAAACTCAAAAACAACGGACTCGCCACGGCCGTATTTACCGGTGAGGGAGGTACCAGTGAGGGCGATTTTCACGAGGCGCTTAACGTGGCGAGCGTGTGGCAACTGCCCGTGCTGTTTTGCATCGAAAACAATGGTTACGGCCTCAGCACGCCTACCAGCGAGCAGTATAATTGCAAGGATCTTGCAGATCGTGCCGCGGGTTACGGCATGAAATCTCAGATTGTAGATGGCAATAACATTATAGAAGTTTATAACACGGTTTCCCGTATTCTCAATGACATGCGTGAGCATCCAGAGCCGGTGCTGCTGGAGTTCAAGACCTTCCGCCGTCGAGGGCACGAAGAAGCGAGCGGCACGAAGTATGTGCCAGATGAGCTCATGAATTTTTGGGCAGATCGGGATCCCATTCTTCGGTATGAGCAATATTTGCTCAATCAGGGAATTTTAAATCAAGATACGATCCGTTCCTTACAAGAAGAGTATAAAACGGCGATAGAAGAGGGTCTTGATACCGCTTTCGCGAAAGCGAAACCGTCACCATCTACCTCACAAGAACTAGCTGATGTCTTCTCGCAACACCACCATGCTAGTGTGCCTGCTTCACCTTCCACAAAGAACATCAGACTGGTTGATGCCGTAAAAGATGGACTGGACGTGGCGATGAAGAAATTTGATGATCTCGTCATCATGGGACAAGACATCGCTGATTATGGCGGAGTTTTTAAGATTACTGAAGGTTTTACTGAAAAGTACGGTAAGGAACGCGTGCGCAACACGCCCATTTGTGAAAGTGCGATCGTCGAGGCGGGTATGGGCTTGAGTATCGCCGGTATGAAAGCCGTAGTAGAAATGCAGTTTGCCGATTTCGTCAGCAGCGGCTTTAATCCTATCGTCAACTATCTTGCAAAATCCCATTACCGCTGGGCACAGAAAGCTGATGTAGTCATACGTATGCCGTGCGGTGCTGGTGTGGGAGCCGGTCCTTTTCACAGCCAGTCCAATGAATCTTGGTTCCATACCATTCCAGGCTTAAAAATCGTCTATCCATCAACTCCTGCAGATGCTAAGGGACTTTTGATTTCTGCAATTGAAGATCCTAATCCAGTTATGTTTTTTGAACACAAAGCACTCTATCGATCGGTTTATGGTGATGTCCCAGATGACTATTATAATATTGAACTTGGTAAAGCTTCACTCGTTAAAGAAGGAAACGAACTCAGCATCGTCACTTATGGAGCAGCAGTACATTGGGCGATTGAAGCGGTAGAAGAATTAAGTCTCAAAGCCGATGTTCTTGATTTAAGAACTATCGTTCCCTTAGACGAGGAAGCCATTAAAGAATCGGTGCTCAAAACAGGTAAAGTTCTCGTTCTGACTGAAGATAACCTGACTGGTAGCGTTGCCAGTGAAATTGCCGCAAAGATCGGTGAGCAATGGTTTGAACATCTAGACGCACCTGTGAAAAGATTAGGCAGTATCGATACACCTATTCCATTTGAAAAGGGGCTGGAAGACAATTACCTGCCGAAGAATAGATTGAGAGAAGCTCTGGAAGAATTGAGAGATTATTAGTTTTGTTAGCTGTTAGCTGTTAGCTGTTAGCTGTTAGCTGTTAGCTGTTAGCTGGGAGTCATGAGATTTTGGTGCTGAATTTTCTCAATAGAAGTTAATTATTGCGGTCTCTGTGCGGGCTGCAATCAGGTTTACTGTAAATCAAAATTTTATCAAGAAACGATATAATAACAAAAAATAATTCCGAAATTGTAATCCAAAGCAAGCAGTTATGGCCACCATCGATGTAATACGTAATATTTTGATAGATAAAATAAGATCTATTGAAAATAAGGATTTTTTAGTCGCACTTGATTCGCTTGTTACTTCCAGTTCATCTCGTGATGAGGTGACTAAGCTTAGCGAGGCTCAATTAGAAATGCTAGAAATGAGCGAGATTGACATCAAAAAAGGTCGACTCATTTCCCAAGAATCCATGGATAAAAGAAATCTGGAATGGCTCAACGACTTGTAAGATGGACAAGGACTGCTGATGTACAATATATTGGAATTCTTGAATATTGGGTTAATCGAAACAAATCAGCTACGTACTCCAAGAAATTAATTAAAATCGTTGGAAAGTTGACAAAGCAAATAGCTAAATCACCTTTCATTTTTAAAAAAGCAGATTTTGAAAACACGCGCGTAGCCACTCTCAATAATTTTAGCATATTTTTTCAGGTTCATAGAGAAGAAATATTGATTACCGCATTTTGGGATAACCGCCAGGATTCTATAAATCTCATTGAGACTTTGATAAATACTAAATAAGGTTTGCAAAACAAGTCAAAAAGCTTGATGAATAATATTGCTATCGACTTTGACGTAATCATCGCTGGTGGCGGTCTCGCGGGACTTACTGCGGCTAATATTTTGGGAAGGGACTTTAAGGTTTTATTAATTGATCCCGATGATTATCCGCGTCATAAACTCTGTGGCGAGTACCTAAGTGCCGAAGTAGAGAATATTCTATTGGATCTAGGTATAAACTTACCTAAAGCGACTGATGTAAAATTAAAAAAGCTGCTTTTTTCAACGCAAAACGGTAACAAAATCCAAGCTGATTTACCGCTGGGAGGCTACGGAATTTCACGATTTCATTTAGATCATTTACTCTTTAAAAAAATTGATCAATCTGTTGCTATTAAAAAAGATAAAGTTGTTGAAGTAAACATGAAATTGAGCCAATTTGTAGTGCTGACAAAACATGAAAAGTTTACCTGTAGACAAGTAATTATGGCAACGGGCAAACGTTCTGTTTTGGATAAAAATCTGTCGAGAGAATTTGTGCAGCACAAGTCACCCTGGTTAGGAGTAAAATGTCATTACGAATTTGATATGCCTCTCGATCAAGTGGAGCTTCACAACTTCAACGGTGGATATGCAGGTCTCTCAAAGGTCGAAAACGGAAATGTCAATCTATGTTATCTCGCCACGTTTGAATCCTTCAAAAAATATAAGGACATCGACGACTTTAACAGAGAAGTCCTTTCACAAAACCCTCATTTAAAATTATTCTTTCAAAATGCACGGCCTTGCTGGGAAAAGCCCATTGCGATTTCTCAAATTAGCTTTGACAACAAAAGTGCGGTCCAGAATGGTATTATTATGATCGGAGATACTGCTGGACTGATTCATCCACTTTGTGGTAATGGAATGGCAATGGCAATTCACAGCGCAGCGATTGCTTCAAAATGTATTCTGCCTTTCCTGAAAGACGAGACCAGCCGAGAGGATTGTTTAAAAGGCTATGAGCGGGAATGGAAGCTTGCTTTCAATTCTCGTTTACGTACGGGACGCTGGCTTCAGAAACTATTTTTAAACCCTACGGCTACTAAAGTAGGTTTGGGAATCGTAAAAAACATACCTAGCTTACTGCCTTTGATCATTGAAAGAACTCATGGCAAAGTGGTTTATTAGATAATCAGACGATCAAAACATACCCGTAGCTTATAAGTACATCAGTTCTGAGGTTTCAAAAGTTGGTTGGCTTATTTTTGAAAAAAACCTAATCGGTGCCACTTAACTTCTTATCAACACCTATTGATTATTTAAACGGCGTGGGACCGCAACGGGCTAAGTTGCTCAAGTCTGAGTTGCACATCCACACCTACGGTGATCTGGCAAATCTATTCCCGAATCGATACATCGACAGAACTAAGTACTATAAAGTGAGCCAACTCGTGGAGGAGGCAGCGCAGGTTCAGGTGATTGGGAAGATTGTGAATTTGAAAACCGTTGGTTCTGCAAAGTCAGAGCGACTCGTGGCAACGTTTACTGATGGAACAGGAGTGATGGAGCTGGTGTGGTTTAGAGCGCAAAAACACTTTCGCGAAAGCGTAAAAATCAACGAGCCCTATGTGGCTTTTGGGAAAGTAGCACGCTATGGGGCGACCTACAGCATGGCGCATCCTGATCTGGAATTACTTAGGGATCATCGTGCGCGCAAGCACAGTGCCATGACACCGGTGTATCCCAGTACAGAGATGCTTGCCAAACGTAAGATTACCAATACGTACATCGTCAAGCTCATGCGCAGGTTGTTTGATGAGATTCAGAATGCGTTTGTAGAAACGCTTCCCGAAAACATTTTGAAAGAACTACAACTACTGGATAAAAACAGATCCATGCGCAACGCCCACTTTCCTGAGAGCGCGGCTTACCTGCAGGCGGCACTATATCGGTTGAAATTTGAGGAGTTGTTCTACATTCAAATGGAGCTTTTGATGCAAAATCGCATCAGAAAAACGAAGATCAAAGGATTTGTTTTTGATCAAGTTGGGGAGCGGTTCAATGATTTTTATGAGAATCACCTGCCATTCGAACTCACCGGCGCTCAAAAACGTGTAGTGCGAGAGATCAGGAGGGATATGGGAACAGGCGCGCACATGAACCGACTCTTGCAAGGCGATGTGGGCTCTGGAAAGACGATTGTTGCGGTACTGACTTGCTTGCTGGCGATTGATAATGGATTTCAAGCCTGTATCATGGCACCTACTGAGATTCTCGCACAACAACATTACGCAGGTGTTCAAGAATTGCTTGAAAAAACAGGTTTAAAAGTCGCATTGCTTACGGGATCGGTTAAAAAGAAAGATCGTACTATCATCCATGAGCAACTTGAGGACGGCTCGCTCCATATTTTAATAGGGACGCATGCACTTATTGAGCCTAAAGTTCAATTTAAAAATCTGGGCGTTGCGGTTGTAGATGAGCAGCATCGTTTTGGTGTGGCTCAACGGGCTAAACTCTGGAAAAAAAATAGTCTGCCGCCGCATGTTCTGGTCATGACGGCTACACCCATACCACGTACACTCGCCATGAGTCTGTATGGCGATCTGGACATCTCCGTGATTGATGAGTTGCCACCGGGACGTAAGGAAATCAAGACCGTTCACCGTTACGACAAGAATCGTTTGTCAGTCTTCAATTTTATACGCGATGAGATTGAGCTGGGTCGGCAGATTTATATCGTGTACCCGCTGATTGAGGAGTCCGAGAAATTGGATTATAAAGACCTGCAAGATGGGTATGAAAGTATTGTGAGGGAGTTTCCATCACCTCAATACCAGGTCAGTATCGTGCACGGTCGCATGAAACCTGAGGATAAGGACTTTGAGATGCAGCGATTTGTTGAAGGAAAGACCCAGATTATGGTTGCTACCACGGTGATTGAGGTAGGTGTAAACGTACCTAACGCCAGTGTCATGATTATTGAAAGTGCAGAACGTTTTGGACTCTCGCAACTGCATCAGCTGCGTGGTAGAGTAGGACGTGGAGCAGAACAGAGTTATTGCATACTCATGACCGGTCATAAATTGAGCAGCGATAGCAAGACAAGGTTGCAGACCATGTGCGAGACCAGCGACGGGTTCAAAATCGCCGAAGTAGATTTAAAACTACGTGGCCCTGGTGATATCATGGGAACCAGGCAGAGTGGCGTGATGGAATTACGGGTGGCTGATATTGTGAGGGATAATGAAATTTTGGCGCTTTCGCGAAAGCGTGCACAAGAACTGCTGTCTCAAGATCCTACAATCTCGTTACCTGTTAATGCAAATGTCGCAAGGGTTATGCGTTTCCTGCAGAATAAAAAAGGCATCTGGAAATACATCAGTTAAGTCCTACATTCTCATGTACACGTGTGTTAAATAAAAACAAAACTACCCGATTGTGATAGTAATACTTTTAGATTTGCGAATCACATTTTGAAAATGGATAAGATTCTTTATAACCTTAAGATGGAAATCAATGAAAAGCTTTTCATCAAAGATCCAGAAACTTCGGCTTTAGGCAAAAAGATCATTCAAGAGAGTATCGTGATGATTCATGAACTGGGCTTTGAACAGTTCACTTTCAGAAAATTAGGTAGTAAGATCGGGTCTAATGAAAGTTCTATTTACAGATATTTTGAAAATAAGCATAAGTTATTACTTTATCTAGCCTCTTGGTATTGGAGCTGGCTAGAACATCAAATGGTATTTCAAACCATGGCTATCCACGAGCCTAGAGAAAAACTACTAAAAGCAATCGATATCATCACTGCAGATACGGTTCAAGATTCGACTTACCAGCATGTAGACGAGATATTACTTAACAAGATCGTGATATCTGAACATTCAAAGTCTTACTTGACAAAAGAGGTAGATCGTGAAAATAAAGATGGGTATTTTCAAGTTTATAAAAGACTTGCGAGCCGTATAGGGGATATGATTTCAGCACTTAATCCAGATTATCCATACCCAGCTTCTTTGAGCAGTATGATTATCGATGGAGCATTACACCAGCATTACTTAAAGGAACATTTTAAGGTAATTACAGATTGTGGAGCAAAAGTCTCCCCATCAAAATATTTTAAGGATCTTATCAATAGAGTTTTATAAAGATGAAGAATAACAGAAACATCTTAACCGCCTGGCAGCGGCTTACTCGATTGTTAAAACTGGATAGCAAAGATGTAAAACAGATCTTTTACTATGCAATTTTTGCTGGTTTAGTAGGTCTTACCTTACCACTGGGAATTCAAGCTATAATCAATTTAATTCAAGGGGCACAAGTATCAACCTCGTGGATCTTGCTAGTTATTTTAGTGACCTTAGGAGTCGCCTTTGCTGGTGTTCTTCAGATCATGCAGATCAGGATCACAGAAAACATTCAACAAAAAATATTCACGAGATCATCTTTTGAGTTTGCTTATCGATTTCCAAAAATCAAAATGAGCGCTCTGAGGGGGATCTATCCGCCTGAACTGGCTAACCGATTTTTTGATACGCTAACAGTTCAAAAATCGCTCGCAAAACTTTTAGTGGATTACCCTACGGCGATCCTACAAATTATTTTTGGCTTGCTGTTGTTGTCCTTTTATCATCCATTCTTTATCATCTATGGATTTCTCTTATTGCTACTCGCTTATGTTCTTTTTAGATATACTGCTGAAAAGGGTCTGGAAACCAGTATCCTTGAATCTAAAAATAAATACCGTGTGGCCCACTGGCTGCAAGAGGTTGCCAGGTCTATCATCAGTTTTAAACTCTCTGGATATACACAACTGGCGCTTAAAAGAAATGATGAACTCACGGCAGATTACTTGAAATATAGAGAGGAGCATTTCCGTATATTAGTATTGCAGGCTATTCTACTTATAGTCTTTAAGGTGTTGATTACCGCAGGCTTATTATTAATAGGTGGATTGTTAGTTTTAAATCAGCAGATGAACATAGGTCAGTTTGTGGCGGCAGAGTTGATTATCCTGATCATCATCGGTGCAGTGGAAAAAATTATATCTGGGTTAGAATCCTTTTACGACATGCTAACATCCATGGAAAAATTAGGAGAGGTAGTAGATAAGGAGCTAGAAAATCAAGACGGTGAGCATCCATTTCATGATGATGAGAATTATACGGTTGAATTAGAACAAGTGACTTTTGAGGTGCCTAATCGCAGCACTCCGATTATTGAAAATGTAGATCTCAAAATTAGTAAATCTTGCATCATCCTACTCAACGGTAAGAATGGAAGTGGTAAAACTACTTTGCTCAGACTTATTGCTGGAATCATTGAACCAACTAAGGGGAATATCTATATCAACAACACAGATCTTAGAGGTATAGATCTCAACTATTATCGAGCTCATCTGGGACAATCGCTTACTGAGGAAAGTCCATTTGAGGGAACGTTAAGACAGAACATAACCTTTGGCGATCCTAATATCGATGATGATAGAGTCTACTGGGCGCTTGAAAAAGTAGGACTCAATAATTTCTTGAAAAAGTTACCTCTAGGACTTAAAACAATGATTTACCCTGAAGGTAAACACCTGAGCTATACGGTAGGAAAAAAGATTGTTCTCGCTCGTAGTATCGTTAGAAACCCTAAATTATTGATTCTTAAGGATCCTTTAGATCAGTTTGATGAAGGAGAGGCTACACGTATCATGGACTTCCTTGTAGATCGTTCTAATGGCTGGGCACTTATCGTAGTGAGTCAAAATGAACGATGGTTGAATAAATGTGGTCGCATTGTTACCATGAACGACGGTAAGATCATTTCAGATAAATCTAAATAGTCATGTTGAACATCTCAAATACTTCAAGCATTAAAGGGAATCTAGAGCTCAATGACTATAAGTCTGGCGTTAAAGTCGCTAAAAGAAGACATTATAAATATTTCAATAGATTCTTAGGTGGTGCAGCCATTTTTGCATTCATTATTCTATTCTTGCCATGGACACAGAATGTTACCGGTAATGGTTATGTAACGACACTCACGCCCGAATCACGGCCACAAACTATACAATCTCCCATCGCTGGTCGAATAGAGACGTGGTATGTACGAGAAGGGGCTAGGGTTAAAGTAGGGGACACCATTTTGAGGATTAGTGAAGTCAAAAGTGAATATTTTGATGATCAACTGGTTGAGCGTACAACGGATCAGATAGGCTCAAAAAGCAACGCGGTCATTTCCTATCAGAACAAAGTGAGTGCACTACGTAATCAAATAGGTGCGCTCAATCAAGAACGTGAGTTGAAACTGGATCAGGCTCAACTTAAATTGCAACAAGCTCGATTAGGAGTGGAGAGTGATAGCATAGATCTCGTAGCCGCTAGAACAAACGAGCGCATTGCCCTACAACAGCTCAACCGTTTTATAGAATTGAATGAAGAGGGCATTGAGTCTGATCAAGAGGTTGAGATGAAGGAGATGAAATACCAAGAAACCCAATCTAAACGTATTTCACAGGAAGCAAAACTACTCCAGAGCAAAGCTAAGGTAGCAGATGCTTTAGTCGAAATCAATCGTGTGAGACAAGAGTATATTGATAAGATCAGTAAGGCTGAGAGTGATCTTTATACCGCCCAGAGTACTCAGTTTGACACAGAGGCTCAAGTAAGTAAACTGGAGGTAGATCGGGCAAACTACCAGCGTCGTAGAGATTTGTATTATGTGACTGCGCCCCAAGCTGGATATGTAAACCGCGCTATAATAGGAGGAATAGGTGAAACCTTTAAAGAGGGACAGCAGCTAGTGAGTATTATGCCAGACGATTATGAGCTGGCGGTAGAGACCTACGTTGAGCCTATAGATTTGCCCTTGATACATGAAGGGGAAGAGGTGAGGGTTCAATTTGATGGATGGCCGGCGATCATCTTTTCTGGCTGGCCTGCGGCGACCTATGGAACCTATGGAGCCAGAGTCGTTGCGATCGAGCAATTTATTAGTACTAACGGAAAATACCGAGTATTGCTGGCTCCAGATGAGGAGGATCATCAGTGGCCAGACCAGCTGGTTCCAGGCGCAGGTGCCTACACCTTTGCATTGCTAGAAGATGTGCCGGTATGGTATGAATTGTGGCGTCGTTTGAATGGATTTCCAGCAAACTTTTATCAGCCTGAGGCTAATGATAAAGAAGCTAAAAAGGATAAAAATGCCCAGAAGAAATAGAGTCCTTTCCTTTTCTGCGATATTGATGTTTTTTGTAGTGTGTAGCTCTTTGGGTAGCACGCTTTCGCGAAAGCGAGTCCTACAAAATCCCATAGCCACTCAAGAAGTCATGGATACTACATTCATTTCTCTCAGTGAGTATCTGGGGTATGTTAAGAAGCATCATCCAGTCGTTAAACAAGCAGGTCTTGTAATCGAACAGGGCGAGGCTCAATTATTGAAGGCGAGAGGTGGGTTTGATCCTAAAATTGAAGTGGACTATGAGCGTAAGGATTTCAAAGGCACAGAATACTATGATGAATTGCGTGGAGCATTCAAAATCCCCACCTGGTACGGAGTAGAATTCAAAGCTGGAGCTGAGCGCAATGAGGGAGCCTTTCTCGATCCATCACTCAAGGTTCCAGAAGATGGATTATACAGCGCTGGAGTGAAAGTGTCTGTCTTGCAGGGTTTAGTGATCAATGATCGCATGGCGACGCTTAGAAAAGCAAAATTATTCCGTGAGCAGACCCAGTCAGAACGTAACCTCTTAATCAACCAAATCCTATCCGACGCTACTGAGGTGTATTTTGAATGGTGGAGAGCGGCGCAGGAACGTTTGCTCTTTGAAAGTATATTAGAAAATACCATTATAAGGTATGAGGGTGTCGTGCGACAGGTGGAGACGGGTTACAAAGCTGCTATCGATAGTGTTGAAGCTGGGATTGCCGTAAACAATCGTCAATTGAGTCTGGAGCAGGCACGCTTGGATTTCGTTAAAAAGCGTTTGGAATTATCTAACTTTTTATGGATCGACGGCGTCCCTATAGAATTGAGGGAAAATACATTTCCTGAAAATGAATTGCTGGACAACATCGATGCTTCCCTTGAGATCATGGGACAGTCTCTGGATCTTTTCACCATTGAGAACCATCCCAAAATCTTGGCGATGCAGCTTAAAATGGAGCAACTGGACGTAGATCGAGATTTGAAGGCCAACAAACTCTTACCTAGACTCGATGTGGGCGTGGACTTACTGACACCCGAATGGGATAATGGCGATAGTTATCAATTGAATAATTACAAGGCTCAGGCGACCTTTTCATTCCCCATATTTTTGAGGAAAGAACGCGGAGACCTTGCCCTAGCTGAAATCAAGTTGCAAGATGCGTCTTTTGACCTTTTGGCAACCAGTATTCAGATCGAGAATAAGATCAAGGCCAACTTTAATGAGATCGATTCCTACAGTAGGCAAAACCAGATCTCAGATGAAATCGTGACTTCATCTGCGCGTTTGCTTTATGCTGAAGAACGTAAATTTGATCTGGGTAACAGTTCCATTTTCTTGATCAACGCTCGTGAAAATAAACTGATCGAGAGCAGCGAGAAACAGCTACAGATCATCGTCAAATTACTAAACGCAAAAGCGAGTTTATTCAATAGCTTGGCGATTGTGCCGGAGAATTTGTAATCGGTATCGTTCTAATCTGAGGATTTAAAAACCTTAGTGCTGTTTTTAGTCAGTTTGCGTAATGTACTTAACTCTTCTCGAGTAAGATCACGATGCTTTCCTACAGGCATATCCAGCTCCACATTCATAATACGCACGCGTTTCAGTTTGGTTACTCTATAATCGAGATACTCGCACATACGTCTGATCTGTCGATTCAAGCCTTGAGTCAGCACTATTCTAAAACTGCGTTTACCTAATTTTTCAACCTCGCACTCTCTTGTAACGGTATCTAAAATGGGAATCCCTGAAGACATGCGCTGCACAAAACGATCGGTTACCGTGCGGTCTACATGAACGATGTATTCCTTCTCATGATTGTTTCTTGCTCTGAGAATCTTGTTCACGATATCGCCATCGTTTGTCAAAAAGATCAATCCTTCTGACATTTTATCTAATCGGCCGATGGGGAAAATACGAGTAGGATAGTTGATGTAATCAATGATATTGTCCTTTTCTACTCTGGTGTCAGTCGTACATACAATGCCTACTGGTTTGTGGAATGCTAGATAAACGGGTTTCTCTTTTTTTGTGCTTATTGCTTCACCATCTACAGCGACTTCATCTCCAGGCATGACTTTGGAGCCCATTTCTGGAACTTGACCGTTAATGGTCACCCGTTCTTGCTCTATGAGTTTATCGGCTGCTCTTCTTGAACAAAAGCCTTGCTCACTGAGGTATTTATTGATGCGCGTTCCTTTTTGATCTGACATGCTACAAAGGTAAGCGTATTCACTATCTTCAAAAGAACTGAAGAAGATTTCCAAATTATCTATTAAGAGGACTACAGAAGCATCGTTACAAGGATTCCTATAATGTAACAATTTCAATCACTATCGTACTAATAGATAAAGAAAGAACCATGGATCAAAAAACCGCTGAAAATACCTTTAATGACCAATTCAGAGACGGCTACCCGGCCCACAACAATCTCAATACGCTCGCAACGATGCATTTGATTTATGGTATTCTATCCTCTCTAAGCTCGCTGTTCTTTATATTTTACATCTTTATGGGAGCAGCTCTAAGCGATCAAATAATGCGAGACTCTTCCAGCACTCCACCGTTTGATGTGAGTGTTATTTTTATTATAATTGGTTCTGTGGGAATCTTCTTTTGTATACTAAAAGCGATCTTCAATTTTCTATCCTCTTCTTACTTGAGGAAAGCAAAGAATTTCAACTTTGTTTTTGCGACAGAGATTATTAATTGCATCTCTGGAGTTTTAGGAATAGTCTTGGGGATTTTTACTTTCGTAGAAATTCACAAACCACACGTCAAAGAATTATTTCATAGGAATAGATCCTAGTTTTTCTTTACAATATCTCTTATGATCTTAAGATGGTGATGAGTATGAATCGTGATGAACTTTACAGTTTCCTTCTTTTTCATCCATCCAAATAAAGGATGTTTAAAAATTTTATTTTCATCGATTGCAGGAATTTCAGCGACTTCTTCGATTGTTGACGCATGTTTCTCAAGCAAACTGTTATGAGTTGCTTCTTGTGCACTCAAAGTCTGTTTAGGAGCTTTTCCTTTCCCTCGTGGAATGGTTTTGAAAGTCATGACCACCCATTTCCAGAAGCTGAATTTTGGAGCATAATTTTTAGGATTTGATTCTTCAAGGGTTTGAATGATTCCTTTAATAACATTTAAGGAATGATCAATATGCCAGTACGTCCCCACCTTAGAAACATTATTAGCATTTTGATTGCCTAACTCAATGTAGGAGTGAAGTTCAGCAAGTTGATTTTCAAGTTTCTTAAGTGCTTGCATGAGTTCAAACGATTTGGAGAATATTATGTTCCTTCTCATTGAAGGTGAAGGTATCACCTGCGTGGCGATGTTTCAAAGCCATTCCTAAAGGAGAGGCAAGGGATAGCGCAAATACGTCTTTTTCATTGACAGTAAGCTTCCCCATTCCCGCGCTGATGTAATAGTGTCCAGAAGGTAACGTGACTAGTGCACCATCCTCAACACGTTTACATTTTTTATCTGGATCGATTTTCAAAAGTTGATCTAGAATGATTTGAGTCTGGTGACGCTGTCTTCGATAAAGCTCTTCTTGGTTCTGAATCATTGCGCGACCGGTTTCATATTTGTCACCGGCACTGCTTTTGGTTTCAGATTGCTTAGAATGCTGAAGGTTTTTTAGATTGTCATCGATAATGTCTAGGCGTTCAGCTACAATTTCTAGACACTTGGTATTTATTGCTTTTTTGAATTCAGACAAGGATCCTTAGTTTAGAATAGCAAATTACAATAACTCCCCTACAATTAGAGGTCAGAAATTACAATACCGAAAAAAAATAAAGATAAAAACTGAGAACTATAGACTATCCAGCTTAATCGCAGCCATTTTTATTGCTGCAACCGCAGCCTCGCTGCCCTTATTTCCATGGCGACCACCACTGCGATCTACACTTTGAACATGAGTATCATCAGTTAGAACACAAAAAATTACTGGTATGCGCGAGTCATTAATGTTTAAGTCTTTGATCCCTTGAGTTACTCCCTGACAAACAAAGTCAAAATGAGCGGTTTCTCCACGTATCACACTACCGATCACAATTATCGCATCCAGTCGTTTCTTTTGACCTTTATCTTTAATCGGGTAGGTAGTGTCTTGCATATGCTTTGCACCATAAACCAATTCAAAACTGCCCGGTACATTTAATCTAAAGATGCGATCCTCATCTACACCACAGTCCAGCAAGGTTTCATGAGCGCCGTTGAAAAGGTTTTCAGTGATATCATCATTCCACTCGGCAACAACGAGACCTATGCGCATATTACTCGCATCAGGAAGCTGATTCTTATCGTAAGCTGAAAGATCCTTACCTGCGGTAGCCATGATTTAGTTTTTGGCTTTAGCCTGTCCTAAAAGAACCTTTGCATTTTGAGCTTCTGCTGAGTCGCTGTACTCATTTTCGATACGCTCAAGTGCGCTTACCGCTTTTGCATTATCGCCAGCTTGGAGAGCGGCCTTAGCAGCTTTTAATAAGTATTTAGGTGAGGAGAATTCATTGGGTTCCGTATCGGCAGCGTTTAAGTAGTAGCTTACTGCATCGTCATATTGCTTCACTTGTACCAAAGCATCGCCTATACCAGCTTGTGCCAGCGCTTCCATTACACGGTCGCCACCATCATAAGCACTTAGGTAATCGATGGCTTTCTGGTATTTATCACCACCTATGTTGAGGTAGGCCATACCTGCCTGATAGTTGGCTAGATTTCCAGCATCAGTTCCGGCGTACTCATCTGCGATTTTGATCAGTCCATATTTACCATCAGCACCTTCTAGAGCAAGATTGTAAAGACTGTCTTGTTCTTGTCCGCTTGCGTTTAACGCAGCAGCATAAAGTTCATTTGCTTTAATGCTTTCTAGAAGCGCTTCATTTTGCTTGGGAGATTGAATGAACTCGTTATAAGCCCAGTAAACTAGAGCTGCAAGAGCAATAGCAGCAATCACACCTATGATGGCGTTTTGGTTGTTGCTTACCCATTCCTCCGTTTTATTGGCACCCTCATCCAGCGACTCAAATACCTCTGCCGTTGTAGACTCAGAGTCGTCAATTAGTTCTTCTTCCTCCTTTTCAGGCTTGGTTTTCGGTTTATATCCTCGCTTATTGTACGTTGCCATTACTTCTTGAAATTGTGCGCGCAAAAATAGAACAATTATCGAATTATAAAAATGTGTGAAAACTTTATTACGACTAAGTTGAACCGTTGAAATGGGTATTTGAGGTAATTGTCCGGCTCACATCATTTTTAAGAGCATTCTACCAGTCATTTCCTTCCCTCTTTTGTAGGTTTGTGCAGCTGTAAAAAGTTTTTTAATAAGTACGCTTTCGCGAAAGCGTAAACCCTTACAATCACCTCACACATTTAAAGCTGTCGTTACCCATTATGTATCTTAAATCACTGAGCCTGATCAACTATAAAAGCTTTGAGAGTGCTGATTTTGAGATGGATGAGCGCATCAATTGTTTTGTGGGGAATAATGGGGTGGGTAAGACTAATGTGCTGGACGCTGTTTACCATCTGGCTTATGCAAAGAGCTACTTCAACCCGATTGCAGTTCAAAATATCAAACACGGTACAGACTTTTTTATGCTGAACGGAAAGTTTGATAAAAATGGGCGTGAGGAAAACGTGATCATCAGTTCTAAACGCGGCGCTAAGCGACTGGTGAAGCGCAACGGCAAAGAGTACGAGCGCATCAGTGAACACATCGGTTTGATACCGCTGGTGATCATTTCACCAGCAGATCGGGATTTGATTACTGAGGGCAGCGATACCCGCAGGCGATTTCTAGATGGTGTTATTTCCTTGGAAAATAATCCCTACCTAAACAAGCTGATTGATTACAATAAACTGGTGCAGCAACGCAATGCTCTGCTGAAATACTTTGCCAGCAATAGAAAATTTGACAGTGCAGCGCTAGAAGTCTATGATCTTCAAATGAGTGAGTTGGGTACGTACATTTATGAGCAACGGACTCAGTTTTTAGAAGTTTTCATACTCATTTTTAGAAAATACTATCAGAAGATTTCGCAGACCAGTGAAGAAGTCAGTATTAAATACAAAAGTGATCTCAAGGAGCTTAGTTTGCGCGAGGCCTTGACAAATGCCCAACAAAAGGATATGCAGTTGCAATACACAAGCGTGGGCACGCACAAGGATGACCTGATTTTATTGCTTAATGGCTATCCTGTGAAAAAATTTGGTAGTCAGGGACAGCAAAAAAGCTTTTTGACAAGTTTAAAACTGGCTCAATTTGAATTTATCAAACAGCAGAGCGGCACTGTACCTATTTTATTGCTGGATGATATTTTTGACAAACTGGATGAATCGAGGGTTGCGCAGATTATCGATATGGTAAATGAGGAGCAATTTGGGCAGATCATGATCAGTGATACGCATCCCGAGAGAACCGAGGAAGTCATTAAACGTACGGAGCAATCCTATAAAATTTTCAATCTATGAAGTGGAACATCTTTTTATCTGTATGTATCGCGATGTTTTTAATCTCTTGCGAGAAAGATTCTTCAGAAAAAATCAAATTATTAGAAGGCTACTGGAATATTGAGACGGTTGAAATGCCTGATGGATCTGAGAAAGCTTTTCCGTTCTCAAATCACATGGACTATTTTGAGATCAAAGAAAATACTGGGATGAAATACCGCGTGAGCCCACGATACGATGGAACTTTTGTCAATTATGGCAGTCCAGTGCCTTTTAAATGGAAGGAAAAAGATGGAGAACTGCTATTGAAATTTGCTGACAGTTCAAATGCTTATCAGCAAACCCTGAAAAGTGTGAGTAAGAAAGAACTGGTCTTACTCCATGAAAACGGAACCTTATACACCTATACCTCATATACACCAGATGCGAAACAATAAAAAAGACGACTTTCTAAAATTGAGCGATGCATTGCAGGATTTCAAATCTCAAGAAAAACTTTCTCGTGGGTTTGAGCGCGTTAATGTAGAGACAGCCTGGAAAGATGTCATGGGACCCGGCATCGTGAAATACACTACAGGAATGAAATTTACTGCAGGAACGCTTATCGTGAACTTATCTTCATCTGTTTTGCGTCAAGAATTGATGTATGGCAGGACTAAAATCATGGAGAATCTTAACCATCATATGGGACAAGAATTGGTTACAAAAATTGTATTGCGATAAAATCTGATACAGTTCTGATCTGGTTAAAGTTGTATAATTCTTATTGACTTAAACTTACTCTTAAGCTTAAACTTATTCTTATTTCCGACCTTTGACTAAAACCAAATTGCTATGAACTACATACTCTCAGATTTTGACGCCCATAAGTCTTTGCTACCTTTTACTTACACTCGCCCAGCTTCAGAGATACGATGCGGTATTCTCACGATGACTAATCGCTGGAAAAGATTGCTGGAAGAAGAGTTAAGCTTTCAAACAGAAGAATATTTAACTAAAAAATTTTCTCTCCATGAAACAGATGACAATGTTGTTATTGCTGGAAACGCAGTAGCAACTGAAGAACTTGTATTTCAAATCAAAGCTTTAAAATCAGAGCAAAAACTTATGGCTGGCGATAGGGTAGTAGCCTATCGAGCGGCTCAAGTTCACACACCCACCATCGAGTTAGAGCAAGTTATTTATGAAGGTGACGAAATTATTTTTATAGATCATACCTGGGATATCTTTTCCAAGAACGGAGAAGTTCTGGAAATGGACTTTGATTTGATTACTAAAGAGCGCGATAGTCAACCCATCCCAGAGCATGTTCAAGCTGTAAATCCAGAACGTATTTTTATAGAGGAGGGAGCAACAGTCAACTTTTCAATTCTTAACGCTTCTAGTGGTTCTATTTACATAGGCCGCAATGCAGAAGTCATGGAAGGTTCTTTGATTAGAGGTGGTTTTGCATTGTGTGATCATAGCTCGACAAAACTGGGAACCAAAATTTATGGCCCAACAACAGTTGGACCTCACAGTAAAGTAGGTGGAGAGGTAGGCAATTCAGTTATAATCGGTTATTCAAACAAAGGACACGAGGGCTATTTAGGGAATTCAGTACTGGGAGAATGGTGCAATCTGGGCGCCGATACTAATACCAGCAATTTAAAAAACAACTACGCCGAGGTAAGACTGTGGGATTATGAAACAGGTCGTTTCGCTAAAACCGGACTACAATTCTGCGGATTAATGATGGGTGATCATTCCAAGTGCGGAATCAATACCATGTTCAATACAGGAACGGTTGTCGGCGTAAGTGCCAACATCTACGGTTCAGGATATCCACGCAATTTTATTCCGTCTTTCAGTTGGGGTGGTCCACAAGGTATGATGACTTATAAATCCTCTAAGGCTTATGAAGTGGCAGAAGTCGTCATGAAAAGGCGTAATCTTCCTTTTACTGAGTTGGATAAAGAGATTTTAGATCACGTATTTGAGGATACTAAAAAGTATAGGAAGGATTAGTTTTTGTTGTTTGCGTGTAAAATAATGCTGGTGTTACGCAACTTTTACTATAAATGATCATCTTTAAGTCATGAAGTCGAGACAGAACACAGTATACTGTAGTGCCTTTTTAATGCTGCTACTTTTTCAGAATTTCTGTTTTGGCCAAGATGCCGCACATGGTAATATATCATTTGAATCTGGATTTCAAGTTGGTCGTTATATAGGTCTTGATTTTGGTATAAATTACAAAGTAAATCATCAGAACACACTTCATTTTGGCGTTTCAGCCTTAACTACAAAAGCGCATAATCGCCCTGAAGGGTATGGTGGAGGTTTAGAGTCGGTGTATAGCTTTGGGTTTTCTGCGGCAAGAGAGCGATTGTTTAATTTTCGTATTGGAATAGGTAAGATATTCAATTTGAACGAGCAGAGCAGTTGGAGGTTCCATCCTAAAGTTGGGATCGGGCTAGCAATCATTCAAGAACCGATTAATTTTAACTTTAATGGTAGTTTTTTGATAAGTGAAAATTACGATTATGAATTCAATTCCTACAGTACATGGAGTATTCATATAAGCCCTAATATTGAATACCTCATTCATGAATCTTTTGGATTTTCAATTTCACCTTTATTGATTTTGAACAAAAATCAGTGGCACTATGGGCTAGGGCTCAATGTTATACTTGGTAGCCCTTAAAAAAACAATCAGCTTCTGTTTTCTCATTATATAATGACATCTGCTACAATCTTTAATGCTCAGATAATTATCTTTAATCTGCAATTTTAGCATAACGCTCGCTGCACGCCTCAATACAGAAATAATTTATTTGAAGAGTTCCATCGGCTAAAGTGTAGGTCGCTTGACAATTTCCAACTGAAGCCATAATTGTATTATCCATCTCATTATAACTTCCTGTTCGGTCTGAGGAACTTGAAGATGCTCCAAAACACATTCCGAAATTACTGCTCACTGTTCCATTACCGTCAAAAGTAAGGCGCTTACCACTGTTGTCAACTTGGAAAGTTCCACTACCATCTCCAGGATCAGCGAGGGTGGTTCTAATTTCCCATGTTCCCTGTAAAATATTGCTGTCAACGTCAGTATCTTGATCGTCGCTATCACAAGAGTAAGCAGTCATTAAAAATAATACTGGAAGAATAAAATAGAGCTTTTTCATGTTTTTAGTTTTTATATAGATGCTTGATTCTCAAAAAGGTTGCGTAGTACGAGTTGCATTTTAATTGTCCCACTTTCGCGAAAGCGGAATCCCCACTATCTTTAGAGCAATATTACAATTCTATGAAAATCAAACTTACTTTAATCGGGTTCTTGATCTGTTTTGGAGCGATCCAAGCACAAAGATTAGATTTGGATCTGGTCAAAGAACTTAATCCCAGAAATATAGGTCCAGCAGGTATGTCGGGTCGTGTCACCTCCATCGATGTGGTGGAAAATCACACAAACATCATGTATGCCGGGACGGCGAGCGGTGGTTTATGGAAATCTACTAATGCTGGCACCACTTGGGGCCCCATTTTTGACAATGAGGTGACCGCTTCAATAGGTGCAGTAGCAGTGCAACAATCTAACCCTAGCGTGGTCTGGGTGGGAACGGGTGAAGGAAACCCTCGTAATTCTCTCAACGGTGGTTACGGCATTTACAAATCCCTCGATGGTGGGAAAACCTGGAAGTCTATGGGACTTGAAAAAACCAGACATATCCACCGCGTGGTGATCGATCCCACAAATCCAGATGTGGTTTATGCTGCTGCGATAGGATCACCTTGGGGAGAACATCCAGAGCGCGGTGTCTTCAAAACTACAGATGGTGGAAAGTCTTGGAAAAAAGTCCTTTATACAAACGAAAAATCAGGTGCCGCTGATCTGATCATGGATCCAAGCAATCCCAACAAACTAATTGCTGCCATGTGGGAACACAAGCGCGATCCGTGGTTCTTTAAATCGGGTGGAGAAGGTTCTGGACTCTATATCACTTACGACGGTGGTGATAACTGGAAAAAACTGACCGACAAAGAAGGAATGCCCAAAGGCGAATTGGGTCGGATAGGAGTGGCGATTGCGCCCAGCGATCCGAATATTGTTTACGCTCTTGTAGAAGCAAAAAAAAATGCTCTTTATAAGTCTACTGATGGTGGAGAAAACTGGAAAAAGATCAACGATAAAAGCGATATAGGAAACAGACCTTTTTACTACTCTGAGATCTATGTAGATTCACAGAATGAAAACCGAGTATACAGCGTTTTCACTTACGTAAATGTTTCTGAAGACGGCGGGAAAAATTTCGATCAGCTTATGCCGGCTTACGGTGTAGACAATGGTGTTCATCCAGACCACCATGCCTGGTACATCCACCCAAAAGATGGTTCTTTCATGATCGACGGGAATGATGGTGGAATGAATATTACTTACGATCGTGGTAAGTCGTGGAGATTCATCGGGAATCTTCCTGTGGCGCAGTTTTACCACATTAATGTAGATATGGAAACACCATATAATGTGTATGGTGGAATGCAGGATAATGGGAGCTGGAGAGGACCAGCTTACGTCTGGAGATCGCAGGGAATCAGGAATTCCTACTGGCAGGAGATCAGCTTTGGGGATGGTTTTGATGTCGTTCCAGATCCTGACAACAGCCGTTATGGTTACAGCATGAGCCAGCAGGGTTATGTAAGTCGCTACGATTGGCAAACGGGAAATAATTATAGTGTACGACCCACGCATCCAGATCCCGAAGTTGACTTGAGATTCAACTGGAACGCTGCGATTAATATTGATCCCTTTGACAACTCAACCTTGTACTTCGGGAGTCAGTTTGTGCATAAATCCACTGATAAAGGTTTAACTTGGAAAGTGATCTCTCCAGATCTCACCACAAACGATCCGGAAAAGCAAAAACAAAGTGAGAGCGGAGGACTTACTATGGACGCAACAGGAGCAGAGAATCACACCACCATCCTGGTCATAGAGCCCAGCGCGGTAGAACGTGACGTATTATATGTAGGAACAGATGATGGTCGCGTGCATGTAACTAAAGATGGCGGTGCTAACTGGATAGATATCGCTTCTGGATTGAAAGGGCTTCCAACAGGCAGCTGGATCGCACAAATCAAGGCTAGCAAGACAAAAAAAGGCCATGCGCTACTTATTGCAAATGATTACCGCCGTTTCAACTATGAGCCTTACGCTTACCGAACTACTAATTATGGACAGAGTTGGACCAGAATCGTGGATGCCGACGACACAGAAAGTTATGCATTAAGCATTATTGAGCACCCAGAGCAGAACAATTTGATGTTTTTAGGAACTGACGACGGGCTCTACGTGAGTATCGATGCTGGTGATAACTGGACAAAATACACAAACGGTTTCCCTACTGTGAGTGTGAAAGATCTTGTCATTCACCCGCGCGAGGACGATTTGGTGATTGGAACATTCGGTCGTGCAGCATGGGTGCTGGATGATTTGGAACCTTTAAAACAAATGGCTGGAGATTATTCCGCTTTCGCGCGGTCCCTGAGCGGAGCCGAAGGGAAAGCGAAAAGGAGTAGAAAGAAAAGAAAAAGTGCCCATCGAGAGCCTCAGGGCTCGGAGGATACAGCAACCGTTGCAGAGCAGCCCATATACCTGTTTGAGCCACCTACAGCTTATTTTGCCCGTTACCAGCAGCCCACGGGAAGCCGTTTTGGCGCTGATGCGATGTATCAAGGCGAGAATAGGGGAAGTAGAGGAAGGTTCAGATATTTCTTTGATCCAGATGCGTACAAAACAAAAGGTGGAAAGGGAATAGGATCTGACAATAAGAGCAAAGAAGATAAGGAAGACGGGTCGCTGAGCGGAGCCGAAGCGAAGCCCGATTCACTTTTCCTTAAAATCTATGATGGCGATAAGCTCATCAGAACAATGAGCAGTAAAGTGCCAAAAGAAAAAGGGGTGCACTCGTGGGGATGGTACCTGAGAGAAAAAGGAGCAAAGCGTCCGAGAAGAGGCGTAGATGAAAGCAAGAGAGAACCGACTGGAGTCAGCGTTTTGCCAGGAACTTACAAAGTTGTTCTAGAATATGGAGATTTGACCAGTGAGACGATGATAAAGGTTCAGGAAGATCCACGCATCGATGAGTTTTCTATCGCCAATAGACGTGCCATGCGAGCGGAACAGAAAAAACTGGAAGCGCTCAATGAGGAAGTCTATGAACTGACCCAAGCACTGGCAGAAGGCAAAAAAAACGCTGAGCTTTTCAAGAGAATAATGAAAGATGCCGATGAAGAGAAATTCAAAGCTCAGATCAAACGAACTGATAGTGTTCTCAAAGAACTGAAGCTGGAGCAGAACAAATACTTTGGCACGCCAGATGACCGTCAAGGAATTACACGTAATCCTGAAAAGACCATTATGCAACATATAGGACTTGCCAGTTCCTACATAGGTAGCCGTCAGGGCGCACAAACACCTACCGAAGGACAGCTACTGGATCAAGCACAAACCTTGGCAAACAAAACCATGATGGAAACCAGAAAATGGATGGAGGAAGTCTGGAAACCCTACGTAGCGGATATGAAGGCGCTGGAAGTAAGCCTGTGGGACTGATGGCAATTGTATCTATAAAACATAAAAGGATCTCGAAAAGAGGTCCTTTTTAAATTGAATCAGTTGAAGATTAGGAATCGTATTCAATCTCCAAAATCTCAAATACCCGATTCTTAGGCTTCAGTTCCAAGATTACTTTATCACCGACTTTTTTATTGGTAAGCAGTTTTGCGATAGGAGAGATAAAAGATATTTTCCCCTTGGCGATATCGGCTTCATCTACGCCTACAATTTGAAATTGTTGAGGTTTGGATTGATCCCCAATTTTTAATTTTAGGGAAGCTCCGAAACGTACTTCGTCTTTAGGTTGTTTACTCAAATCAATAACTTGAGCAGACGCGATTCTTGTCTTGAGCAGACCCAGTTTTGCGTTAATAAAGTTGGTTTGAATTCTCTTCTCTTTCTCATCTTTAATTTCTGAACTATCACGTTCCTTGATGAGATCTTCTTGCTCTTGGAGCAATTCACTCATTCCGGTTTGAGTGACATAATTTGTAACACCCTCTGGCAGATCTGCCCTGGGTGGTACCATAGGTACTTCTTCCTGATCTTCCTCTTTTACAAAACCTCTGCTCATTACTTTCACTTAGAAGGGAAGTTAGCTTATTCTACTTCAAGTTTGTCCTAAAATTCTGTTGAAAGTGTTTATGAATAGAGGTTAAGGTAGATTCTGGATCTATAAAAGTTTTTATTAAATCACCGACCCGTCACATTCTCAAACTTAGCGTACTCCACGATAAAAGAACCAGGATATTGTCGCTCGATGCGTTCTTTAAAACGTTCAGCTTGCTGGCGTTGGTCAAAATTACCGATGATCAAGGTATACACTTTTATGCCTTGTACGGTTTTTACTTGAGCGGTCATTTTGCTGCCGTAGCTTTTCTCAAGATTATCCGCCAGCCTCATAAGGTTTGCCAGTTCTTGAAAGCTGCCAATTTGAACACCAAATCCAGCGGGATCTGCGCGATTGATATCGATATTATAGAATTCGGCTGGGGTTTGTTCATAGGTGTCTATGTCATCCTCTTCTTGATAGTCACCTGTGTCAGTTCCGTTATCAGCAACTGGTGTCTGTGAGTCTCCTACTACTTCAATGACGACGTCAGTAACACCCTGACCTACAAAATTCAATTTCTGCGCAATGGACTTAGATACATCGATGATGCGCCCTCTTACAAAAGGTCCACGGTCGTTTACCGTTACAATCTGGCTGCGGTTATTGGCAAGATTGGTCACTCTAAGCTTGGTGCCAAAAGGTAAAGTTCTGTGTGCCGCAGTAGCTTTATCATGTCTATATTTTACACCGCTCGCGGTTCTGCGACCTTCAAATTTATCGGCATAAAAAGATGCTTTACCGGTTTGTACTTGGGCAAAGGTTAAGATTGAAAAAATACTTGCAATAAGTAGCGTGAAAAATTTCTTTGACATGAATTTTATTTTGTGGTCAAATATAAGATGATCGTTCTTTTTCAAAGATTAAGGATAGTTCAAATAAAAATGCCAGAACTTTCGCTCTGGCATTCAATAATTTATATCTGAATATCATTCCGCGAGTTCTGTTGCTAATTCCAGTTCCACCACCTCTTGGTTTTTCAAGATGTCTTTCATGGTTTCCCTTTTTCTGATCACGTGGGATTTTCCGTTGTGCCATAACACTTCTGCAGGACGGTAGCGGCTGTTGTAATTGCTCGCCATGCTGAAACAGTAGGCTCCCGCGTTTGAAAATGCGAGTAAGTCACCCTCGGTGATTTCGGCGATCTGGCGGTTTTGGGCAAAAGTGTCTGTTTCACAGATATAGCCCACCACGCTGTAAAAACGCTGGCGCCCCTCTGGATTACTAATGTTTTTGATTCCGTGATAGGAACCGTACAGCATGGGACGGATCAAGTGATTGAACCCTGAATCAATTCCAGCAAAAACGGTAGAAGTGGTTTGTTTTACCACATTGACCTGAGCAATAAAATGTCCCGCCTCACTCACGAGAAATTTACCGGGTTCAAAAGCCAGTGCGATGTCCTTACCATAATCATCGCAAAACTTGTTGAAACGCTCACTCAACTGCTCGCCCAGTTCTTCAATATCGGTCGAGACGTCGCCCTCCTTATATGGAACTTTGAATCCGCTACCGAAGTCGATGAACTCAAGGTCCTTAAATTTTGCCGCGGTTTCAAAAAGAACTTCTGTAGCATATAGGAATACGCCTATGTCCAGAATATCACTACCCGTGTGCATGTGAACACCGTTTACATTCATGCCGGTATTCTCCACAATACGCAACAGGTGCGGAATCTGGTGTATGGAAATTCCAAACTTGCTGTCGATGTGGCCCACAGAAATATTGGCATTTCCACCCGCCATCACATGCGGATTGATACGCACGCAAACCGGTACGTCAGGGTGTTTGGAACCAAATTGCTCGAGAATGGATAGATTATCGATGTTGATCTGAACGCCTTTGGCAGCTACTTTTTCAATCTCTTCCAGCGAGACACCGTTAGGCGTGTATATGATCATCTTTGGGTCGACACCAGCGACCAGCCCCAGCTCTACCTCTTGTAGACTGACGGTATCCAGTCCAGCTCCCAGCTGTTTAAAAAGCTTCAAGATTGAGATGTTAGAAAGTGCTTTTACTGCGTAGTGAACTCTAAGTTGTTTCGCTTTCGCGAAAGCGGAAACTAAACGTTCATACTGCGCAATGATGACCTCTGCATCATAGACATAGACCGGGCTACCGTGCTCCCGCGCTATGTTGGTCAAATCTTGATGGTTCATGAGAATTACTCGTTAAATTTTAAGCCTGTAAAAATAGGGCGCGACAGTATTATAGAACGATTTTACAGAGGAACTATGTTGAGATTAAGCTTTTTTTTAACGAAATACGGCTCTTGAGTTTAGATTGACTGGAAAAAGTAAGATGTGAATAAGAGGTATAGCCGGCATTTAGCTTAAATAGGATTCTTTATTAGCCAGTGCTTTGCTATTTTTGCTGAAATAATTGTAGAACTTAAAAGACAAATATGAATCTTCACGAATATCAAGGGAAAGAAATTCTAGCCAGTTATGGTGTGACCATCCAGCGCGGTAAAATTGCAACTACTGCAGAAGATGCGGTGGATGCTGCAAAAGAACTTACCGAGGAAACCGGTACGGGCTGGCACGTTATCAAGGCTCAGGTGCATGCTGGTGGCCGTGGTAAGGGTGGTGGTGTGAAACTTGCCAAAAGCCTAGATGATGTCAAAAAGATATCAGATGAGATCATAGGAATGCAATTAGTCACTCCACAAACGAGCGCTGAAGGTAAAAAGGTACACCAGGTTCTTGTTGCTGAAGATGTTTATGAGCCTGGAGAGGCTGAGATCGAGGAATTTTACATGTCGGTTCTTCTAGACCGTGCACAAGGAAAAAATATGATCATGTATTCTACTGAAGGTGGAATGGATATCGAGACTGTTGCTGAGGAGACTCCACATTTGATCTTTACCGAAACTGTGGATCCTGCACATGGATTACAAGGCTTTCAAGCACGTCGTATTGCTTTCAACTTAGGTTTGAGCGGTAAGGCCTTTAAAGAAATGACCAAGTTTGTAACGCAACTTTATAATGCTTATGTAGGTTCTGACTCTGCGTTATTTGAGATCAACCCTGTACTTAAGGCGAGTGACAACCGCATCATCGCTGTAGATTGTAAAATCACTCTAGACGAGAATGCGCTGTTCCGTCACAAGGATCTAGCTGAAATGCGCGACACTCGTGAAGAGAATCCAACTGAAGTGGAGGCTAAGGCTGTAGGACTTAACTATGTTGACCTAGACGGTAATGTAGGTTGTATGGTAAATGGTGCCGGTCTTGCGATGGCTACGATGGACTTGATCAAGCAAGCTGGAGGAGAACCTGCTAACTTCCTAGATGTAGGTGGAACCGCAGATGCCAAAAGGGTGGAAGAGGCTTTCCGTATTATCTTAAAAGATGATAAGGTAGAAGCGATCTTGGTAAACATTTTCGGTGGTATCGTGCGTTGTGACCGTGTTGCTCAAGGTATCGTAGATGCCTATAAAAATATGGGTGACGAGATAAATGTACCGATCATCGTTCGACTGCAGGGAACCAACGCTGAAATAGCAAAAGAACTCATTGATAATTCTGGACTTGACGTACAGAGTGCCGTTGAATTTAAAGAAGCAGCTGATAAGGTGCAGGCGGTGCTTGCTTAAGCTGATTACTTTATACATATTGAAACCCTCAAACCGGTAATGGTTTGAGGGTTTTTTTATTGATTTACAGAGGATATTTTATCTGAAAGTAATTGAAATATATTTCCTCAATTTGAAGGTGTTGACACTTGCTCCTGAGCAGTCTTTTCTGTTTCTGTTTCTCTGCTCATGGTTTTCTTAAAGATCTTCTCGTATAATTCGGCAATGGAATCAAAGTTGACCTGATATTGAAGACCTAGACCTTGAGTATAATCCTCTTGCTGGCCAAATTGCTGTAAGGTATTCTCACGGTTGAAAAGTTTTAAACGTAGTGTTCCATCATCGTTCAGGAGGAATTCGATCTCCACATTTCCAATAACCGCTCTTTCCGTAGCGTTTGTAGTTCCTACTGGTACACCCAGCTTCCCATTAATCAGTACGCGATCTGAAATCTGGGTGCTCAAGGTGATACCAAAACGGTCAGAACGCTGTAAAGCTGAGTTAGGATTGCGCTCACTAGCCTCATAACTCACTCCAAAGTCAAATTGGCTATCTTGATTACTCACTAAATCATTTACAATTCCCGTAACATTTTCCACTACGTTACCGGTAACAGCATTTTGACCAATACTGTTTGGATTATAGAAAGATCCAGAGGTAATCAATGACAAAGCTTGTAATTGACGCTCTGCTCGATCATCTAGGCGGTACTGCAGCTCAGAGCTCACCACCGAGTTCGTATTAGGGAATCTGATCTGAAATTCAGGATCAAAGAAAGTAAGATCTCCTTCTAGATAGGTAACAACTTCTACCGGAATCTGAGCGTTCAAGTTAGGGTTATCGAGTAGGATAGAAGGGTTTGCGCGAGTACTGTATACCGCGCTAACGTCGATATTGGCTTTTGTGGGGTCACCATTCCAATCTACGGTTCCACCGGGAGTTATGGTAAATTCCTTATTTACGATCCCTGCATATTTAAAGTTGTAAATACCCTCAGTAGCGATGAAATCACCATTCATGATGAATTTTCCGTTTGTATTGATCTCAATGAGCAAGTTCCCATAACCACTTCCTCTTAAATAACTACCGTTTGTAGGATCTACAGTGATTTCTACTTCAGCAACTGGAGTTACCCTCAAATCAAACCTTAATTCAAGTCCATTGACTTCTTTAATTTCAACGGTCTCACCAGAAACTCTAGCAGCCTTTTCTTCAGGACTCAAAAAGTAGATCGCGCTAGTATCTCCTAGAGATTCACCATCATCTATAGGAATCTTAAACACTGTATCATCACTTGTTGTTGCTGTGACGTCGATGAAAAGCTCAGTAGTAGGACCGGTGATGGTTGCGCTACCGTCTATAAATGCGGTACCGTAATAAAGTGCTTCAGGAGTCAAATCTGTATCGAGCACAAGTAGACGATCGGATTCCAAGGCTAGGTCCAATTCCCAGAACCCAAAATTTTTATGTTCAATAGAACCATTTAGAATCCCTTTGGTTCCAAATTTTGTGTCAGTCAGTTCTATTTGCTCAAATTCAAAAGCATCTGGAGTGATGGTCACATTTGCCGATTCTTGAAAGTCAAAATCAGTATTAAGATAGGGTAGGCGTAGTCCAGCATTGCGTAGGGTAAGTTCACCATTTATCTCTGGTTCAGAAAGTTTTCCAGTTAGTGTAGCTTTTCCATCAGCAAAACCTCTTATGTTATCTAGGACCACTCCTCCCAAAGGACTGAAAGAGATTAAATTAAAGTCATTGAAAGTTGCTTCTACATCATAAGTGGAATTTTCACCAGATGTGTTTATGGTACCATCAGCAACAAAAGTTCTGGTGTCATCATCTCTGAGCTGGGCGTGGACGATATAATTTGTGAGTGATTCATCCCCTTTGACTTTCAAATCAAAATTACCTAGGGGTGTGTCGTTCACCTCAAAAGATTGGACCGTGAAATCACTTGTTGGAGCATAGTTACCATTAATCTGTTCTAATTTCAAGGTTCCATCAATCTGGCCTCTTAATTTCAAACTGTCGATAGGAGAGACGAGACTAGAGATTCTCACTTTCTCGAAATCCAGATAAACCTCTTTAGCTTCTTTCTGATCGTAAAGTCCTGCTAGAGTTATTTTCTCTTGGCCATTTGTTGCTGACAGAGAATCGAGAGAGAATTTTTTAAAGTTATGATCAAACGTGAATTGTACATCATCAGCATTCTTATTGAGCTGCCACTTTTTACCCTGAAATCTAAAATTGCTTTTTCTTATACCTACAACACTCTGACTTTGCTCATCAACAGTATGATAAAGACTTAGTTTAAATTTATCCTCAGGTCTTTTTGCATTTTCAAACTCTGTTCTAAAAAGTAATGTGTCGTTTTTGGTGACATTAATTAATTGAAAGTCTCTGACGTCATATACCCTATTCCTGACCTCATCAATCTTTACATACGTATTAAAAATAGGATTTTGATTGTCCACTTGAACATTTACATTATCCAAATAAACACCGTAGGCATCAATCATGGGTGTTCTAAAGGTCATTTTAAATTCGGACTCATTACTACTCACGCGACCTTTCAAAATGGTATTCTCACCCAGATCCATTTCTGGAAATACTAAATCAACAATTTTATCGTAGATCTGAAATTCATAGTTCAAATACTGATTATCAGTTATGTTTTTACTCTTATAATTGGTATACACGGTACCAATACTATTTTTGAAAAGTTCTGGAATTTCCCTCACTTTAAATTCACCACTGATCTCTCCCTCAATTACATCCGTACTCTTGACCGTAAGTAAACGAACGTTTTCATTAAACGATGAGGAAATAACCAGATCATCAAACACATAGTTTCCATTCTGATTTTTATAACTGGTTTCTGTGATATTAATATCTCCCGTGGCATTATCAAGGTTAGTACCTTCCATATCCATTATAATGTTGCCTCTTAATTCTGAAATGCTATCTCTTTTGAAAATGTTGATAGCATTGAGGTTAGCATATTCTATCTGAGCGTTGAAATCATACTTATTAATAGTTTCAGACATATCAACAAGGCCATTGAACTTCATTTTCAGATTAGGGTCATTAACACTTATCCTACCGTTAAAAATTGGTTTTTTGAGGTTCCCATTAACCACAATATTTCTATACCTATACCCATTGTAGGTGAATTCAATAGCGCTTCCGCGTAAGGTTGAAATTGCTTTTTCAGGTGTAAAACCACGACCGCTCACATTGAGATTGAGCGTGGTTTTGCCAAATTTATCATCGTCTAAAATCGCTCCGAGATCAACACTTTTAAGTTGAACGTTTCCTACGTAACCTATATTCCCACTCTGTATTTCAGTAAGGGTGAGATCTGTATCAAAATTACCCTTACGCGTTGAGCCTCGCATTCTAGTGACGAGACGATTAGAATCTACACTAGCATAACCTTGAGCTTTTATAGTACCAAGTTCGTTGAGTTGTCTCGGCATTTGATCTCCCAGTATATTGGGGAGAAATTTTTTCAAATCGCGATTGCTTATTTGGAGATTCCTGAAGTCCCCTTCAATAAAAAACTCCTCCTCGTTCTCCACGAGGTTCTTGAAATGCATATCACCGTCGATAGAAATATCATTTAAAGTAGAGGCAAACATATTGTCTACTTTGAAATCATTTAAAGTTCCTTGCAGGTATCCAGAAAGCGCAACCGATTCATTCGGAACAATTTCATCGTAGAATTTTCTGATTTCATTGGTTGCTATTTGCGCCGTATCAATTTTGAAATCCCATTGCACTTTGGTTAGGAATTCAGCGAGATCTTCACGTTTATAATTCAATTTTAAATCACCTATCAATGTACTGGCATCAGTCTCAATGGTCAAATCATCTGCTGTGATCTGAGATGGAGTGTATTGAAAATCTGCAGCAAGGTCTTTTATGACTATAGTTTCCCTCACGCCATCAATAGTTTTCATGCTCCCATTCCCTAATATAAAATCGGCATGGGTTATATTACTTTCAATAACAGAGCCTAAAATGTGCAAACCTTCAGTCTCCACATTCATATTTGAGCCTAAAAAGGATTCTGGTATTGTCAAATCCTCATCTATAACACGTACAGTGGCGTTATTAATGGTGAGATCTCCAGTAGTAAGTTCAAAAGGTTGTACCGGTTCTCCAGTAGGTTCTGAGCTTAGTTTTTCAATAAAAACAGTAAGATTGTCGGTAGGTTCTCCCTTATACCTCCTAATGTTTAAAATAAGATCGTCAATTTCAGTATCGCCTAAATTAGGACTCCCAGCCATCATGGCACTAAATCCCAAAACAGATGTTTCAAGCTCCTTGAAATAAATCATCGTATCTTGACGCTCGTCCAGAGCAAGGGCATCATTAATCACAACATCTCCAGAGTACAGAACTTTAATTTTCTTGATGGAGACGTTAACGTCAAACTCCTCGTTCAAGTAGTCTGTAGCCTGACGACCTGCCCAGGTTTGCACACTAGAATAGGAAAATACCCAAACTAAGATCAGAAAGATAATGAACAGCACTAAGACTGTACGCAACAATATTTTCAGGAATCTTTTAATGACAGTTCATTTAACTTTGCAATATTACCAAAAGTAATGCCCCATTCATTTTATGAACAAACAAAGTTGCTACATACTTGCTATAGAATCTTCATGTGACGACACTGCATGCGCTATTCTAAAAAATGACAAGGTACTGGCTAATGTCATTACCAATCAGAAAATCCATGAGCAATACGGTGGTGTGGTACCAGAGCTGGCTTCAAGAGCCCACCAGTCTAACATTGTGCCCGCAGTTGATACGGCTCTAAAAAAAGCTGGAATAAAAAAAAGTGATTTGAGTGCTATTGCTTTTACTCGCGGTCCTGGTTTAATGGGTAGCTTACTAGTGGGCACTAGTTTTGCAAAATCTCTCGCTCAAGGGCTAGATATTCCGCTTATTGAGGTGCACCACATGCAAGGACACATTCTTGCACATTTCATAGAAACGGGAAACCCTAAACCTACTTTCCCATTTCTAGGACTCACCATCAGTGGTGGTCATACACAGATCGTAAAGGTGACAGATTATCATAATATGGAAGTCCTAGGAACCACTCAAGATGATGCGATAGGTGAGGCCTTTGACAAAACAGGTAAAATATTGGGGCTTGGATATCCAGCAGGTCCTCAGTTAGATAAGCTAGCTCAAAAAGGAAATCCTTATCGTTTTGATTTTCCGATACCTAAAGCTCCTGATCTCAACTATAGTTTCAGTGGTTTCAAAACAGCAGTCTTATATTTTATTCAGAAAGAAACTAAGAATAACCCTGATTTTATCGCTCAAAATCTTGAAGATATTTGCGCCAGTGTGCAACATACCTTGATTGAAATTTTATTTAAAAAGGTGGAAAAGGCCGTTAAAAAAACCGGTATCAAACAAGTGGCCATGGGAGGTGGTGTAAGTGCTAATTCTGGGATTAGGAAACGCTTACTTTCTTATCAAGATAAAGGCTGGACCGTCTTCATTCCGCCATTTGAGTTCACGACTGATAATGCTGCGATGATCGGTATCTCAGCCTATTTTAAGTATTTGGAAAAGGATTTTGCCAGCTTTGACGTTACCGCTAGCCCCAGAATCGCCATGTAGATGCAATTATTTTATTACGACATACCCAGCGCACAGTCCACAAAACTGGAATTAGAAAAACAAGATTCTCGCCATCTCACAAAAGTGCTGCGTAAAAAATCGGGCGATACCTTTCACGTGACTGACGGCAAAGGGAATTTATTTGATGCTACGCTGGGACTTGTAACCAGTAATAGGTGTGAGATAGATCTCGCTTTCGCGAAAGCGGAACCTCCACCATCACCATCACTACACATTGCCATTGCACCCACTAAAATGAACGATCGCATGGAGTGGTTTCTGGAGAAGGCAACGGAAATAGGTGTTTCTACCATATCACCCATAATTTGTCAACGTAGCGAGCGTAAAAAGATCAATCACGATCGCTTTCAAAGAATAATCACCAGCGCGTTGCAACAGAGTGCGCAGCTATGGATGCCCGAGCTGAAAGATCAGCAATCATTTGACCAATTTGTTAAGAATCACGATGCTCAGCAAAAATTTATGGCGCATTGTATGGATGGGACTGAAGGTTATCTCGGGTCGCAATTAGAAATGGGAAGTGACACCATAATTATGATAGGACCTGAAGGCGACTTCACGCCAGATGAATGGAAAATGGCGATTACCATGGGGTTTGAATCTGTTAATTTAGGGAATACTCGTTTGCGCACCGAGACTGCTGGAGTCTATACTGCTACCATTTTTCAAGGATTGCAGCTGCTTGATTTGAAGTAATTAGCTTTATAGCTCTATTAGTAATTATAAGTTGCGATAGTTGTAAATTGCCACGGTATGCGAGGATGTATTTTAATGATTGCTTTTCTTATAATATCGGGCGTTCAAGCTCAACAACTAGCGGTTTTAAAGTACAGTGGTGGGGGAGACTGGTATTCAAATCCCTCGTCATTACCTAACTTAATTTCTTACTGTAACGAGAATCTAGGTACCACGTTAAGTGATGATGTTGCAACAGTGGAGCCCTCGAGTAGTGATATATTTCAGTATCCATTTGTGCATATGACTGGTCATGGGAACGTTTTGTTCCAAGACCTTGACATTGAAAATCTACGGGATTATTTGCTGAGTGGTGGATTTCTCCACATTGATGATAACTACGGCATGCAAGAATATCTTGATAAGGAGATCGTCAAATTGTTTCCTAACAAGACGTTTGTGGAGCTACCGGTAGATCACCCTATATTCAACAGCTACGCCAGCTTCCCAAAGGGCTTGCCTAAAATCCATGAGCATGAAGGATCACGACCCCAAGCAAAAGGCATTTTTCATGAAGGCAGACTTATACTCTTATTCACTGTAGAAAGCGACCTGGGTGATGGGTGGGAAAGTCCAGAGGTTCATAACGACTCACCTGAGGTGCGTAAAAAGGCCCTGGATATGGGTGCCAATATTATCAAATATGTATTTCAAAACTGACCATGACCACAAAACAAACTTCTAAAGCCATTTCTTTTGGAATCTTGAGAGCCGTTGGGATCATGATTGGTATCGTGATTCTTTTGCTTTTTCTGTATGAGATCCAGGCTGTACTCGCTTACATAGGTATAGCTGCGGTTATATCTTTGATAGGGAGGCCTTTAGTATTGTTTCTAAGAGATACGATAGGTATTCCCAATACCATGTCAGTAATTATCACGCTGTTTCTCATTTTTTGTATCATACTGGGAGCTATTTCCCTCATGATTCCCGTAATAATAGAACAAGGTGAGAATTTCAGTAAGATCAATGTAGATGAGGTACGACAGAATCTGGAAGTATTAAACAATGAATTTAATGATTATTTCAACATCAAGCGTGTCGATCTTTTAGAGCGTATCGAGCAACTGGATTTCTTTCAAAATTTTAGTCTTGATATTGTTCCTACGTTTATCAATTCCTTTTTTGGGACGCTAGGTGATCTAGCCATAGGACTTTTCTCGATACTGTTTATTGCATTCTTTCTATTAAAGGACAGTAGATTATTACTTGAAGGGGTGCTGGTATTCTCAAAAAAAGGGAATGAGGGACAGTTCCTCAGGGCTTTCACTAAGATAAAGCAACTGCTGTCTCGTTACTTCATAGGACTGCTATTTCAGGTTTTGATTTTGTTTACGCTTTACACCATCATGCTTGTCATAGTAGGAGTGGAAAATGCGCTTATCATAGCCTTTTTCTGTGCACTGCTGAATTTAATACCTTATTTAGGTCCAGTGATAGGTTATTTTTTGATGTCTGCATTTGTGATCAGTGATAATCTGGGACTCAATTTTACGGAATTGATCTTGCCAAAGTTGATCATCGTACTCATAGGCTACGGTATCGTTCAGGCAATCGATAATTTCATCAATCAACCTCTTATATTTGGTGCAAGTGTTAAATCACATCCTTTGGAGATTTTTATCGTGATCCTATTGGCAGGCATTGTTTTCGGAGTGCTGGGTTTGGTGCTTGCGATACCTACTTATACTGCTGTTAAGGTGATTTCTAAAGAATTTTTGAGCGAATACAAAATCGTGAAAAAGCTTACCCAAAACTTGTGATCCATACAGATTTACTCAATCCTGAGGTTAGAAAATATTTGTTGGATCACCTCACAGAACACCCGGCAGATTTTCTTTTGCGCTCACATCCATTTGAGATAGATCCTAAAACACTGACGCAACAACTGGTAGGACTGCAAAAATCTTTAAAGAAATTTCCAGAGCTGCATGAGCATCCTTCCATTTTGTTCCCGCCTAAAATGAATCTGGAGCAAACCAGTTCAGCTAGTACGGCATTTTACAAGTCTCAAATCGTTTCAGGGAATTCCATGGTTGATTTGACAGGAGGATGGGGAGTTGATGTTCTCGCTTTCGCGAAAGCGGGCTTCCAATCCACCCACATCGAGCGCGATAAGGAATTACAAGCTTATTCCCAGCATCTATTTAAAGCTCGACAATTGGACGTGAAATCGTTGAATCTAGACGGGATCGAGTACGCTTATGAACATTTGGATCATGTGGACCTCATTTATATGGACCCCAGCAGGAAGACGGAGAAAAGCGCTAAAGCCGTGCGACTTGAAGATTACGAGCCAGATGTTTTGGAGCATCTTGAACTCTTGCTTCACAAATGCAACTATTTGATGATCAAGACCTCGCCTATGCTCGATATAACGATGGGCATGGAACAGCTGAAACACGTGAGCCATCTACATGTAGTTTCTGTCAAAAACGAGGTGAAGGAATTGCTCTGGATACTGGAACGTGAATCTGTTCAAACTCAAGTTCACTGTGTTAATCTGGAGACAGATCAACCAACTTTGATTTATAATCTCAATAAGGTAGAGAAATCCATGGAATACTCTGCTCCTAAAAATTATCTCTACGAGCCCAATTCCAGCATCATGAAGGCACAAGCTTTTGATGCACTCACCTTAAATTATGCTGTTGATAAACTAGATATAAATACGCACCTATTTACAAGCAGAGAATTGATCTCTTTTCCTGGTCGTATTTTTGAAATTAAGGCAATACATCCTTATAAACCTAAATCAATCAAGAAACTATTTGGAAAACAGAATAGAGGTGTAGTCACGCGAAACTTCAAGAACTCAGTAAAAGAGCTTCGAGCTAAATTTCAAATAGGAGAAGATGACAGCCAGTATTTATTTTTTACTCAAATACATGGCGGTAAGCCAGTGGTCATAGAATGTGAGAAGGTGGTTCACTGAGAATTACGTTTTCTGTAGAGAAACCTCTTAATTTTTTAACGCTTGAAAAAATTGACCGTTAGGCCCATCATTATCGATCAATACTGGTTCTAGTGCACCTGGTAAAACTGCCTCGACCTCGTTCAAAGCTTGATCGCCACCCATATCGGTTTTGAGCCAGGTGGGATCAAGGTAGTTCAAACGTACATTTGTGTCTTGCAATTTAGTGGCAAGATCCATGGAAAGTTTATCAATCGCCCATTTGGTTGCACCGTACGGAGCCAATTCTGGAATACCATCAATTCTAGAAGTTAGATTCACCACACGACCATAACCACGATCAATCATAGCCGGTACAAAAGCAGCGCATAGTTTATAAGGCGCAACTACGTTAACCTGATAGGATTGCATAAAATCTTCCGTAGTGTGCGACCATATATCTTCTTTGTAAGCAACCATAATTCCTGCATTGTTATACAAGATATCCACTGGAACACTCAGATTATCAACTTGCTCGATCAAGTGTTTTACACCGCTTTCTTGAGAAAGATCGCCAGCAACACTGTACGTTTTTACATCATAGCTTTTCAGTTTTTCAAGCATTTCCTGACAGTGATCGATATTGCGTGCGTGAACAATGATATCACAGCCTTCTCCAGCCAGACCCAGAGCAATTTGCTGCCCCACACCGCGGGAAGATCCAGTTATGAGTGCTGTTTTATTTTTTAACTGCATATTATTTGATAGGCTTTTCATTGATAATTACGCTTTCGCGAAAGCGCACAATCAAAACTATCCCTGACTAGGTATTACACCCAGTGTATA
Source organism: Nonlabens spongiae (assembly GCF_002117125.1). NCBI lineage: Bacteria > Pseudomonadati > Bacteroidota > Flavobacteriia > Flavobacteriales > Flavobacteriaceae > Nonlabens > Nonlabens spongiae. Next base: position 572,962 of record NZ_CP019344.1, read on the forward strand.
CAACTGTTCCAGCGTAGGTGAATCACTACCTCCAGCGGGCTCCAATGTGATTCCAAAAGCCTCTGTCGTATAAGGATTGTCAATTTTCAAAAGTGTTTCATCCTTTGCTACGACGCCTAAACTGGTAGGTGTCAAAGGATTCAATGTGAGGGACCAAAGCTGATAGGTTTTCCCTTCCGGAACTTCTGGCAATTGATCCAGATCTAGATAAGTTACATCTTGCTCGGCATTGTGAAACGCCACTGCACTCGTAGAAGCAAAATCACCTTGACCTGCTAGGTTCACCTTTACTGTGTTTTTGTCTTTAATAAATGTGATCGCTTCTTCATAGGATTGATTAACTCCTTGAACGTCCTCTATTTCGGATTCTAGGAATTGTTTCTCCTGCTGGGTCGAAGTTACTTGCTGTTCTAGGTTCTGGTTAAGACCTTTCATTCCATTTAGCGAAGTGTAGAGGTAGCCGCTCAACAACAATAAAGCAAATGCGGCTGCCCAACCAATGTATGGGCCAAATCCTCTGCTTGTTTTGTTTTTACTATCAAGTTGTTGAAGCAGACGGTCAAAAATCTCGTTTTCACCAGCATCAGGAGCAAGCCCTTGAGCCAATTTCATATAGCAGTTTTCAATCAACTCCACCTCGTTTCTCAAGACTTGGTTTCCTTTGAGGCGTTGTGATATTTCCCGCATCTCGTCTTCAGGTAATACACCACAGACGTAAGCTTCTAGATTACCGCTTTGTATAAGTTCTTGATCTGTAGTCATTCTAAAACGAGGTTTCTAAGATTTGACATACATTTTCTATGGCGCGTCTTAAGTGTTCCAGAAGGAATGCCCATCTGTTCTGCACCGTCCTTGAAGGTAAATCCTTTAAAGAAAATTATGTCTATGATCTGTTTGCACATAGGCTCTAATTTTGAGACCCATTTTCTAACAAACATCGCATTTGACGCTTCTTCAAGATCCTGTGATGTCTCTAACGTATCTACGAAATTATCAGTACTTAGGTTTTTTAGACTGTTTTTGTGCTTTTTAGATCTCAAATAATCGATTGACGCATTGCGTGAAATGTTGAGCGCCCAGGTGAAAAAACGTCCCTGATCAGAATCATAGGATTCGGCATTATTATAGATCTTCATGAATACATCTTGCAGAATCTCTTCTGAAATATCTCTATTTTTTACAATGTTGAAAATAACCCCATGAAGAGCTTCTTGATAGCGCTCGTAAACGCGAGCAAAAGCGGCGCGATCGCCATTTTTCATTTTAAGAATCAGGAGGTCTGGCTGAGTGCCCATGAACTATAATTTAATTTTAATAACTGGACTTATACAATAATGCTAAAAACAATCCATTACATTTCAATGACACCGCAAGCTACTCGCTGTCCAGCAGCTCCACTAGGTTGAGATTCAAAATCATCTGCTTTTGCGTGAACGATGAAAGCTTTACCTACTACATTCTTGTTTTCATCATCACAGTCTATGCACCATTTATCAGTAGAGAAGGATAAAGATGCATTTCCTTTGGCATCAGCCATAAGATTGCCTATATCACCAGAATGATGCATTTCTTCACCCCATTTACCGTGCTTCTCTTCAGTGGGATTCCAGTGGCCGCCGGCACTTGTACCATCATCGCTGGAACAATCGCCGTTTTGATGAATATGGATGGCGTGTGATCCTTCTGACAATCCATCAAAATTAGCCACCATGTTTACCGTATCACCTGATTGTGTAAGGGTAATAGTTCCTGTAACATTACTTCCGCTTTTTGAGCCCATGGCTACTACTAATGACTTAATGGTCTCATCATCATGATGGTCGCCATCGTGGCCATGACTGTGAGTTGTGCCATCTTTATGGGTGTGCTCATGGTCATGAGCCTCTTTCATGCCTTTTTCCTCATGGTGGTCATCCTCATGGTCATGACTGTGTGTTGTGCCATCTTTATGAGTATGTTCATGTTCATGCTTGTCTGCATCTTTACAAGATTGAACTCCTAAGATTAACCCTAAGGCTAAAAATCCGATGTATACTTTTTTCATAATGAGTTAGTGTTTGTCTTCACGCTAAAATAGGCGAAATGGATGAACTTCTATAAGTTACGGTCAAATTTAAAGGGATCACGGTTCCCCCTTTTAAGATTTTCCATGGCGTTGAGTGCTTTATCTACTCGTTTTTGGGAACCATTAACATTGTAAACGCTGAAAATAATATTGCGTTGCTTGCCCGGTAATAGGCTCTCAAAGATCTTATAACCCTCATAATCGCTCAAAAGAACTGCTTCTAGCTCCTCGGTCATAGGTGCCTGATACTTGCTGGTATCTTCTTTCATGCTGACTTCAAGAGTATTTCCTTGATCAACTCCTAGTTCTTTTCTTTTGGCTTTGGAAACCATGAGGTAAACGATACCTTTTCTCTTACGCACAGCTGCATGCAGTGTAATTTCTCGATCATTATAACTCAAGACAGCCACGACACGTTTCACCTTATCCTGTGCCAATTGCTTAGTAACATCGTCTGGAATCAATAATGCTCCTAGATTACCGTCGCTACCTAACGTAGCTTCAAATTGATAAATCATTTCTTGAGTTTTGTAATCACCTGGGTAGGTGAGTGCAACGTTCTATGTACAGGACATTTATCAGCAATTTGCAAGAGTTTGTCTATTTGATTTTGTGATAAATCGCCTTCAAAGGAAATTTCACGTGTGAAAGTGTCGATTTTAGATTTAGGATCCTCGCAGTTCTCGCAATCTTGCTCATGGTCTTTACCGTAAGAAACATCACACTGAACATTTTCAACCTGCCATTTTTTACGTCGCGCATACATTTGAATCGTCATTACAGTACATGCTGCAAGTCCAGACGACAGTAAATCATAAGGGGTAGGTCCAAAGTCATTGCCTCCAAAATCAATAGGCTCGTCAGCTAGAAAGTAGTGACTCCCAGCTTTAATCTGGGTTGTAAACAGCTCTTTATTATCCAGCTGTGCCGCAACTTGATGATTTGTGCTGATCTGTTTGGTTTCTGGTATTTCAAGATATCTAGAAGCCCACTGGGCTATCACTTTACCTATGTACCTAGAGTCCGCTTTATCAGTAAGTAGGTGGTCAGCGCCATCTAGACTCACAAAACTTTTAGGATGCATCGCAGCCAGATAGAGCTTTTCTGCGTGATGAATTCCTACTGTTTTATCTTGAGGTGAGTGTGCTATAAGAATAGGTTTTCTAATAGCTCGCAGGTTATCGGTTACCATCTGTTCATTGAGATCATGTAGAAATTGACTTTTGATTTTAAAAGGTCTGCCGCTTAGTTGAACTACAGATTCACCTTCGGTTTTGATGGTGTCTAGTTGGTCTGCAAACAAATGTTTTACATGCTTGGTATCGCTAGGGGTGCCTATAGTGGCGATGGCTTTGATGGATTTCGCTTTCGCGGAAGCGTAAATAGCAGCAGCACCTCCCAGGCTATGACCTATAAGAAGGGTAGGAGCTTTATACTCTTGAGTAAGATGGTCGATAGCTGCTACCAGATCTTCTACATTTCCAGAAAAATTTGTGTCGGCAAAATCGCCCTCTGAATCACCGAGACCTGTAAAATCAAATCTCAAGACTCCATATCCAGCGGTGGTCAGCGCTCTCGTTATATTTCGGGTGGCATGAAAATTTTTGCTGCAGGTAAAACAATGCGCAAAAACGGCGTAGTTATGAGGCCTACTATTTACGGGCAGCTCAAGACGGCCGCTTAACTGATAACCAGCGCTGTTCACAAATTCTATTTTTTCAACCTTCATATGCTTTTTTGTTTTCAGCATAAAGGTAAAGGGAATTAAACGTATTTTGCAGATTGTAGAACTAGTTTACTTATACTTTACACTTATAGTAATATGAAATATTTCCTCTATTTGCTGATAGTTTTATCGACGATTGCCTGTGGAAACTCGCAAGAAAATGACCAAAAGGAAAATAAAGAATCTGACCTGACCACCTTTTACTTCTTAAGACATGCTGAGAAACAAGCCGGCAATGATCCCGAGTTGAATGAGAAAGGCGAGAAGCGGGCAGAGCAGTGGGTGGAGTATTTCTTCCTTAAGGATGTGGATCACGTCATGTCATCTGACTTTAAACGCACTAAAGCCACCGCAGCACCGCTAGCGCAATCTAAAAAACTTGATGTTGAAACTTATGATGTGCGATCGCTAGATGGAGACCAATTACTAGAAAAATATCGAGGTAAAACGGTGGTATTATTTGGCCATTCAAATACTATTGGAACATATGCAAACCAGCTGCAGAATGATGAGAAGTTTGACGACCTCAACGAGAGCGATTACGATCATTTTTATATGGTGACCATAGATAGTAATGGCAACGCACGCGCCGTTAAGGAGGAAACCGATTTCATGGAATTTTAATCTCGCTTAATGCAAGAACAACCTAACAATCCCCTACACGGTATCAAACTTGCTCAAATGGTTGAGGAGCTAGTGGAACATCACGGCTGGTATGAACTAGGAGGAAGAGTGCGCATTAATGCTTTCAACACCAACCCTTCTGTCAAATCAGCGCTCAAATTTTTAAGACGTACGCCCTGGGCTCGTGAGAAAGTGGAGCAGGAGTATTTGAAGATGATTGGGAAGGAGTAAATCTAAGTGTAAGTCGAAGTTTAAGTTTAAATCTAAACTTAAATTTAAATTCAAACTCAAATTATAGCAGTGAACACCCCCAACCCCCTCGAAGGGGCATTCTAATAATCAATCCATGAGAATATTCTGAAGTTTCAAGTTCTGCTTCAACTTCGAGTTCAACTTCTCACGCTACCACAACCGTTTTGATATTCACAAATTCTCTGATTCCGAAATGGGAAAGTTCACGGCCATAGCCAGAAATCCCTGTACCGCCGAAAGGTAGTGCTGGGTGACTCGTTACCTTTTCATTGATGAATACGGCACCGTCTTTAATACGTTTAGATAGCTCTTCTGCTTTATCAGTGTCTCTTGTGAATATGCTAGCTCCAAGACCGAATGGGCTGTCGTTAACCATTTCTATAGCTTCATCTTCTGTATCAAACGTACTTACCGCCATTAATGGCCCGAATGTTTCTTCTCTGAATACGGGCATATCGCTTGTCACACCGGTTAAAATTGTTGGCTCGAAAAAAGTGTCTTTACGCTTCCCACCGTAATGCAGTTTTGCGCCTTTTTCAATAGATTTATTCATCAACTCTTCAAGCTCCTCAGCCAGATCCTTGCGTGACATAACACCTATGTAGGTGTCCTCATCTTCAGGATTACCTATTTTAAGCTCTTTTACTTTTTCTGTGAAAAGCTCGACAAATTTATCCGCAATTGTGGAATGTAGTAATAAGCGCTTCCCAGCGATGCAACTCTGCCCAGTATTTTGGTAACGTGCGGTGATGCAAGTCTCTAGAGCTTGATCAAAATCTGCATCTTCTAGAACAACTAGTGCATTGTTTCCACCTAATTCAAGAACTGTTTTCTTAATCTCACTACCTGCAGTTCCTGCAACGGCGCTTCCCGCAGGTTTTGATCCGGTAAGTGTGGCTGCTTTGATAATAGGATTTTTGATGATTTTTTCAATCGGGTCGCTGGACACGGTCAGATTTTGAAAACATCCCTGATGAAATCCTGCTTCCAGAAATAATTCTTCAATCATTTCAGCACAACCCATTACAGAACTGGCGTGCTTGAGAACACCTACATTTCCTGCCATAAGCGCAGGAACAATAAAACGCATTACTTGCCAAAAAGGATAATTCCACGGCATTACTGCGAGGATTACCCCAAGAGGCTCATAGCTTACATAGGATTTTTGATAGTCTGTTTTGATGGATTCTGGAGCGAGATAAGATGCAGCATTTTCTGCATAGTGGTCACAAAGCCAAGCGCATTTTTCTAATTCTGATCGTGACTGTGAGATCGGTTTTCCCATTTCTCTAGTCATCTGAAGGGCGTATTTATCTTTATTCTTTTCTAAAAGTTCGCCTACTTTCCTGATCTTCTCTGCACGCTGTTCGTAACTCGTTGTTCTCCAGTAATCAAATGTCTTTTGAGCAAGCTCTAGCTTTTCTTGAATCTGGTCTGAGGTAAGCTCTTTATATTGCTTAAGTTCTTTGCCGGTATACGGATTTACGGTAGTGATCATTCTTTTTGTTTAAAGATAAGCACCTGCTGTAAGCTCTAAAATTGTTTTGGAATGGTTTAACTTACTTCTCGTGAGTATTATGAAACAAAGCGATCGCTTTTATATAATTTTCAGCTCCAGTTTTAGTCAAGTCATAAATAAACTCAGGATGTTCAGGATGGTGAACTTTCATCCAGCTGATCAAAGAATCCCTTTTTGCAGACCAATGATTCCAATCTACGTCACCGTAACTAGTGAAGTCAATTTTTGAGATTTTCTGATCTATGAGGTGTATTTGTTGCTCTGTAACAAGCGGATTGTTTTCTAGAAACTTCAATCTGTCAGATGTTGTTTCTAACCTAATTTCAACTAGGTCATCTACAGATTTTATATTTAAGACCTTGTAACGAGGATTAAAAACGGAATCCCATTGGAAATAGTCATAGTAGGTATCTCTTGATAGCTTGACGGTTTGGTTTCCTTCAATGAAATGTAGGCTATCAGCTACATATCTTCTGACTTGATCAAAATTTCCCTCATTCAAAGAGGAATAATAGTTACTTACAATCTCTTCGTTACTGCGTTGCGTATTGCAATTACAAAACGATAGAGCAAGGGTATAAAATAAGAGTTTATTTATTAACCTCATACAGCTAATGGTTAGCTTTCAGCCAGTTTTCCACATTATTCTGGATGCGAGAGTGTATGTTTTGAGTTTCCGTCCCGATAGCTATCGGGATCGCGAAAGCGAGACCCGTAATCTGCTCATACAGTTCTTGATAGCGCTTGCTCACGGTTTCAATATAGTCGTCGCTCATTTCTGGGAGCACCTGACCCTCTTTTCCCTGAAATCCGTGGCTGATCAACCATTGTCGCACAAATTCCTTACTCAATTGCTTTTGGGGTTCACCGGCATCCTGGCGTTGCTGATAACCATCTGCATAAAAGTATCGAGAGGAGTCTGGAGTGTGGATCTCGTCTATGAGAACGATTGTACCGTCTGCGGTTTTTCCGAATTCATATTTGGTATCGACTAAGATCAAACCGCGTTTTGCAGCGATCTCAGTACCACGTTGAAACAGCTGGCGAGTGTACTTCTCCAAAACCTGATAATCTTCCTCACTGACAATCCCACGAGATAGAATATCTTCACGTGAGATGTCCTCGTCGTGATCGCCCATTTCTGCTTTGGTAGCTGGTGTGATGATAGGTTCAGGGAATTTGTCGTTTTCCTTCATCCCATCAGGCATGGAGACGCCGCAAAGGGTTCTTTTACCCGCTTTGTATTCACGGGCTGCATGTCCAGAAAGGTAACCTCTTATGACCATTTCTACTTTGAAGGGCACACACTTGTGACCTATGCTCACGTTAGGATCTGGAGTGGCGATGAGCCAATTGGGAACGAGATCTTCCGTGTCGCGCATCATTTGCGTGGCGATCTGGTTCAAGATCTGACCTTTATAGGGAATCCCTTTAGGCATCACCACGTCAAAGGCGCTTAACCGATCACTCGCCACCATCACAAGTAGATCGTTTTCAAGAGAATATACATCTCTTACTTTTCCTTTATAGACGTGGGTCTGACCGGTAAAATTAAAGTCGGTTTTTGTTATGGTGTTGCTCATGATTTTGATCTATGCTACAAAAATCATGAAAACAAATCATTCCTAGGAAAGTAGGCAGTGCTTTTTAATCAAAAAGTTATTGACGCGTGTCAAAAGTTTTTAGTCAACAAGTCTTAATTCGCCTTCAAAGTCTATACTAAATGATTGCTGTAGATCATCTGCGGTTCCAGAGCCGGTAATACGGTACCTATTATTTCCCGTTGAGGTTAACTCAATAGTTCCTTGAAAAACTTCGTCTTCAATAGAGCCGACAAAGGAACTTGTATTATAGTCAGTTGCAAATATTAAATGGACAGTATTAGGCATATTGTTAGTAGCATCCAGGTTATAAGTTCCTACAGTCAAATCATTACTCGAACTTGAATAAAATAATAAGCTGACCACATCCCCCATTCCGACTAATTCACCAGATGCTGAATTCAAACTCAAACCATCACCGACTAAAATCACATGGGTCATGAATAAATTAGGTGCATCTTCAATAATTCCAGAACGAAAGCCAGAGCTGAGTCCATAACTATCGCTGCCCACGGTAAATTCATTTGAAGACGGGTCGGGATTTGAAGAAGGCGGATTGTCATCATCTGAGGTGCATCCTGAAAGAGATACAGCTACAGCTATAAATAGGGTTAGGTAAAGATTTTTGATCATTTCAAATTATTTAATAAGGTTCTGCGTTTTCATAATCTTCTTCAGTAAAACGCCAATAAAAATTATTGTTACTGGGATCGTCTTCCCATTCATCGCTAAAAAAGATGGAGTCAGCAACAAATCCTTGTTCTTCCTGAGCTATTCTATAACTTAACTTACGCAAATTATCAAACATCACAACAATAGAATCAACTCGATAAGCCTCAGTTACGGTCGGAATTCTAACATCCGTTTTACAACTTTCGGCAAGTACGCCAACTCCATTTTTAACATAAGTATTTTCAAGAAAGGCTCCAGCAGAGTTTATTCTATATTGCTCCATGACGACTGATCGATCCGTATCATTGATAAAAAGGTAACAAAATTTTTTCGGTTCACTTTCTCTAACACAATTTGTAAAGAAGCTTGATAGCGCGATAATAATTAAGGTTTTTTTCATCGTATTATTGAACGGATGGAATAAACAGATTGGTTAAATATTAAATATACAAAAAATGATAAGACTCTGAGAAAAAAAAGCCTTTCCCTAATTAAGAGAAAGGCTTGATATAATTTAAAAAAATATATGATTACAAAGCGCTGCGCTTCTCTTCTGTCTTCATTCTCCAGGCATCCAGCATCCAGCTTACAGTCTCTAATTCTCTGATGTAGGCTCCTATTAAATCGATGGTTCCTTCATCATCTGCTTTTTCAGCTACCTCCACCACTTTAGACATTTGCTTTAAGATATGTCCGTGATCTTCAAGTAGGTTGTTTACCATTTCAACATCGGTAAGGTCAGATTTAGTCTCCTTGATGTTTGAAATTTCTAGATAATCGCTGTAATTTGATGCGGGCTGATAACGCAGGGTTAGTATACGCTCTGCGATTTCGTCAATTTTAAGAACAGCATCGTCATATAATTCCTCAAATTTCTCATGCAAATCAAAAAACGCGTGCCCTACCACATTCCAGTGATAATTACGCAATTTCTGATAATACAGGTGGTAGTCAGCTAGAAGAATATTAAGTTCCTTGCTAGTGTCTTTAGCCTTTTCTAAATCAAAATTCAGATAATTCATATTTACTTTTCTTTCTTTTTTTCTTTATCGGTTAATGTTTTTGACTCTAGGTCAAAATCCTTATTCTTATTGGTTTTAGCCATATTTCCAAGAGGTTGATCCTGCTCGGTTTTTCTTTCAAATTTCCTTTCCATAACAATTTTTTATAAAGATACCGCCCAGTGCAGGTTGTCTTTTTAAAAATCAAGTTAAATGATGTTTAAAGGGTTTAACAATTGGTTTTCTCTATAGCTAATCTGCAATTACAAAAAATCGTTCCCAGTCTTTACCGACCTTTTTCCAGAGTAAAGGTGCAAATCCCCTCTCAATGCTTTTTTTAACTTCTAGCAGTATTTCAGAAAAATTGAACGCCTGGCTCTCGATCTCAAAAGGATTCATTTTCCACTGATGTTTGTGTGGTATGAAATAGAGAGTGTCGTTTTGTGTTTCCGCTTTCGCGAAAGCGGAATAATTCAAATAATATCCCTTGATACAGGCTTTATTGATCCATTTGAAGTTATGGTTCCAGAGGTCACACGGAATAAATACCTGAGCCAAAAAGCAAACTTTTTGTTCAACGGCATCAACATCAATATCGTTTTTCTCAAGGATACTCTTGGTTTCTGGACGATAGAGCAGAGGCAACTGGTGCGTCTTGAGCCGATTGATTTTCTTAAGCAAGTAATCCCGACGATTGGGTCCTTCATAGCAGGACAATTCATACCGCGCTTCTTGAGTTGAAGTTTTCTCACAGGCGAGCCTCTTTGTAGGATCGTAAATGTAAAATTTATAAACCAGCTCAATATGGAAAATTCTTCTCGAAGTATTATGCTGGACTATAAAATCCAATTCGCCCAAAGTGGTCTTACCTCTAAAAACTTGAATATTGGATAGGAGACAATTGTAATTTGAGGATTGGTCCACACAGAATTTAAAATAAAATTCTGCACGCTTGCCCAAAACAGTTCCATGAGGAATGTCAGGTAAGGTAAGGGCTCCTTCTTTTAAATCGTGCTGATCAAAACGAAGTTTATCTAAATAAAACTGATTCAGGCCTAGAAGCTTACCTTTCCAAAGGTTAGGGGTATTGTAAAAAGCTCTTAAGCGCTGGTAGCCGTCTTGCATTTATGAGTGTCGCAATCTCTTGTTCTGGCTCTTAAGATAAGCAATACTGCTGGGACCCAGATTGAATAAAAGATCGAGACCACAAAGCGGTTGCAGAAAACCATACTTCTCCCGAAAAACCTGAATATAGTGATCAACGCTGTACAGCGGTTTTCCTTTGGCTTTGATTAGGTTGTTTGCGAGAGCATCATTTTTGAAGGCTGTAGTTTCCTCAAAATTTAATTCAAGTGACATGTTTCTTATCAGAAAGTCAAATGTTTTTAAATTCCAGTGGTAAAGCAGTTCAGGTATTTCGCTGAATAATTTCTCAAGATCATCTTGGTAATACTGATAAAAGGGACTTGAATTATAGGCGCTGTGGATACTTTTCAGGTGATTATCGGCCCATGGTTCGCTATAATCAATTTGTACCTCTTTATACGGAATAGAAAAACCCTTGCCTGTGTGAACTACCGGTACATTGAGCGCCAGCCTTCCATTTGCTCCCGCGATATAGCAGCGGTTTCGATAGGTTTGTTTCACATAGTTTCCATGACCTTCCCAAATTATCGTTTGGGCTGAGTAGGCAAAACTCAATGTGATAACATCGCTGAAGTAGGAGGGATAAAGAACCACTTTCAATCTAACTTACGTAAGCTATAATTACTTCTTCTGTTTCTTTCTATTCTTGTAAAAGCGGCTCGCCGCAATATAGATTCCAAGACCAACTATAAAATAGATGAAGTAGGATCGTGGTTTGCCTGGACCGTTAACTGTGGTGAACACGCGATCCGTTCTCACTCCAGTCGGGAATGACTTATTGGGGTCATAACTCATCCAGATAAAAACAGGTTTCCCTACCACGTGTGTTTCTGGAACAAAGCCCCAGTAACGGCTATCGAGACTGTTATCGCGGTTATCACCCATCAACCAATAGTAATTTTGTTTGAAGGTGTACTGGTTTAAAGGCTCACCATTGAGATAAACCTGATTCCCACGAGTTGAAAGTTGATTGAAAGTATCCATTTCAGAACCTTCATAAACCTCAATGATTCTGCGGTAATAGTGTATGTTTTTGAAATCGATGTCAACGGTTTGACCTTCGGCGGGAATTAGGAACGGAGCGCGATCATCATTAGAATTTTCATAAATGCCGGTATAGGGGAAGGTCTCCATGTGAGTTCTGTCCACTACCTCGCCGTCTACAAGTCTTTGATAATTGACTTTTTGTCGAGTAGGAGTGCGATCCACCTTGATAACTTTCATAACCTGACCGGTAGCTTCCATTTTTGCAATGGCTTCATCAGTGGCAGATTTAATATTCATAATCAGCTTACCGTCAGCAGTTTGCTGATATCCCACACCGTCTGTAATATCAAATTCAAACTTTAACTGATCTTCTGGAAAACGGTAGCCGTTAGTAAGAACTTGATAGGAATACTGAACTTTAGCGCGATCAGGAAGCTGTAGAGGCTTACCATCTATATGGACCTTCCCATTGATAATTGATAAAGTATCTCCAGGAACACCCACGCATCTCTTAACGTAATTCGTACGCTTATCAATGGGCTTATAGTAATACTTCCCATCGTCTGCTCCAAATATATTCAGCGTATCAACCGGCCAGTTGAACACGACGATGTCGTTACGCTTGATATCTTGAAAACCAGGCAGGCGGGTGTAAGGTAATTCTGGTTTAGCCAAATAACTTTTTACATTCAAAACGGGAATCGTGTCATGAACCATTGGTGCAGCAACCGTAGTCATGGGCAATCGCGCACCATAATGGAATTTACTAACCAATAAAAAGTCACCGATAAGCAACGACTTCTCTAAAGAAGAAGTAGGGATAATGAACGGTTGCATCACGTAGGTATGTACAATCGTTGCAGCCACAATAGCAAATAGAATGGAACTGGTCCATTCACCAGCTGCCGTACGTGGCTTGAGCTCCCTATTTTCAATGTAGGGAAGAGGCTGGGTGTAATTTAAATAGTACAGATAGAAGCCAAGAGTAAAGATCACTAGGATCGTATCAACCGCTCTGTTGTAGCCAAAACTGCGACACATTTCCACCCAGAATACGATCAACATGATCAAATTCACAACGGGCAAAAAAAGCAAAAGCGCATAATACCACGGTCTATTGATGATTTTTGCCATAATAATGGCATTGTAAATAGGGACAAAAGCTTCCCAAGCTCTACGGCCTGCGGCCTGGTACATTTTCCAAGTGCCCAAACCATGGATGATCTGAACGATCCCCAAAAACAATAACCAATAACTCCAACTCATTTTAAATTCATTTATACTCGACTATAGTCCTAAAACATCTTTCATGGTAAACACGCCTTGCTTCCCTTGCAGCCATTCGGCAGCCATCACGGCGCCTAGCGCAAAGCCGTCTCTGCTATGGGCTTCGTGTTTTATTTCTATCGTATCGATCTCACTTTCATAACTCACGATGTGAGTTCCTTTTACTTCTTTTTCTCGTATGGCGGCAATACCTATCGATTCCTCGCTAGAATTAGAGCCCAGATGCCAGTTTTTGTTACCGGTTTTTTCTGCTATTTGTTCAAATAGGCTTAGAGCGGTTCCACTGGGAGCGTCTTTTTTCTCGGTATGATGTATTTCAGTCAGGTGCAGTTGATACTCCTGAAATCGGTTCATCAGTTCTGCAAGTTGTTTGTTCAACTCAAAAAACAAGTTGACACCTAGACTGAAATTTGACGCGTGGACTAATCCGCTCTGATTGCGCTCAACCTGATTTTTTATTTCAGGTATATGTTCATTCCAGCCAGTCGTACCACAAATCGTAGGTACTCCAAGCTGTATCAAGGTTTCTAGATTCTCAATAACACTGTCCGGACTGGTAAATTCTATAGCCGCATCTGCCTTGCTGGCGATGCTGAGATCATCTCCACGAGAAATTTTAGCGACTATTTCATGGCCACGATCTTGAGCGACGCGCTCAATCACCTTACCCATTTTACCGTAACCGACTAGAGCAATCTTCATTTTTAAAATTTATAGGATAAGGTCAGCCCGTAACTAGGAGCGACCAGCATGTTAGGAGAATAATCTATGTATGGGCTTAAACTCAAATCACGATCTACGTCAAATTGATCCAGATGTCCAGCTACATTTGCATCTACTATCTGAACTACATAAAACAGCGCCGTAATGAGAATACTCAACTCTTTATTGCGCTGTGAATTTCTCTGTGCTCTTTCCAGTCCCTCTGTACTTATGAGTGGCGTGCCGTCTTCGCTAGAAAACTCATCATCTGTTCCTCCCGCAAGACGTATTCTGTAGGCATCTCTTAAGCGTTGATACTGACGATCGTTCCAGATGTAAGCTCCGATGGGAATTCCTATTCCAGCATAAGCCAGCGGCACTTTCCAGTACTGTTTGTTATAAACCTGTCCCAAACCTGGTAACACGGCACTGTAAAAAGCCGCACGAGAAGGTTTGTTTGCATCATAGACTGTTTTTACAGAATCTGCATCTTGAATCAAAGCACTAAAATCCTGATCATCAATGGGTGGTTGAGGATCACCTTGAGCCATTGCCAGCCCTGCGATGAGTAAAAAAATGTAAAGCAGTTTACTTGGCATCGATCAGTTTTACAATGCGTTCAAATTCTGCAAGAGAATCGTAGTCTATAATTAACTTTCCTTTCCCAGACTTGGACATTTTGTTAGAAACTTTAGTGTCCAAAACATCGTTCAGCCGGCTGGTAGATTGCGTTACAAATTCTGGAACGGGAGCTTTTTTGGGTTCTCGCTTTCGCGAAAGCGGTACCTCTTTCAACTCCTTTACCAGTTTTTCAGTTTCTCGTACACTTAGGTTTTCTGAAATGATCTTCTGATAGATTTCCAGTTGCTTATCAAGATCAGCTACGTTGATCAATGCCCTACCGTGACCCATACTGATGAAGTTATCGCGCATGCCGGTCTGGATAATGGGGTCCAGTTTGAGCAATCGCAGGTAGTTTGCAATCGCACTACGGGATTTACCGACACGCTCGCTCATTTGCTCTTGAGTAAGGTCGATTTCTTCAATGAGTCGCTGGTAGGAGAGGGCGATCTCGATGGGATCTAGATCCTGACGCTGTATGTTCTCGACCAGTGCCATTTCCAGCGATTCCTGGTCGTTTGCGATGCGCACGTAAGCTGGAATAGTCTCTAAGCTCAACAGTTTTGATGCACGACAGCGACGCTCTCCCGAAACCAATTCATATTTCCCGAAACCCTTTTTACGGACGGTAATGGGCTGGATGACTCCTAATTCTTTTATGGAAGAAGCTAGCTCGCGCAAATGTTCCTCGTTGAAGCTCGTGCGTGGCTGGAATGGGTTCATTTCAATAGACTCTAGTGGTAGATCCACCACGTTGCCCACGATCTGATCAGCATTCTTATCCTTAGCAGATTGAATATCATTTGAGGGATCTTTCAACAATGCTGAAAGTCCGCGCCCTAGAGCTTGTTTTTTGGTAGCTTTTGCCATGTAATCAAGCGTTTTTTGTTAAAAGCTCGTTTGCCAAGCTTAGATAATTCTCAGACCCTTTACTGGAAGCATCATAATTGATAATGCTTTCGCCATAAGAGGGTGCCTCGCTTAAACGCACGTTCCGCTGTATAATTGTCTTAAAGGTGAGTCCTTCAAAATGCTGGTTCACTTCTTGCACTACCTGATTAGATAACCTGAGACGGCTGTCAT
Organism: Nonlabens spongiae; assembly: GCF_002117125.1. Taxonomy (NCBI): domain Bacteria; kingdom Pseudomonadati; phylum Bacteroidota; class Flavobacteriia; order Flavobacteriales; family Flavobacteriaceae; genus Nonlabens; species Nonlabens spongiae. The sequence goes on from NZ_CP019344.1 coordinate 588,248, forward strand.
ACATGGTAAGTAGCAAACCTTCAATGTCCAAGTTTTGATTGTGGTATTTCTGTACACTTTTAATCGTGTTCAATAGCTTTCCTAATCCTTCCAGTGCAAAATACTCGCACTGGATAGGAATCAGTACAGAATGGCTTGCCGTCAAAGCGTTAAGCGTGAGAAGTCCTAGGGATGGCGCACAGTCGATGATGATATAATCATAGCTGTCCTCAATTTCTTCAAGCGCAGCGCGCAGCATGTATTCCCTATTTTCTATATCTACCAGCTCGATCTCGATGGCGACGAGATCAATGTGTGCAGGAATAATATCTAGATTGGGAGTTTCTGTGGAAATGATGAGGTCGCTGGCCTTTGAACTGTGTTCCAACAACTGATAGGTACCTTGTTCGATAGACTCTATATCCACGCCTAATCCTGAACTGGCGTTAGCTTGTGGATCTGCATCTATCAATAAAACCTTCTTCTCTAAAACACCCAACGCCGCAGCGAGATTCACAGCTGTTGTCGTTTTTCCTACGCCACCTTTTTGGTTTGCAATTGCAATAATCTTACCCATCAATCTACTTAAAATACAAGCTGCTAATTTAGTTATTTTAGGGCAATGCCTTTAGAAATACGCTGGCGGTTTATTAACGGATTCTTAATAAAATTAGTTCAGAATTATATCTCTGAAAAGTTCAAATCAATGGTGTAAATTATCTTACCCGACATGAATAGTAAAATCCTTGCCATCATAGCACCTCACCTGCCTGAATCCAACAGTACTGCAGCAGGTTCTCGTATGATGCAACTCATCAGGATGTTTCAAGAAATGAATTTTGAAATTCATTTTTGCTCGACCGCCGCTTTCTCACCTGAAAAGGTTACTGGTGTATTGAAAAATCTGGAATTAAAACATATTGCGGTTAATGATGATGTATTTGACACGTGGATCAAAAAGTTGCAACCCGATTGTGTGCTATTTGATCGTTTTTATATAGAAGAACAATTTCACTGGAGGGTTAAAAAATCAATCCCAGAGGCAAGAACGATTCTAGATACAGAAGATCTACACTTTCTCCGCAAGGCGCGCCAGCGAGCGATTATGAATAATGAGCCGGTAGATAATATTAACTTTAATCATCCAGATACATATCGTGAAATTGCAAGTATCAAGAGATGCGATCTCTCCCTTATCATTTCGACATTTGAAATGAACTTGCTTCAAGAAACTTTTAGCATTAAACCCGAAACTATTTTTTACTTGCCGTTGCTGCATGAACACCACAAAGAAATCTGTAGGCCACCGTTTGAAGAAACTGCTGATTTTGTTCACATCGGTAATTTCAAGCATGCTCCCAATGAAGATGCTGTATGGCAGTTGAAAAAACATATTTGGCCTCAAATCCGAACTCAGTTACCCAAGGCAAAGCTTCACATTTACGGTTCATACGCTTCTCAAAAACATTTGCAGTGGCATCAGCCCAAAGATGGTTTTCTCGTTCACGGTTATGCTGAATCAATAGAACAAGCATTTGCTGGCAAAAGAGTTTTGCTGGCTCCGCTACGATTTGGAGCCGGAATCAAAGGGAAGATTTTTGATGCCATGCACTACGGTGTGCCAGTTTGCACCACACAAATAGGAGCAGAGGGTATTGCAGATGAGGAAACTTTCTGTGGGCGCATAAGTGGCTCAGAAGAAGCTTTCACTAATAACGCGATAGAGCTTTACACTTCAAAATCTTGTTGGGAGCTAAGTCAGAACAAGGGGGCAAAATTGTTGAATGAGTTTTTTGAATATTCCGCTTTCGCGAAAGCGTTCCATCAAAGAATCCAGAAATTACAATCAGCTTCTCGATCAGCAAGAGCTCTTGAAGAGCACATGCTGGATTTTCACGGTTTGGAACACCTGAAATTTAAGGGGAAGTGGATTGCGGAGAAAACTAAAAATGGCCACTCAAGGTGACCATTTTTTATATTAAAAGATTGGAATTCTAATTGAGAATCTCAATGATTTGATCTGCGAGCTCGACACCTATGCGATCTTGTGCTTCACCAGTCGCAGCACCTATGTGGGGACTTAAAGAGAGTTTGCTGTTCATAAGCAGGACTACTTCAGGCTTAGGTTCTTTTTCAAAAGTATCCAGAGCGGCAAATGACAAATGCTCATTCTCAAGTGCATTTACGAGAGCTACCTCATCAATTACTCCGCCACGCGCAGCATTGATTACTGCGGCTCCTTTTTTCATTTTGGCAAACTCTTGCTCGCCCAGCACGTAATCCTTTTGAGCAGGAACATGCAAGGTCACGAAATCAGACTGCTCCAGTAAGGCATCTTTCTCAACAAGAGGAATCTCTACTGAAATTTCCTGACCATCAAACAGTTCCCATTTTACCGTCGGAGCTTTATCAGCATAGCTGTCGTGAGCTACTACATTCATTCCAATTCCGGTGGCGATTTTGGCAACTTCTTGACCTATACGACCTATACCAATAATCCCTAGAGTCTTGCCGCGCAGCTCAATACCTTTGGCATATTGTTTTTTAAGTCCTTTGAAATTGGTCTCGCCTTCAAGTGGCATATTTCTATTTGAATCATATAAAAAACGCACGCCTCCATACAAATGAGCAAAAACAAGCTCAGCAACACTTGCGCTACTTGCAGCAGGCGTATTGATTACATGAAGACCTTTTTCTCTAGCATAAGCAACGTCAATATTATCCATTCCTACACCGCCACGACCTATGATTTTTAAGCTAGGACAGTTGTCTATCAATTCCTTTCTAGCTGTGGTTGCAGATCTTACCAGCAATACGGCTACGTCATTTTTATTTATATATGCTTGAAGCTGATCTTGAGCAACATTTGTAGTAATGACTTCATGCCCAGCAGATTCTAATTTTTCAATTCCGCTTTTTGAGATTCCGTCGTTTGCTAATATTTTCATGTGGGTATTTTATCAGTTTTTGTGAGTGAAACAAAACTATTAAAAATGATGGGCTTTAAGGCACGATCAGCAAGAATATAACGATCCTGGAATATCGTCAGAATCACAGAGAACTTGAATAAACCTGATCTATGAAACTGTCGCAGATTGAGCGACTCGTAACCGCATCCATAAATAGAACTGAACGCCGAGTATCAATGATGCAATAACCAAATGTGATGCTTGAGAGCCAAATGGGAATTCAGCATAATTCATTAAAATTCCGCTTAGAATGGTGAGAACCATCATAATTGCCAGTGAGACGTAGGCCCAATTAGGGTGCTTAAAAGTTTTGATTCCCTTGTAAATAAACCATGCATGAAGCCCAACGAGGAGAATGCTGAAACTTCTATGGATGTAAAAGATGATTGGTCCGTTTTCAAGCCAATCTGACTGTAACGGGTAACCAAATAAATCCACTTGATCATCGATGTACTGACGCACTTGCGTTCCCATGGCTACTTGAATGAGGGTTAACACAATCAGCAAAAGTGAAAAGTTTACAAACCTTGTGTTTGAAGAATAACGCAAATCTGCAGGTTGAACAGCGTGCAGCAGATAAATTAGTAGACCTACGATCAACAAGGCTACAATCATGTGGATGGTTATCAAGACAGGAGAGAGGTTAGTGTCCACCACAATCTTGCCAATCACGGCCTGAATCAACATGGCGAGAAGAGTTACAACACTTAAAATTGTGATTTTAGGTCGGGAACGAGCGTATTTCAATGAAAAAACGCACATGATTAAAACCACCAAGCCTCCCAGCGCTCCTATAAGTCGATTAATATATTCAGTCCATGTATGGTAAACATTAAAAACATTATAGTCATGTTTTGTGTAGGCTTCCCAGTTCTTTTCCTGATAACTGTCTCCCGTTTGAAAATTAGCTTTTGCGACCCTCAACTCCTCATTGTGAATGATCACCATCCCTTTTTTATAGGGTGTATTGGGTGAGAACTCAATTTCATGTTGCTGCGTAGGAGGAATCCAGTATCCAAAACACTTGGGCCAGTCGGGACATCCCATACCAGATCCAGTCATGCGCACCACCGCTCCAGCCACAATAATCAGATAGATCGCAACGATGCTGGTACGTAAAGATTTTCGGTAATTTCTATCGGTGAAAAAACTCAAGAGCCGTATAATTAAAATTTGTTAGAGAACTGGTTGGTTTTGAGCGACTATGGATTTGTGGATTGCATCCCACAAATTGATCCTCATTTCAAGAGATTTTTTAGCAACTTCAAGAGCTTGATTCCATTTTTCATCATCTGCACCGCAAAGTTCAGAGACCATTTTTAGCGATAGTGGACCATGCTCGTCGCCGTCCAGCTCAATATGGCGTTCCAAATAATAGATAAATTTGTTATACTCAATATTTTCAGGATCAGCACTTTTGAGAACTTCCATGAACATATCCGGAATCACATCTTCTCTTCCAAATGTAAAAGCACTTGCTACGAGATGAGGCTGATCTGTTGCAATGACTTCAAAGGTATAATTCACAAAATCTTTCAACCCTTTTGGAACATCTACTAATTCCATAGCCTCTGAAACTGATTTTCCTTCATGAATTGCAGATATAAATTCTTCAATGGCTCGGGTAGAAGCACCCATTTGCTTCATAGCGTCAAGGTACATCTCATAATGACTCTTTGGCTCTCCTATTTCATTGATGTCACTTTCCTCACCGTGAACGATTTCGTTGATAAAACGGGCTAGGGAAGGATGCTGAACCGGCATCCATGGAAGTTCCGTGCAGGTCAGTTTTATTTGAAGATATTTTAAAAGTGACATAAAATCCCAAACCGCAAAAACATGGTACTTCATGAAGGTGCGTACATCGTCTAGGCTTGTAAGGTCACTGTATAAAGCGTGCTCTCTTAAATCTGATCTTAGATCAGCTATATCTCTCTCTATTTTTTTAATGTTGTCGGAGATCATTGATATTTGATACTTTAAATTAACCTAGTGCATACGATCTCCTCGTACCTGCAAGGTGGGTAAAAATTCAGCCTCATAGTCTAGCCAGTATTGCCAGCGATCCATGACTATTTGATCTTCAAAATAATGTTTTGCTAATTTCAGAAACAACTTGTAATGAGCTGCTTCGGCGACCATGAATTTGTGATAAAATTCTTGAAGCTCTTGATCTGTTAGCTTTCGCGAAAGCAATCTAAACCGCTCACAACTACGCGCCTCTATGAGTGCGCAGATCAGTAATTGATCCAAAAATAGTTGATCCCGTCCCTGACCTTTGGGCTTGCCTTTCATGAGTTTTTTGATGTACTCATCAGGTCGTTGAATGCCGAGTGTAAGACCTCGTTTTTTGAGTTCTGCCAGCACCATGCGGAAATGTCCCCATTCCTCGGTAACCACTGGCGCGAGAGCCTCTACGATCTCTGGTTTGTCAGAGTGCATCTGAATAATGGAAATGATTGAACTGGCTGCTTTTTGCTCACAAAATGCATGATCGGTAAGGATATCCTGCAAGCTGAGTGATGCGAGATCTACCCATCTGGGATCTGTAGGTAAATTGAGTCCTAAAGTTGTCTTAGATGAAGTTGAATTCATACTGCAAAGGTCGCAATTGAAGCCATAAGATTACTGATCGAGAGCGATTAAATAAACTTGAATTCGATAATCCTCAAGGTTGAGTTGCAGTAATTTTCAAATTCTGAGTACTTTTATACATAACTTAAAACTAAACAATCATGACTACCCAAGAAATTGCAAACCAACTCGTTGATTATTGTCGTAACAATCAAGAAAACAAGGCATATCAAGAATTATACAGTCCTAAAATCACTAGCGTAGAAATGGTTGAACCTATGAAAGAAGTTCATGGGATGGAAGGCATTCAGAAAAAAGGGCAATGGTGGGAAGAAAACTTTGATGTACATGGGACTGAGGTCTCTGATCCACTCGTTGCTGACAATCATTTTACCGTACGCTTTTGGATGGATACCACACACAAACCTTCTGGACAGCGCAGCCAGATGAATGAGCTCGCCGTTTATCAGGTGCAGGACGGGAAAATCATTAGAGAACAATTTTTCTACGATACGGGAGAGTAGGTCTTAAAATCATCGAGTCGATAGTTTTGAGTCATAACCGATTCATTCCTATAAATGTAACGTAAGGAACTTTGATAAGATATAATTCGTTTTGCCCAAAAGTGCTACAAAAGCTAACTTTGAGGCAAACTAAAATTGCATGAAATCCATTGTTGCCTTTTGTCGCTGGTTTGTAGGAATATTATTCATTTTCAGTGGATTGGTAAAGCTCAACGACCCGCTGGGATTTTCCTATAAACTCGATGAATATTTCAGTGCTGCGGTGCTCGGGCTGGAGTTTTTACAACCATTCGCTCTGCCACTGGCAATTTTCTTGGTGATTTTTGAAGTGGTACTGGGAGTGATGCTCTTGCTGGGTTTTCAGAAGAAATTCACGATATGGTCGCTGTTGCTCATGATCCTGTTCTTCACGTTCCTGACTTTTTATTCGGCATATTTCAATAAGGTGACGGATTGTGGCTGTTTTGGTGACGCGATTCCGTTGACGCCGTGGCAATCATTTTGGAAAGACGTCATTTTGCTTGTCATGATCGTGATTTTGTTTGTGAAACAAGATTTGTGGGGTTCCGCTTTCGCGAAAGCGACCTCAAGCATCATCATCCTCGTCACAACATGCCTTTGTCTTTTATTAGGCTATTACGTTTTGATGCATTTACCAGTGCTCGATTTCAGAGCATACAAGGTGGGTACCGATATAGAGACCGCGATGAAGAAAGGTCCCAATGAGCGAGATATTTATGCCTACGATTGGTATTACACGATTGACGGAGTAGAGACCATTATCACCACCGATGGATTGCCACCAGACGGTTATGGTGACTACGATAAAGTGGAAACCCGCACGGTTCAAGAAGCTAAGCTTCCCAAAATACATGATTTCTCCATTACTGAAAACGGTGAGGATTACACTCAAGAAATCTTAGATAAGGAAAAAGTAGCACTCATCCTGATTTATGATGTAGATCGTGCCGAGGCTGGCGGGATGGAAAAAGTAGGTGATTTTGCCTCACGTGCTGAAACTAATGGTTATGAAGTTTTTGTACTTGCCGCAAACAATCCTGAAGACGTTAAAAGATTGCTCGACGCTTATAATCTGAATATCAAATCCTACACCACAGACGGCACCCAGCTGAAAACCGCTGTCCGATCCACGCCGGCAGTGATGTTGCTGGAAAAGGGAGTGATCACGGGCAAATCGCACTGGAACGATTTTGAGGATCTCGATCTATGATCAGCTACCTGCTCAAAAAATTGGGTTACGCAGTATTGACCCTATATGGCGTCGTGACCGTAATTTTTTTACTTTTCTATTTACTTCCAGGCGATCCAGCCGAAATGATGCTGGGACAGAATCAAACGCCTGAGCAGCTGGAGAACCTGAATGCAAAATACGGTTTTGACCGCTCGCTGGGCAGTCAGTATTTACTCTTCATAAACGACTTGAGTCCGTTATCGTTTCACAGTAGTGATCCGCAAGACTTTACCTTTCCTGATGATCGATATTCAGGATTCCGACTGGTTGATTCAGATGCAGTTATCATGATGGTCAAAGCGCCTTATTTACGCGAGTCTTTTCAAAAAACGGGTAAACCTGTAAGCGAAGTCATCGGTGAAGTTTTGCCCAATACCATCTTGCTCGCAGTTTCAGCCATCTTTATTGCTTTGTTGCTGGGTGTAGTTCTAGGAGTGGTCTCTGCCTTGCATCGGGATGGCTGGATCGACAAATCCATTCAAGTGATTAGTACGCTCGGCATGAGTGTTCCCAGTTTTTTTAGCGCGATATTGTTTGCCTACTTTTTCGGTTACCTTCTTCATGAAACCACCGGACTCAACATGAGTGGGAATCTTTATGAGCTAGATGATTATGGGGAGCACATGGAGCTCAAGTTGCGCAATTTGATATTGCCAGCGGTGGTTTTGGGAATCAGACCCCTCGCGGTAATTACCCAACTTATGAGAAATAGCCTGATTGAGGTAATAAATGAAGAATACATCACCACCGCTTACGCAAAAGGATTGTCCACATATCAGGTCATTGTTCGACATACATTTAAAAACGCACTTAACCCAGTAATCACGGCAGTAAGTGGCTGGTTTGCGAGCATGCTGGCAGGAGCCGTGTTTGTGGAATATATTTTTGACTGGAACGGTCTGGGTAAAGAGATTGTTGAGGCACTCAATACCTTAGATTTGCCCATCATTACGGGTGCAGTACTCGTTATTGCTACCCTGTTTATATTCATTAATATTGTAGTGGATTTGATCTACGCCTGGCTGGATCCACGAGTGAGTTTGGATTGAGCCTTGAATTTAAAAAGGAAAAGGTGTTTGTTTTATCTCGCTTTCCTTCATTCCCCGTAGGCTTGTCGAAGGCGAAGCGCGAAAGCGGAATACCCACAAGCAAGATCATAAAAACAAAAGACTGAAAAACTAAAAATATGAGAAAGAAAATCGTTGCCGGAAACTGGAAAATGAATTGCGACCTACCGCAAACACAAAGCCTAATTACTGACCTTAAGACGGGTCTCGTAAAAGAGTTCAATTGTGAACTGATGATCGCACCTTCATTTCCATTTTTATACCCAGCTTTTAACAGCACCCTAGAAACTCCTATAGAAGTAGTAGCCCAAAATTGCTGTGAGGCCGACAAAGGAGCATTCACTGGGGAAGTTTCCATAGATATGTTACAGAGTGTGGGCGTAAAAACCGTGATCATAGGTCACTCAGAACGTCGTGAAATTTATGGAGAGTCAGATGAATTACTTAATTCAAAAACTCGTGCCGCTCTTGACAAAGGGATGCGAGTGATATTTTGTTGTGGCGAGATGCTCGAGGAAAGAAAAGCGGGTAAACACGTGACTACGGTTGCTGACCAAATCAAAAATGGACTCAATGATGTTTCTGCAGAGCAGATGGAGCACGTGGTGATTGCTTATGAACCGGTTTGGGCGATAGGGACAGGAGAGACTGCGACCCCAGAACAAGCTCAAGACATGCATGCAGAGATCCGTAAGCAACTGGAAGAACTTTTCAATAATGACGTGGCTAACAATACCTCCATTCTTTACGGAGGTAGCGTGAAACCCGGCAATGCTCAAGAGATTTTCTCCCAGCCTGATGTGGATGGTGGTCTCGTGGGTGGTGCGTCTCTGGATGCACAAAGTTTTATTGAAATTGCAAATGCGTTTTAATTTTAAGAGCATCTTTAAACTCATATCTTCTTAACATGATGCAGCTCTCAAGGTTGATATACATCGTGTTCTTGCTATTTTATTCAAGCAACACAGACTTTTATGAAAAACTCGCAAGGGCAGCAGAAGAATTGACTCAGGACCAAGTTACCTATAATGGTCAGTATTTTACCATTGATTATCCCATGGGAGACGTTCCTGCTCAGTACGGTGTTTGTACTGATGTGGTGGTGAGAGCTTATCGTAAAATGGGCATCGATTTGCAGCAGCTGGTGCATGAAGATATGAAGTCTCATTTTAAAAGATATCCGCAGTTGTGGGGACTGTCTAGAACAGACACAAACATCGATCATCGCAGGGTGCCTAATCTGCGCAGGTTTTTTGAGCGAAAAGGTGAGAGCCTCAGCACAGAAAAAGATGCTCAAATCTATCAACCTGGTGATGTCGTGAGTTGGGTTTTGCCTAATAACCTCACTCACATCGGGATTGTCTCAAATACTAAGAATCGAGCTGGTGACCGCTACTTGATGGTTCACAACATAGGTTCTGGTCAAGTGCTCGAGGACTGTCTTTTTAGCTATAAAATAACCGGACATTACCGTTATGGAAAATAATATTACAGATCAGTTGTATGTAGAGTACAACTTCACCGTACAACCGACTGAGCCTTGGACTGATGTGCTCATGTCACAACTGGGCGATCTCCATTTTGAGAGTTTTATAGAAACTGAGAAGGGCTGCAAAGCTTATATCAGAAAATCTCTGGACAGTGACAATTTGCTGGAAGGTTTTGAATTGATGGAAAATGATTTTGTAGATCTCGCTTTCGCGAAAGCGGACGTACCACCCACTAACTGGAACAAGGAGTGGGAATCCAACTTTTCACCCATTATGGTAGAAGAACGGTGCGAAGTCAGAGCGCCATTCCACGAATCGAGAGGAGCAGAATACGACATAGTGATCGAGCCAAAAATGAGCTTCGGGACCGGTCATCACCAGACTACCCACATGATGATTCAGTTTTTGCTGGAGGAAGATCTTACCGGTAAAAGAGTGCTGGATATGGGCAGCGGAACTGGGGTTCTTGCCATACTCGCTCAGATGCGCGGTGCAGTTGCTATTGACGCTATTGACATAGACACCTGGTGTTATGAAAACGCCGTTGAAAATGTAGCCCGCAACAAGGCAGATAAAGTTGAAGTGATTTTGGGCGGCGCAGAACAGCTTTCAGGAAGATCTTATAACGCGATTATTGCCAATATCAATTTAAATGTTTTACTGAACGATGTCAAGGCCTATTCAGATTGTTTGGAAAGTGGTGGAGTGATTTGGTTCAGTGGTTTTTATCAAGAAAATATACCTACACTTGTAGACGCCTGTAAAGAAGTAGGGCTGGTTTACGACTCACAGAAAGAGCGTGATAACTGGGTGGCCCTCAGGATGGTTAAGAATTAACACGCTTTAAATACAGGAATTTCTCAAGGATTATAATATTTGCACAATGAAAAATTCAGTTTTAGAAGAGCTTTTACCAGAAGTAGAGCAGGAGGTAGCGGTAAAGGAGCAGGTGAGCAAAGAGCATAAGATTGTTCTTTTCAATGATGAGGTGAATACCTTTGATCACGTGATCGATATGCTGGTTGCGACTTGCGACCACACGCCCATTCAGGCAGAGCAGTGCTCGCTTATCGTTCACTACAAAGGAAAGTGTGATGTAAAAACCGGTGATTACGATGATTTAAAGCCTCGTTGCAGCGCGCTGCTGGAAGGAGGTCTCACGGCTGAGATTCAATAATTATCTAGATCGAAAATAGAAGATCAAACAGAAAATAAAAAAGGCGCCCATTCGGACGCCTTTTTTGATACAGTGCTGAATCTCATTATTTGATGATCAGCTTTTGTGTGGTACTGTGGTCGCCACTATTGATTTGTACCAGATAAATACCAGCCTTTAAATCTTTAATATCAACTACATTCATTCCAGAGTTGATATTTAGACTTTTCATTTGCTGCCCTAGAGTAGTGTAGAAGGTTATATTACCATTCTCTAGATCAGCTCCAGTTTGAATGGTAAGTAATTCACCGTTGTTTGGATTAGGATACATCTCAAAACTTGCGATACCAGTTTGGACAGTCGACAAAGTAGTATCTATAAATTTAATGGAGAATCTTCCATTGGCAAAACTTGAAGCGTCGTTAAGGTCTACAGTAAACGTGTAGTTGTTCCATCCAGAACTAAGTGTCATTTCAGTATTGGTGTAACTATCCACTAAAATTGCTTCTAAGCTTATATTTAGATTTTCGTGATTCATTCTTAATTCAAAATCAGTGTGAATCACATTTGAGAAATCAAAAAGAATGATCTCTTCGTGCGTAGGCATTGCTCTGTTCTCAATACTCAAAAGTGTACCATTTTTATTAATAGAAAAGTTTTCTTCCCAGTTGCCTATTTCTGGAGCATCCATGGCATCTACTATGTTATCTCCGTCAAAATTGAATTTAGCCGTGTCATATCT